>MKJX01000023.1 GCA_001942415.1 Pseudonocardia sp. CNS-139
CGCGGCGACGGCGGCGGTGTGCGCCCGTTCGGCGTCGCCGAGGCCCTCCCGGTCGCGGCCGGGACGGCGCACTCGACGAGGCCCTCCCGGTCGCGGCCGGGACGGCGCACTCGACGAGCGGGGTCAGCCCGGCGCGCAGGCCGGCCGCCGCCCGGCAGGCCGCCGCGGCCGGCTCCGCGACGACCCGCACGAACCGCGCGCCCGTCGCCGGGTCGGCCTGCGGCCGCTCCACCACGGACGCGGCGACGGCCGTCCGGCCGGGCCGCCCGGCCGGCAGCGGCGACGTCGCGTCCGCCCGCGCGACCACGCCGCCGACCACCCGCGCGAGCCCGGGCGCGCTCAGCACCAGGGTGCGCAGGCCGTCGGCGTGCGCGGGCGTGGCCGGCGCGCGGGCCGCCGCGAGCACGGCGAGAAGCTCCTCGTCGCTCTGGTCGACGAGGAGCAGCCCGCCCGCCGCGACCAGCGCGGCCGGCGGCACGGGCGTCACGACGCGGCCGCCGCGAGCCCGCCGCGCAGCGCCTCCTGGCCGGCCCGCGCCGCGCCCGGGTCGCCGCGCCAGGCACGCAGGGCGGGCCACGTCACGGCCCGCCCTGCGTAGAACGTGACGGGGCACGCCGGCGGCGTGCGCACCGCGTCGAGCGACGGCCCGACCGCGACCCCGCCGAGCGCGGCGGGGAGCGCGGTGAACAGCACACCGTCGTCGTCCGGCTCGACGGTGGTGCTCAGCACCAGGGCGGGCAGGTCGACGTCCAGCTCGACGGCGGCCGCGCACACCACCAGCACGGCGGCCGCCCGCACCTCGCGGCGCTGCGCCGTGGACCCGTGCCGCAGCCGGGTGCCCACCCGGACGACGGGCACCAGCCCGACGTGGACCCGGTGCCGCAGCCGGGTGCCACCCGGACGACGGGCACCAGCCCGACGTCCTGGCGGCGGCGGCGAACCGGGCGGCCGCGGACGCGTCGGCGACGACGGCGCGGGTGGTGGGGCGCCCGGCCGCCCCGGCGGAGGTGCCCCACACGGCGAACGCCGCGCCCTCGTCGCGGAACCTCCGCAGCCGCGCGGCCAGCCCGTCGAGCCCGGACGTGACGACCTCGGCCGGGTCGGCGCCGAACGGCTCGAACCCGATGTCGGCCCGGACGCGGCGAGCACGCCGGGCGGGCACCGCAGGTCCCACGGGGGCAGCACCACGCCGCTGACCTGCGCGTCCAGCTCCGGGGTGGCGAGCAGCGTCGCGCGGTAGGCGGCGGCCGCGGCCGCCGTGGGCACCACCGCGGCCGCGCGCAGCCGCACCGCGAGCGCGGCCGGTGGCGTGTCGAGTGCGAGCAGCCCCCGGCCGAACGCCGTGATCCGGCGCGCCCGCCTGCGCAGTGCGTCCCGTGAGGTCCCCATCGCACACCTCCCCAACCGCAGCGTCCCGGGACGCCCACGGCGGCACACCCCCCGTGCGAGGGCCCGCCCGGGTGAGATCACCTGGACGCGACGCGGCGGCGCGGGCCAGTCTGGAGGCATGCGGACCAGCGAGCTGACGACCGCCCCGACCGGCCCGGCCCCGGGCGGATCCGTCCCGCCGGCGCGGCGCGCGCCTCGCCGACCGCGCGCTCGGCGCGCTCTGGCGGCTGCCCCCGGCCACCGGCTACACGGTGACGCGCGGGCTGCGCATCCCGATGCGCGACGGCGTCGAGCTGCTCGCCGACCACTACGCCCCCGCGCACACCCCGGCGCAGGGCACGATCCTGGTCCGCGGCCCGTACGGGCGCGGCGGCGCGTTCGCGCTGGGCGTGCGCCTCTACGCCGACCGCGGCTACCACGTGCTGCTGCAGAGCTGCCGCGGCACGTTCGGCTCGGGCGACCGGTTCCAGCCGATGCTCCGCGAGGCCGACGACGGCCAGGACACCGTGGCGTGGCTGCGGCAGCAGGAGTGGTTCGACGGGCGGCTGGCCACGCTCGGCCCGTCCTACCTCGGGTTCACGCAGTGGGCGCTGCTCATGGACCCGCCGCCCGAGCTGCGCACGGCCGTGGTCTCGGTCGGCCCGCACGACTTCAACCGGGCCACCCACGGGCCGGGCGCGTTCTCGCTGGGCGACTTCCTGGGCTGGGCGGAGATGGTCGCGAACCAGGAGGACCCGGGCGTCCTGCGCAGCGTGGTGCGCATGGCCACCCGCGACCGGCGGCTGCGCCCCGGCTACGACGGCCTGCCGCTCGCGGACGCGGGCGAGACCGTGCTGGCCGGCCGCGCGCCCTGGTACCGGGACTGGGTGAGCCGCGACGACCCGTCCGACCCGTACTGGCTGCCCACCAGGCTCGACGCGGCGCTCGACCGCGTGCAGGTGCCGGTGCTGATCATCGGCGGCTGGTACGACCTGTTCGCCGACCAGACCCTGGAGCAGTACGTCCACCTGCACCGGCGCGGCCTCGACGTCGCGCTCACGATGGGCGCCTGGACGCACATGGACATCGCGTCGCGGGCCGGCGCCGAGACCGCCCGCGAGACGCTCGACTGGCTCGGCGAGCACGTCGCCGGCCGGCCGGGTCGCCGCCGCGCCGCGCCCGTCCGCATCCAGGTGACCGGCGCGGACGGCGGCTGGCGCGGGCTGCCGGAGTGGCCGCCGCCCGCCGACGACCACGTGCTCTTCCTGACGGCCGGCGCGGTGCGCTGCGGCGGGCTGGCCGCGGCCGCGCCCACCGACGGCGGCACCGCGCAGTTCGTCTACGACCCCGAGCACCCCACGCCCGCGGTCGGCGGCCGGGTGCTCATCGCGGACGCCGGCGTGCGCGACAACCGCGCGCTGGAGGCCCGCCCGGACGTCCTCCTCTTCACGGGCGAGCCGCTCGCGGCCGACCTGGAGGTCGTCGGCGTGCCGGTCGTCGAGGTCGCGCACGGCTCCGACAACCCGCACGCCGACCTGTTCGTCCGGATCTGCGACGTCGACCCGCACGGCCGCTCGCGCAACCTCGCGGACGGTTTCGCGCGGCTGACCGGCGCGGACCGGCCGGAGGTCGTGCACATCCGGCTGGACGCGCTGGCCCACCGGTTCCCGGCCGGGCACCGCATCCGGCTGCAGGTCTCGGGTGGCGCGCACCCGCGCTTCGCCCGCAACCTCGGCACCGGCGAGCCCGCCGCCGGCAGCACGCGCACCCGCCCGTCCCAGCGCACGGTGACGCTGGACGGGAGCAGCCGGCTGGTGCTCCCCGTCGCGGCGGGCTGAGTCCTAGGACCGGGCCGGGTCCACGCCGAACGTCGTGGCGAGGTCGTCCAGGATCGCGTGCGCGCCGTGGATGCCGACCGCGCTCATCCAGGTCAGGTCCGCCACCTCGTGCACCTGGCCGGTGAGGCCGGGCCCACAGCGGTTCGCCGCGAACCGGTCGCGCGCCACTGCCGACGCGCCGGCCGGGTCCGGGTAGGTCGTGACGAAGATGTGGTCGGCGTCGGCGTCGAGGATGCGCTCCTCGCTCAGCTCGACCTGGCCCGAGCTGGTCTGCTCGCCGCCCTGCTGCGACGGCGGCCGGTCCAGGCCCGCGTCGGCCAGCACCACGCCGGAGTAGGTGCGCTCGGTGTAGAGCCGGGCCGGCCCGTCGACGAACCGTACGACCGAGACCGACGGTGTGCCGCCGGTGGCCGCGCGGACCGCGTCGCGACCCGCTGCGCCCGCTGCTCGTACGCGGTGATCGTGTCCTCGGCCCGCTGCTCGGCGCCGAGCGTGCGCCCGGCGAGCCGCAGGTTCTCCTTCCACGTCGGGCCGGTGGTCTCGGAGAAGACGGTGGGCGCGATGCGGCTGAGCTGCTCGTAGATGTCGGCGTGGCGCACGCTCGCGGAGAGGATGCGTCCGGGTCGAGCGCGGCGATCGCCTCCAGGCTGGGGCTGGTCAGCATCCCCACCGGTACGGCGTTCGCGCCGAACCGCTGCGCGTCGGCACCCAGGTACCCGGGGAGCGGTTCGTCGGCGGCCTGCAGCGTGGTGTAGCCGACGAGCTCGGTGCCCAGCGCCAGCACGCGCCCGACAGCGTGTTGTCCAGCGCCACCACCCGCTGCGGGCGCTCCGGGACCACGGTCTCGCCCATCGCGTGCACCACCGTGCGCGGGAAGCCCGCGCCGGCGTCGGCCGGCCCCTCCGGTGCGGGTGCGGCCCCGCCGCACGCCCCCGTGACCAGCACCGCCAGCGCCGCCGCCGTGGCCCCCAGCAACCGTCGCACCATCCCCGGCCCCCCTCCGCCGATCTTCAGAGCAAGAGATTAGGTTAGCGTCAGCTAATCGAGGAGGGTGACCGGTATGCGCTGTTCGGTGGATCGGCGGGCGTTCCTGGCCGGCGGGCTCGGGCTCGTCACGCTCGCGGCCTGCGGGGCCGGCCCGCAGGCGCCCGCACCGCCGGTGAGCCGCGACTTCCGGGTCGGGGACGCGGTCGTGCAGATCCCGGTGAACCCGCAGCGCGTGGTGACGATCAGCACCTTCACCCAGGACGCGATGTTCGACCTCGGCACGGACCCCGTGGGTGTCTACGACCCGGGCGAGCAGTACATCCTGGCGGCCTACCGGCAGCGCTGGGCGGCGATCCCCAAGGTCTCCGGCGGCAGCGCGGGCGGCGCGCTCGACCTGGAGCGGATCGCGTCCCTCACGCCCGACCTGATCCTCGGCATCGACGCGCAGCAGGCGCCGCTGGACCGGCTGAGCCGGATCGCGCCGACCGTCCTGCTACCGTTCACCGGCTCGCCGACCATCTGGCGCGAGCTCACGGACGAGACCGCCGACGCCGTCAACCGCACCGGCGTGCTCGACCCGCTCGCGGGTCGCTACACGGCCCGCGCCCGGGCGATCGCGCAGCAGCACGCCGCGGTGCTGGAGCGCACCCGGTTCGCGATCCTGCAGGGCGGCTTCGAACCGGGCGCGTTCTGGCTCTACGGGCCGGGCTCGTCCACGGGTGCCGTGCTCGCCGACGCGGCGTGCGGTTCGCGGCCGGCTCCGCCGCCGTGACCGGTGGACGGCAGACGGTGTCGCTGGAGGAGGCCGGCGCCCTGCGCGACGCCGACGCGATCCTCTACTACACCAACGCCGACGGCAGCCCGGCGAACCTCGGCCCGGCGCTGTTCGCCCAGCCCGCGTTCCAGGCGCTGCCCGCGGTGGCCGGCGGGCGCCTCTTCGGCACCACGTTCTTCCTGCCGAGCTCGTACACGTCGGCGTTCGGCCTGCTCGACGACCTCGACACCGCGCTGCGGCGGCTCGCCTAGCCGGCCGGCACCTCGCGCTCGATCTCGTCCAGCCAGATCTGCGCCGACATGTCCGACGGGGCCCGCCAGTCGCCGCGCGGCGAGAGCGACCCGCCCGCGGCGACCTTGGGCCCGTTCGGCAGCGCCGAGCGCTTGAACTGGCTGAACCCGTAGAAGCGCTTCGCGAACACCGCGAGCCAGCGGCGGATCTCCGCGAGCGAGTACGCCGGGCGCTTGTCGGCGGGGAAGCCGGCCGGCCAGTCGCCGAGGGCCGCGTCGTGCCAGGCGTGCCAGGCGAGGAACGCGACCTTCGACGGCCGGAAGCCGTGGCGCAGCACGTAGTAGAGCGTGAAGTCCTGCAGGCTGTACGGGCCGACCGTGGCCTCGCTGCTCTGCACGACCTCGCCGTCGCCGGCCGGCACGAGCTCGGGCGTGATCTCGGTGTCGAGCACCGACCGCAGCACCTCGCCGACCTCCGGGTCGAACTGGCCGGACGCCGCCACCCAGCGGATGAGGTGCTGGATCAGCGTCTTCGGGACGCCGCCGTTGACGTTGTAGTGCGACATCTGGTCGCCGACGCCGTAGGTCGACCAGCCCAGTGCCAGCTCGGAGAGGTCGCCGGTGCCGAGCACGATGCCGCCGCGCTGGTTGGCCGCCCGGAACAGGTAGTCGGTGCGCAGCCCGGCCTGCACGTTCTCGAACGTCACGTCGTAGACCGGCTCGCCGTGCGCGAACGGGTGCCCGAGGTTGCGCAGCATGAGCTGCGCGGTCTCGGTGATGTCCAGCTCGGTAAACGTGATGCCGAGCGCCTCGGCCAGCCGGGTGGCGTTGCCCTTGGTGTGCGCGCCGGTGGCGAAGCCGGGCATCGTGAACCCGAGGATGTCGCTGCGCGGCCGGCCCTCGCGGTCCATCGCCCGCGCCGCGACGATCAGCGCGTGCGTCGAGTCCAGCCCGCCCGAGACGCCGATGACGACCTTGGGCTGCCCGATCGCGCGCAGCCGCTGCTCCAGCCCGGAGACCTGGATGCTGTAGGCCTCGTAGCAGTCCTGCTCCAGCCGGGTCTCGTCGGCCGGGACGAACGGGAACCGCTCCACCACACGGTGCAGGCCGATGTCGGTGCCCGGCGGGTCGAGCCGGAACCCGATTTCGCGGAACGCGCCGACGCGCGCGGCGTGGTGGCGGCGGTTGTCGTCGAACGTGCCCATCCGGACCCGCTCGGCGCGCAGCAGGTCGAGGTCGACGTCGGCCACCGCGTGCCGCGGGCCCTGCGGGAACCGGTCGGTCTCGGCCAGCAGCACGCCGTTCTCGTAGACCATGGTCTGGCCGTCCCACGACAGGTCCGTGCTGGACTCGCCCTCGCCGGCCGCCGCGTAGACGTACGCGGCCAGGCACCGGGCCGACGCCGAGCGGCACAGCAGCTTGCGGTCGTCGGCGCGGCCCACGGTGATCGGGCTGCCGGAGAGGTTGGCCAGCACCGTGCGCCGGCGAGCGCCGCCTCCGCGCTCGGCGGCACCGGCACCCACATGTCCTCGCAGACCTCGACGTGCAGCACGAGGCCGGGCACGTCCTGCGCGGCGAACAGCAGGTCCGGGCCGAACGGCACCCCCGTCGCGCCCGGTAGCCGGCCGGCGCCGATCCGGATCGTGCCGCCGGCGTCGTCGCCCGCGGCGACCTGGCGACGCTCGTAGAACTCCCGGTACGTCGGCAGGTACGACTTCGGCGCGACCCCCAGCACGCGGCCGCGGTGGATCACCACGGCGGTGTTGTAGATGCGGTGGCGGTGGCGCAGCGGGGCCCCGACGACCAGCACCGGCAGCAGGTCCGCCGACGCCACCACGACCTGCACCAGCGCGTCCTCGACGGCGTCGAGCAGCGTGTCCTGCATGAGGACGTCCTCGAGCGAGTAGCCCGAGAGCGTCAGCTCGGGGAACACCGCGACCGCGACGCCCTCGTCGTGGCACTCGCGGGCGGCGGCGAGCACGGCGTCGGCGTTGGCGGCGGGCCGGGCGATCGAGGTGCGGATCGTGCACGCCGCGACGCGTGCGAAGCCGTGGCGGTAGGCGGACCGGAACTCCATCGGACGGCTCGGGCACCCTTCCGCCTGCTCGTCCGGCAGGCCCGTTCAGAGTCTGCCATCCGGGGCGCCGCGGCCGGGACGGCCGGGTGACGGGCGGGTGTCGCCCCCGGTGACGGAACGTTCCGATCTTCCTGTTCGATCGGGGCGGGCATCTGATCAGCGTCGATCGGCGGGGGCGCCCGGCCCGTGCGCAACAGAGGTTGCACCCCCGTTAGAGTGCGGCAGCGACCGCATCCTCTACACGCAGTAGGAAAACGGGGCGACGTTGCCTGGGGAAGCATCACTCCATCGGTCACACCGAGAGCAGGTCATGGCATGAACGCAGGTGGCATCAACACGGGGGAGTTCGACTTCGTCATCGTGGGCGGCGGCTCCGCGGGCAGCGTGCTCGCGAACCGGCTCACCGCCGACCCGCGGACGAAGGTGCTGGTGCTCGAAGCCGGCCGGTACGACCACTGGTGGGACCTGCCCGTGCACCTGCCGCTCGCCATGGGCTTCCCGGTCAGCAACCCCGCCTACGACTGGTGCTACGAGACCGAGCCCGAGCCCGCCATGCAGCAGCGCCGGATGCGGCAGCCGCGCGGCAAGGTGCTCGGTGGCTCCAGCAGCATCAACGGGATGGTCTACCAGCGCGGCAACCCCTCCGACTACGACGGCTGGGCCGACGCTCCCGGCATGCAGGCCTGGGACGCCGCGCACTGCCTGCCCTACTTCCGCAAGCTGGAGAACCGCCGCGACGAGCCGGGCGGCACCACGCGCGGCCGCTTCGGCCCGCACTCGCTGGAGCGCGCCCCGGCCGACGGCCCGCTCTTCGCCGCGTTCTTCGCCGCCGCCGCCCAGGCCGGCCACGAGGTCGTGTCGGACGTCAACGACGTCCACCAGGAGGGCTTCTCGCGGCTGGACCAGGCGGTCCGCCACGGCCGCCGCGAGTCGGCCGCCGACGCCTACCTGCGCCCGATCCGTTCCCGGCAGAACCTGGAGATCCGCTGCCGGGCGCTCGTCGCCAAGATCGTCTTCGAGGGCGCGCGCGCCACCGGCGTGGTCTACCAGGACCACAACGGCGCCGTCACCCGCGTCCGCGCCCGCGAGATCATCCTCTGCGGCGGCGCGATCAACACCCCGCAGGTGCTGCAGCTGTCCGGCGTCGGCGACCCGGCCCTGCTGGAGCCGCTGGGCATCGACATGGTCCACGAGCTGGGCGGGGTCGGGAAGAACCTGCAGGACCACCTGGGCGTGCACATGCAGCACGCGGCGTCCAAGCCGGTGTCCGCGGTGGGCGTCAAGAACAAGCTGAACTGGCCGCTGATCATCGGGCAGTCCCTGCTGATGGGCAACGGGCCGGGCTCGTACAACCCGATGCAGGGCGTCGGCTTCCTGCGCAGCGGCGACTCCGAGCCGTTCCCGGACATCATGATGATGTTCGCGTCGCTGGCCATGGCCAGCGAGGAGGAGGCGCTCGACCCCAAGGCGCACGGCTACCAGCTGCACGTCGGCGTGATGCGCTCGGAGTCGCGCGGCACCGTCGAGGTCATCTCCACGGACCCCCGCCGCTACCCGGCGATCCGCTTCAACTACCTGACGGGCGCGAACGACCGGCGCCGCTGGGTCTCGGCCGTCCGGCTGGGCCGCGAGCTGCTGTCGCAGCCGGCCTTCGCACCGTACGACGCCGGCGAGATCCTGCCCGGCTCGGACAAGCAGACCGACGACCAGGTCATCGAGTGGGTCGAGCGGGTCGCGCAGACCGGTCTGCACCCCGCGTGCACGGCCAAGATGGGCCTCGACGACGACGCCGTGGTCGACCCGCGGACGCTGCGCGTGCACGGCCTGGAGGGGCTGCGCGTCGTCGACGCGTCGCTCATGCCGGTGCTGCCGAACTCCAACACCTACGCGCCGGTGATGATGATGGCCGAGAAGGCCGCCGACATCGTGCTCGGCAACACCCCGCTTCCCGCCGAGCCGTGGGGCACCCGGCGGCCGGTCGCCGTGCCCGACGCGGGCCGGGACCGGGTGTCGCCGTTCCCGACCCGCCCGGCGGGCTCCCCCGCGTGACCGCGGCCGCCCGGCCCGGGGGAGCGGGTCCCGGGTCAGGCGGACGGCGCGGCGTCGTCCAGCTCCTCCCGCACCAGCAGCTCGGGGCACAGCGCGCCGAACAGCACGGTGCGGAGCAGTTCGGCGCCGCGTGCCGGGTCCTCGTCCGGGCGGTTGATCGACCGGATCATCAGCAGGTTCATGATCACGCCGCTGATGTCGGCGGCCGACGGCTGCCCGCGCAGCTCACCGGTCGCCTGGCCGTGCCGCACGAGCAGCAGAACGGTCTCCAGCAGGGGAGCGATCACGCGCGGGTCGCCCTCGTCGGTGGGGTCGGCCAGCCCGCCGACCCGGATCGTGTACTCGAACACGGCCGAGGTGAACGCGGCCATCAGCCCGCGGTGCCGGTAGCTCAGCCGGGCCAGCGCGCTGAGCTGCTCGGACAGCGCCTCGACCATCGGGCGCCCGGCGGCGACGTCCCGTTCGGCCTGCGCGACGAGGCCCGTGAGGTGCGGCGCGAACACCGCGGCGACCAGCGCGTGTTTCGTCGGGAAGTGGTTGTAGGCCGTCGCCGCGCTCACCCCGGCGGCCTCGGCGACGTCCTCGACGCGGGTGGCGGCCCAGCTCTGCGTCGCGAAGGCGGTGCCCGCCGCGTTGAGCAGAGCGGCGCGGGTGCGGTTGCGCTTGGTGCGGGCCGCGCGGGCGCGGGAGTCCGACTCGCCGACGTCACCCGCGGGGCGGTTCATCACCCACCAGCTTCCGGTCGACGGGGGAGTCGGTCTTCCCGAGATGTATCGCGATCTCGATCGGCGACGCTACCCGGAGCCGGCCGGCCGGCTCCACCGGTTCGATGACCGCGGAGGTGCGATCGCGACGGTTCCCGCGGAATATCCGGTTTCGCCATTCGCGGGAAGGACGTCCGGTTGATCCGGCCCGGTTCGTTGATCGAATTCGGGGTGCCCGCCGGACCCGCCCCCCGACCTCGATCCTTGGCGTCCCCACAGGAAACGGCTGCCATGCTCGGCGCCACTTGTTGGCACTCCGATCCGTCAGGGCACGAACGGATCGGGCCGGGACCGCCCGCGCAGGCCGCGCGGGCAAGGGGTTGATGGGCGTGAGGGGCACGACGGCGGGAGCCGCATTCGACTACGTGATCGTGGGGGGCGGCCCGGCCGGTTGCATCCTCGCCAACCGGCTGAGTGCCGATCCCGCCAACAGGGTGCTGCTCCTCGAGGCGGGTGCGCCGGACTACTGGTGGGACCTGCGCATCCAGCTCCCGCTCGCGATGGGCTTCCCGGTCGGCAACCCGCGCTTCGACTGGATGTACGAGTCGCGGCCGGAGCCCGGCCTCGACGGCCGCACGCTGCACCATCCGCGGGGCAAGGTGCTCGGCGGCTCCAGCAGCATCAACGGGATGATCTACGAGCGCGGGGCCGGCGCGGACTACGACCGGTGGGGCGTCGAGGCCGACGCGAAGGACTGGTCCCACGCGCACTGCCTGCCGTACTTCCGCAGGCTGGAGGGCTGCATCGACGAGCCGCTCGGCACCACCCGCGGCCGCACCGGCCCGCAGACCCTGCACCGCGGCCCGGCGCAGGGCCCGATCTTCGAGGCGTTCTTCGAGGCCGCCCGGCAAAGCGGCTACCCGGTCGTCGACGACCTGAACGACTGCGCCGAGCAGGGCTTCTCCCCGCTGGACCAGGCCGTGCACGCCGGTCGCCGCGCGTCCGCCGCGCAGGCGTACCTGCACCCGGTGCGGGCCCGCGACAACCTCGTCGTGCGCTGCCACGCGCTCACCACGCAGGTCGAGTTCGAGGGCCGGCGCGCCGTCGGCGTCCGGTACCGCGGCCGCGACGGCGCCGAGATGCAGGTCCGCGCCGGCACGGTCGTCCTCAGCGGCGGCGCGATCGGCACCCCGCAGGTCCTGCAGCTCTCCGGCGTCGGCGACCGGGAGCACCTGCGCGACCTCGGCATCCCGCTGGTGCACCACCTGCCCGGCGTCGGGCAGAACCTGCAGGACCACCTGGCCGTCCACGTGCAGCACAAGTGCGCCCAGCCGGTGTCGCTCGCGCAGATCCGCAACAAGGTGAACTGGCCCGGCCTGGTGCTCGACGCGGTGCTGTTCGGCAAGGGCCACGCGCCCGCAACCCGATGCAGGCCGGCGGGTTCCTGCACAGCGACCTCGCCGAGGGCGAGCCCGACCTCATGTTCCTGCTCGCCCCGCTCGCGATGCAGAGCGCCGAGGAGTCCGTCGAGCTGAGCGCGCACGGCTACCAGATGCACGTCGGCGTCATGCAGTCCGCGCCCGCGGCTCCGTCAAGGCGGTGTCGCGCGACCCCGCGGCGCACCCCGAGATCGTCATCAACTTCCTGACCGGCACGAAGGACAAGGCGCGCTGGGTCGAGGCGATCCGGCGGGCCCGCGCGCTGCTCGGGCAGCCCGCGTTCGCGCACCTGGACGCGGGCGAGACGCTCCCCGGCCCGGACGTCGACACCGACGAGGAGATCCTCGACTGGGTGCGGCGCACCGCCCGCACCGGCTACCACCTCGCGTGCAGCGCGCGCATGGGCCGCGGCCCCGACGCCGTGGTCGACCCGGACACCATGCTCGTGCACGGGCTGGAGGGCCTGGCGGTCGTCGACGCCTCGGTGATGCCCTCCCTGACCAACGCGAATACCCTTGCGCCGACGATGATGATCGCGGAGAAGGCGGCCGACATCATCCTCGGCAACACCCCACTTCCCGCCGAGGAGCCGGAGGGGACCACCAGCGCCGGTGGCCCGGCCGTCAACGGGGCGGACGTCACGCACCTGGACCATTCGAGAGCAGGGTCGGCGGCAGATCGCGGATGAGTACTTCGCACCCCTTCGACACACCCACGGTCCCCGTCCCGCCGGTCAACCCGTTCAACCCGGTCGACCAGCAGACGATGCCCATGCCGGTGCCCTCCGCGCGCCGGCGGCCCCGGCCACCGAGCCGCGCCGGGCGGCGGCGGGCGCGGCCCGATGGCGCTGTTGAAGGGGTGGCGGTCCCCGCAGCACCGCGACGGGATGGCGCTGGTCCTGAGCTCGGGGCTGACGTCGGCGATCGGGCTGCTGTACTGGGTGGTCGCCGCGCGGATGTTCGACCACGCGACGGTCGGCCTCAACTCGGCCGTGATCTCCACGATGATGCTGCTCGGCACCGCGTCGCACCTCAACCTGGGCAACGCGATGCTGCGGTTCGTCCCGGTCGCGGGTTCCTGGGCGCGCCCGCTCATCCGGCGCTGCAACGCGGCCGCGATCACCGCGGGTGTGCTCTTCGGGCTCGTGTTCGCCGCGGGTGCCCCGCTGTGGGCGCCCGACCTCGTGGCGGCCGTCGGGCACCCGGCGCTGTTCGTGTTCTTCGTCGTCAGCACGCCGGTCTGGACGCTCTTCGTCGTCCAGGACTCGACGCTCGCCGCCATCAAGCGGGCCACCGCGGTGCCGGTGAAGAACTTCGTCTTCTCCGTGCTCAAGATCGTCCTGCTCGGCGTCGCCGCGCTGATGGCCACCCAGAGCGGCATCGCGATCTCCTGGGTCGTCGGCACCGTCGTCTGCGTCGTCGGGGTGTCGCTGTGGCTGCACCGCAACGCGCCGCCCGGCCCGGAGCGCGGCACCCAGGTCGAGCCGCCCGTCACGATGCGCGACGTCGCTGGCTTCATCCGGTACGACTACGCGGGCAACGTCTGCTGGCAGTTCGCGACCTTCGGGCTCCCGCTCGTCGTGCTGGCCGTGGCCGGCCCGGAGGCCAACGCGACCTACAACATCGCCTGGCAGATCGCACTGGCCCTCTACCTGATCATCAACGGCATGGGGCAGTCGCTCGTCGCGCACCTCTCGGCCGACCCGTCCACGCTCGACTCGGCCGTGCGCAGCATGATCGTCAAGGCGATGACGCTGCTGGTCCCGGCCGTGATCGTGATCGCGCCGGGGGCGTACCTGATCCTGTGGCTCTTCGGGCAGGAGTACGCCGACAGCGGTGCGCTGCTGCTGGCCCTGCTCGCCCTCTCGGCGATCCCCAACGTGGTCACGCAGACCACGGTGTGGGTGGCCCGCGTGCAGCGCAGGGGCGCGGTGCAGGTCGCCCTGCCGGCCGTGCTCGCGGCGCTGGTCGTGATCGGCACGGTGGTGCTGCTGCCGGTCATGGGCGTGACGGGCGTCGGCGTCGCGTGGCTGGGGGCGCAGACCTTGGTCGCCGGGTTCGTGCTGGTCAACCGGGCGGTGCTCAGGCGCCGGCGGTGAGGTCGAGCACCGTGAGGGTGTCGGCGGACAGCGTCGTCACGTAGGCGCGGCGCCGTCGGGGTGGATGGCGATGTCGCCGAGGGTTCCGCCGCCGGGCGCGACCATCAGGTTGCCGAGCACGGCGGCGTTCGTGACGTCGATCGCGAACACGCGGCTTCCGCCGATCACGTAGGCGCGCCGGCCGTCCGGGGTGACGGCGACGTCGGTCAGGATGCCGCCGCCCGGTACCTGGATCGTGCTGACCACCGTGTTGGTGTCGGTCCGGAACACCGCGACGGCGTTCTGCTGCGCGACGTAGCCGCGCGCGCCGTCCGACGAGATCGCGACGTCGGACGTGTACGCGCCGGTCAGGATCGTGTCGACGACGGCGTTGGTCTCGGTGTCGAGCACGGTGACCGCGTTGACGTCGGCGTTCGCCACATAGGCGCGCGGCGTGCGCGGGTTGGTCGCCATGCCGAACTTCTGGCCAAGCATCGGGATCGTGTCGACGGTCCGGCCGCGCACGGGGTCCACGACGACAACCCCGGCCTCGGTCGCCAGCAGCACTCCCGTGCCGTTCGCGACGGCGGCCATGGCGAACACCTCGGTCCCTGACACGACGGTCCCGATGTTGTCCGCGAGCGGCCCGCTGGTGTCGAACGCGGTGGCCCCCTCGCTGGTGGCCACGTAGGTCCGGGCGCCGCCGGGCACGACGACGACGTCGGTGCCGGTGCCCGGTATGTCCTCGGTGCCGATGAGGGTGTTGGTGTTCGCGCCGATCTCCAGCAGCGCGAAACCGGACCCGATCGCGACGACGGCGAGGCCGCCGTCACCGAAGAAGTCGATCCCGGCGGCGCGTCGCCGACCGCGACGGTGTCGACCACGGTGGCGATCGGCCCGGTCGACGGGTAGCCCGTCGGGGTCAGCGCGGTGAGCGCCAGCGCGACCGCCGTGCCGACGGCCGCCACCGCGGCCCCGATGATGATCACGGGCCGCGGACGGCGCCACCGCCACGGCCGACCGGCGTGGTCCGGCTCGGGCGGCTCCGGGGTGGGTGCGACCTCTGCGGACGCTTCGGCCTCGGGGAGCGGCTCGGGGGCGGGCTCCTCAGGAGCGGGTGGTCGCATAGTCGCCAGCCGCGTTGCCGCCGCCGCCGAGACGGCACGGCTGTCGTCGCGCGTGAGCCGTTCGATCTCTGCGGTGACCTGCTCGCGGACCGAGGGGTTGCCGACGCGGTGCAGGTGGACCAGGCCGTCGAGGGCGCCGAGCCGGTCGGTGGCGATCGGGCTGAGGATGGCGTTGTGCAGGTAGCCGGGCAGCGTCCAGGCGACGTTGCGGGCGATGACGGCGCGCCCCTCGACGTCGGTCTGCTTCTTGGGGCGTTGCCGGGGCTGCTCCTCGACGACCTTGTCGTGGACGTAGCTGTAGAGCTCGTCGACGGTGATGTCGCCGTCGGCGTCGAGGTCGGCGTCGCCCGTGCGCAGGCCCTGGACCAGGTGATGGGTGAAGACGGAGCGGGTGGCGGAGCCGGTGACGCGGTCGCCCTCGAAGGAGTACTGGGTCGAGTCCGAGGCGGTGAGCACGGTGCGGCCGCGGCCCTGGAACCGCTCCAGCGCGTGCACCTCGTCGTCGGCCTTCACGGCCCGTCCGGACGGGAACGCGCCGCTGTAACAGCAGTCCAGTATGAGGATCTTCTGCCGCGAGGTGCTGCCCTCCATGGCCTGGTCGATCTGCTCGGCCGGTACGGAGGTGAACAGCAGGCTGTCGCGGCGGGTGTTGGTGGTGGCGAGGTAGAGGCGGCCGTGGTCGTCCTTGAGGCCGTGGCCGGTGAAGTAGAGGAGGGTGACGTCGTCGCGGCGGCGGTCGCGGTAGAGGTCGCCGATGGCGGGCCCGACCACGTGGTGGGGCTGGTTGACCAGCACGGTCACCTCGAACCCGGCGATCTCGGGGTCGCGCAGCACGGCGGCCAGCGCCTCGGCGTCCGCGGCCGGCGCGGTGAGCCGGCGCAGGCCGGGATCGTCGTGCCGGTCGGTGGCAACCAGCAGCGCTACGCGCCGGGCCACGGGCTAGCTCTTGGTGTGCCGCTGGACGAAGGCGTCGACCAGCCGCGCGCGCTCGTCCGCGGTCGCCTTGCTGAGCTCGATCGTGTCGCCGCCGATCGTCAGCGTGATCGTGTGCGAGTCGCTCTGCCGGCCGAGCCAGTCCTTGACGGTCTCGATGAGCGCTGTGAAGACGCCACCGGACGCGCTCATCGCCACGATGATCGCGCCGATCGTGACGGGATCGGCGCTCTTCGTCCCCTCCGGCGCCGCGCCGTCCGCCTGCGCCGTCGCGACGTCGACGTCGGGAAGCGCGGCCAGCTCGGCGCGCAGCCGGCGGACCAGTCGTTCACGCTGTTCGTCGTCGG
>MKJX01000024.1 GCA_001942415.1 Pseudonocardia sp. CNS-139
GCACACACCTCCGGCACTCCGCACACATGTCCTGACGTGTGTGCGGAGGCCGGGAGGTGTGTGCGGTGGGGTGGGGCGCACTCGGACGTCACGGCAGCTCCCAGCCGCGACCGCCGGCCGGCTCGTCCACCCAGATCAGGTGCCTGCCCGTGGCCTCGACCGTCAGCCCGAGCCGCCCCCAACCGGGCCGGCCGCGGCCGTCCACTCGACGAAGGCCCACTCGACCGCGGCCCAGAGCGGCGTCGGGCCGGCTTCGGTCAAGGTCAGCTTCCGAACGCCGTCCTCGGACAGCGTGTTCGACCCCAGCACCTTCGCGACGGTCAGCCCGCCGTCCGCGAACCGTCGTACGGACTCGGGTTCGCTGGTGACGACCGTGTCGGGCACCCGCAGCCCGCATTCATGAGCGAGGGCGAGCTGGACGGGCTTGTACGCAGCGTCGGCCAGGCGGCTCGGATGGTTGACCCACAGCACCGGCAGCGCGGCAAGCACCCCGCCGAGCCCGTACTTCGCCTCCCGGTGGGCGTGCGCTCGTTCCGGCGCGCTCAGTCCGGGCGGGAACTCGAAGGCGCGCGTTGTCGCATAGCCGCCCCACGACCGGTGGGCTTTGGCACAGTTGTCCCGTGACCTCCCCCGGCGTCCTCGGCCTCGTCGCCTGCGCGACGGGCGGGGTCGGCACCCTCCGCCAAGGACTCGTCGAGCCCGCCCTGCGCCGGGGCTGGACCGTCGCCGTCACCCTCACCCCCACAGCCGGCCGCTGGCTCGCCGACGGCGGCGAGCGCGACCGGATCGAACGGCTCACCGGCCTCCCGGTGCGCGACACACCCCGCATGCCCGGCGAGCCGCGGCCGCACCCCGAGCTCACGTGCTGCGTCGTCGCCCCGGCCAGCGCGAGCACCGTTGCGAAGCTCGCGCTCGGCATCTCCGACAACCAGGCCCTCGGCACGGCGAACGAGGCGATCGGCGACCCGCTGGTGCCGGTGGTCGTGTTCCCGCGGGTCAGCGCCGCGCACGTGCGGCACCCGGCGTGGGCGGGGCACGTCGACGCGCTGCGGGCGGGCGGCGTGCACCTGGTGTACGGCGATTCGGTCTGGCCGCTCGACGAGCCGCGCCACGGCCCGGCCGGCGGCCGCCCGCTGCCGTGGGACGCGGTGCTCGCAGCCGTCGAGCGGGCCGTCAGACCTGCACGCTCTCCCGCGCCCGGCGGCTGACGATCACCCCGTAGATCAGCACGATCAGCCCGGCCGCGAGCACCAGCGCGCCGACCGTCGTGACGGTGTTGCCGGGCGACCACTCCCCCGGCCGCCCCAGCGCCATGTGCAGGAACATGCCGCCGGACTGGGCGAGCGGTCCCCACCAGCAGCACGGATGCCGCCGGGGCAGAGTCAGGTTGGTCCGGGAGCGTGGAAGCGGCGGCGGTGTTGACCGCGGCGAGGGTCATGATCAGCAGCGTGCGGCGTGGGCGTGGCCGGCGCGGAAGTAGGCGTCTGGAACTCGGTGAGGGTGCCCGCGCCCTGCAGGCCGAGCAGCGAGTAGCCGCCGTACATGACG
The DNA here is from genome assembly GCA_001942415.1 of Pseudonocardia sp. CNS-139. Taxonomy (GTDB): domain Bacteria; phylum Actinomycetota; class Actinomycetes; order Mycobacteriales; family Pseudonocardiaceae; genus Pseudonocardia. The sequence goes on from MKJX01000024.1 coordinate 1,549, forward strand.
GTCGGCAGCGCGATCAGGGTGATGACGGTCAGCACGGTCTCGGCGCGGCGGGGCATGTCCAGCCTCCTGGGATGTGCGGATCTCGGGCGATCGCCGCACATCTTGCCATCGAAAAGATCGTCACCGACAGGTGTCTGAGAGTCCGCTCAGTCCCGCCACGTAGACCCGCGCGAACCGGGTCACGACGTCCGGCAGGTCGGGCAGCGTCAGCGCCTGGCACTCGGCGAGCTCCTCCTGCAGCACGACGATCACCGGCGGCGGGTTGGCCACCTGCCACGCCCCCGCCGCGACCATCCCGGTGACGGCCGCGAGCTCCACCGCACCGGACGGACCGAGCGCGGGCAACGCGGCCTGCAGCGCGGCCGCGACGTCCTCCATCGCCTTCGCGAGGGCGAGCTTGAACGGGCGCACGACGTCGATCGAGACGTTGCGCTCCAGGGTGAGCGGGGTGTGCAGGAGCAGCTGGCAGAACAGCGGCCGGTCGGCGAACGACGCGCCGAGCACGTCCGCGACCCGCTCCGGCTCGCCCGCGACCTCCGGGAGCGCCGCGACCAGCGCGTCCGCCCAGTCCCGCCACTCCGCCTCGGCGAGCCGCAGGAAGATCTCCTCGCGGGTCTCGAAGTAGCGCAGCAACGCGGACTTGTGCACCCCGACCCGCTCGGCGATGTCGGCCAGGCTGACCTCGTTGACCGACTCCGCGGTGGCGAGCTCGCGCGCGGCGGCCAGGATCGCGTCGTACCGCTGCCGCTTGTGCTCGGGCCGGCGGGCCCGCAGGAAGGCAGCCCCCTTCGTGTTCACCGGCCGACCATAGCTCCAAGTTAGAGCAACGGCGTTGCCTTGTTACGTGAACGGCGTTGCGCTAGCCTCGCGCACACCGGACGGACGCACCATGACGCCAGAAGAGGACGGAGCCCTCACGTGGTCGCGGTGAAACTGCGGGTCAACGGATCCACGGAACTGCTCGACATCGATCCCCGGGTCAGCCTGCTCGACGCGCTGCGCGAGCACCTGGGGTTGACCGGCACCAAGAAGGGCTGCAACCAGGGCGGCTGCGGCGCGTGCACCGTGCTCGCCGACGGCGAACGGATCAACGCGTGCCTCGCGCTCGCCGTCCAGTACGCGACCGCGAGATCACGACGATCGAGGGCGTCGGCGCCGCCGAGCGCCACCCGCTGCAGGACGCGTTCGTCGCCGAGGACGGCTTCCAGTGCGGCTACTGCACGTCGGGCCAGATCTGCTCGGCCCTCGGGATGCTCGCCGAGCACCGGGCGGGCGCGCCCAGCGTCGTCACCGAGCACCTCGCCGGCGACCCCGGCCCGCTCACGGACGCCGAGATCAAGGAGCGGATGAGCGGCAACCTCTGCCGCTGCGGCGCCTACGACGGGATCACGGCCGCGATCGCCGCCACGATCGGCCACGGGGTGGCGGGATGAGACCCTTCGCCTACGTCAGCGCGCCGGACGTCCCGACGGCCGTCCGCACGATCGCCGCCGCGCGGGACGCGAAGTTCCTGGGCGGCGGCACGAACCTCGTCGACCTCATGCGGGCCGACGTCGAGCACCCGGGACGGGTGGTCGACATCTCGACGCTGCCGCTCGCGGACGTCGAGGAGACGCCGGAGGGCGGGCTGCGGATCGGGGCGCTCGTGCGCAACAGCCACCTGGCCGCGAACCGGCTGGTCCGCACCCGCTACCCGGTGCTCGCCCAGGCGATCCTCGCGGGCGCGTCCGGCCAGCTGCGCAACATGGCGACGGTCGGCGGCAACCTCATGCAGCGCACCCGCTGCCTCTACTTCTACGACGGCGAGGCGGCCTGCAACAAACGCCGCCCGGGCAGCGGCTGCGACGCGCTCGACGGCTTCCACCGCGGCACGGCCGTGCTCGGCACGAGCGAGCGCTGCATCGCCGCGCACCCCTCGGACATGGGCGTCGCACTCGCCGCGCTGGACGCCGTGGTCGAGGTGGAGAGCGTGCGCGGCACCCGGCGGATCCCGATCGCGGACCTGCACCGGCTGCCCGGCGACACGCCCGAGGTCGAGACCGACCTCGCCGCGGACGAGCTGATCACCGCGGTCGAGCTGCCGGCCGCGCCGGTCGCGGCGACGTCGCGCTACCGCAAGGTGCGCGACCGCGCGTCGTACGCGTTCGCGCTGGTCTCGGTGGCCGCCGCGCTGGACGTGCGGGACGGGCGGGTCGCGGACGTCCGGCTGGCGCTGGGCGGGATCGCGCCGAAGCCGTGGCGCGCGCACGCGGCCGAGGAGGTCCTGCGCGCGCCCCGGCCACCGACGAGACGTTCGCGCGGGCCGCCGCGGCCGAGCTGGCGCCCGCCGTCGGACGGCCGCAGAACGAGTTCAAGATCGAGCTGGCCCGCCGCACGGTCGTGGCGACGCTGCGCCGGCTGCTCACGGACGGGGGCGCGGCATGACGCAGGCACCGGAGCGCACCCGGCCGGCCCCGACCCCGGACGTCCGGCCCGCGGGCCCCGCCGTCGGCCGCCCGCTCGACCGCGTCGACGGCGCGATCAAGACGAGCGGCGCGGCGAAGTACGCGGGCGACCTGCGGTTCGCCGGGCTGACGCACGCCGCGCTCGTGCACGCGGAGATCGCCCGCGGCCGCGTCACCGGCATCGACACGGCCGCCGCGACGGCGGTCGACGGCGTGGTCGCCGTGCTCACGCACCTCAACGCGCCACGGATGGCGCCGCCGCCCCGGCCGAGCATGCTGAACCTGAGCACGCTCGTCTCGGGCACGTCGGTGAACTACCTCAACACCGACGAGGTGCACTGGCACGGCCAGCCGGTCACGGTGGTCGTCGCCGAGACGCCGGAGACGGCGCTGGCGGCCGCACGGCTGGTCCGCGTGACGTACGAGCGGCTGCCCGCCGTCACCGACTTCGGCGCCGCGCAGCACGACGCCACCCCGTGCGCGGCAACGCGCTCATGCCGGGCGAGGCGAAGAAGGGCGACGCCGAGCAGGCGCTCGCCGGCGCGCCGGTGTCGGTGGACCTGCGGTTCACCACACCCGCGCAGAACCACAACGCGATCGAGCCGCACGCCACCACCGCCGTGTGGGACGGCGACCGGCTGACCGTGCACGACAGCACGCAGAGCGTCGACTGGTTCCGCCGCCACCTCGCGCTGCGGTTCGGCGTGCCGCTCGACCACGTCCGCGTGATCGCGCAGCACGTCGGCGGCGGGTTCGGCGGCAAGGGCTCGGTGTGGGCGGGCACGGTGCTGGCCGTGCTCGCGGCCCGCGCGACCGGACGCCCGGTGCGGCTCGCGCTCAGCCGCGAGTCCGTCTACCGGACGGTCGGCGGGCGCACCCCGACCGTCCAGCGGGTGGCGCTGGCGCCCGCCCGGACGGCACGCTGACCGCGCTCCTGCACACCGGCGTCTCCCGGGTCGGGCGCACCGGCGGCGGTCCCGAGCCGGTCGGCTCGCAGTCCGAGCACCTCTACGCCGCGCCGCACATCCTGATCCGGCACAGCACGGTCGCCCTGGACGCGCTGCCGAACACGTTCATGCGGGCGCCGGGCGAGGGCGTCGGCTCGTTCGCGCTGGAGTCGGCGGTCGACCAGCTGGCCCACGAGCTGGGCGTCGACCCCGTCGGGCTGCGGATGCGCAACGAGCCGGACCGCGACCCGGTGAGCGGCAAGCCGTTCACCCGGCGCAACCTGCGGGAGGCGTACGCGCGCGGCGCCGAGCGGTTCGGCTGGGCCGCGCGGTCGCGGGCGCCGCGTTCGATGACGGCCGGCGGCAAGCTGGTCGGCTGGGGCGTCGCGACCGCGTTCCACATGCCGTTCAAGCTGCCCGCCGACCTCACGGTCCGGATCGGCGTGGACGGCTCGGTGCTCGTGCGCTGCGCGTTCCACGAGATCGGGGTCGGCGCCGCCACCGCCGTCACCCAGATCACGGCCGACGCGCTCGGCGTGCCGGTCGAGGCGGTCACCGTCGAGTACGGCGACACCGCGCTCCCGATCGGCCCCGGCGCGGGCGGCTCGGTGCAGACGGCGTCGGTGGCCGCGAGCGTGCTGGAGGCCGGCGACGAGCTGCGCCGCGCGGCGTTGTCGCTGGCCCGCCGCGCGCCGGCGTCGCCGCTGCACGGGCTGCGCCCGGCCGACGTCCAGCCCCGGGACGGCGGGCTGCACCGCGCGGACGGAGCCGGCGAGACGTACGCCGCGATCCTCGCGTGCGCCGGCCGGCCCGCTCTGGAGGCCCGGGTCGGCGCGCGGAGCCGGGTGGGGCGCGCGGTCGGCCAGGTCCGGTTCATGGCGGGCCTGGTGAACGACCGCAGGCGGTGGGTGCGGGCCGCGACCGGCGCGCACTTCTGCGAGGTGCAGGTCGACGCCGACACCGGCGAGGTGCGCGTGACGCGGTGGGTGTCGGTCTTCGACGTCGGCCGGGTGGTCAACGCGAAGCTGGCCGCGAGCCAGCTGCGCGGCGGCGTGGTGATGGGCATCGGCGCGGCGCTGTCCGAGGAGACGCTCGTCGACGCCCGCAGCGGGCGGATCGTCAACCCTGGCCTCGCCGAGTACCACGTGCCCGTGCAGGCCGACGTGCCCCGGCTCGACGTCACCTACCTCGACGAGCCCGACCCGACGATGCCGCTGGGCCTGCTCGGCGTGGGCGAGGTGGGCATCACGGGCGCCGCGGCGGCCGTGGCCAACGCGGTGCACCACGCCACCGGCGTGCGTGTGACGGACCTGCCGATCCGGCTCGACCGGCTCTGGTGAGCCGCCGCGGCCGGGAGCGCTACCAGGGGCTCCCGGCCCGATAGGTCTCGCTGTGCAGCTCGTGCTCGATCTCCTCCAGCACGGTGAGGCTGTTGTGGAGCAGGCCCATCACCGTGACGATCTGCGCGCGGTGCCCCCGGATCACCTCGCGCACCGGCTCCACCCCGCCCTTCTGGTGGTACTCGGTGAGCTCGCGCAGCTTGGCCACCGGCATCCCGGTGGCGCGCAGCGTGCGCAGCAGCACGACCCACCGCAGGTGGTCCGGCGTGAACTGGCGCCGGCCGGTGGAGCTGCGCTCGAGGCCGGGCACCAGCCCGATGCGGTCGTACCAGCGCAGCGTGTGCTGCGTGACGCCGGTGAGCCGGGCGGCGTCCTGGATCGAGTAGCTCGCCTCGGGACCGGGGTCCCTCCGGCCGGCCGGGCGGGCGCTCGCCCGCGCGGTCCCTGGCGTCGTGGTCCTCGTCCGTGTCGAGCTCGGCATGTGCGTTTCCCCCGATGTTCGGCCGCGGGAGGAGTCACGAGGCGATCGCGCGAGCGACCGCGCCACCGCAGTTCCCCCCGACAACCACGGCGATGTCAGCAACTGCTCTCTCTGCAACTCATGTGCACCCTGCCCTGGCAACACATGTCGCTACAGGTGAGATAATAGCTCCTTAGAGTGAACTCCGGGCCACTCCGATACATTGTTGAGTAGTCTCCAATTCAGGATTCTCAGCAGCGAGAACAACCTTTACGGAGAATTTACCCAGGTGCCCCCTCCCGCACAAGTGGGCCGTTGACCAGCAGCAACTCTCGATGCAGGGTAGGCATCGGCGACGGGCGAACTCCCGGGACGCGGCCGGCCGCCATGTGGCGACCGACCGCCCGAGAGGTCCCCCGGGGTGGTGGGCAACGTCACGACGTGGCCGAAAATTTCGGCACACCGCAATGTCGGACGTTTCCGGGGATGCGGGTCAGCGGACTGCCGCGGGCCGTCCCGGATTCCGCTGAGGTGAATTCTCGACGACCCGGTCTCGCGGACCCGAACTCGAATCGGCCGAAACCCGCTGCGCGGGCATCCGGACCCCGTCGAGCCACTCGCGCAGGCCCGGGGCGTCCGCGGCCCGGCCCCGCGCGGCGACCACGCCGTCCGGCCGCACGAGCACGAACTCCGTGCGGCGGCAGCCCGGCAGCCCGGGCAGCGCCGGCGCGGCCAGCCCGGCGACCCCGGACGGCAGCGGCACCGGCGGCGCCGGCTCCGCGTGCACGAGCACCCAGCCGGGCACCTCCCCGGACGGCGGCCCCGTCGGAAGCCCCAGCCGGTCGGCGAGATCGGGCGTGAGCGCGGTGCCGACGCGCAGCACCCCGCGGTCCTCCCCGCGCGCCGGCGGCAGCAGTGCCGTCGACGCCGCCGCCGGGTAGCGCCAGCGGCGCCCCGCCATCGTCGGCAGGTACGCCCGCTCGATCAGCCCGCTGCGGTGCGCGAGCCGCAGCGCCGTGTCCCGCGCCGCGACGAGCGAACCGCGCTGCGTCATCCAGGCCCGGGTCTGGATGTCGGTGTCGCGCAGCACCGCCCGCGCGACCCCGTGCCGTTCCGGCGTGTAGCTCGCCAGCAGGCCGTACCCGGCCCGGCCGCGCACGACCTCGGCGAGCTTCCACGCGATGTTGTGCCCGTCCTGCAGGCCGGTGTTGAGCCCCTGCCCGCCGGCCGGGCTGTGCGCGTGGGCGGCGTCGCCCACGAGGAACACCCGGCCGAGCTGGAAGCTCTCGGCCTGCCGCCGGTGCACCCGGAACGCGCTGGTCCACTCCGGGTCGCGCAGCACGAGCCCGCCGGGCCCGCGCTCGTCGACGAGCCGCTGCACGTCCGCCAGCTCCACGCGCCCCGGCTCGGCGGCCGCGCTCGCGAAGAACCGGAAGAGGCCGCCGGGCAGCGCCACCACCACGAGCACCCCGCGGCGGCTCTGGAAGTAGTGCGCCTCGTCGGCCGCGAGCTCGCCCTCGGCGAGGAACGCGTCGCCGAGCACGAAGTAGCTCGGGTAGGTCGCACCCCCGAACGCGATGCCGAGCTGGGCCCGCACCGCGCTCCCGGCCCCGTCGGCGCCGACGACCCACGACGCCGTCGCGCGTTCGACGCGGCCGTCGGTGTGCTCCAGGATCGCGGTGACGCCGTCGCTGCGCGCCGGGTCGCCCGTGTAGTCGAGCCGGTCGAACGCGAGCAGCCGCACCCCGTGCTCGACGTGGCCGCCGAGCGTCCGGAGCCGTTCCCGCAGCATCTCCTCGGTGCTGCGCTGCGGCAGCGCCCGGGAGGCGAGCGCGTCCGGGAACCGGACGTCGGCCAGCTCGCGCCCCTCCGAGTAGTAGCGGAACGCGGCGATCGGGATGCTGCGCCGCGCCACCTCGCCGGCCAGGCCGAGCTCCGTCAGCACGTCGACGGTGCGCGGCCACAGCAGCAGCGCCTTCGAGTAGGGGACGGGCGCCGGCGCGCGGTCCACGATCCGCACCCCGACCCCGCGCCGCAGCAGCTCGCACGCCGTGAGCAGGCCGGTGGGCCCACCCCCGACGACGAGCACGTCGGTGGTCATGTCGGTCCCTCCTCCGGGCGTCACCAGTCGAGCAGTGCGAACCCCATCGCCATGCCGCCGCCGAACGTCGCGAGCAGCACGGTCTCGCCGGGCGCGATCCCGGGCGCGGCCGCGGCCAGCGTCACGGGGATGGACGCGGCACCGGTGTTGCCGCAGTGCCGCACGGTCTCGTGGGTGCGCGCGGCCGGCAGCCCCAGCCGCGGGTACAGGTCGTCGACCATCCGGCCGTTGGCCTGGTGCACCACCAGGTGGCGCACGTCCGCGGGCGCCACCCCGTTGTCCGCGAGGAACGCCGCGACCGCGTCCGGCACGTTGGCCGTGACGAACTCGCGCACCGCCCGGCCGTCCATCGTGAACCAGTGCTGGCCGGCTCGGACGGACTCCTCGGTGGCCGGGATGCGGCTGCCGCCGGCCGGCACCCGGATCAGCTCGTGCGCCGACCCGGCCGTCACCAGCCGGACGGCGCGCAGCCGCCCGCGGCCGCGGACCGGCCCGACCACTGCGGCGCCGGCGCCGTCGCCGAAGATCGCCGCGGTGCGCCGGTCGGTCGGGTCGAGGATGCGCGAGTAGACGTCGACGCCGACGACGAGCGCGTGCCCGCCGCGGGCGGCGGCCATGTCCCGGGCGACGCCGAGCGCGAACACGAACCCGCTGCACACGGCGTTGATGTCGAACGCGGCGGCGTGCGCGCGCCCAGCCGGTGCTGCACGAGGGCGGCCGTCGGCGGCTGCGGGTGGTCGGGCGTGGACGTGGCCAGCACGATCACCCCGAGGTCGGCCGGGTCGACCCCGGCCCGCTCCAGCGCGCCGCGGGCGGCGGCCAGCGCCAGGTCGGACGCGGCCTCGTCCGGCGCGGCGCGGTGCCGCGTGAGGATGCCGGTCTTGCGCTCGATCCACTCGGCGTCCACGCCGGCGAGCGGCGCGATCTCCGCGTTCTCGACGAGCCGTTCCGGCAGGTAGGAGCCCCAGCCGAGGGTCGCGACGGCGGACGTCGGCGCGCCGGCGCGCACCTGCTCCGGGAGCACGGTGGTCATGGCGTCCTCCGCTCGGCCTCGATCTCCTCGGCGAGCTCGATCGGGAAGAGCGCCCCGGGCACGCGCCCGGGCGCCGCCGGGTGCACGGGCGTCGGCGCCAGTGCGCGACGGCGTCCGGACCGGCCGGCCACGGCATCGACCACGCCGCCACCGCGCACCCGCACGGGCAGGTCTCGGCTGCCGCGGTCATGCCGCGCTCCACGCGACCGGCGCACCCGCCGGCTCGACCGTGCCGAACCGCATCCAGCCGTGCCGGTCGGCGTGCGCCAGCAGGGCCGGCTCCGTCCCGACGACCACCGGGTGCCCGACGAGCGTGAGCATCGGCAGGTCGCTGGTGTGGTCGGCGTAGCCGAAGCTCAGCGGCAGCGCGATGCCCTCGCGGGCGGCGAGCGCCCGCACGGCCGTGCCCTTGCCCTCCCCGATCACGGACGCCTCGATCGCGCCGGTCAGCACGCCGTCGGTGCCGGCGACCGGCCGCGTGCACAGCACGTGGTGCGCCCCGACGCGTCGGCGAACGGGTCGAGGCAGACCGGCATCGAGCCCGAGACCAGCACGATCGTGTGCCCGGCCAGCCGGTGCCGCACGAGCGTCGCGAGGACCCGCGAGTGCACGAAGCCCGGTTCGCGGCGGCGCAGCCCGAACCACACGCGCCCGAGCGCGGCGAGGTCGTCGGCCCGCTCCCCCGCGTAGATCTCGTAGTAGATCCGGTTGACCTCCTCGCGCGGCACCCCCTTGTCCGCGGCCGCCTCCCGGAACCGCGCGAGCCGGCGGGCCCGGTCGGCGTCGTCGCCGATCGGCGCGCGGGCCAGGTGGAAGGCGAGGAAGTCGAACATCGTCTTGACCGACAGCAGGGTCTCGTCGACGTCGAAGAACGCCCCGATCCGCGACGCCGTCCCCGGCGCGGTCATCGCGACACCTCCGAGAGCAGCGCGGCGACGGCCCGGACGGCCCGCCGGTCCTCGGCGGCCCGGATCCGGTCGTGGTCGTACACCGCGAACCGGATGCCGGCGTACGCGGCCTGCACCCCGCACTGGCTGACGTCCATCCGCACCTGGAACGCCATCCGCGCCGGGTCCGTCACGTCGGACTCGACGATCGTGCAGGTCAGCCGCGCGGGCAGCGGGAAGAGGAACGACGTGAACCGGACGTCCATCGTGTCCCACACGACGAACGCGGACCGCGCGGCGCGCAGCCCGTGCGCCGCCTCGTACACGGCGATGAACATCTGCCGGAACGCCTCGACGATCACGATGCCCTGCACGTGCGAGCCGGTCTGGTGGTCCTGGAGCAGCTCGTTGTCGGCGTGCAGGCGCAGGTTCGCCGCGTAGGTCTGCTCGCCGGTCCGCTCCAGGTCGGCGAGCAGGACGTTGGTCTCCCGGTGCTTGTGCGCGATGTGCCGGCTGACCCGGTCGACGGCCGACGTCACGATCTCGACGTCGGTGCCGGCCAGCGCCGCGCGCAGGTACTCGATCTCGTAGGCGGAGACGCCCTGGCCGGCCACGAGCGTCCGGGGAACCGGACCTCCCGACCTGAGCGTCCGGACGAACTGGCTGACCGTCTGCACCCCGCCCATCTGGGCGAGCGTGCCGAACGTGTCCCCGACGATGCAGAGCGCGTCGTTGGTCTCTGCGATGCCGCTGGAGTCGCTGCCGCGGTGTTCCCGAGGCGGCGCCGCACCAGTGTGCATGGCTGTCCTCCCGAATGGATCTCAAGCAGGCGCGATCGACGCTAGATGCTTGAGTTCGCTCCACCGCAAGACGGACGAACGGGACAAATCCCGGAGAGTTGGGCCCGCGCGGGAGAACGAGGAGGTCAGCGCACCGTCACCGAGCCGTCACTGACGGATCATTGACGGGAATCACTGCACGAGCTGCGTGAAGAACCGGATCACGGACTCGGCGCCGTCGCGCAGCGCGTTGCCGATGCCCTGGATGGTGCCGGCCGCGCTGTCGGGCTGCGCGAGCACCCAGAACACCAGGAGCGCGATCGCCAGCAACCCGATGATCCTTCTCACCGTGCTCCGCCCACCGTTCCACGTTCGAGTCCTGGCCGTCCGGCCAGCGGTGTGCAGGCTATCCACACAGCGTGACATTGTGAGACCGACAGGCCGTAGGAGCCGTGAACATGAGCCGACCGGTCGACGTGACGCTACAGACGGCAGCGGCTACTCCCCGTCGACCGGGGTCAGCCGGCCCTGCCGCGCCGCGGCCAGCTGGTCCGCGAGGTCGGCCGGGAGCTGGGCGCCGCGGCGCAGGTAGCCGTCGACGGCCGTGCGGAACACCTCGCTGAACCGCGCGTAGTGCGGCTCGGCGGGCCGCAGCACCGCGCGGTCGACCGCCTCCGCGAGCGTGGTGACGTACGGGTAGCGGTCGCGGACGGCCTGGTCGTGGTAGACGACCGCGCGGGTCGCGGGCAGCCCGCCGCGCTCGAACAGGATCTGCTGGCTGCGCTCGTTCGTCAGGAACTCGACGAGGGCCTGCGCCGCGCGCGGCCGCCGCGAGTCGGCCGAGACCGCGAGGTTCTGCCCGCCGAGCACGGCCGTCCCCGCCGGCAGCAGCGCCACGTCGAACGGGACACCCGGGCCGCCCTCGCCGTCCTGGGCGAGCGACCGGTACGCGACCGGCCAGTTGCGCATGAACAGCGCCCGCCCCGAGCGGAACAGCTCGATGCTGCGCGTCTCGTCCAGGTCGGGGACGCCGGCCGGGGCGATCGTCCGCAGCCGTTCCAGGCCGCTGACCAGCGCCGTCTCGTGCCCGTCGAGGTCGAGCACGCCGTCCTCGCCGGCGAGCGGCTCGTCGGCGCTGCCCGCGACCAGCTCCAGCGCGTTGACCGTGAGGCCCTCGTAGTCGGCGAGCTGCCCCGCGTAGCCGTCGGCGGTGTTGCCCGGCCGGGCGCGCGCCTCCACGACGTCGCGTTCCAGCCCGTCCCAGGTCAGGGGCGGCCCGGCGACGAGGTCGGGCCGGTAGTAGAGCAGCCCCGCGTCGGTGTTGAACGGCAGCGCCCACAGCCGGCCCCCGTACCGGCACGTCGCCAGCGGCTTGTCGAGGAACCCGCCGGTCCGCACGCGCGACTCGTCGAGACTGCGGATGTACCCGGCCTCGGCGAACTCCGCGGTCCAGGTGACGTCGAGGTTGAGGACGTCCACCTCGCCGCGCCCGGACTGCGCCCGGGCCAGCATCTCGGCCCGCTGCGCGTCGGCGAGCCCGGACAGCTCGACGATCCGCGCCCGGTTGCCCGGGTGCAGCTCGTTCCACTGGTTGACCAGCACCTGGCGCTGGCCGCCGATGCTGTCGTCGCGGCCGCTGAGCACGACGATCTCGCCGGGCTCCAGCGCGTCCGGGTCGTTGACGACGGCCGTGACCGCGGTCGTGACCAGCACGAGCACCACCCCGAGCACCGTGCCGACCGCCGCCCAGATCAGCGGCACCTGCCAGCCCCGCTCGACCGTCCCCCTCACCGTCCACCCCACAGTCCGGCCGTCGCCGCGCCGAGCGCGGTGTCGAGGTTCGGCAGGTCCGCGTCGATGCACTCGCCCGCGGTGCCGGTCGTCAGCCCGGCGAGCCCGGCGTCCGAGCAGCGCACCTCGCCGATCGTGACGACCACCAGCCGCACCCCGCTCCCGGCCAGCGCGGCGGCGACCGCGTCCGCCCCGATCCCGCTGCTCGTGTCCTCGCCGTCGGTGAGCACGACCACGGCCTCCACCTGCGAGTCGTCCGGCGAGCGGACGGCCGCGGCCGCGTCGGCCATCGTGCGGAAGAGCGGGGTGTTGCCCACCGGGCGCACACCCTCCAGCGCGGCCCGGGCGGCACCGAGCCGGCCGTCGTCGGGTGGGCCGAGCGGGACCGCCTCGACGTGCCCGGTGCCGGCCGCGTCGGGGAAGAACCACAGGCCGAACTCGTCGCGCGGACCCATCCCGCGCAGCGCCGTGGTGACCGCCGCGGCCGCCACCGCCGACCGCACGCCGTCCGGCCCGGCCGTCGCCATGGACCCAGACGTGTCGACCGCGAAGATCACCCGGCCCCGGCGCTGGGCCAGGTCGTGGGTGGCGACGGCGCCGGTCAGCGCGGCGTCCGGCACCGGCTCCGGCGACACCGGTGCGAGCGGGTCGACCCCGTTCGTCGTCAGCGTCGGGCCGACCGTGAACGTGCCGAGCGGGCGCAGCCCGGTCCGGACGATCGCGTCCTTGCCCGCCTCGGTGCCCAGCCAGACCTCGAACGCGGCCGCGGCGCCGGCCTGCGGCGGGCGGCTCCAGGTCATCCGCACGAGCTGGTGGTCGAGGCCGCGGGTGTCCGCCGGGTAGAGCGCGACGAGCCGCCCCCGCGACCCGCCGACGCACGACTGCCCCAGCGGCTCGCCCCGGTTGAACCGCACGACCAGCTGCTCGGACGCGACCACCGCCGACGCGACCCCAGCAGCCGGTGCCGGCACAGCAGCCCGGGCGTGTCGGTGGGCGGGAAACCGCCCGCGTCCAGCGAGGCGGCGAGGTAGCGCTCGATCTCGGCGGGCGAGGCCTGCGGCCCGTTCGCGCCCGGCAGCCCGTACAGCAGCGCGGTGCCGAGCAGCCCCAGCTCCGTCGCGCCCGGGTCGGCCCGCACGAGGCCGACGCCCTGGTCGCGCAGCCGCCCGAACAGCTCGGCCCAGCCCACCCCGTCCCCGGCGACCCGCCGCGCGGCCCCCTCCGCGCCGCCACGACCACCGGCGAGACCGCGACCGGCGCGCTCTCCGCCACCGCCGCCAGCCCCGCCGTCTCGTGGCTCGTCGCCGCCAGCCACAGGTCCGGCCGCGGACCGACCTCGGCCAGCGCGTCCGTCTCGTCCGACCAGCCGTCCGCGCGCTGCAGCCGGGCGCGGATCTCGGCGGTGCGCGCCGCGTACACGTAGACGTCCGCGGCCGGGCAGCCGTGGTTCTCCGCCGCCGTCCAGCGCTCGTAGTCGGCGGCGAGCTCCCGCGCCGTCGTCACCGTCTCCGGGGTCGCGACCATCCGCAGCTGCGTCGCCGGCGGGCAGCCCCCGACGTCGACCGCGACGCCCCGCGCGACGTCCCAGGCCGGCGGGATGCCGAACGCGAGCACGACGCTGAGCAGCACCGCCACCGCGACGGCCACCCGCCGCCGCACCAGCCACCGCAGGACACGGGTGCCGCGGTGGCGCAGGCTGAACCGCAGCAGCTCGTGCCGGCCCGCGTACGCCGTGAGGAAGCCGGTCAGCGATGCGCCCGCGACGACGTTCACCCAGTCCCAGAACGACTCCGGCGGGTTCGGGGTGATCGCGACCAGCACGATGCCGAGCACCGCCAGCCCGAACCCCGCCGCACGCCACAGCGGGCTGGGCCGTTCACCGGACGGACCGTCCCCCTCGGTCACGTGACTGAGCCCCCTCACCGCGACCGGCGACCGCGCCGGCGCGCTCGTGATCGATCACCGTACGCGACCGACCAGGACCCCCGCCCGGTCCGGTCCGCCCCCCGACCGAGCCACGCACAGACGTGGCACGCTCTGCGCCGTGACCGCGGCCGACGTCGAGCAGCTCGCGCAGCTCCTCCGGGAACGCAACACGCTCGACGCCCGCATCGCGGCGACGATCGGCCGCCCCATGACGGCGGGG
>MKJX01000025.1 GCA_001942415.1 Pseudonocardia sp. CNS-139
CCAGCACCACGCCGACGACGAACCGCTGGGCGCGTCGGGGAGGTTGTGCAGGTCGACGACCGTGACCTGGTGGGCGTCGGTACTCACCCGGCGGTTGGCGGCGGCCGGGATGTCCGCGCGGACGATCGAGCGCAGCGGCTTGAGGCTGGAGCGCATCCGCCGCAGGAACGCGTTGATCGTGCCGGTGCCGGTGACGGGCCCGGCCCAGTCGCGGCGGTCGTCCTCGTCGGTCAGCCGGTCGGAGACGAACTCGACCAGGTCGTCGTAGGTGCGCAGCACCTGCCCGCCGACGATCACGGCGCCGTCGGCGATCGGGCTGGCCTCGCGCTTCAGCCGGGCCGCGACCTGGTGGATCACCATCGTGTACTGGTTGCGCTCGTCCTCGGCGTCGGCGAAGACGTAGGGCAGCAGCTCCTCGGCGCAGAACTCGGCGAGCGTCCACCAGAACGCGCTCACGCCGCTGGTCCGCCCGGTGACGTGCGGGCGGCCGGTCGGGTCGTCGGGCGTCGGCGGGGCGAAGAACCCGGCGGACGCGAACGGGCCCGCCGGCAGCCCGACGGTCTTGTAGGCCGAGACGAGGTTCTCGTCGAGCTTGACGTTGCTGTGGTCGAGGAACAGCAGGTCCTCGCCCTTCACGCTGAAGACCAGCGCCTTCGCGTTCACCGCCCGGCGCCCGAGCACGCCGCTGCGGAAGATCGAGTACAGCAGGAAGAGCGCGAAGCTGGTCTTCGTCGCGACGCCGGAGATGCCGCTGATCGAGACGTGCCCGCCGCGGGTGCCGTCGAGGAACTCGAAGTTGACGTAGATCGGGTCGCCGTCGCGGCCGAGCCCGACGGGCACCTTGAGGTCCATCTGGTCGAAGTAGAGCGCCTGCGCCCGCTCCTCGCCGACGGCCCGGTGCGCGTACGAGCCGGGCGTCGGCGGCACGTAGCACTCGGGGTCGACGCGGGTGGTCGTCACCTCGGCGACCTCCTGCACGTGCGCCGGCAGCACGCCGTCGGCGATGAGGAAGACGTCGGAGTCGAACGACGCGCCCTCGTGCCGCGCGCGCACGTCGGTCACGACGCCGGACGTGCGCACCGTCCCGAACCCGGGCACCGTCCGCGTGGTGACGACGACGTCGTCGAGCTGCAGGTAGGCGTCCTGGGCCAGCGCCACGCTGAACTGGAGCGGGGTGGAGTCCTCGGTGCCGGCGACGCGGCCGACGGCGGACTCGGGTTGCTGGGCCATGTCGCGGGCGGCCCTCCTCGGTTCGGGCGGGAGCGGGCCCCGACGATAGTCGGCCGCCCGGCCGCCCCTGCCGGGGACGCGCCCGGGAGGGAGGAACGAGGGGCCAAAAGTGCCGGAGCGTCAGCGGATGTGCCCCTCCGCCCGGCGCTCCGGCGCCTCTTGCGACCCCCTCGACCACCAGATCGCCCCCCTTCACAGCCGTGTTACAGCGGCCGTGAACTACGGCCTGTCGGCGGCGCAGACCGGGTGCTCGCACCCGCGGCACGGCCGCTGCGCCGAGCCGCGCAGGTGGGTGCGGGCAGCGCACGCGCGCGGCCGGGCGTTGAGGTCGTCGAGCAGGCGGTCGGCGAGCCGCGCCCCGGCCAGCGTGATCATGCCCGGGCGCTCGGGGCCGTCGCCGGTCGCGAGCAGCACCGTGCTCCCGTCGACGACCACCGCGCCGGCGTAGCCGGGACCGGTGCGGATCACCGTGGTGACGCCCGCCGCGGCCAGGTCGGCGAGGCCCGCGGCGCCCAGCTCCCGGTCCTCCTCGGGCCGCAGCACCACCCGCACGTCGACGCCGCGCGCGGCGCCGCCGCGAGCAGCGGCACCACCGCCGAGGCCCGGTGGACGCCCCACGGCGACCACGTCCAGATCGTGCGCCGGGCCGCCTCGACGCGCGCGGCCAGCTCGGCCGCCACTGCGGCGTCCTCGGCCAGGTCGACCACCGGCGTCCGGCGCCGCACGAGCGCCGCGGCGTCCGCGAAGGCGGAGTCGACCACCACCCCGGGCGGCGCGGCCAGCCCGAGCAGCGCCGCCGCGCTCCACACCCGCACGTCGCCGCGGTCGAGCGCGCCGCGCAGCGGCACCAGCGGCCCGGCGACCGCGGCCCGCACCGCGCGGACGTCGGTGAGGACGTAGAGCCTGGTCACGCCCATCGTGAGGGCGGTGCCGAGCAGCCGCGCGTCCCAGCCGTCGTCGACGAGGTCGAGCACCGCGACGCCGAACGTGCGGTCGGGCGTCTCGGCGGCCGTGCCGGCGGCGATCCCGACGAGCCGCCGGTCGCGCAGCACGGCGAGCGCGGCGGCGGTCTGCAGCGGGTCGGGCGTCACGATGCCGGCCCCGCCCGCGACGGCCGCGTGCAGCTCGGCGAGCGCGGGCGCGAGCACCGCCCCGGCCACCCGCCAGCGCCCGCCGCGGCGCCCGGGCCGGACGTCGGCGAGCTGCCCGAGCGTCGAGACGTCGACGAGCACGGCCTCGGCGCCGGCCGGCACCGCGAACCCGGGCAGGTCGCGCGCGTCCTGCAGCACGTCGTGGCCGGCGTCGTCGACGAGGCGGCGCAGGCCGGGCCCGAACCGGAACTGGTGCAGCAGCGTGACGCACCCGTCGGTGCGCAGCGCGTCGGCCGGGGAGTGCACGCCGGCGTGCGCGAACGCGCTCCCCTGCACCCAGCGCTGCACGGCGGCGTCGGTCGAGCGCGCGACGGCCGGGGCGAGCGCCGGGGCGGGCCGGCGCAGGTCGCCGAACAGCACCCCCGTCACGCCGGCCCGGCAGAGCACGAGCAGCAGCTCGGCGAGCGGCACCGAACCGGCGTCGTCGACGAGCACCGCGTCGAACTCCGCGGCGGCCAGCGCCGGGTGCACGCGCGTGCGCGCGGGTGTGGCCGCGACCAGCCGCGCGTCCGCGACCAGCCGGTCCTCCGCCTCGGCCCGCTGCTCGCGGGAGCGCTCGACCAGCTCGGCGTGCTCGGTCTCCAGCCGGGTGCGCAGGCCCGCGGCCCCGGACTGGAGCACGAGCAGATGGCGCAGCCGCTCGTGGTGCTCGGGGAGGCGCTCCTCCTCGCAGCGGCGCACCAGCTCGCGGTCGGCGGCCGTCGCGGTGCCGATGGCGCGCAGCGCGGCGATCCGCCCGGCGGCGGCGTCGCGTTCGGCCTCGGCGGCCGCGAGCTTCTCCCGCGCCGCGCCGGCCGACTCGCTCGCGCGCAGCCACCGCGCGTCCGCCGCGGCGAGGTCCGCCTCGGTGACGGGCGCGGCGTCGGCGCGGTGCGCGGCGATCCGCTCGCGGATGCGGTCGCGCGCCTCCTCCGCCTCCCGGAGCGTGGCCCGCAGCTGCGCGATCTCGCGCCGCGCCGCCAGCGGGCGAGCGGTCCCCCGGCGTGCGCGGGCACCGCCTCGACCGTGGCGACGCCGAGGTCGCGGCGGCGCACCTCGCGTTCGGCCCGGTCCGCCTCGCCGTCGAGCGAGGCCGCCTTCGCGAACGCGGCGCGGGCCGGCGCGAGCTTCGCCAGCTCGGCCTCCAGGCTGGCCGCGCCGTCGAGGGTGGCGGCCACGTCGTCGCGCACGCGGGCCACCCGGGCCTGCGCCGTCCGCAGGCCCGGTTCCAGCCCCGCAGCCTCCTCGTCGGCGGCGACGCGGGCCGCGGCCGCGCGGTAGGTCGGGTCGTCGTAGCCGGCCAGCCGGGTGATCAGGTCGTCGACGTCGGCGTCGACGGCGGCCAGCTCGTCGAGCTGCCGGGCGACGCGGGCGCGGCGCCGGTCGACGTCGGCCGCCGCCCGTGCCGCGAGCAGGTCGAGCCGGACGTCCGGGTGGGCCGCGACGCCGGCGTCGTGCGGCGGCCCGACCCGGACGGCGGTGCCGGGGCCGCCCGGCAGCCCCGGCAGGGCGGCGAGCAGGGCCGCGTCGAGGGCCGCGTCCGTGGGCGAGACGAGCAGCACCCGCCGCCCGGCCGCGACGAGGTCGCGTGCGGCGTGCCCGATGACGTGGGTGCGGCCGGTGCCGGGCGCCGCCCAGACCAGCCGCAGGCCGGGTGTGAAGCAGGAGCGGTACGCGTCGGCCTGGGGTGCGGTGAGCCCGGCGGGCACCGGGACGGCCGGGTCCGGACGGCCGGCGGGCGACCCGGCGGCGAGCGCCTCGGCCAGCGGGGCGGGCGCGCCGGTCGCCGCGAGCCCGGAGCGCAGCGCGTCCAGCAGCGCGCGCCGCGACCGCGTCCGCACCCAGACGTAGCGGCTGTGCCGCGGCAGCCCGTCCGGCTCCCGCACGAGGACGACGCCGTGCGCGACCCGCAGCTCGGCGACGGGGTGCCACCGCCCGGCGTCCGGCCCGTCCTCACCCGCGAGGCACAGCTGGGCGAGCAGGTCGGGGTGGAGCGGCCGGTCGCGGGTGTCGAGCGCGAGCAGCTCCGGCTCGGGTGCGGGCACCGCCCGTCCGGCACAGCGCCACCCGTCGGGGACGTCGGGTTCGCCCTCCAGGGTCGCCCACTTCTCGACTGCCTCGATGACCCACGCTGCCCACGCCGCAGGCATGCTCCCCCGACTTCCCTCGTACCCCGAAGGATTGAACCAGGGTGCGCCGATCGATCACAGAGAGCGATCGGGGGTTTCCTGGATCGGTGCAGGCGGATCGCCCAGCGGTGCCCCGTCCGGGTGCTACCCGGACGGGTCGGGCCGGGGTCCGCGGGAGCCCCGGGACGGGCCCGGCCGACCGGCACCGCCTGCCGGGAAATCGTATCCAGCCGACCGTATACGTGCATCTGCGCACACAGCACCCGTCATCGACATACTCCCGGGAATGGCGCACCCACCCTCACTGAGCTGCGCCAACTCCATTCGACATCGAACTGCTGGGCCGTTCGGCGCAACATCGCTGTACGGCAAACCGCGTACTCACGATGGGCGAAACAGACCGAAAGTTCCCTCACGCGCAGATGCACGTGCGAGTAGTATCCGCATCACTCACCGTCACCCCGACGTGAGCGCACGCGCAGGCGGACACCCACGCGGGAGGACGGATGGCAGAGGGCGGCCTGCACCGGTTCGCCGTACGCCTTCTCGAATCGCTCGGCAAGAAGCTCTGGGGGTTCCCGCCGCGCCTCATGCCCTACCTCGTCGCCAAGCTCGGACCGATCGGGGCCCTGAGCTGGTTCGCGGCCAACATGCCGCGCTACGAGCGCACGCTGCGGCTGCTCGGGCCGCTGCGCACGCACCTCGCGTGCACGGTGATCTCGCTCCACAACGGTTGCCACTACTGCTCCTACGGGCATGCCTACGCCGTGGAGCTCGTCTACCTCAAACAAGCGACCGCGTCTTCCCCCGTGACCGCCGCCGAGATGTGCACCTGGATCGGGCTGCCGCCCGCCGAGCTGCGCGACCGGGTGTGCGACGTCCTGGAGCGCGCCGACCTGCACGCCGAGGTGCTGTGGGTCGACCGCACCCTCGCCCAGGCGCGCGGCCAGCAGCGGGCCGTCGACCGGGACGAGGCGCGCATCGCGCATCTCGTCCGGATGTTCGGCACACTCAACGCCGTGGGCATCGCGGAGAAGGTCGAGCCCGACGAGGCGCACGACCCGCTGAACAAGGACCACGAGCTGAAGGCAAGGAACGCCGCGCTGCGTGGGTCCCCCGCCTGAGCTCGCCGTCCGGGCCGGGAGCGAGGGCTCCCGGCCGTCCGCGCGACTCCGGCCCGTGCCGGCGTTCCTGCTGGTCGGGCTGGGGTACCTGGCCGCCGCGCTCGCGCTCCACCACGAGGTCCTCCCCCGGCTGACCACCGCCACCACCGGCTCGGTCACGTCGGACGCTACCTCTTCACCTGGTGGCTCGACTGGGTCCCGTGGGCGCTGCAGCACGACATGAACCCGCTGTTCACGACCTACCAGCACCACCCGGTCGGCGTGAACGCGATGTGGAACACCACCGTGCTCGCGCTCGGGGTGCTGTTCGCGCCCGTGACGCTGACGGCCGGGCCGATCGCCGCCTACAACGTCGCGATGATCCTCGGGCCGGTCGCGTCCGGGCTCGCGCTGGTCGCGGCGCTGCGCCCGTACGTCGCGCGGCTCGCGCCGCGGGCGGTGGCCGGCCTGCTCTACGGGTTCGGCCCGTTCATGATCGCGCACGCGTCGGTCGGCCACGTGAACCTCGTGTGGGCGCTGCTCCCGCCGGTGCTGCTGTGGGCCGCGCACGCGCTGTTCGTCCGGCCGGTCGCGCCGGTGCGCACGGGCGCGCTGCTCGGTCTCGCGTTCGCCGTGCAGACCGCGCTCTACCAGCAGACGGTCGCACTCGCGCGATCGCGCTGGTCGTGACGGCGGCGGTGCTCGCCACCCGCTGGCCCGGCGCCGTCGCCGCCCGGCTGCCCGGCCTCGCGAAGGCCGCGCTCGCCTGCAGCGGCACCTACGTGCTGCTGTGCGCGTACCCGCTCTACGAGCTGCTGGCCGGCGGCGCCCGTCCGCAGGCCCGCATCCGCGACCCCGCGACGTCCGGGGCCGACGCGGCCAACCTCGTCGTCCCGACGCCGCTGACCGCGCTGCGCCCGGGCACCGACGCGGCCGCCGCCCAGCTGCGCGCGCACCCCGGCGAGCAGGGCGGGTACGTCGGGCTGCTCGTGCTCGCGGTGCTCGCCGCCGCCGTGCTCGTGCGGACCACGACCGCCCGCACGGTCGCGACGGTCGGGCTGGTCCTGTTCCTGCTCTCCCTCGGCACGACGCTCGTGGTGCTCGGCCGCGACACCGGCGTGCCGATGCCCTGGGCGCTCGTCGACCACGTCCCGCTGGTCGCGCAGGCCGAGCCCGTGCGGCTGCAGGTCTTCGTCGCGCTGTGCGTCGCGGTCGTGCTCGCGCTGTGGCTGGACCGGCTGCTGGCGCACGGCCGCACCGCCGCCGTCGGCGCCACGCTCGTCGCGCTGGCCACCTGGGTGCCGGCGGACGGGCAGGTCGCCACCCCCGTCACCGTCCCGGCGTTCTTCCCGCAGGCGGCGCAGCAGCTCCGCCCGGACGACGTCGTGGAGACCGTGCCGCGGGCCAGCGGCGCGTGGCTGGGCGGCGCGGACCCGCTCATCTGGCAGGTCGCGAGCGGCATGGCGTACCGGATGAGCGGGGGCTACTTCATCGGCTCCGACGCGCAGCACAGCCTCCTGCTGGAGGCGCCGGTCGGCGAGTTCCAGCGCGGGGTGGCCGCGGCGGCGGGCGAGGGCCCGCCGGCCGACCCGCGCGCCGCCGAGCGCGAGCTGCGCGCCGACGGCGTCACCGTGGTACTCGTCGTCGCGCAGCCCAGCCCCGACCGGCGGGCCGCCCTGACCTGGACGCGGCAGGTCACGGGCTCACCCGGCCGGCTCGTCGACGACGTGTGGGTCTTCCGCCTCAGCCCGTAGACCGGCCCGACCGGGGGTTGCAGCAAAGCCACCCTCATGCAGCGAGACGGCGTGAGGGTGGCTTTGCTGCAACTCGCGTCAGGCGCTCTCGCGCAGCACCAGGTCGGAGGGGTAGCGCGTCTCCGGTGCGGCCGGGCCGCCGTGCAGCACCGCCGCCGCGGCGTCCCCGGCGATCCGGCTCACCGGGTGCGTGGCGGTGGTCAGCGGCGGCCCGCTCCACGCCGCGGCCGGCAGGTCGTCGAACCCGGCGACTGCCACGTCGCCCGGCACCCGCACGCCGAGCCCGCGCAGCGCCCCGATGGCCCCGAACGCCGCGGCGTCGCAGATCGCGTAAATCGCGTCGGTGTCGGGCCAGCGGCGCAGCACCTCGGCGGCCGCGCGGTGCCCGTCCGCGGCCCGGAACCCGGCAGGCACGGTCCGGACCGGCAGCCCGGCCGCCGTCATCGCCGCGCGGTAGGCCGCCACCGGCCGCCGCGAGCACGGCATCCAGCCCGGCCCGGTGAGCATCGCGATCCGCCGCCGCCCCGACGCCAGCAGGTGCGCGACGATCGCCGCGGCGCCGGCCTCGTTGTCCACGTCGAACGAGGGCACGTCGTCCGACCCGACCCCGATCGACACGACACGCCCCCGCAGCCCGGCCGGGACCTCGGCGAGCACGGCGTCGGTCGTGTTCAGCAGCACCACCCCGCGCACCCCGCGGTCGGCGGCGAGCCCGCCCAGTGCGCAGGGCCGGTCGAGAGGCAGCCACCGCAGCGACACCCCGACGTCCTCGCGGTCGCCCGCGGCCGCGGCCGCGCCGAGCACCTGCCACATGTAGGGGTCGTCGAGCACGGCCGGCTCCGGCCCGACCGCCGCGATCACCACCCGGTTGCCGGGCCCGCCGGCCAAAGCCCTGGCCAGCGCGTTCGGCGCGTAGCCAGGCGCTCGGCCGCGGCCCGCACCCGCCGCCGGGCCGGGGTCAGCGGGCCGGTGCCGATCAGCGCCCGCGACGCCGTCGCCCGCGAGACCCCCGCCGCCCGCGCGACGTCCTCGAGCGTGACGCTCCCGTCAGCCATACGAGCGTGATACCACGCCGGCCGTCCCCGGCTCGACGTCCGCATCTGCGTGATCTCGCTGCGCAACCGACCGGGTGACAGGAGTAACCGTCTCGGCGTCGGAAACGATGCAACGGGAGTCCCCTATCTCTGACCGGACCGGGACAGTAGTGTTGCGGTGACAGAGGGTGAAGGGCTCGGGGATGGCAGAGAGCAAGCTCGAGCGGTTGGTCACGAGAGCGCTCTGGACGATGTGCCGGGCTCTCTGGGGCTTCTCGCCCCGGATGGTGCCGCACATCGTCCACCGGATGGGGCCGGCGCGTGCCCTGCTGTGGTTCGCCGCGAACTTCCCGCGTTACCTCGTGACGCTGCACGTCCTGGGTCCGACGCGGTTCCACCTCGCGTGCGTCGTCATCTCGCTGCACAACAACTGCACGTACTGCGCCTTCGGGCACGCCTACGCGCTGGAGCTGGTCCACCTGCGCGACCGCGGCCGGCTCTTCCCGCTCGACGCGCGGGTCATCTCCGGCTGGCTCGACCTCACCCCGCGCGAGCTGGAGCAGCGCCTGCACGCCCTGCTCCGGGACGCCGGGCTGCCCGTCGAGGCGATGTGGGCGGACCGCACGCTCGCGCTGGCCAGGGGCATCCAGCACCCGGTCGACGCGGTCGAGGCCCGCATCGCCCACCTCGTGCGCATGATCGGCACCATCAACCGGATCGCCGTCGAGAACCACGTCGAGCCGGACGAGGCCCAGAACCCGGTCAACAAGAACGCCGCGCTGAAGGCGCGTTACGCCGAGATGCGCGCGCCGCACCCCCGCTCGGTGCGATAGTCCCGACGGCGATGGGGCACCCTGTCACCGTGCCGCGCGTGCGACCCGAGCAACCGCCACCCCTGTCCCGCTACTGGAGGGGGCACGTCGGCCGCTGCGCGGCTTCGGTCATGCGGTTCCACCGCATCACCCGGGCGCCCCGCCCGGGCCGGCCCGCCACGTGGCTGACCGAGATCGCGCACCGCCTCGACACCGAGATGGAGGCGGTCCGCCGGCTCGCGACGGTCGGCGACTCCATCGAGCCCGCCTGGTTCTGGCTGCGCGTCGGCCCGGCCCGGCGCATCGCCAAACGGCTCGACAACGCGCGCGCCGCGTTCGCCGAGGCCGTCGCGCAGGCGGCGGAGGTCGCCGAGCAGGTCGCGCTCGACCCCGCCCACAACGACGTCCGGGCGCACCTGGAGATCCTCAGCCGCCAGGCGTCCCAGCTCGCCCTCACCCCGGCCCCGGCCGAGCCCGAGCCGGAACCCGAACGCCGGTTCTGGCAGCGCCGCCGGACCGGCTGACCCCGTCAGCCGGGACGGCCGCAGCACTTCTCGTACTCGGCTCCCGACCCGCACCAGCACGGCGCGTTGCGCGGCGGCGGCCACCGCACCGGAACGTGAGGATCCGGACGTCCGCCGTCGGATCGGCCTCGGCGGCGAGCTCGAACAGCGCGGACGGCGCGCCGGACACGATCGCGTCCGAGGTGTCGGGCGCGAGGCCGAGGCTCTCGCGCAGTGCCCGCCGGCCCCGCAACAGCAGCAATGCGCTGTGGAGCTCCCCGGCGCGCACCCCGTCGAGATCGTCCGGGGACAGTCGCGCGACGGCGCGGTCGTACCAGCGCAGCGCCGCCGCGGGCCGGATACTCGGCCGCGTCCGCCTCGAGCGCCGTCGCCCGTTCCACCGCTCGCACGCGGAGAAACTACCGACGCCCCGCACTCACACGGTCACCCTGCCCGGCCCGTGATCGTGTCCCCCGCGGTGCGGGCCAGCCGCACCGCCTCGACGCCGGCACCACCAGCAGCACCGCGAGCAGCACGAACGCCACCCGGAACGGCCCGTCGGCGCCGTCGGTCACCCCGTCGCCCAGCCGCACGAGCAGCGCGCCGACCGCGACCCCGAGCCCGGCGCCCAGCTCCTGCAGCGTCGACATGAGCGTGTTGGCGTGCGTCATGCGGGCCGGCTCGACGTCGGCGAACGCGACGCTGTTGTAGCCGGTGAACCCGATCGACCGGAAGATCCCGCTCAGCAGCAGCACGAGCAGCAGCAGCGGCAGCGGTGTCGTGTCCTGCAGGAACGCGATCGCGACGAGGCACGCCGCCGACGCGACGACCGCGCCCAGCAGCACCGTCCGGATCCCGAAGCGGCGCATCAGCGGGGTCGTCGCCGGCTTGATGCCGACATTGCCGACGAACAGGGCGATCACCACCGCACCCGCCTGCGCCGCCGTCCACCCGAACCCGAGCTGGAAGAACAGCGGCAGCAGGAACGGGATCGCGGTGATCACCGCCCGGAACACCGACCCGCTCGCCGCCGTCACACGGAACGTGGCGACGCGCAGGATGCGCAGGTCGACGAGCGGGCGCGCGCCCGCAGCAGGTGCCGCACCGCCGCGGCGAGCAGCACCGCCGCGGCGGCCAGCCCGAGCCCGGCCACCGCCCACCGCGGCTCCCCGGACCCGAGCGCCTCCATGCCCACAACCAGCGCGCCGACGCCCAGCGCGGTCAGCACGAACCCGGTGCGGTCCAGCCGCCCGGCGTCGTCGGCGCGGACGTCCGGCACGAGGCGCCGCGCCAGCACCACCGCCAGCAGCCCGAGCGGCACGTTGACCAGGAAGATCCACCGCCACGACGCGTACTCGCTGAGCACGCCGCCGAGCACCGGCGCGACCACCGGCGCCAGCAGCGCGGGCCACGTCAGGTAGGCGACGGCGCGCACGAGGTCGGACTTGGCCGTCGTGCGCAGCACCACCAGCCGCCCGACCGGCACCATCATCGCCCCGCCCGCGCCCTGCAGCACCCGGCCGCCGTGAGCACCGGCAGGCTCGGCGCCAGCGCGCAGATCGCCGACGCGACCGTGAACACCACCAGCGCCGCCGTGAACACCCGGCGCGCCCCGTACCGGTCCGCCAGCCAGCCGCTGATCGGGATCAGGACGGCGAGCGTGAGCACGTACGCCGTGATGGCGACGTTGATGTCGACGGCGGCGACGCCGAGATCGGCCGCGATGTGCGGGGCCGCCGGGGCGATGATCGTGCCGTCGAGGATCTCCATGAAGAACGCCGCGGCGACGAGAAGGGCGAGCGGCCGCTGCACCGTCGCGCCTCCACCCACCCGGACACCCTAGGTGAGCTGGACGTCGCCGGCGGCGGGCGAGCCGTACCTCACACCGCAGCTCACACCGCCGCGCGCACGTCGCACGGCCGGCAGTACCAGAACGGGTCGGTCCGGCGGCTGCGCCCGCGCCGCACCTCCATCGCCGACCCGCACGACGGGCACGCCCGCAGCCGCCCCAGCTCGTCGACCCGCAGCTCGGTGCGCATGCGCTCGGCGAACGCCCGGCCCTCCATCGTGATCATGATCTCGCGGGTGGAACCCGGCGTGTTCGACAGGACGTTCGCGCTGCCGATCAGCACCCGCTCGTCGTCGACGATCACGAGCTTGCGGTGCTCGTGGTCGGAGCGGATCACGGTGGCCCCGGAGTCGTGCAGCTCGGGCAGCCGCCGCTGCGCCCACTCCTTCGCCATGTTGCGGTCCTCGTCGGGGCGCAGGAACACGGTGACGTGCACCCCGCGCTCGACGGCCGCCGTGATCAGCGGCACGACCTGGCGCGCCCGGTTCGCGATCCACGGCGACCACATCCACACCGTGTGCCGGGCCTCCCCCAGCCGGCGTTCCAGCTCCTCGACGAACGTGTGCTCGTCGTTGACGTCGGTGACCGTCACCGTGCGCTGCAGCAACCGCGCGACCTCGACGAACGTGGCGTCGGGCGGCTCGGGCTGCGGCTCGCCCCGGCCGAGCAGCGCCGCGGCGCTCCAGCGCCGCACCTCACCCCGCTCGACCGCCGCGCGCAGCGCCCGCAGCGGCCCCGCGGTCGCGCCCGCCACGCCCGGCCAGTCCGCCACCACGTAGAGCCGGTTGCGGGCCCGCGTGACGCCGACACCGAACAGCTTGACCCCGGTGTCCTCCCACGAGCCGCCGTCGCGCCGGCCGCGGGCGATCCAGCCGCGGCCGTCGTCGACGAGGTCGAACACGACCGTCGGGAACTCCTTGCCCTGGAACGAGTGCACGGTGCCGACCGCCGTCCCGGCGACGATGCCGGCGTCGCGCAGCGCGGCGAGCGTCGCCTCGGCCTGCACCCGGTACGGCGCGACGATCCCCACCGGCCCGGCCGGCGCGTGCTGCTCGGCCAGCGCCCGGGCCAGCAGCACGCCGGCCGTCCACCACTTGCCGCTGCGCCGCCCGTTCCGCACGCGCCCAGCTCCGGCACGGTCGAGACGTCGACGAGCACGACGTCCGTGTCCGGCTGCGGGTGCGCCTCGGTCACCGCGGCGTCGGCCAGCACCTCGTAGATCACGTCGTTCGCGAGCCGGCGCAGCTCGGGGCCGAAGCGGAACTGGCTGGTCAGGGCGATGCAGCTGCCGTCGTCGGGCAGGTCGTGCGGCGTGTCGATGCCGACGTGGGAGAAGCACGTCGCGCGCACCCAGCGCTCCACCGCGGGGTGCTGGTCCGACCGCACCCTGTCGTCGTGGACCGGTCCGAGCTGCAGGAAGTCGCCGAACAGCACGGCGGTGGTCGTCGCCCGGCAGAGCGCGAGCAGCACCTCGGCCAGCGCCGCCGCCCCCGCCTCGTCGACGAGCACCACGTCGAACGACGCACCCGCGATCGCCCGGTGCACGCGGGAGCGGGCGAGCGTGGTGGCGACGACCTTCGCCCCGCTGACGATCTCGGTCTCGGCGTCGGAGCGGAGCTTGCGCGCGCGGTCGACGAGGGCGCGGTGCTCGGTCTCCAGCTTGCTGCGCCGGCCGGCGAGCCGCTCCTGCCGGGCCAGGAGGTCCTGCAGCCGGGCGTGCGTGTCCTGCGCGGTGGCCCACGGGAAGCGGCGCCCGTCCCCGTCGGGTGACCCGCGGACCCGCGCCCCGTCGACCGCCCGCTGCACCTCGGCGAGCTCGCGCCGCCGGGTCGAGGTGCTCGCCGGTTTCCGCCGCCATCGTCCGCGCCCGCTCCAGCCCGAGGTCCGTGGCCTTCAGGCGCTCCGCCGTCGACGGCTGCAGGAGCGACTGCGCGCGCATCTGGACGTCGACCAGGCCGCGGCGCCGGACCTCGGTCTCGGCGACGAACCGGCGCAGCTCCCCCTCCGCCGTGCGCCGCACCCGGCGGCGGTCGCGGCGGGCCCGCCACCCGTCCGGCGCGGGCTCGTGGTCGAGCCGGTCCAGCTCGATCTGCCGGATCTGCCGGCCCTGGTCGAGCCGGGCCAGCTCGGCCGCGGCACCGAGGTACGCGGCGAACGCCCGGCGCGGGATGTCCAGCTCGTTGTGCGCCTGCTGCGCCGCGACGAGGTCGGCCCGCGCCGCCACGTCCCGCGCGTTGGCCTCGGTCACGGCCACCTCGACCGCCCGCAGCCGGTGCACCAGCGCCGCCAGCTCGGCCGCGCCGTGGTGCGTCCGCCCGTTGCCGCCGCCGTGCAGGTGCGTGCGCAGGCTCTCGATCTCGGCGTCGACCTCGGCGATCTCGTGCAGCTGCGCCGCGACCCGCTCCCGCTGCGCGTCGACGGTGCGCGACGCCACCGCGGCCAGCAGCTCCAGCTGCACGTTCGGGTCCATCGCGATCTTCTCGTCGTGCGCCGTGCCGACCCGGACCGCCACCCCCGGCCCCTGCGGCAGGTTCGCGACCACGGCCCGCAGCGCGTTGTCGACCGCGACGTTCGCCGTCGAGACGAGCAGCACCCGCTTCCGGCCCGGACCAGCTCCTCGATCGCGTTCGCGAGCACCCGGGTCTTGCCGGTGCCGGGCGGCCCCCACACGAGCCGGACGCCCGGACTGAGGCACGCCCGGTACGCCTCGACCTGCGCCGGAAGCAGCCCGTCCACCGTCGCGTCGGAGTCGGGCACGCCGGCCAGCCGCCCCTCGGCCAGCGCCTCGGCCAGCGGCGAGGGCCCCGCCGCCGCCAGCCCGTCCTTCAGCTTGTCGACCAGGAACCGCGGCGACATCGACCGCGCCCACACGTACCGCCGCCGGCCCGGCAGCCCCGCCGGCGCCCGCAGCACCAGCACGCCGTCGACGTTGCGGCGCTCGTCGATCGGGTACGACGGCGAGTCGTCCGGACCCCGTTCGCCCGCGAAGCACGGCTCGACCAGCGAGTCCGGGCTCATCCGGCTGTTGCGCATGTCCAGCATCAGCCAGCCGTCGCGGTGCGGTGTGGCCAGCCCGACGCAGCGCCACGCTCTGTCACCGCCTCGCTCAGGCGTCAACGCGGCCCACCGTTCGACCGCCTCGATGACCTCCCCCGACCAGTCTGCGGCCATCAGCCCCTCGCTCGAACACCCCTGATCGATCGAACCAAGGATAACCGATCGATCACGGAGAGCTATCCGAAATGTGGTCGACCAGTGACCAGCTCACCAGACCGTGGCCCGGATGTCATCCCGAAAGCCCCGCATCGGACGCCCGTCACATCACGGCCCGCCCGCACGGCGAATCGCGTTCCCGGGCGTCCGCCCGCGCTGTTCCCGCCGTAAATCTTCACCCCGCAACCACAGGCTCTGACCTGCACCGATACTCACCCCGGCACAGAAACCCGCCCCCCCACCCTGAGGGCCCAAACCCTCTCCCCCCGACCCCCGCCCGGGTGACCCGCCCGCGCCCCCCGGGTCTGGGGACGATATGCGCAGCACCCGAAGCACACCCCGGCAACGCGCCGGGAGAAACGTGCATCTGCACTTGCAGACGGGGCGAATACGGACCGAAGAATTCCGCTCCCCGCCACACGGCCGCAGCTTCGTGAACGCGGG
>MKJX01000026.1 GCA_001942415.1 Pseudonocardia sp. CNS-139
CCCGGCGCCGCCCCGACGGCTGCTCCGGGTCGATCTCGGCCGGCGGCCCGAACGCGGGATCTGCCGCGGGACGGGTGGGGGCGTCCCGGCGGCGGTCGACCAGAGGCTCGTCCCGCGGCAGGGCGGGCGTCTCGGCCGTCGTCTCGACGAACAGCTCCGCCGGTCGCCCCGGCCGGCGCCGGGCCGCGCGCGGACCGGCTGCCCAGACCGGGGCCCCGTGGGTCGCCGGCCGCCGGCCAGCCACCGGACCCGTGCGCACCGGACCCCTGCGCGCCCGGCCCCTGCGCACCGGACCCCTGGGGGCCGCGGGGGTCGCCGGGGGGCGGCTGCTGGTGCCGGGCCGGGCCCGTGCCCCACGGGTCGAACTGGGGCCCCGGACCCGGACGGTGCACCGGACCACCGTGGTCCGGCCGCGCGCGTGGGTCCGGCGGGTACGGCCGTTCGGCGGAGCCGCTCCGGCCTGCCGGATTCCCGTGGCCTGCCGGATTCCCGTGGTCGGCCGGGTCGCCGCGCCGGACCGGCCGGCGGCGGCCGGGCTCGGACCAGAGGTCGGAACGCCAGTCCTCCGCGGCCGGTGGCGGCCGCTCCGCCGGGCGTTGCGGTGGTCGTTCCCGGTCGGGACTCCTCTCCCGGTCGTCAGCTGGCACGGGCCCATCCTGTCAACGGCCCCGCGAGGAGCCCAAGGATGTGCGCGTCGTCGCAGGTGGGACGCGTGCCGATCACGCGCGGCCGGTGTCGTCGGCGCCCGGCTCGACGTCCGTGAGGCCGAGCGCGGCCAGCGTGCGGGCGGCGATCTCGTCGGGTGTGCCGGCCGTGTCGACCACCCGGCCCGGCTCGTCGGCGCCGAGCGGTTCGAGCGTGTCGATCTGGCTCTGCAGCAGCGCCGGCGGCATGTAGTGGCCCCGGCGGGCGTCGATGCGCGCCTGGACGACCGGGCGGGGCGCGACCAGGTGCACGAACCGGACGGACGGGTGGCCCTCGCGCAGGAGGTCGCGGTAGGAGCGCTTGAGCGCCGAGCAGGTGAGCACGGCGTCGCGGCCCGCGTGCTCCTGCTCGCCGACCCACGCCGCGATCCGACGCAGCCACGGCCACCGGTCCGCGTCGTCGAGGGGGTGGCCGGCCGCCATCTTGGCCCGGTTGGCCTCGGGATGGAGGTCGTCCCCCTCGGCGAACGCCCAGCCCGTGCGGGCCACGAGCGCGGCCGCCACCGAGCTCTTGCCCACGCCGGCCACGCCCATCACCACGAGCGTGAGAGTCATGCGAGCAGACTGGCGCATCGCCGGGACGGGCACTTGCGGCGGGTATCGAACGCATGTTCGAATGATGGCATGCGGTGGAACGGTCAGCAAGTTCTCGACCACGGGGTGGGGGTCGCCGAGGCGCTCCCCGGCCTGCGTGGGCTGCTGCGCACGGTGCGCACGCCCGAGTTCGCGGGCACGGTGTTCCACGAGGTGGAGGCCAGGTCCGCGCTGAACCGCGTGCCCGCCGCCTCGGCGATGCCGTTCCGGTGGACGGTCAACCCGTACCGCGGCTGCTCCCACGCCTGCGTC
Organism: Pseudonocardia sp. CNS-139; assembly: GCA_001942415.1. GTDB lineage: Bacteria > Actinomycetota > Actinomycetes > Mycobacteriales > Pseudonocardiaceae > Pseudonocardia. Next base: position 1,551 of record MKJX01000026.1, read on the forward strand.
TACTGCCTGCACGGGGCCACCCGGGTGCTGCTGCCCGACGGCGCCACCCGCCCGATCGCCGACCTGCGCCCCGGCGACGCCGTCGTCGGCACGGAGGCCGCCGGCTCGGACGTCGGCGGCGGGCGGCGCCGCTACGTGCGCACCACCGTGCTGGCGCACTGGTCCACGGCCAAGCCGGCGTTCCGGGTGCGGCTCGCGGGCGGCACCGAGCTGGTCACGAGCGGGGAGCACCGGTTCCTGAGCGACGCGGGCTGGCGGCACGTCGCGCCCGGCTGGTGCCGCGCGGGCCGCCGTCCGCACCTGCGGCCGGGCACCGCGCTGCTCGGACCGGGCCGCGCGGGCACATCGGGGCCGGTCCGGCACCGGGAGCACCCGCCCGCCTACCGGCAGGGGTACCTGTGCGGGCTGGTCCGCGGCGACACCGCGGTGGTGCTCGACCGGGTGTTCCCGTCCGCCCACCTGGAGCTGGAGGCGCTCGGCCGGGCCCACCACTTCCTCGCCGACGCGGCCCACCTGCAGGACCCCGCCCGCGCCCTCGCCTACGCGGGCGGCGCGGAGCCGGGCCGGATCCCGCGGCCGTCCCCGGCCGGCCGGATCGGCGACGTGGTGCGCTGGCCGGAGCGGCGCGGGGGAGGAGTGGTCGGCCGGGTTCCTCGCCGGCCTGGTCGACGCGTGCGGCTCCCTGGAGGACGGCGAGCTCACCGTCGGGCACGCGGACCCCCAGGTCACCGGCCGGGCGGCGGACGCGATGCGCCGGCTCGGGTTCCGGTGCGCGCTCGACCGCACGCGCACGGGCGCCGCGGTGCGCCTGCTCGGCGGCCCGGAGCGGCTGGTGCGGTTCCTGCGCGCCGTGGACCCGGCGGTCGCCGCCCGCCACCCGCTGGCCGGCACGCCGGTCACCGGCGATCCCGACCTGCGCGTCGTCTCCGTCGAGCCGCTCGGCACCACGCTCCCGATGTACGACATCACCACCGGAACGGGTGACTTCGTGGCCGAGGGCGTGGTGAGCCACAACTGCTACGCCCGCAACAGCCACACCTATCTCGACCTGGACGCGGGCGCCGACTTCGACAGCCAGATCGTCGTGAAGGTCAACGTCGCCCGGGTGCTGGAACGCGAGCTGCGGGCGCCGCGCTGGGCCCGCGAGCCGGTCGCGATGGGCACCAACACCGACCCCTACCAGCGGGCCGAGGGCCGCTACCGGCTCATGCCGGGCATCGTCACGGCGCTGGCGCGCTGGGGCACCCCGTTCTCGGTGCTCACCAAGGGCACGGTGCTCACCCGCGACCTCCCGCTGCTCACGGCGGCCGCGGCCGACGTGCCGGTGTCGCTCGGCGTCTCCGTCGCGCTGCTCGACCGGCACCTGCACGCGCGGCTGGAGCCGGGCGCGCCCACCCCGGCCGCGCGGCTGGACCTGGTCCGGCGCATCACCGACGCCGGCATCCCGTGCGGTGTGATGGTGGCGCCGGTGCTACCGCTGCTCAACGACTCGCCCGAGGCGCTCGACGCGCTGCTGGGGCGGATCCGCGCGGCCGGGGCCACCCGGGCCACCGTGATGGCGCTGCACCTGCGCCCGGGCACCCGCGAGTGGTTCCGGGCCTGGCTCGCGCGCGAGCACCCCAAGCTCGGGGAGCGCTACGACCTGCTCTACCGGCGCGGCTCGTACGTCGCGCCGGAGTACCGGCGGGCGCTGGCGGAGCGGGTGGGTCCGCTGCTGCGCCGGCACGGGCTCGACGGCTCGCGGGAGGCGGCCACCGCCACGCTGCGCCCGCCGGTGCCGCCCGGGCCCGTCGCGGAGCCGCCCGCCGCCGAGCAGCTCACCCTGCTCCCGCCCGCGCCGCCGCGTCGGGGTCCGGGGCCGGGGCCGGACGAGCGGAAACCTGCTGGCCGGCCGAACGGGGGTGACGGATAACCTGCGTCGCGTGATGCGCACCGATCCCAGCGGCACCTTGCGTGCCGAGCACGCCGGCCAGACCGTGACCCTCACCGGGTGGGTGGCGCGCCGCCGGGATCACGGGGGTGTGATCTTCATCGACCTCCGCGACGCCTCCGGCACCGCGCAGGTGGTGTTCCGCGAGGCGAGATGGCCGAGCGCGCGCACCGGCTGCGCGCCGAGTTCTGCATCCAGGTCACGGGCGAGGTCGTCCGGCGGCCCGCGGGCAACGAGAACCCGGAGCTGCCCACCGGCGACATCGAGGTCACGGTCACCGAGCTGACGGTCCTGTCGGAGTCGGCGCCGCTGCCGTTCCCGCTCGACGAGCACACTGACGTCGGCGAGGAGATCCGGCTCAAGCACCGCTACCTCGACCTGCGGCGCAGCGGCCCGGCGGCGGCGCTGCGGCTGCGCAGCACGGCGAGCCGGATCGCCCGCCGCGTGCTGGACGAGCGCGACTTCGTCGAGGTCGAGACCCCGACGCTCACCCGCTCCACGCCGGAGGGCGCGCGCGACTTCCTGGTGCCGGCCCGGCTGCGCCCCGGTTCCTGGTACGCGCTGCCGCAGAGCCCGCAGCTGTTCAAGCAGCTGCTGATGGTGGCCGGGCTGGAGCGGTACTACCAGATCGCCCGCTGCTACCGGGACGAGGACTTCCGGGCCGACCGCCAGCCCGAGTTCACCCAGCTCGACATCGAGATGAGCTTCGTCGAGCAGGACGACGTGATCGAGCTGGGCGAGGAGATCGTCGCGCAGCTGTGGTCGGAGCTCGCCGGCCACGAGATCCCGCGCCCGATCCCGCGGCTCACCTACGCCGACGCGATGTCCCGTTACGGCTCCGACAAGCCCGACCTGCGGTTCGGCGTCGAGCTGGTGGAGCTCACCGAGTACTTCTCCGACACCCCGTTCCGGGTGTTCCAGGCGCCCTACGTCGGCGCGGTGGTCATGCCGGGCGGGGCGGGCCAGGCCCGCCGCCAGCTCGACGCGTGGCAGGAGTGGGCCAAGCAGCGCGGCGCCCGCGGACTCGCATACGTGCTGGTCGACGACGACGGCTCGGTCAGCGACCGCGGGCCCGTGGTCAAGAACCTCTCCGACGCCGAGCGCGAGGGGCTCGCGAAGGCGGTGGGCGCGGAGGCGGGCGACGCGGTCTTCTTCGCGGCCGGGCACCCGTCCGACGCCCGCGAGCTGCTGGGCGCGGCGCGTGGCGAGATCGCGCGGCGCTGCGGCCTGGTCGACGAGAGCGCGTGGTCGTTCGTCTGGGTCGTGGACGCGCCGATGTTCGAGCGGGTGAGGGACGCAAGGGCGACGAGATCGGGTGGACGGCCGTGCACCACCCGTTCACCTCGCCCAACCCGGACTGGGTCGACCGCTTCGAGGAAGCGCCCGACAAGGCCCTCGCCTACGCGTACGACATCGTCTGCAACGGCAACGAGATCGGCGGCGGCTCGATCCGTATCCACCGCTCCGACGTGCAGGAGCGGGTGTTCGCGCTGCTCGGCATGGACGAGGCGGAGCAGAAGGAGAAGTTCGGCTTCCTGCTCGACGCGTTCCAGTACGGGCCGCCGCCGCACGGCGGCATCGCGTTCGGCTGGGACCGCACGTGCATGCTGCTGGCGGGGTCGGAGTCGATTCGCGACGTGATCGCGTTCCCGAAGTCCGGCGGCGGCTACGACCCGCTGACCGCGGCCCCGGCGCCGATCACCGCGGAGCAGCGGCGGGAGGCCGGGGTCGACGCCAAGCCCCCGGCCGCGACACCCGCAGCGACAGCGGCACCAGCGACCGAGCCGCCGGCCACGCACTGACGGACCCCGGCGGCCGCCGTGTTGCACATGAGGGTGCTCTCGCCCACCGACCGCACCGCGCAGGTCCGGGAGCTGCTGCTGGCCGAGCCCGGCGCACGCACATCGTGGTCCTGCCGGGCGTGGCCGTGCAGCCGTCCGGTGACGTGGTCGAGGCCGACGTCACCCGGGAGTCCGTCGACGGGCTGCTCGCGCAGGTCTGCGCGATCGGGATCGACCGTGTCGGTGGCGTGACGCTGGAGACGGTCGATACCACGCTCTCCGACGCCGCGGACGCCGCCGAGGAGGCGTCGCCCGGCGACCCGTCCGACGCGGTGATCTGGGACGAGGTGGTCGCCCGCACGGGCGACGAGTCCCGGCTCTCGATCACCTTCCAGGTGTTCCTGACGATCGCGTGCCTGCTGGCGGCGATCGGGGCGATCACGGACTCACCGGTCACGGTGGTCGGGGCGATGGTGCTCGGGCCGGAGTTCGGGCGCTGGCCGCGGTGGCCGTCGGGCTGGTGCTGCGCCGGGGCGACCTCATCCGCCGGGGCGCGCTGGCGCTGGCCGTCGGGTTCCCGCTCGCGATGGTGGTCACGGCGATCGGCTCGCTCGCGCTGGACGCCACCGGGCTGCTGCGCACGGAGGACCTGGCACAGCTGGACCAGGTCGCGTTCATCTACGAGGTCGGGCCGTTCTCGCTGATCGTCGCGCTGCTCGCGGGGGCCGCGGGGATGCTCTCGCTGACGTCGGCGAAGTCGGCGGCCCTGGTCGGGGTGTTCATCTCGGTGACGACGGTGCCGGCCGCCGCGTTCGCGTCGGTCGCGCTCGTCGAGGGCCGGCTGGCGCAGGCCGGCGAGTCGGCACTGCAGCTGCTGATCAACCTGGTCGGGATCGTGGTGGCGGCGGCCGTGGTGCTGCTGGTGTCCCGGCGCCACCATGCCCGAGGAGGAGGTCTGCGGCGGCTGTCCGGGGGGTAGGGTCGGGCACGATGGTTCGCGACCTGGGCAGCTTCCCCAGGCCGGTGCTCGCTGCGCTGGCTGCCGCCGAGCGGTTGCTCACCCGCCGGGCGGGGGCGACCGTGATTCTCGCCGATCCCGAGGATCTGGGCGGCAGCGACCGTTCGGTTGTCGCGCGTGCCCGGGTGGCCCGCAACCCGTTCTCGCTGCCGCGCACCGTGGTCGTCAAGCACTACCTCGCCGACGCCGACCCCGAACGGCCGGACCCGTTCCACTACGAGGTGGCGAGCTGCCAGCTCTTCACGGCGTTGCCCACGGACGCCCGCCCGAGCCCGGTGCTGATCGCGCACGACCCGCAGGCCCGGCTGCTCATCATGGAGGACCTCGGGCGCAGCTCCACGCTCGCCGACAAGCTCTTCGGGCCGGACCCGGCCGCGGCGCAGCGCTGCCTGCTGAGCTGGGCGCGGGCGCTCGGCCGGATGCAGGCGGCCACCGCGGGCCGGGAGAACGACTTCGGCGCGCTGCTGCGCCGCCTCGGGGCGCGGGCCTGGCGGGACCCGATGGCGGAGGAGGCGCGGGTCGCCCTTGCGAAGGGCCCGGAGCTGCTCGCGGAGGAGCTCGGGGTGCTCGTGCCGGGCACCGCGACGCTGGAGGCGCACGAGACCGCGCGGCTGCTCGGCGGCACCCGCTACCGCGCGTTCAGCCCGTCCGACACCTGCCCGGACAACAACCTCGTGACGAGTCGCGGCGTGCGGTTCGTCGACTTCGAGTGGGGCTGCTTCCGCGACGTCGCGCTCGACGCGGCGTACTTCCGGGTGCCGTTCCCGGGGTGCGAGGCGAGCTTCGCGCTGCCGCCGGGGATGGCCGACACGATGCTCGAGTCGTGGCGCGACGAGGTCGCGGCCGTCTGGCCCGACCTGGACGACGGCGCGATGCTCGACCGCAGGCTGCTGCACGCGCAGCTGCTGTGGGTGTGGCTGTGCACGTGGTGGCTCCTGCCGCGGGTCCGGGTGCGGGACCGGACGGTCGGCCTGGACGCCACCCGCTCACCCCGGATCAGCACGGCGCTGGGCCACTACTGGCGCCAGATGGCGCGCGCCGCCGAGACCGGCGGGCTGCCCGCGACGGCGGAGCTGGGCGACGCGGTGGCCGACGCACTCGCGAAACGTTTCCCGGACGCTCCCGGCACACTCCCCGTCTACCCGGCGTTCCGCTCGGTGGCCTGAGCGCCGGTCCCGGACCTGACTGCGCTGGTCAGCGCACCTATCGTTCCTCCAGCCGCCCCCGACCCGTCATCCCGCGCACACCGCAGGTGAGCAGAGGTCAGTCACGGTGGCGCGCGTGACCGCGCAGATCATCACGGGCGAGCCACCGCTTCGTCCCAGCTCGCCCTGCGCACCGGTCCCGCATCCCGCGCCGGTCGCCGCCGTGGCCCCGGTGCCGGAGCAGCCCCGGCCGGTCCGCACCCTCGTGACCCTCGGCGACTCCACGTGCGTCGGGCTCGGCGACCCCGTGCCCGGCGGCGGATGGCGCGGCTTCCCGGTGCTCCTGCGGGACGCCCTCGGTGCCGGCGAGCTCGTGAACCCCTCGTTCACCGGCGCCCGGATGGCGGACGTGCGGGCGCGGCAGCTGCCGGCGGCCCTGGAGGCCCGGCCGGACGTCGCGGTGATGTTCGTGGGGATGAACGACACGCTGCGCTCGGACTTCGACCCGGAGGTCGTGCAGGCGCACAGCGCGGCGGTCGTCGCGGACCTGCGGGCCGCCGGTGCGCACGTGCTGCTGGCGCGCTACCACGACCACACGCGCGTGTTCCACCTGCCGGCGCCGCTGCGGCGCGCGCTGCGGCGGCGGATCATCGCCCTGAACACGGCGACGGACGCGGTCGCGGCGCAGGACCCGGCCGGGATCGGGGTGCTCGACCTCGACCTGCTGCCCGGCGGCTACGAGCGGGACGCGTGGGCCGTCGACCGGCTGCACCCGTCGGAGCTGGGCCACCGGATGCTGGCGTCCGCGCTGACGGACCTGCTGACGACGGCCGGTTTCGCGGTCCCGCACCCGGTGAGCCTGGAGTGCGCGGGCGGGCGGCGGGTCACCGCCGCGCACCGGGTGGCGTGGCTGCTGGTCAAGGGCGTGCCGTGGCTGGTGCGGCGCAGCCGCGACTTCGGCCCGGTGATCGTGCAGAGCCTCATGAACGAGATGGTCCGCCGTCCGGTCGTGGCGGGCTGGCAGCGCGACTGAACGCGCCCACCTGGGCTACGCGGCGTGGTGGACCGGGGTCGGGGCGGCGGGGGCGGTCGGGGTGGCGACGGTGAGCATCGCCTCGATGCGCCAGAGCTGGGCGCGCGTGCAGGTCGGGCAGATGTAGGTGATCGAGCCGTCGCGCTCGTGCTGGCTGCTCCAGGCCAGGCCGGCGACGTCCTCGGGTGTTCGGACCAGTGCGCAGAGCGGGCAGGCCCCGCCGGCCGCTGAGTTCCTCATGTTCCCCGAGCGTGCCGGAACGACTTTGCCGACCTGTGAACCCCGTGCAAAAGGTCACGGTCGGTGGAAGTCCGACTACCGGATCTGCTAGCGCCTAGCGCAGGGAGCCCAGGAACCGGTCGATCCGCAGGAGCGCCTCCTCCAGCAGCGGCAGCGCGGTCGCGTAGGAGCAGCGCACGTGCCCTCGCCGGACGGCCCGAACACGCTTCCCGGCACCACCGCGACGTGCTCGGCGTGCAGCAGCCGCTCGGCGAACGTCTCGGAGTCGAGCCCCGAGGACCGGATCGACGGGAACGCGTAGAACGCCCCCTCCGGCTCGGGGCAGTCCAGCCCGGTCTCCCGCAGCCCCTTGACGAACACGCGCCGGCGCCGGTCGTAGTCGGCCACCATCGCGGCGACGTCGTCGTCCGGGCCGGAGAGCGCCTCGACCGCGGCGAGCTGCGACACGTGCGGCGCGCACAGCATCGTGTACTGGTGCACCCGCACGGCCAGCTCCGCGACGGCGGCCGGCGCGCACACCCAGCCGACCCGCCACCCGGTCATCGCGTGCGCCTTGGAGAAGCCGCCGAGCAGCACCGTGCGCTCGCGGGCGCCGGGCAGCGCGCCGAGGCACGTGTGCCCGCCCGCGTAGGTGAGCCGGGCGTAGATCTCGTCCGAGACGAGGTACAGGTCGTGCTGCTCGGCCAGCCGGACCAGGCCCTCCAGCGCCTCGCGCGGCTGCACGGCACCCGTCGGGTTGGCCGGCGAGCCGACGAGGATCGCCTTCGTGCGGGGCGTGATCGCGGCCGCCACCACGTCCGGGTCGACGGCGAACCCGTCCTCCCAGCGCGTCGGGACGCGCACGGGCGTGCCGCCGGCGAACGCGACGCACGGCTCGTACGCGACGTAGCACGGCTCCGGGACGATCACCTCGTCGCCGGGGTTGAGCAGCACCCGCAGGACGAGGTCGAGGCCCTCGGAGACACCGGTCGTGATGAGGCACTCGGTGCCCGGGTCGTACCGGGCGGCGTAGCGGGTGGCGAGGTCCTCGCAGATCAGCTCGCGCAGCCGGGGCAGGCCCGCGTTGGACGTGTACGTCGTGTGGCCGTGCTCCAGCGCATAGATCCCGGCCTCGGTGATGCGCCACGGCGTCGCGAAGTCGGGCTCGCCGACGCGAGCGAGATGACGTCGTCCATCTCGGCGGCGATGTCGAAGAACCGGCGGATGCCCGACGGCGGGCACGCGGCGACGACGGAGTTGAGCGGTTTCACGGCGTGACCGGCAGCCGGTGGTCGGGCTCGGGCCGGGTGAACGCGTCGCCGTCGCGCTTGTAGGTCCGGAGCACGAAGTGCGTGGCGGTGGCCTGCACCCGGTCGATCGTCGAGAGCTTCTGGGCGACGAAGTCCGACACCGAGCGGATCGTGCGGCCGGTGACCGTGCAGCGCAGGTCGTGGCCGCCGGAGACGAGGTACACGCTGCGGACCTCGTCGAACCGGGCGATGCGGGCCGCGACGTCGTCGAACCCGACGCCGCGGGCGGGCGCGATCGAGACGTCGATGAACGCGGTGACCATCTCGCTGGTCGGGTCGTCGTCGACCGTGTCCCAGTCCACGACCGCCTTGTACCGGCGGATGGCGCCCGACGCCTCCCACGCGGCGATCGCCGCGCTGACCTCGGCGACCGGCAGCCCGGTCATCGTCGCGATGGTGTCGTGGGAGAGCTGGGCGTCGCGCTCCAGCAGTTCGAGGATCTGGCGCACCGTCCGACCCTACGTCGCCGGGACGGCGGGCCGGCCCCCTGCGGCGGCGAGCCGCCGCAGGGCGGTGCGCAGCCGCGAGGGCGGGTTCGACGCGAAGCAGAGCCGCATCGCGTGCCCGTGTGCGTCGGCCCCCGCGGCGAACGCGGTGCCGGGCACGAACCCGACGCCGTGCTCCAGCGCGCCGGGCAGCAGGTCGGCGGGGCGGGTGCCGTCGGTGAACGTGACCCAGCAGAACATCCCGCCCGACGGGTCCTGCCAGGTCAGGGCCGGGCCGAAGTGCGTGCGGACGGCGTCGGTGAGCGCGGTCGCCCGGTCCCGGAGCGCCGCGCGCAGCGCCGCCAGGTGGGCGGTGAACCACGGCGTGTCGGCGAGCAGGTCCGCGGCGACGGACTGGGCGAGCGTCGACCCGCACAGGTCCGTGCACTGCTTGAGCCGTTCGACGGCGGCGAGCAGCGGCGCCGGCCCGGTGAGCCAGCCGACGCGCAGGGCCGGCGCGAGCACCTTCGACGCGCTGCCCAGCCGCACGACACGCGACCCGTGCGCGGCGACGGGCACGGGCGCGCGGCCGTCGAACGCGAGCCGGCCGTACGGGTCGTCCTCGACGACGAGGAAGCCGTAGCGGTCGGCGAGCCCGGCGAGCGCGGCCCGCCGCTCCGGCGCGAGCGTCGCCCCGGTGGGGTTGTGGAAGCTCGACACGGTGTGCACGAGCGCGGGCCGCAGCCCGGCCGCGAGCCGCGCGGCCAGCACGTCGACGGCCATGCCGCCGCCGTCGACCGGCACGGCGTGCAGCGCCGCGCCGGCGGCCTGGAAGACCTGCAGCGCGCCGACGTAGGCCGGGTCCTCGACGACCACCGGGTCGCCCGGGTCGAGCGTCGCGCGGGCGACGAGGTCGAGCGCCTGCTGCGAGCCGCTGGTCACCACGACGTCGGCGGCGGCGAGCGGGCGGCCGAGGCGTTCACCCTCCACCGCGGCGAGCACCTCACGCAGCCGCCGCAGCCCGGCCGTCTCGCCGTACTGGACGGCGGCCGGGTCGGCGGCGGCCGTCGCCAGCGCGGCGGCGACGCGGTCGCGGGGGAGCAGGTCGGTGCCGGGCAGCCCGCCGGCGAGCGAGATGACGTCGGGGCGGGCGGTGAGCGCGAGCAGGTCGCGGATGGCGGAGCCGCGCACGTCGCGCAGCCGGGCGGAGAGGCGGACGGGAGGGGACGGGTCGGTCACGGCGGGGCCTTCGCGGGTCGTTCCGAGGACGGCGGCGGTCGTCCTGGGTCGACAGGGCGAGGCGGGCGGCGGGCCCCGGTGGGCGCCGGCCGTTCCCCAGGGTGCCCGATGGTTCCTGCGATCCGGAACCCGGTTCCCACGAGCTGGGAACCTGTGCGGGTCTCCCATTTGCCGGAATCGGTGTGGCGGAGTATCATGATATTCGCAGTCGACCATCCGCGGACCGTCGGGTTTCACTACTTCGGGGGGTTCGGCCGGGCGGATCCGGAGGTACTGTTCAGCGCTGCCGGAACCCATCGAACCTCGCCCGGAGGATTGCTTTGTCTCTCACCGTGCCCGACTCCCTCCTCGAACAGGCACAGCGTGGTCCTGTGTCCGACGACGATTTCATCGAATGCATCCGGAATTCGCTTCCGTACGCGTGGGGGCTGGTCGAGGACCTGGCCGCCGAGCTGGAGCGCAGCGGCGAGCCGGCCGTCCAGAGCACCACGGTGCCGCCGGACGACGCCGCGTGGGGACAGCTGTTCCGCCTGGTCGGCAGCGATGCCATGCGCGGTGCCGTGCAGCGCCGCTACGGCGTGCGCCTCGCGTTCCAGAACTGCTGCAAGGTCGGGCTCTTCCGGCCCGAGCCGAGGCGCAGTACCAGGAGTTCATCACCCCGCGGGCCCAGCTGCTCAACCAGAACCCGCTGCTGCTCAACTGCTGACGCCATTCCTTCGCACTGGCCGGGCTCGCCGCGCTCCTGTCGCGGCGGGCCCGGCCGGCGTTTTTCCGGTCACTCCTGCGGGCGCACCGTAATCACGTACTCCAGCTTGTACTGGTTGGCCGCGAGCAGCAGGTCGGCGGTCTCCAGCACGGTGTCGTCGGAGAAACTCACGCGGGTGATCACGACAACCGGGGTGCCCGGGCGCAGGTGGAGCCGCTCGGTCTCCGACGGGCGCGGCATGCGCGACTCCAGGAGCTCGACCACCCGCGTGGGCCGCAGCCCGATGGACGTGAACCGGTCGACGATGCCGGCCGAGGCGAGCGGGCCCTCCTCGGGCAGCTCGATGGGCGTGCCCGCGGTGATCGCCGCCGGCTCGTACGACGTGACCTGCATGACCGGGCGCTTGCTCGCGTACGAGACGTACTCGGTGCGCACGACGTCGTCGCCCGGCTCGATCTGGAGCCGCCGCGCGATCTCCGGCCCGGCCTGCTCGTGGGTGGTCTTGTAGTCGTACTCGGCGGTGTGCTGGGCCGCGGTGGCCTCGGCGGCGAACGGCATGCCGGGGTTGCTCTGGTAGTGCAGCGACGAGCGGCGGACCAGCGGGTCGTGCCGGCGCACCGTGGCGCGACCGCCCTGCACGCGGTCGATCAGGCCCTCGGACTCCAGCAGGTCGAGGGCGCGGCGGACGGCCATCCGCGAGGCGCCGAACCGCGCCGCGAGCTCGTCCTGGGTGGGCAGGCGCTCACCGGGCGCGCGCGTGCGGACGAGGATCTCGTCGCGCAGCGCCCCGGCGATCCGTTCGTAGAGATGATCCGGGTCGGTCTGCCGCATGGGCGCGTGCACCTCCCTTGTCGCCGCACGTCTCGGTTCCGGCCGCTGACGCTCACCTGTCGACGATCCTCCTGCGGGGCCGGGGACGGAACCACTCGGACAGGCGACTCTACGTCGCGATACCTGGTATGCCAACTCTTGCGGATGACGGCCACACCGGTTATTCTTGGCATGCCAACTCACCCCCGTCACGGCGAGTTGATCCTCACGAGCCCCGATCGGTGCGCGAGACCCTCTGCCATCCGCGCGCCGATCGGCCCAAACGTCCCGTCCCCGGAGGGGTGCCGCCTCGCGGCCGCCCCCGGCGCGCCCACCGCCGCGCAGGCGGCACCACCGTCGGGAGACGAGACCGATGAGCGGAACCGAACCACCCGACCCCGGCGAGGCCGGCGTCGCCGACATCGACCCCACGGTCCCGTCCGTCGCGCGGGCGTACGACTACGGGCTCGGCGGCAAGAACAGCTTCGAGGCCGACCGCCGCGCCGTCGACGAGATCCTCGACGCGTTCCCCGGCGCGCTGGAGCTGATCTGGGCCAACCGCCACTTCCTGCGCCGGGGCGTGGAGTACCTCTCCGCGAGGCCGGAATCCGGCAGCTCGTGGACGTCGCTGCGGGCTGCCGACCCTGGAGAACGTGCACGAGATCGCGCAGGCGATCGATCCGGGCGTGCGCGTCGTCTACACCGACCGCGACGCGAGCGTGGTCGCGCACGTCCGGGCACTGGTCGCCGACGACGCCACGACCACCGCGTTCGTCGCGGACGCGGCCGACCCGCCGGCGATCCTCGACGATCCGGTCACCCGGGGGTTCCTCGACCTCGACCGCCCCTACGCGGTGCTGCTCGCCGGCGTGCTGGAGCACCTGTCCGACGCGCAGGACCCGGTCCGGGTGGCCGCGTGCTTCCGCGAGCGGATGCCGAGCGGGAGCTACCTGCTCGCCTGCAACGTGCTGGACGACGACGACCCGCGGGCGGGCGCCCTGCAGGAGGCGCTGGTCGACCGGTTCGGGAGCGGGTGGTTCCGGCCGTGGGAGGTGCACCGGCGCTACTTCGCCGGGTTGGAGCTCGTGGCGCCGGGCCTCGTCTACGCCAACGACTGGCGCCCCGACGAGCGGACCAGCGAGGAGACGCCCTGGCACACGTTCTCGTGCGGGGCGGTCGGCCGGAAGCCCTGATGCCGGGGCTAGGTTCGCGGGGTGCTGCTGTGGATCAACGGCCCGTTCGGCGGCGGGAAGACGCAGACCGCGTACGAGCTCCACCGGAGGCTGCCCGGCAGTGTCGTCTGCGACCCGGAGCACGTCGGGTTCGGGCTCCACCGGATGCAGCCGGCGGCGCTGCGCGGCGACTTCCAGGACATCCCGGCGTGGCGCCAGGGCGTGCGCGAGGTGCTGGACCTGACGCTGCGCGTGCACCCCGGCCCGGTGATCGCGCCGATGACGCTCGTGCACCCCGGCTACTTCGACGAGATCGTCGGGCGGCTGCGCGCCGACGGGCACGACGTGCGGCACTTCGCGCTGCTGGCCCGGCGGGAGACGGTGCTGCGCCGGCTGCGCGAACGCGGCTTCGGTCGCGGGCTGAAGCGCGAGAGCTTCGCCGTGCGGCGGCTGGACGAGTGCCTCGACCGGCTGGGCGGGCCGGAGTTCGCCGAGCACCTGCACACCGACCACGAGCCGGTGCCCCGGATCGCCGAGCACGTCGCGCGCTCCGCCGGGCTCGCGATCGCACCGTCGACGGGCGGCTGGGTGCGGGGCCGGGTCCGCCGCTACACCACGAGCCTGCGGCACATCCGCTTCGGCTGACCCCGGCTGACCCCGGCTGACCCACCGCCCCGCGAGTCGCCGAGAAAGTGTGCGCGAGTCGCGCTCTGAAAGCGCGCGAGTCGGGATCTGGGTGCGCGGGAGCCGCGCCGCCCAGGCGCGGTGACCGCGACTCGCGTGCTGCCAGACCGCGACTCGCGTGCTGCCAGACCGCGACTCGCGTGCTGCCAGACCGCGACTC
>MKJX01000027.1 GCA_001942415.1 Pseudonocardia sp. CNS-139
TCGTCCGGGTTCCGCCTGGTTGCCTCTGCCCGGCCGTCGCCGGCGGGAGCGGCCGGGCGGCGCGCGTGCGCCGGTCAGCGGCGGGGGAGCAGCGGGATCAGCACCGCCCCCGTCACGAGGTGCATGGCCACGAGCGTCAGCACCGACGCCGGGCCGACGCCGCCCACGAGCGGGTTGACCAGCGACAACGCCAGCACGATGAACGCGATCACGGTCCACACCCGGCGGGCCCGGGCGGTCCGGCGTTCGAGCACGGCCAGCAGCGCCCAGCCACACAGCCCGGAGACCAGCGGGCCGGCCGCGACCGCCACGGGCCCGACCGGGGCGACCGGCCCGCCGATCGGCGCCGCGGCGAGGTCGAGCCCGCCGACCGGCACGGCCAGCACCCAGACGGCCAGCGCCGCGAGCGCGGCGCCGAGCACGGTGGCGGCCCGGCGCAGTCCGGTGCGCGGGCGGGCCTCAACGGTCGTGGACATGGTCGTCCCCCTTCTTCGTGGATCGGAACAGCAGGTCCCAGGAGCCGGACCGGCGCAGCAGCACGTGCGTGGGGATCTGGAGGGCGACGAGCGTCGCCACGGTCAGCGCGGTGTCGAGCGCCGGCACGACCGGCACCGGGAGCAGCGCCGCCATCAGCACCCGCAGCGCGGTGTCGGCCAGCAGCGCCGCGCCCCAGCACACGGTGATCGCCCGCCAGGCCCGGCGGAACCGCGGGTCGCGTGCCCACAGGTCGGCCATCAGCGCCGCCCGGTGCGGCATGAGGTACTGCGTCACGCGGAAGCACAGCGGGCGTGACCGCAGGATCGACAGCAGCGTCCACAGCCCGAACGCAGGCTCAGCAGCGCACCGCGCACCAGTAGCTCGCGCGGGTCGCCCGTGATCAGCGACGCCACGGTCGCGAGCAGCATGGCCAGCAGCACCGCCACGCCGACCGGCTCGACGCGGCGGCCGCGCACGAGCGTCGTCACGGCCCGGGCGGCCGGGGGCACCGCGCCGGCGGCGAGCGCGACCACGTCGGGGACGCCCGCGGCGTGCAGCGCGTAGGAGACGCCGAGCGGCGCGGCGACGTCCAGGACGAGCGGCAGCACGGGGCTGCGCCGTCGGGGCGCTTCGGTCACGGTCACGGCGGCAGCGTGCGGCCGGCCGGTCCGGGCCGGCATCGGTCCGCGGTCGGGGCGGGTTCGACTTCCGTCGGTGTCGGCGGCGCTCGACCTGCGCTTACGCTCGCGCCATGAACGGCGACCGGGACGAGGCGTGCGTGCGGACGCCCGGCCCTGGTGGCTCACGGGCGTGCTCGCCGTTCTCGTCGGATCGACGATCGCCGGGTGGTACGGCTCCCGGCCCGGCTGGCCGTTCTGGGCGGACCTCGTGATCGGGGTGCTGGCCTGCGCGCTCGTGCCGGTGCTGCTGCGCCGGCCCCTGCCGGGGGCGCTCGCGCTGGCCGTGCTCGCGGCGCTCTCGCCGGCGGCCAACCCGCCCGCGACGTTCGGCACGCTCTTCGTCGCGCAGCGGCGGGCGCTCCCGGTGGCGATCGCGGTCGCACTGGCCGGCGTCGGCGCGCAGACGGTGCAGTACCTGCTCCGGCCGGTCCCCGGGGTCGACCTCGTGTGGTGGGTCGCGCTCGTCGTCCTCGCGCACGTCGCCCTCGTCGCGTGGGGCGCGCTGAACCGGGCCCGGCGGGAGCTGGTCGCGTCGCTGCGGGAGCGGGCCCGGCGGGCCGAGGCCGAGCAGGCCCAGCGCGTCGCGGCGGCGCGGGCCGCCGAGCGCACGCAGATCGCCCGGGAGATGCACGACGTGCTGGCGCACCGGTTGTCGCTGGTCGCGGCGTCGGCCGGGGCGCTGGAGTACCGGCCCGACGCCCCGCCGGAGCAGCTCGCGAAGGCCGCCGGGATCGTCCGGGCCGGCGTGCACCTGGCCCTCGACGAGCTGCGCGAGGTGATCGGCGTGCTGCGCGCCGACGGCGTGACCCCGCCGCCGACCGGCCGCAGCCGCTGCTCACCGACCTGCCCGCGCTGCTCGCCGAGACCCGGGCGGCCGGCACCGACGTCCGGCTCGACGACCGGCTCGCCGCGGCGGGCGCCGTGCCCGAGACCGTCGGGCGGGCCGCGTACCGGGTGGTGCAGGAGGGGTTGACGAACGCCCGCAAGCACGCGCCGGGCAAGCCGGTCAGCGTGCTGCTCGACGGCGGGCCGGGCGACGGGCTGCTGGTCGAGATCCGCAACCCGCTCCCCGACGGCGTGCCGGCGCCGCCGCCCGGCAGCGGCACCGGGCTCGTCGGGCTGGCCGACGCGCGCAGCTCGCCGGCGGCCGGCTCGGGCACGACGTCGACGGCGGCGAGTTCCGGCTGCACGCGGCGCTACCGTGGCCGCCGTGACCGTCCGGGTGCTCGTGGTCGACGACGACCCGCTCGTCCGCAGCTCGCTCGTCATGATGCTCCACGGCGCCGACGGGATCGCGGTGGTCGGCGAGGCCGGGGACGGCGACGAGGTGCCCGCGGCCGTCGACGCGCACGGCCCGGACGTCGTGCTCATGGACCTGCGGATGCCGCGCGTCAACGGGATCGCCGCCACCCGGCGGCTGCGCGCCCGGCCGCGCCCGCCCGAGGTGGTCGTGCTGACCACGTTCGACACCGACGAGAACGTGCTGCTGGCGCTGCGCGCGGGTGCGAGCGGCTTCCTGCTCAAGGACACCCCGCCGCCGCGGATCGCCGAGGCCGTGCGCCGGGTCGCGGCGGGCGACCCGATCCTCTCGCCGGGCCGTGACGCGCCGGCTCATGGACCGGGTCACCGCGGAGGCCGGCACGCACGACCGGGCCCGCACGACGCTGGCGGCGCTGAGCCCGCGCGAGCGCGAGGTGGCCGTGGAGATCGCGCGGGGCTGCTCCAACGCCGAGATCGCCGCCGGCCTCGGCATGACGGTCGCGACGGTGAAGGCGCACGTCTCGCACGTCCTCACCAAGCTCGAGCTGGGCAACCGCACCCAGATCGCCCTCCTGGTCCACGACGCCGACCTTATCTGACCACCGCACACACCTCCCGGACCCCGCACACACGTCCGGACGTGTGTGCCGAGTACCGGAGGTGTGTGCGGTCGTAAATCTGTTGCGGGGCGGCTTAGCGTTGATCACCGTGCTCGCGCCTTATCCGCAGCTGGTCCGTGCGGGCTACCGCCGCTACGCGAGCTACCGGCAGGCCACCGTCGCCGGGCTGGTCACCAACACCGTGTTCGGGCTGCTGCGGGCCGCCGTCCTGGGTGCGGTGCTGGCCGAGCGGGGCACCGTCGCGGGCTACGACCTGGCCACCGCGATCACGTACGTCTGGCTGGGGCAGGGCCTGATCAACGTCGTGATGCTGTGGGGCGACCAGGAGCTGGCGCAGCGGGTCCGCACCGGCGACGTCGTGGTCGACCTCGGCCGGCCGTGGGACCTCCAGACGGCGCTCCTTGCCAACGACCTCGGCCGCGCCGGGCACGCCGTGCTGCTGCGGCTGCTGCCGCCCGCCGCGTTCGGGGCGGTGCTCTTCCCGTTCCGCTGGCCGGAGAACCCGCTGACGTGGGCGTCCTTCGCCGTGTCGGTGCT
This sequence comes from Pseudonocardia sp. CNS-139, assembly GCA_001942415.1. Classification (GTDB taxonomy): domain Bacteria; phylum Actinomycetota; class Actinomycetes; order Mycobacteriales; family Pseudonocardiaceae; genus Pseudonocardia. The sequence continues at coordinate 3,575 of MKJX01000027.1, forward strand.
GCTCGCGGTGGTGGTGTGCTTCGGCATCCGGTTCCTGCTGAACCTCACCGCGTTCTGGCTGCTCGACGCGCGCGGGGTGATCGCCGCGTGGGGTGCGGCCGGGGGTGTGCTGAGCGGGCTGGTGGTCCCGATCCCGTGGTTCCCCGGCTGGGCGCAGGCCGTGCTGGCGTGGACGCCGTTCCCGGCGCTCCTGCAGACCCCCATCGACGTCTTCACCGAACGCGGCGACGCCCTCGCGCTGCTCGCGACGCAGCTCGCCTGGGCCGCGGTGCTGCTGCTCGCCGGGCGGGTGGTGCTCGCGCGGGCCGTCCGGCGGCTGGTGGTGCAGGGTGGCTGAGCGCCGGTCGGTCTACCCGCGGATCATCGCCGCGCGGGTGCGCAGCCAGCTCGCCTACCGGACGTCGTTCGTGCTGGACGTCGCGGCGCAGGTGCTCGGGCAGTGCACCGAGCTGATCGTGATCATCGCGGTGTTCACGCAGGTCGAGACGCTGGGCGGGTTCTCGGCGGGCGAGGTGCTGGTGATCTACGGGATCGCCGCCACCGCGTTCGGGACGGCGGACCTGTGCGTCAGCCAGGTCGAGGAGCTGCCCACCTACGTGCGCACCGGCGAGCTGGACGTGATGCTGCTGCGCCCGCTCGGCACGCTCGCCCAGATCCTCTCGGCGGACGTCGCGCCCAAACGGGTCGGGCGGGTCGCCACCGGGCTCGTCGTCTACGTCTGGGCGCTCGCGGCCGCCGGGATCGACTGGACGCCCGCCCGCGTGCTGCTCGCCGCGACCGCGCCGATCACCGGTGCCGTGATCCTCTCCGCCGTCTGGGTCGCGTCGTGCGCCGTGTCGTTCTGGGTGGTCGACGGCCGGGAGGTGGCGAACGCGGTGACGTACGGCTCGAACTTCTCGACGTCCTACCCGATCACGATCTACGGGCCGTGGCTGCGAGCCGCGCTGTGCTTCGCGGTGCCGACCGCGTTCGTGGCGTACTTCCCGGCGCTCGCACTGCTCGGCCGGCCCGACCCGCTCGGGCTGCCCGCCGCGCTCCACTGGGGCGCGCCGCTCGTGGCCGCGGTCGCGGTGGCCGCCGCCGGGCTGGTCTGGCGCGCGGCATCCGGCACTACCAGGGAACGGGGTCCTAGTGACGATCATCCACACCGAGGCGCTGCGGCGCGACTTCCTCGTCGGCGCCCGGCTGCGCCGCCGCCGCGTGACGGCCGTCGCCGAGGTGACGCTGGACGTCGCGCGCGGCGAGGCCGTCGGGTTCCTCGGCCCCAACGGCGCCGGCAAGTCCACGACGATCAAGATGCTGACCGGCGTGCTCGTCCCGACGGCCGGCCGGGCCGAGGTGTGCGGGCTCGACCCGGTGCGCCGGCGCCGCGAGCTGGCCCGGCGCATCGGCGTGGTGTTCGGGCAGCGCAGCCAGCTCTGGTGGGACCTGCCGCTCGCCGAGAGCTTCGACCTGCACGCCGCGATCCACCGCGTCCCGGCCGCGCGGTACCGCGAGCGCCTCGCCGAGTGCGTCGAGCTGCTCGACATGGCGGAGTTCCTGGCGACGCCGGTGCGGCAGCTCTCGCTCGGCCAGCGGATGCGCGGCGAGGTGACGGCCGCGCTGCTGCACGCGCCGGAGCTGCTCGTGCTCGACGAGCCGACCATCGGGCTCGACCTCGCCAGCAAGGAGCGGCTGCGCACGTTCCTGTCCGCCGTGAACGCCCGCGGTGACGTGACGCTGCTGCTCACCACACACGACCTGCCCGACGTCGAACGGCTCTGCCGGCGGGTGGTCGTCATCGATCACGGAAGGGTGCTCGTCGACGGCGAGCTGGACGCGCTGCGGGCGGAGTTCGCCGGCAACCGGACGCTCGTGGTCGAGCTGACCGCCCCCGCGTCGCCGCTGCTCGGGCTGCCCGGCGTCGCCGACGTGACCGTCGAGGCGCAGGGCCTGCGGCAGCGGCTGGAGTTCACCGCTGCGACCACGGCCGCGGACCTGATCGCGGCGTCGCGCAGCGGGTGGAGCTGCGCGACGTCACGATCGACGAGCCCTCGATCGAGGACCTGGTGCGGACCCTCTACGCGAACTCGACGGGCGCCACGCCGTCCGGCAGCGGCACCCGCAGCACCCGCATCTGCAACGCGAGCAGCGAGTAGTAGCCCACCAGCGTCATGAGCTCCACCGCGCCGGCCTCGCCGAGCGCGCCGACCGCGGCCGTCCACGCCGCGTCGTCGAGGTCGCCCTCGTCGAGCAGCTGCCGCACCGCGACGGCCGTCGCGCGCTCGGCGGCGCCGTCCGGCTCGACCGCGCCGCCGGTGCGGATCGCCTCGATCACCGCGTCCGGCACCCCGGCCTTCGCCGCGATCGGCGCGTGCGCGTGCCACTCGAACTGGGCGGCGTGGTGCGCCGAGACCAGCAGGATCGCCAGCTCGCGGACCGTCTCCGGCAGCACGCCCCGGAAGCGCAGCGCGCCGCCGACGGCCTGCAGCGCCGACCCCGTCCGCGGGGCGCGCAGCATCCCGTCGAACGGACCTGCAGGCTGCCGTCGGGGTTCTGCCGGATCCGGCCGGGCGGGTCGGCGAGCGCGTCGAACACGGCGCGCTGCTCGGGGTCCATCTGGTCGGGGCGCAGCGGGGGCAGTCGCGGGCTCACGTTCCTCCGTTCAGCAGGCTCGCCGTGATCTGCACGGCGATGATCGACATGACCACGCCGAACCCGGCGTAGCAGAGCACGTCGACCGGGCGGCTGCGGACCGCGAGCAGCCCGACCCGGTCGGAGGGGAGCACCGCCCGCAGCACCGCGGCGACGATCATCGCGCCGCCCAGCAACACCGCGCCCTCGCGCCAGTGCTGGGTGAGCACGCGGACCATGCCCGCGGCGGCGATGAGCAGCACCAGCGCGAGCGGCGCGTGCAGGGGCAGCTTCGAGCGGAGCCCGGACGAACTCACGCGGTGAGGCTACGCTCCGCCGCCTCCACGACGTTCGTGAGCAGCATCGCCCGCGTCATGGGTCCGACGCCGCCCGGCATGGGCGCGAGCAGCCCGGCGACCTCGGCCACCTCCGGCGCGACGTCGCCGACCAGGCCGAGGTCCGTGCGCGTGACGCCGACGTCCAGCACGGTGGCGCCCGGCCGGACCATGTCGGCCGTGACCAGCCCGCGCACCCCGGCCGCCGCGACCACCACGTCCGCCCGGCGCACCTCCTCGGCCAGGTCCTTCGTGCCGGTGTGGCAGAGCGTCACGGTCGCGTTCTCGCTGCGGCGGGTCAGCAGCAGCCCGAGCGGGCGCCCCACCGTCACCCCACGGCCGACGACAGCGACCCGGGCGCCCGCCAGCTCCACGCCGTAGCGGCGGCACAGCTCGACGATCCCGCGCGGCGTGCACGGCAGCGGGCCCGGCTCGCCGAGCACCAGCCGCCCGAGGCTGACCGGCGCCAGCCCGTCGGCGTCCTTCGCCGGGTCGATGCGCTCCAGCGCCGCGCCCGCGTCCAGGCCCTTCGGCAGCGGCAGCTGGACGATGAACGCGGTGCAGGCCGGGTCGGCGTTCAGCTCGTCGACGGCCTGCTCGACGTCGGCCTGCGTGGCGTCGGCCGGCAGCTCACGCTGGATCGAGGTGATCCCGACCTTGGCGCAGTCCCGGTGCTTGGCGCGCACGTAGGAGTGCGAGCCGGGGTCGTCGCCGACCAGCAGCGTGCCGAGGCCCGGGGTGACCCCGTCGGCCTTCAGCTTCTCGACCCGCGCCGACAGCTCGCCGAGGATCTCGTTGAGCGTCGCCTTGCCGTCCATCACCGTCGCCGTCACGGCCCCATCCTCGCAGTTGCCGCGGGCCGCGCGCGCTCATCGGGTCAAACGACGTGCCTGCCGTACGTCCTCGGTCATGCGATGCGCAGGCCGTTCGCCGCAGCGAACGCGACGGCCTGCTCGATGTCGATCGTCGCGCCGATCAGGCGGGCCTGCACGAACCCGTCCGGGTCGATGCGCGCGCCACGCAGGTCGGCGCCCTCCAGCCGGGTGCCGAGCAGCCGCGCGCCGGTGAGGTCGGCGCCCGCCAGGTTCGTCTCGCGCAGGTCGGCCTCCACGAGGTTGGCCTCGCGCAGCCGCAGCCCGGAGAGGTCGACCTTGCGCAGGTCGGCGCGGCCGAGCGCGACGAGCGTGAGGTCGCAGTCGGTGAGGACGAGCGGGCGCAGCCGGCAGTCCATCAGCGACGTGCCCAGCAGCGAGCAGCCGCGGAACGCCGACCCGAGCAGCGTGGCCCGGTGGATCGTGCAGCCGCGGAACGCGGTGCCGCGGTGCTCCGACTCGCCGAGGTCGCGTCGGTGAAGTCGCAGTCGTCGAAGGAGCACGACTCGGTGACCAGCCCGCGCAGGTCGGCCTCCCGGAACCGGCACCGGACGAACCGGCGCCGCCGCCACGGGCCGTCGCCGGGGCGGGCGTCGGAGAGGTCGAGGTCGGTGTAGTCGGCATCGTCGTGCACGCGGTGAGCGTGGCAGCCGGCACCGACAGCTGACGTGCCGGCTCATCGGCGCGCCACCAGCGGCTGCGGTCGGCCGGGTGACGACGGTCCGGCCGTGGGGCCCGAGCTCCACCCGCGAGCGCGGGTTGTCGGTGCCCTCCGGTGTCACGAGCTGCGCTCCCGGCGGGAACCGAATCGTCAGGGCACGCGCCGCTGCACGCCGATCCGCTGCTCGTGCAGGATCCGCCCGTCGGCCCCGAGCCACCTGACGATCAGGCCCGGAACGTAGGGCGCGCCCCAACCCCAGCTCACGGGCGCCCTCGCTCGATGAGCCGGCGGGTCTGCGCCCCGACTGCGGCGGCGCGCAGGGCGCAGGGCCACGGCATGTTGCCCGTGCTGCTGTTCGGGCAGCCGCAACACCGGCCGCGGACGTCCGGCACGTGGGCGGCGAGGATCCGATCCGCCATCCCGGTTTCGGCCGCGATGAACACGGCCAGCTCGTCGATCACCGTGTACGCCCCGGCATCGGTCCCCCTGTCGTCGATGCGGGCCGGCCTGCCCGCTCCCGTAGCCTGGCGAGCACAGCCGGTCACCGGAACCGGTTCACCGTCTACCGCCGTCTACAGGGGCCGACCGTGTCCGAGCTGGGCCGGAACCTGCGAGCGGCTCGCGAGTCCGCCGAGGTGAGCCTGGCCGCGTTGGCGCGTCGGACGCACTTCTCGAAAGCGCTGCTCGGGCATCTGGAGACCGGCGCGCGAGACGTGAGGCCGGAGCACGTCATGGCCTACGCGCGTGCTCTCGGCGTGGCGGTCGAGTCCCTCTACGGACCCCCGAGCGACCCGCTCCGCGTCGCGCACGAGTGGCTGGTGTCGGAGTCTCCGACGGCGCTGCATCGCGCGGCGGGACGGCGGGTCGGCGCGAGCCTCGCCGACGTCCTGGAACAGCGGGTGATCGAGCTGCGGCATCTCGACGACCTGGTCAGCGGGGCGGACCTGCTCCCCGTCGGCAGTCGCGAGCTGGCCGGGGCCGAGCGTGTCGTGCGGCAGTCCGGTTACACCGATGAGGTCGGCCGGCGTCTGCTGAGCGTGGTCGGCGAGCTGGCGCAACTGGTCGGGTGGGTGGCGAGCGACGCGGGCCGGCTCGCGGAGGCCCAGCGGGTCTACCTCTCCGGAGTGTCGGCCGCCCGGGAGGCGGGCGACGACGTCCTGGCCGGCCAGCTGCTGTCGTCCCTGAGCTACCAGATGGCGAACGTCGGCGATCCGGCCGATGCCGCACTTCTCGCGCGGTCCGCGGTGAAGGGCGCGGGTCGGGCCACGCCGGTGGTGAGAGCGCTGCTGTTGGAACGTCTGGCGTGGGCCGGCGCGAGATCCCGCGACCGGGAGGCGGCCCGGCGTGCCCTCGACGCCGTCGACGACGCGTACGAGTCGCGCTCGCCGGGGATCGCGGAGCCGGAGTGGGTCTACTGGCTGGACCGGCGCGAGATCGACGTCATGGCCGGCCGCTGCCTGATCGAGCTGGACGATCCCGTGGCTGCGGAACCGCTGCTGGCCGGCGCCATCACCGCGTACACGCCGGAGCACGCGCGGGAGGTCGCCCTCTACCGGACCTGGCTCGCCGAGTCGTACGCGCGGGCGGGCGTGCTCGACGCGGCGCGATCGGTCCTGGCGAAGGCGGAGACCGCCGCGAGCAAGCTCGCCTCGGCGAGGCTGGACCGGCGGGTGCAGGATGTCGCGCGGATGCTCCCCGCCGTCACCGGAAGTCCCTCGACCTCACCTCCACCGTGAGCGCCAGCCGCTGCAGCCGGTCGGCCACCAGGTTGAGCACGCCCTCCGGGCTGCGTTCCAGCCGGCCGCGCACCAGCAGCGCGGTGCTGCCCAGCGCGGCGGTGCGGTAGCGCGCCCACACCCCCTGCGAGCAGGTGACGTTGAGCATGCCGCTCTCGTCCTCCAGGTTGACGAACGTGACGCCGCGGGCGGTCGCGGGGCGCTGCCGGTGCGTGACGAGCCCGCCGACCAGCACCCGGGGCATGGGGTGGTGGTCCGGGTCGCCGGGCGGGAGGTCGCGCCCGACCGCGTCCAGCTCGTCGATCCGGAGGGCGCCGAGCGCGGCGAGCCGCTCGCGCAGGTGCTGCATGGGGTGGCTGCCCGGGGAGACGCCGGTGGCCCACACGTCGGCCGAGGTGACCTCGACGTCGGAGAGGCCGGGCAGGGTCGGCGCCGCCAGCCCGACGGCCGTGCCGGGCAGGTGCTCGGGACGCACGCCGGCCACCACGCCGGCCGCCCACAGCGCCGAGCGCCGGTCGACGCCGCAGCTGCCGAGCGCGCCGGCCGTCGCGAGCGCCTCGGCCTGCGGGACGGTGAGCCGGACCCGGCGGGCCAGGTCGGCGAGGTCCGGGTACCGCCCGCCGCGCTCGCGTTCCGCCTCGATCGCCTCGGCCAGCTCGTGGCCGATCCCGCGCACCTCGGCGAGCCCGAGCCGGACCGCCTGTCCGCCCTTGCTGAGCGCGTCGGGCTGCAGCACGGCGTCGGCCGCGCCGTCGTTGACGTCGGGACCACGGGTGAGCACGCCGTGCCGGCGGGCGTCGGCGACGAGCGACTGCGGTGAGTAGAAGCCCATCGGCTGCGCGTTGAGCAGGGCCGCGCAGAACGCCGCCGGGTAGTAGAGCTTGTACCAGGCGCTGGCGTAGACCAGCGACGCGAAGCTGATCGCGTGGCTCTCCGGGAACCCGAAGTTCGCGAACGCCACCATCTTCGCGAAGATCTTCTCGGCCACGTCGCCGCCGATGTCGTTGCGCGCCATCCCGGCGAAGAACCGCTCGCGCAGCCGCTCCATCTTCTCCGCCGACCGTTTCGCGCCCATCGCGCGGCGCAGCTCGTCGGCCTCGGCCGCCGTGAAGCCGGCGACGTCCACGGCGATCTGCATGAGCTGCTCCTGGAACAGCGGCACGCCGAGCGTCTTCTCCAGCGCGCCCTTGAGCAGCTTGTGGTCGTAGGTGGGATCCTCCAGGCCGTTGCGGCGGCGGATGTAGGGGTGCACCGACCCGCCCTGGATCGGGCCCGGCCGGATCAGCGCCACCTCGACGACCAGGTCGTAGAACTTCCGCGGCTTGAGCCGGGGCAGCGTGGCCATCTGCGCCCGCGACTCCACCTGGAACACCCCGACGGAGTCGGCCCGTGCGAGCATCGCGTAGACGTCGGGGTCCTTCTGGTCGAGGTCGTGCAGCTCGACCTTCCGGCGTGGTGCTCGTCGACGAGGTCGGCCATCAGGTGCAGGGCGGTGAGCATGCCCAGCCCGAGCAGGTCGAACTTGACCAGCCCGGCGTACGCGCAGTCGTCCTTGTCCCACTGCACGACCGTGCGGCCCGGCATCCGCGCCCACTCGACGGGCACCACCTCCGACACCGGCCGGTCGCAGATGACCATGCCGCCCGAGTGGATGCCCAGGTGGCGGGGGAAGCCCAGCAGCTGGTTGGCCAGGTCGACGGCCTGCCGTCGGGCGACGGCCCGGCGGGGCCGGGGTCCGCGCCCCCGTCCCGGTCCCCGGCGGGGCGACCGGCCCGTACCAGCGTTCGATCTGCTTGCTCCAGGCGTCCTGCTGGCCCGGGGAGAACCCGAGCGCCTTCGCGACGTCCCGCACGGCCGAGCGCGGCCGGTAGGTGATGACGTTGGCGACCTGCGCCGCGCACTCGCGCCCGTACGCCTCGTAGACGTACTGGATCGCCTCCTCCCGCCGGCCGGACTCGATGTCGAGGTCGATGTCCGGGTAGCCCTCGCGGGCCGGGGAGAGGAACCGCTCGAACAGCAGGCCGTGGTGCACCGCGTCGACGTTCGTGATGCCCAGCGCGTAGCAGACGGCCGAGTTGGCCGCCGACCCGCGGCCCTGGCAGTAGATGTCGGACCGGCGGCAGAACTCGACGATGTCGTGGACGATCAGGAAGTAGCCGGCGAAGTTGCGCTGCTCGATGATCCGGAACTCACGCTCGATCGTCTCGATGGCCTCCGCGCGCTCGGCGTGGCTGCCGTAGCGCCGCGCCATGCCGCGCTTGACCAGCTCCCACAGCCAGGTCACCTCGGTGTGCCCCGCCGGGACCTCGAACGGCGGCAGCTCCGGACGCACCAGGTCGATCGGGAACCCGCACGCCCGCCCGATCTCGGCGGCCGCCGCCACCGCACCCGGGTGCCGGGCGTCGAACCGGGCCGCCATCTCCGCGCCGGAGCGCAGGTGCGCGGTGGCGGCGTGCGGGAGCCAGCCGTCCATCTCGTCGAGGCTGCGCCGGGCCCGCACCGCCGCCAGCGCCGTGGCCAGCGGAAACCGTTCCGGGGTGGCGTAGTGCGCCGCCGTGGACGCCACCGTGGGCAGCCCGGCGTCGCGGGCCAGCTCGGCGAGCGCGTCGTTCAGCTCGGTGTCGGTGGGCAGCCCGGCGTACGTCAGCTCGACGGCGACGTGGTCGGCCCCGAACCGCTCCACCAGCCCGCGCAGCTCCTTGCCCGCGGCGTCGCGCCCGCCCGCGCGCAGGGCCTGGCGCACCGTGCCCTTGCGGCAGCCGGTGAGCACCACGACCTGGCCCGCGGTGTCGGCGACGACCTCCTCGAAGTCGTAGACCGGGCGCCCCTTCTCCTGCCCGCGCAGCTGCGCGGTGCTGATCGTGCGGCACAGCGCCCGGTAGCCCTCGGGGTTGCGGGCGAGCAGCAGCAGGTGGCTGCCCTCCGGGTCGGCCACGCCGTTCTGCGGGGCGGAGAGCCCCAGCGACAGCTCCGACCCGAAGACCGTGCGCAGCCCCAGCCCGGCCGCCGCCTCCGCGAACCGCACCACGCCGTACATCCCGTCGTGGTCGGTGAGCGCGAGCGCGTCCAGGCCCAGCCGGGCGGCCTCCTCCACCAGCTCCTCCGGGTGGCTCGCGCCGTCCAGGAAGCTGAAGTTGGAGTGGCAGTGCAGCTCCGCGTACGGGACGTGCGGGCCGGGCGGTGGCTCCCGAGGCTTCACCATCTCGGGCGGCGGCGTGTACGGCCCGCGCTTGCGCGACCAGGCCGGGCTGTCGCCGCCGTCGGCCTCCGGCCCGCCCGTCAGGCTTCCGCCGTCGCGCGGCCGCCCGGAGAGAACGGCCTCCACCTCGCTCCACGGCACGTCGGGGTTGTTCCAGCCCACGCCACAGATTCGAACATGTGTTCGGAGGCTGACACAACCGCTCCTTGGGGGAAGCTCGTCACACGGCGGGGGCGACCTCGGTCGGGAGGTGTTCGGCCACCGCCCGCAGCAGCGCCGCCTTCGGCTTCGCCCCGACCAGCCGGGTGACGGGCGCGCCGTCGGCGTAGAGGTCCAGCGTCGGCAGCCCGAGCACGTGGGACGCGGCCGCGGTGACCGGGTTCGCGTCCACGTCGAGCTGGGCCACGACCAGCCGCCCCGCCTGCTCGGCCGCGATCTCGGCGAGCACCGGCTTGATCATCCGCACGGCGGGCACCAGTCGGCCGTGAACTCCAGCAGCACGGGCACGGCGGAGCGGCGGACCAGCTCGTCGAACGTGGCGTCGGTGACGGTGACGATCATCAGACCTCCTGAGACGTGACGGCGCAGCGCGGGACGGGGGCCGGGCCCAGCTCGGCGGCGAGCCGGTCGCGGACGGCCTGCAGCCGCCCGAGCCACGCGTCGACCTCGGCGAGCTTGCGCCGCTGCACCTCCTGCGACGCCGCGCAGCTCGCGCCGGTCGGGTGCCCGGCCCGCAGGCACTCGACGAACGGGCGGGTCTCCTCCAGCGCGAACCCCAGCTCGGCGAGCGACCGGATCTCGGCGACGATCCGCAGGTCGTGCTCGTCGTACTCGCGGTAGCCGTTGGCCCGGCGGCGCGCCGCGAGCAGGCCGAGACTCTCGTAGTGGCGCAGCGTCCGGGTGCTCACCCCGGCGCGGTCGCCCAGCTCCCCGATCCGCATGCCACCGACGCTAGACCTTGACGCGCACGGCAACGCCAGCCCGAACTGCGCAGGTCACGCGGGCAGATCTAGCCGCACGAGCTGTGCGCGCGAGGCCACGCCGAGCTTCGGGAACGCCTTGTAGAGGTGGTAGCCCACCGTCCGCGGGCTCAGGAAGAGCTGCGCGCCGATGTCCCGGTTGGACAGGCCGGTCGCCGCGAGCCGCACGACCTGCAGCTCCTGCGGGGTCAGCTCCACGAGCAGGTCCGCGTCGGGCGCGGTGGTGCGGGTCTCGCCGGTGGCGCGCAGCTCGGCCCGGGCGCGTTCGGCCCACGGCCGCGCGCCCAGCTCCTCGAACGCGGCGAGCGCCGCGCGCAGCGGCCCACGCGCCTCGCTGCGCCGCCGGGCCCGCCGCAGCGACTCGCCCAGCAGCAGCTCGGTGCGGGCCCGCTCGAACGGGTGCGTGCCGTCCGCCCGGTGCAGCGCGACGGCCTGCGCGAACAGGTCGTCGCCCGCGGGGTCGACGAGCGCGCGGCAGCGCAGCGCGACGGCCAGCGCCCACGGCTGCCCGACGGTCTCGGCCCAGCGCGTGAACCGTTCAGCGGCTCCCTCGGCCTGCGCCGGCCGCCCGCTGCGGACGGCGGCCTCGACGAGGTCGGGCAGCGCGCGCGGGTGGACGGACTGCTCGGCGAGCCGGTCGGCCGCCGCCTCGAACCGGCCGAGGCCCAGGTCGAGCAGCCCCGGACGGCCGTGGGGACGCCGGCGCAGCCGGGCCGCAGCGGGCGCCGGTCGGCCCCGGCGAGCGCGGCCTCGGTGCCGGGCTCGTCGCCGGTGGCCGCGGCGAGGAACGCCTGCGCGGCGGCCAGCTCGCCCGCGCTGTGGTGGTCCTGCCCGGTGTCGCGCACGATCCGCAGGCCCTCGGCCGCCGCGGCGCCGGCCTCCGGCCAGCGCCCGAGGTGCCAGCGGCTCGTCGCGAGCGCGGCCAGCGCCGGCGGGAGGTCGCCGGGCACGCCGGCGGCGCGGATCTCCTGCTCCGCGGCGACGGCCAGCTCGTGGGCGGTGTCGTCGTCGCCGAGCAGCACGTGCCAGCGCGCGCGGGCGGCGGCGACCCGCGGGCCGCCGGGCGCGTCCGCGGCGCCGAGCGCGGCGACGGCGGCGCGCAGCCGCGTCCGGGTCGTCGGCGAGCGTGCGCCCCGCGAGCGCCGCGTGC
>MKJX01000028.1 GCA_001942415.1 Pseudonocardia sp. CNS-139
TCACCGAGTCGATGGGCCCGATCTACGACCGCACGCAGGAGCGGCTCGGCACGTCGGACAAGGCCATCATCCGGATGCGCCGGCTGCTCATCGCCGCGGCCAAGCACGTGGCCGAGGGCGGCGAGCCGCCCGCGGTGGCGCCGGACCTGGAGTACCGCAACATCCGTTCCGCGGAGAAGATCCTGGAGCCGGGCGAGGACTGGCGCGAGCTGGGCACCGAGGCCGACCCCATGGTCCAGAGGTTCGACGCCGGCAGCACCCGTACCCCGGTTGCCGGTGACTGAGCACCACCTTGCAGTACCCGGCGCGCCCCGGCCCCGTACTCCGGGGCGTGCCGCTCCCCTCCACTTCCAGACTGACCGAGGTAATCCGATGAAGCTGCGACCCCGCACGTCCCGCGTTCTCGCGGCCGTGGCGCTCGCATGTTGCGCCGTGCTGTTGGGAGCGTGCGGGGCCGCGAACCGCACCGCCGTCGCCGAAGGTGCGCTCCAGGCCCGCGACCCCTACGGTGCCGCCGACCTCGCCGCCGAGGGCACCCCCAAGGCGGGCGGCACGATCACCCTGGGCATGGACCGGGAGGTCGTGAGCTTCGACCCGACCACCCAGAACTCCAACATGGCCGCGTTCGCCGTGTACGACTCGCTGATGAAGCTGACGCCGGAGGGCACCGCGGAGCCCTACCTGGCCGAGTCGATGACGACGCCGGACGGCGGCACCACCTGGGTGCTCACGCTCCGCCCGAACGTCAACTTCTCCGACGGCACGCCGCTCGACGCGAACGCCGTCATCCTCAACACCCAGCGGCACATCGACAAGGTCTCCTCGCCCGCGCACGCGTTCGCCGAGCGGATCGTCGGGATGCGCGCGGTGAACCCGCTGACCGTCGAGTTCACGCTGAACGGCCCGCTCGGTGACTTCCCGACGGTGTTCGGCCAGCCGATCACCTACGGCAGCCTCGGCCTGATCATCTCGCCGGCCGCCATCCAGCAGTGGGGCAACGACGTGGGCCGGCACCCGGTCGGTGCCGGGCCGTTCACGTTCGCGGAGTGGATCCCGGACTCGCGGATCGTGCTGCAGAAGAACCCGAACTACTGGCAGGAGGGCAAGCCCTACCTGGACTCGCTGGAGTTCCGCCCGCTGCCCGACACCGAGACGCGTTACGCGTCGATGGAGAACGGCGACGTCGACCTGATCTTCGGCGGCTACAACCAGGAGCTCGTGCGGGCCACCCAGAACCCGAACCTGCGCGTCTACTACGGCCCCGGCAACGCCGGCGAGTACCTGTACTTCAACTTCAACCGCGCGCCGTTCGACGACCGTCGGATGCGCGAGGCCCTGATCAGCTCGCTCGACCTGAACGCGCTGGCCGCGAGCCAGTACAACGGCCGGATCGTGTCGGCGAACAGCCTGTTCACCGAGGACAGCCCGTACCACACGGCGGCGGCGTCCGAGCGTGGCCGAAGTACGACCCGGAGAAGGCCCGCCAGCTCATCGCGGACTACCGGGCTGCCGGCGGCAACCCCGACTTCACGTTCAAGACCACGCAGTCCCGGGTGCCGTTCGGCGAGTTCATCCAGGCGCAGATGGCGGCGGTGGGCGTCAACGTCCAGCTGCAGTTCTACGACCTGGCCCAGTACTCCTCGTCGGTGCTCCAGAGCAACGACTTCCAGGCGACCACCTGGGTCGGCGCGTTCGACGCGCCCTTCCCGGGGGCCACGCGGCTGCTGCGCTCGGACGGCAACACGAACTACGGCAAGTACAACAACCCGGAGGTCGACCGGCTCCTCGACGAGGCCGCCGCGACGTCCGACCAGGCCGTCCGCACCCAGGCCTACCAGCAGGTCGAGCAGCTCGTCGGGCAGGACCTCTCGATGGCGTGGTTCAGCCGGAGCTACCTCTCGACGATCACCAAGCCCGAGATCAAGGGCATCGACCGGTACGTCTCGCGTGACATGTTCTACGCGAACATGTGGCTGGACAGGTGATCTCCGAGTGACCGTTGCCATCGTCTGTCACGGAGGAAGGGGCCGAAACGGATGACCTATGTCATCGCCGGAGACTGCGTCGACGTCACGGACCGCAGCTGCATCGACGTCTGCCCGGTCGACTGCATTTACGAAGGCGCCCGCAAGCTGTACATCAACCCGGCCGAGTGCATCGAGTGCGGAGCGTGCGAACCGGAGTGCCCGGTGGACTCGATCCTGCTCGACACCCAGGCCTCGGATGCCGAGGAGACGCACGTGAAGGACAGCGCGGCGTTCTTCTACGAGGTGCTCCCGGGCAGGGACGCACCGCTCGGCGACCCGGGCGGGGCTCGCCCGCTCGGGCCGCTCGGGATCGACACCCCGTTGGTGGCGGCACTGCCGCCGAAGGAGAGCTGAGGGGCCATGGCCGACACGATGGCAACGACGCCAGCGGCTCCGGCCACGGCCGCGGGTCCGGGCGGAGGTACCGGCGGCGTCTCGCGCGGCACGAAGCGGAAGTACGCGCTGCGCCGCATCCGCAAGCGGCTGACGCACCTGCTCCTGGTGCTGCTGGCCGTGACGTTCCTGTCCTTCGTGGTGGTGGACCTGCTGCCCGGCGACGCCGCCGTCGTCGTCGCAGGTGACAACGCCACCCCGGAGCAGGTGCAGCAGGTCCGCGAGGACCTCCAGCTCGACCGGCCGGTGCTCATCCGGTACGTCGACTGGCTGGGCGGTGTGCTCACCGGCGACCTGGGCAGCTCGTTCCGCACGGGGCAGCCGGTCGCGGAGGCGCTGGCCCAGCGCATCCCGGTGACGTTCGAGATCACGATCGTCGCCCAGGTGCTCGCGCTGCTGATCGCGGTGCCGCTGGCGGTGTGGTCGGCCTACCGGCCGGGCCGGCTCGTCGACCGCGCGTCGATGACGCTCGGGTTCGGCGCGGCGGCGATGCCGAACTTCGTGTTCGGCATGGTGCTGATCGTGCTCTTCGCCGGCGGCGTGTCGAGCATCCTGCCGGCTACGGGCTATACGGGGTTCTTCGAGAATCCGCTGGAGAACCTGAGATCGATCATCCTGCCGTGTCTCACGCTGATGATCGCGGAGGCGGCGGTCTACCGGCAGCTGCTGCGTTCGGACATGACGTCCACGCTGCAGGAGGACTTCATCCTCATGGCCCGCTCCAAGGGCCTGAGCCCGATGACGATCCTCTTCCGGCACGCGCTGCGGCCGTCGTCGTTCTCGCTCATCACGCTGTCCGGCGTGAACATCGGCCGCCTGCTCGGCGGCACGGTGATCGTCGAGACGCTGTTCGCCATCCCGGGGCTCGGCCAGCTGATCGTGCAGGCCGTGTTCAACCGCGACTACATGATCCTGCAGGGCGCGCTCCTGTTCGTCGCGGTCGCCTACGTGGTGATCAACATGTTGATCGACCTCCTGTACCTGGCCCTCGACCCGCGGGTGCGTAGAGATGCCTGAGACGACGACCACCACCACCACGACCGTGACGGCGGAACCGGCCGTCGCCGGCGCGGCGAACGGCACCGACACGGCCAAGAAGGTCCGCCGGGCCGGCCGCGCCGGCATCGGCTGGTACATCGCGTGGACGTGGCTCGGCGCCGTGGTGCTGGCCGCGATCTTCGCCCCGCTGCTGCCGCTGTGGGACCCGGCGATCCCGGACTACACCAACGTGTTCGGCGGGATCACGCCGCAGCACTGGCTCGGCGGTGACACGCTCGGCCGCGACACCCTCTCCCGCGTGATCTACGGGGCCCGGGCGTCGCTGCTGGTCGGCATCTGCGCCGTCGGGCTCGGGGCGCTGGTCGGCGGCACCCTCGGCATGCTGGCCGGCTACTTCGGCGGCCGCACCGAGCGGTTCCTGTCCTGGGTGACCGACGTCGTGCTGGCGTTCCCCGGCCTGGTGTTCATCATCGCGATCGTCGCGATCCTGGGCTCCAGCCTGGCGAACCTGATCGTGGGCCTGGCGATCCTGTCGGTGCCGACGTTCATCCGGCTGTCCCGCGCGGCGACGCTCGTGGTGGCGCAGCGGGAGTTCGTGCAGGCGGCCCGGGCCTACGGCAGCAGCCCGGTCCGGATCATCTTCCGGGAGATCGCGCCCAACGTGGTGCTCCCGGTGGCCGCCTACGGCTTCATCATGATCGGTGTCTTCATCGTGGTCGAGGGCTCGTTGAGCTTCCTCGGCCTCGGCATCCCGCCGCCCACGCCCAGCTGGGGCGGCATGATCGCGGCCGGCCGCACGGAGCTGCTCAACTACCCGCACATCTCGCTGTTCCCCGCGGCCGTCATGTTCCTGACGGTGCTGTCGATCAACTACATCGGTGAGCGAGTCCGGAAGCAGTTCGAGGTCAAGGAGAGCAACCTGTGACGCACGCGCGTAGCGACGAGGGTGTCGCCGGCGGCGAGGACGTGCTCGGGGCCGGCGTGCTGGAGCGGATCCCCGACGGCAGCGACCTGCTGACCGCCGAGGACATCGTGGTGCGGTTCCACACCAAGCGCGGTGTGGTGCACGCCGTCGAGGGCGTCTCGATCGCGATCAGGGCGGGCGAGGTGCTCGCCGTGGTGGGCGAGAGCGGCTCGGGCAAGACGATCTTCACCCGCCGGGTCATGGGCCTCATCTCGGGCGGCAACGGCACCGAGGTGCACGGCACCGTCACCTACGACGGCACCAAGCTCACCGAGCTGTCGGGCAAGGAGCTGTCGAAGTTCTGGGGCGCGGAGATCGCGCTGATCCTCCAGGACCCGATGACCTCGCTGAACCCCGTGAAGCGGATCGGTGAGCAGCTGACCGAGACGATCGTGCTGCACAAGCGGGTCACGAAGAAGGAGGCCCAGCAGCGGGCCGTCGAGCTGCTGCGCTCGGTGGGCCTGTCCGAGCCGGAGCGGCGCGTGCGGCAGTACCCGCACGAGCTGTCGGGCGGCATGCGCCAGCGCGTGACGATCGCGATCGCGCTGTCCTGCAACCCGCGGCTGCTGCTGGCCGACGAGCCGACCACCGCGCTGGACGTGACGGTGCAGGCGCAGATCCTCGACCTGCTCGCGGACCTGCAGTCCCGGCTGCGGATGGCGATGCTGCTGGTGACGCACGACCTGCGGGTGGTGCGCAGCCGTTCGGACCGCATCGCCGTGATGTACGCGGGCCGGATCGTGGAGACGGCCCCGACGCCGGAGCTCTTCGCCGAGCCGAAGATGCCCTACACCGAGGCCCTGATGAACGCGGTGCCGCCGATCGCGGGACCGAACCACATCAGGCTGCAGGTCATCCCCGGCCGGCCGCCGGACCTGGTGAACCCGCCCACGGGCTGCAAGTTCAGCCCGCGGTGCCCGTACGCGCAGGAGAAGTGCCTCACCGAGGAGCCGCCGCTGCGCGAGGCCGGCTCGGCCGACCACCAGTACCGCTGCTGGTACCCGGTCGGCAGCGAGGAGGGCCTGAAGGCCAAGGCCCGCAACGTCGAACGCGGCCGCAGCGCCGCCGGAACCCCGTGACCGGAGAGATGGTCCTGACATGACCCGCAACGAGCAACGGCGCTCGTCTTCCACGGCACGGAACCGCACGGGACGGGCGCTGGCACTGCTGGCCGGGTCGCGCTGCTCGCCGCCTGCGGCAGCAACGTGGGCCCGGCGGCCCGACCCCCAGCGGCAACGACGGCATCACCGCCGTGAACCCGCACGGCGGTGACCTGGCGGCCGAGGGCACGCCCCGCAGCGGTGGGGTCCTCGTGATGGGGACCGACCGCGAGGCGGTCAGCTTCGACCCGACCGTCCAGAACACCAACCAGGCGGCGCTGGCCGTCTACGACTCGCTGCTGAAGTTCGACGAGAACGGTGTGGCGCAGCCCTACCTCGCGGAGTCGATGGAGACCCCCGACGGGGGCCGCACCTGGCTCATGGGCCTGCGGGACGGGGTGCGGTTCTCGGACGGCACGCCGCTCGACGCCCAGGCCGTGATCATCAACGTGCAGCGGCACATCGACAAGACGTCGTCGCCGGGGCACCTGTACGCCGAGCAGATCACCGGCATGCGGGCGGTCGACCCGCAGACGGTCGAGTTCACGCTCGCGCAGCCGTTCGGGTCGTTCCCGGCCACGTTCGCGCTGAACTTCACGGCGGGCAACCTGGGCGCGATCCTGTCGCCCGCCGCGATCCAGCAGTACGGCGACGAGGTCGGCCGCAACCCGGTCGGGGCGGGGCCGTTCGTGCTGACGGACTGGGTGCGGGACTCGCGCATGGAGCTTTCGCGCAACCCGAACTACTGGCAGCAGGGCATGCCCTACCTCGACGGGCTGGAGTTCCGCCCGCTGCCGGACACCGAGACCCGGTACGCGTCGATCGAGAACGGCGACGTCGACCTGATCTTCGGCGGGTACCACACCGAGCTGCTGCGCGGGATGCAGAACCCGAACCTCACCGTGTACTACGGCCCGGGCCACGGTGCCGAGTACCTGTACTTCAACCACCAGCGCGCGCCGTTCGACGACCACCGCATGCGGGAGGCCGTCGTGCGGGGGATCGACCTCGGCGCGCTGGCGGCCACCCAGTTCCGGGGCCAGATGGCGGCGGCCTCGAACTGGTTCGGCGGCGACAGCGCGTACACCTCCCCGGAGGCGGACGCGGCGTGGCCGGCCTACGACGCCGAGCGGGCCCGCCAGCTCGTGCAGGAGTACGTGGCCGGCGGCGGCAGCGCCACCGTGCAGTACAAGACGACCAACGCGCCGAACCGCGTCGCGTTCGCAGAGTTCCTGCAGGCGCAGATGGCGGCCATCGGGATCACGCTGGAGCCGCAGTTCTTCGACCTCGCGCAGTACTCGTCGAGCGTCGTCCAGAGCCACGACTTCCAGATCGCCGGCTGGGTCGGGGGACCGCAGGAGGTCCCGTACCCGGCCGTCACGAACCTGATGCGGACCGGCGGCAACGCGAACTACGGCAGCTACTCCAACCCTGAGGTGGACACGCTGCTCGACCAGGCGGCGGCAAGCACCGACGAGGCGGAGCGGACCCGGCTCTACCAACAGGTCGGTCTCGTGACCAACCAGGACATTGCGGTCGCCTACTACAGCCGCGGTTATCTCTCCACCGTGGCGAAACCGGAGGTGAAGGGCGTAGTGCGGTACCTGACCAGGGACATGTTCTTCGCGACGACTTGGCTCGACCGATGACCGCGGCGCGCACCGAGCGCCCGGCCGTGGCCGGGGCGGAGCAGGACGGCTCGGAGTCCGACGTCGTCCTGCGGCTGGAGGACCTCGTCGTCGAGTTCCCGGCGGGCGGCGGCCAGACCGTGCACGCCGTCTCGGGGATCAGCCTCGAGGTCCACCGCGGCGAGACGCTCGGCCTGGTCGGCGAGTCCGGCTGCGGCAAGTCGACGACGGGCCGCGCGATCATGCAGCTGCCCAAGCCGACCGGCGGCAAGGTCGTCTTCGAGGGCCGGGACATCACCAAGCTCTCGGCCTCCGAGCTGCGGGAGCTGCGGCCCAAGCTGCAGATGATCTTCCAGGACCCGATCTCGTCGCTGAACCCGCGCCGCCGGATCCCCGACATCGTCGGCGACCCGCTGGTCGTGTGGGGCCGCGGCGCCGAGAAGGAGAAGATCGTCCCCGAGGTGCTCTCGGCCGTCGGGCTCGACCCGGCGCAGGTGGCCGACCGCCGCCCGCACCAGTTCTCCGGCGGCCAGTGCCAGCGCGTCTCGATCGCGCGGGCGCTCGTGCTGGAGCCCGAGGTGCTCATCTGCGACGAGCCGGTCTCCGCGCTCGACGTGTCGGTGCAGGCGCAGATCCTGAACCTGCTGGAGGACATGAAGGCCCGCTACGGGCTGACGCTGGTGTTCATCGCCCACGACCTGGGCGTCGTGCGCAACATCAGCGACCGCGTCGCGGTCATGTACCTCGGCAAGATCTGCGAGCTGGGCGAGACCGAGGCGCTGTTCGACGACCCCGTGCACCCGTACACCCGGCTGCTCGTGTCGTCGATCCCGTCGATGGAGACCGTCACCGGCGCCGACATCGAGAAGGCCGACCGCGGGCGCGGTGAGATGCCCTCGCCGATCAACCCGCCGAGCGGGTGCCGGTTCCGCACCCGCTGCCCGCTCGCCGACGAGCGGTGCGCGGCCGAGGTGCCGGAGATGCGCGAGGTGCGGCCCGGCCGCTACGTCGCCTGCCACCACCCGATCCTCGAGCCGGTCGGTGCCGCGGCCGCCGCCGAGGGCGCCTGATGCCGATCGACCCGGGGGCGGTCGGCCGCGAGGGCGAGCCGCGCACGCGCACGTGGACCTCGAAGGACGCCCTGCTCTACGCCGTCGGCGTCGGAGCGGGGCTCGGGGAGCCCACGCAGGAGCTGGCGTTCACCACGGAGAACTCCGACGGGGTGCCGCAGCAGGTCCTGCCCACGTTCGCAGTGCTGCTCTCCCAGGCCGCACCGCCCCCGTTCGGCACGTTCGACCCGGCGTTCCTGGTGCACGCGGAACAGGAGATCCGGCTGCACCGCCCGGTGCCCGTCGAGGGCACGGTCACGGCGACGGCCCGGGTGGCCGGCGTCTACGACAAGGGCAAGGGCGCGCTCGTCGTCACCGAGTCGACGGCCGTGCTGGCCGACGGCCCGGACAAGGGGGAGCCGCTCGCCACCAACCGCAGCGCCGTGTTCATCCGCGGCGAGGGCGGCTTCGGCGGCGACCGCGGCCCGAAGGACGAGTGGGCGGCTCCCGAGCGGGTGCCCGACCACAGCGTGCGCTACGAGACCCGGCCCGAGCAGGCCCTGCTCTACCGGCTCTCCGGTGACCGCAACCCGCTGCACTCCGACCCCGGGTTCGCCGCCCGCGCGGGCTTCGGCAAGCCGATCCTGCACGGGCTCTGCACCTACGGCGTGACGGGGCGGGCGCTCCTGCACGCCGTCGCCGGCTCCGACCCCGCGCGGCTGACCGGCATGTACGGCCGGTTCAGCGCCACCGTCGTGCCCGGACAGGCCCTCGTGGTCGACGTATGGGACACCGGCCGCACCGGCGAGGGTGACGAGACAACTGTCGTGTTCCGCGCCAGCACCGACGAAGGGACTGTGGTCATCGACCGCGGACGGGCCACCGTCCGCGCCTGAGCAGGCGATACGAGCAGAGGAGACACCCGGGTGCTGACCGGCAGAGTGGCGGTGGTGACGGGCTCCGGACGGGGCCTGGGACGGGCGTACGCCCATGCGATCGCGGCGGCGGGCGCCGGCGTCGTGGTGAACGACGTCGACGCGGACGCGGCCGCGGCGGTGGTGGCGGAGATCGAGGCGGCCGGCGGCCGCGCGGTGTCCGTCGTCGCCCCGGTGGGCCCGACGGCCACCGCGGACGCGCTGGTCGGCGCCGCGGTCGAGCACTTCGGCCGGCTCGACGCCATGGTCACGAACGCCGGTGTGCTGCGGGACCGCTCGATCGGGAAGATGTCCGACGAGGACTTCGACCTCGTCGTCGAGACCCACCTGCGCGGCACGTTCACCTGCGCCCGGGCCGCGATCGCGCGGTTCCGGGAGCAGAGCGAGGGGGGCCGGCTGGTGCTGGTCGGGTCGCCGGCCGGGCAGCGCGCCAGCTTCGGGCAGACCAACTACTCCTCCGTGAAGGCCGGCATCGTCGGCATGACCCGCACGCTGGCCGCCGAGACCGCGCGGTTCGGCGTCACGGTCAACGCGGTGATCCCGGTGGCGCTCACCCGCATGGTGGCGACGATCCCGGCGTTCGCCGACGCCGTCGCGGCCGTGGAGCGCGGCGAGCCGGTGCCGGCCGAGCTGCGCGAGCGCGGCATCGGCACGGCCGACGACGTGGCCCCGCTGCTGGTCTTCCTGCTCTCCGACGCCGCGTCCGGCGTCACCGGCCAGGCGCTCGGCGTCGGTGGTGACAAGATCAGCGTCTGGTCGCACCCGCAGGTCGTCGCCGAGGCGTCCCGGCCCGGCGGCTGGACGCCGGAGGCGCTCGCCGAGGCGTTCCCCGCCGATGTGGCCCCGCACCTGCAGCCCTACGCACCCGAGGTTCCGGCGGGAGCGAGCCGATGACCATCTCGATCACCAACCCGCCCGAGCTGGAGGCGGCCGACCTGGTCGCCATCGACGTGCACACCCACGTGCAGTTCTCCACGAAGGCCGCGCAGTCCGAGGAGGGCACGCGGCGGCTGCAGGAGATGAAGGCGCACTTCCGGTCCGACGTGCTGGGCATGGACGTGCCCGGGATCGCCGCCTTCTACCGCGAGCGCAAGATGGCCGCGGTGACGTTCATCGTCGACTCGCTGGGCGACCGCGCCGAGCACGCGCCGACCAACGAGGAGGTCGGCGAGCTCGCGGCCGAGCACGCCGACGCGATCATCCCGTTCGCGAGCGTGCACCCGCTGCGCGGCAAGGCCGGGGCGAAGATGGCGCGGCGGCTGATCGAGCAGTACAAGTTCCGCGGGTTCAAGTTCCACCCCAGCACGCAGGAGTTCTACCCGAACGACACCGTCGCGTACCCGATCTACGAGGTGCTGGCCGAGTACGGCCTGCCGGCTCTGTTCCACACCGGCCAGACCGGGGTGGGTGCGGGCACCAAGGGCGGCGGAGGGGTCCGGCTCAAGTACTCCAACCCGATGTACCTCGACGACGTGGCCGTCGACTTCCCCGACATGCCGATCATCATGGCGCACCCGTCCGTCCCGTGGCAGGACGAGGCGCTGTCGGTGGCGACGCACAAGGCGCAGGTCTACATCGACCTCTCCGGCTGGTCGCCGAAGTACTTCCCGCCGCAGCTGGTGCAGTACGCGAACACGCTGCTGCGCAAGAAGGTGCTGTTCGGCACCGACTTCCCGCTGTTCACCCCCGAGCGCTGGATCGACGACCTCGGCAAGACCGAGATCCGCGAGACGGTGAAGCCGGGGATCATGCTGCACAACGCGGCGCGGCTCTTCGGCCTGAAGATCGGGGAGACGGACGAGGGCACCGGGCGATGACCGCGCGCTCGCCGACAACTTCGCCTCCCACTTCGAGCACATCGCCGACCTCGCCCCCGACCGGCTCGCCGTCGCGATGGGGGAGCGGGAGGTGACCTGGGCGCAGCTCGACGAGCTCGCCGACCGGCTCGCCGGTCACCTGGCCGCCCGCGGGGTGCGGGCAGGTGACCGGGTGGCCCTGGACGCCCGCAACTCGCCGGAGTACGTGGCGGCGCTGCACGCGGTGTTCAAGCTCATGGCGGTGCCGGTCAACGTCAACTACCGGTACCGGGCCGAGGAGGTCCGCCAGATCCTGAGCAGCGGGCGGGCCGTCGGCGTGATCGCGGACGCCGACCGGGCCGACGTCGACGCGGAGGCGGCCGCCCCGCTCGACGGGTGCTCGCTGCTGGCGACGATCGACCCCGCCGGCGGGTTCGCGCGGGGCGGTCGCGGCGACCCCGCGGCACCCCCGCCGCGCGCGCGGCGACATCGAGTGGGTGCTCTTCACCGGCGGCACCACCGGCTACCCGAAGGCCGTGATCGGCAGCCACACCGAGCGGCTGCGGTCGGTCCGGTCGGGTGGGTTCAGCTCGCTGGGGATCGACCCGGCCGGCGAGGTGGAGGCGCTGCACCAGGCGCTCGACATCGACCCGCACGGCCCGGGCGGTGTCGTGTCGCTGCCCGCGCCGCCGCTCATGCACGGCACGGGCCTGTACGCCGCGCTCGGCGGGCTGTCGAGCGGCGCCCCGGTGGTGCTGCTGCCCGGCCGCAGCACCACGGGTGCCGACCTGGTCGAGGCGATCCGGCGCCACCGCGTCACCGACATGATGATCGTCGGCGACGCGTTCGCGCTGCGGCTGCTCGACGCGCTCGACGAGGCCGCGAAGGCCGGCCGGCCCGCGGACATCGGGTCGCTGCGCCGCATCCGGTCGGTCGGGGCGGTGTGGAGCCAGTCGGCCAAGCGGCGGCTGCTCGCCCACGGCGACCTGACGCTCGTCGACACGATCGCCGCCTCCGAGGGCGGGGTGTACGCGACCTCGTCCGTGACCAGGGCGAACGTCGACGAGGACGGCGGCAGCTTCCGGCTCGCGAACGGCGCCCGGCTGCTCGACGACAACGGCCACGACGTCGCGGCCGGCTCCGGCCAGGTCGGGCTGCTGGCCGCGCCCGTCGTGGCGGAGGCCGGCTACGAGGGCGACCCGGAGAAGACCGCCGGCGCGTTCCGCGACATCGACGGCGTCCGCTACTCGATCCCCGGCGACATGGCGCTGCTGGAGGCGGACGGGCGGCTGCGGCTGCTCGGCCGGGGCAGCTCGGTGATCAACACCGGCGGCGAGAAGGTCTACGCCGACGAGGTCGAGCTCGCCCTGCACGAGCACCCGGCCGTCCGGGACGCGATCGTGCTGGGCGTGCCGGACCCGCGCTGGGGCAGCGCGGTGGCCGCGGTCGTCTCGCTGGAGCGCGGCGCGCGCGCGAGCCCGACGAGCTGGCGGCGTTCGTCGGCGAGCGCCTGGCCGGCTACAAGAAGCCCCGCCGGGTGGCCGTGGTGCCCGAGGTGCAGCGGCTCAACACCGGCAAGGCCGACCTGAACTGGGCTCGGCAGGAGATCACGAAGCAGTTGGAGGAGCAGGACGCCGTGGCGCCCACCGGACGATGAGCGCGGCCCAGCCGCGGACCGACAGGAACGGCTGGTGGGTGGTGGTGGGCGGCTCGGTGCTGCTCACGCTCCAGACCGGCTTCATCATGAACGCGTTCGGCGCCTACCTGGTGGCCATCACGGCCGACACCGGGTGGGCGCCGGGCGTCATCTCGCTGGGCTACGCGATCCTGCAGCTCGGCAACGGTTTCCTCGCCCCGATCACGGGGTGGTGCTGCGCCCGGTTCGGCACCAGGGCGGTCTCGCGGACCGGGACGCTGCTGGTGGCGGCCGGGTTCGCGCTGGCGGCCCTCGTCGGTGAGGAGTCGCAGTTCATCGGGGCCGTGATCGTCATCGCGCTCGGCTGCTCGGCGGCCGGGATCATGCCGCTGACCGTCGCGGTCGTCCAGACGATCAAGGAGAGGCGCACGCTGGCCCTGGGGCTGCTGCCCACCGGGATCGCGGTCGGCGGTCTCGTCGTCCCGCTGGTGACCTGGGCGCTCGACGGCTACGGCTGGCGCACCACCTTCCTCGGCGTCGCCGCGGTCATCGTGCTCGTCAGCATCCCGACCAGCTCCGTGCTGCCGAACGACCGCGTCGAACGGGCGCCGGTGAAGAAGCAGAAGGCCCCGCCGGCCGACGGGCACGACCTGCGCAGCGCCATGCACACGTCCACGTTCTGGATGCTCATCCTCGGGCACGGCTCGGCGCTGGTGGCCGTCAGCGCGGTCAACCTGCACCTCGTACCGCTGATGACGCACCACCACGGCATCGCGCTCTCGACCGCCGGGCTCACCGTCGCGATCATGTCGACGACGCAGCTGCTCGGGCAGGTCGTCACCGGGCTGATCGGCGACCGGGTGGACAAGCGGTGGTTCGCCGCCTGCTGCATGGTCGTGCAGACCGGGGTGCTGCTCGTGCTCGCGACCGTGTCGGACGTCGGGCTCGTCGTGGCCGCCGCGGCCGTGCACGGGATCGCGTGGGGCCTGCGCGGCCCGGTCATGACGGCCATGCGCGCCGACTACTTCGGCACCGCGTCGTTCGGCACGATCATCGGCTGGTCGATGGGGTTCGTCTCGATCGGGCTCGTGGTCGGGCCGCTGCTCGTCACCGCCATCGAGGGCGGGCCGGGCGGCTACCCGTGGGCGTTCGTGGCACTGGCCATGGTGACGTTCGTCGGGGCCGTGACGTTCGCGGTGCTGCGCCGGCCGCGGGCGTGGTGCTGCGCGCGAGCCCGGCGCCGGCGGCCGGGTCCTAGGCCGGGCGCCGGACCGGCGGGCGGGCACCGGGAAGCCGACCCGTCCGGGCGCCGGTGGCTGCGGCGATCGGGCCGGGCAGGCCGTGCACGGTGAGGAACCCGAGCACGGCGAGGCCGGCCGCCGCACAGCTCGTCGACCGCGCGGGCGGCGACCTCCGCGAACGCCTGCCCGATCTGCGGCGGCGTCGACCGCGTCGTAGGACGTGCCCGACATCAGCCCGACGACGATCACCTGCCGCACGTCAGAGCGGCGCGCGTCCAGGTTGCGGCCGGGTACGGGCTGGCCGGCCGCCTCGCGGCTGCCGCCCGCGTGCGCATCGGGTCCGGCGCGCTCTCCTGCGGGAACCGGCGCAGGAACTCCTGTTCCAGCGCCAGCATCCGTTCGGTGTGGACGCGCAGCGCGGACTCGCTGCCGCGCAGGAGCGTCTCGTGCCGGGTGTCGTGCAGGCGGGCGAGCTCGCTGCGGAGGTGGGCGTCGTCGAGGTCGCGCGGGTCGATCCCGGAGGGTGGCCGGTCATGGCGAGGGGGTGCCCGCACCGGCACCCGCGCATGCGGGGGGCGGGTGACCGGCCCGCGGCGCCGGGCCCGACAATCGCCGTCCGACGACGGCGGGGGGACGGTTCGGATGGAACGAGCGGCGCGGCACGCGCGCCCGGGACCGATGGCCGCGCTGTCCGCGTCACCGGTGCCGGCCCCGCCCCTCGGGTACGGCCCGCCCGCGGTCTTCCCGATGCCGGACCGCGCCGCGCCGCCGGCCGGCGCGGCGGACGGCGCTCGTCGCGCGCTCGCCGGGATCGTCGCGGCCGAGCTGGCCGGGGTCGCCGCCCGCGTGCCCGACGTGCCCGCCGCCGCGCTCGGCCGGCTGGCCGCGACCCCGGGCGCGGGCGTCGACGGGCTGCTCGCCGAGCGGGTGCTCGGGGCGCTGGAGCTGGCCGTCGGGGCGCTCGCCCCGGACCGGTGGCGGGGCTCGGGGTGGCTGCTGCCGCCGGTGCCGCAGGTGACCGGGGCGGTGGCCGTCGCGGCGCCCGGTGCCCGAGGCCGCGGCGGCGGGCGCGGTGCGCTGCTCGACGTGCTCGCGCCCGGCGTCCGCGCCACCGTCGCTGCGCTCGTGGCGGAGGTCGCGGCGCACGACGCCGTCGGGCGCCGCTGCTCGACGTCGCCCCGGGCAC
>MKJX01000029.1 GCA_001942415.1 Pseudonocardia sp. CNS-139
GTCGACCATGTCGAGGGTGAGATCCGCAAGTCCACGTTCGAGCTGCTCACCGCCGGCCCGCCGCGTCCCGGGCTCCGGAGACGGCGTTCGTCGTGGTCGTCGGACGCGCTCCCGCTCTCCGAGGACACCGGCCTCCCGTACGCGTCCGAGGTCGAGGGCAGCATGCACGCCTGCGGCCACGACACCCACGTCGCGATGCTCGCGTCCGCGGCCCGGGTGCTCGCCGATCGCCGCGACCAGATCGCCGGCCGGGTGGTGTTCATGTTCCAGCCGGGCGAGGAGGGCTTCCACGCGCCCGGTACATGATCGAGGAGGGGCTCCTGGACCGGAGCGGCCCGGCCGGGCGCCCCGACGCCGCGTACGCGCTGCACATCAGCGCCACGCTCCCGTCCGGCGAGGTGCACGTGCGGCCCGGCCCGCTGATGGCCGCGGCCGACGCCCTCCGCGTCACGGTCACCGGACGCGGCGGGCACGCGTCCGCCCCGCACGACGCGCTCGACCCGGTGCCGGCCGCGGCCGCGATGGTCGGCGCGCTGCAGACCGCGGTCACCCGGCGCGTCGACACCCACCACCCCGTCGTGCTGACGATCGCGCACATCACCGCGGGCACCACCAACAACGTGATCCCGGAGACGGCCTTCCTGGAGGGCACGCTGCGGACGCTCTCGGAGGCGCCCGCGCGGTGATGCACGACGAGATCCGTCGCGTCTGCCGGCACACCGCGCTGGCGTACGGCTGCTCGGCGGAGGTCGAGATCGACGCGGGCTACCCCGTGACCGTCAACGACGACGCGGCCGCCGGCCGGGTGGGCACGGTGGCCGGCGCCGTGCTCGGGCGCGGGCGGGTCGCCACGATGCCCAGCCCGATCATGGGCGCCGAGGACTTCTCGTACGTGCTCGCGCAGGTGCCCGGGGCGCTCGCGTTCCTCGGCGGCTGCCCGCCCGGGATCGACCCGGCGCTGGCCCCGCCCAACCACTCCAACCGCGTGGTGTTCCACGAGGAGGCCATGGCGGCGGGGGTCGCCGTGTACGCCGGGCTCGCTTTGGCAGGGTTGTGAGCATGCCCCCGACCGAGACGGCTCCACTCTCGCTGATGGAGCTGGGCATGGCCCTGCGCTCCGGCGAGCTGTCCGCCATCGACCACGTCTCCGGCGTCATCGAGAAGCTCGGCGCCGACACGTACAACACCCTCGTCGCGATGGACGCCGTGGCCGCACTCGACCAGGCCAAACGCCGCGACGCCGAGCTGGCCCGCGGCGAGTGGCGCGGCCCGCTGCACGGCGTGGCCGTCGGCGTGAAGGACCTCTTCGACGTCGCCGGGCTGCCCACCCGGGCCGGTTCGAAGGTGCTCGCCGGCTCCGAGTTCGCCACGGCCGACGCGCCCGTGGTCGCGCGGCTGCGCGAGGCGGGCGCGGTGATCGTCGCGAAGCTGCACACGCACGAGTTCGCGTTCGGGCCCACCGGCGACGTCGCGGCCACCGGCCCGGCCCGCAACCCGCACGACCACGAGCGGATCACGGGCGGCTCGTCGTCGGGCTCCGCGGCGGCGGTCGCGGCCGGCTACCTGCCGCTGACCCTCGGCACCGACACCGGCGCCAGCGTCCGCACGCCCGCGGCGCTGTGCGGGGTGGTCGGGCTCAAGCCGTCGTTCGGCGCGCTCCCGACCGACGGGGTCTTCCCGCTGTCGGAGAGCTGCGACCACGTCGGGCTGTTCACCGCCGACGTGCACGGGGCGTCCGTCGCGTGGGACGTGCTGGCCCGGGCCGACGGCACCGGCGGCGGCATCCAGGCCCCCGGCGTCGACGGCGTGACGGTCGGCGTGCCGACGGACCCGTACTGGAAGGCGCTCGACCCGGTGCTCGACGCCGCGACGGCCGCCGCCGTGGAGCGGCTGCGGTCGCGCGGTGCGACGGTCGTCGAGGTGAGCACCCCCATGATCGAGGAGCTGGCCGCGCCTACGCGGTGATCGTCGGCTCCGAGGCGTACGCCACCCACGCGGACTGGCTCGCGCAGCGCCCGCAGGACTACCAGCCGGCCACCCGGGAACGGCTGCTGCCGAGCGCGGACCGGCCGGCCCGGGAGTACGTCGAGGCGCAGCGCACCCGCCGCCGGCTCGGGCGCGAGCTGCGCGCGGCGGTCGGCGACGTCGACGTGCTGGTGCTGCCCACCACCCGGCTGCGGGCCACCCCGATCGGCGCGGAGACCGTGGAGGTCGACGGCCGGCAGGTGCCGGTCCGGCCGGAGCTGCTGGCGCTCACGCTCCCGTTCAACCTGACGGGCTGGCCGGCCGTGTCGGTGCCCGGCGAGGTCGCCGACGGCGGGCTGCCCGCGGGCGTGCAGATCGTCGGCGTGCGGCTGGAGGAGCGCGGCGTGCTGCGCGTCGCCGGGGCCGTCACCGGGTAGCGTCCGGCGCGTGACGGAACGTGCGGTGTGCGTCGTCGGTACCGGGCTGATCGGCGGCTCGCTGCTGCGGGCCGCGCAGAAGGCGGGCCGGGACGTCTGGGGCGCACCGCGTCCGCGGACACGGCCGCACAGGCCCGCGCGACGGGTTCGACGTCGGCACCGACACGGACGCCGCGCTGCGCCGGGCCGCGGAGGCCGACGCACTCGTGGTGGTCGCCTGCCGCTGCCCGCGCTGCCCACCGTGTTGCGCCGGGTGGACGCGGTGGCCCCGGAGGTCCGGCTGACCGACGCCGTGAGCGTCAAGGTCGCGGTGGCCGACGCCGTGTACCGCTACGCGCCGCGGGCGCGGTTCGTCGGCGGGCACCCGATGGCCGGCACGGCCGAGTCGGGGTGGGCGGCCGGCACCGCCGGGCTGTTCACCGGCGCCGCGTGGGTCGTCGCCGCCGACGACGGGCTCGATCTCGACGTGTGGGCCGACGTCGCCGAGCTGGCGTGGGCGTGCGGATCCCGGGTGGTGCCGGCCGCGTCCGACGAGCACGACCTGGCCGTGGCCCGGGTGTCGCACCTGCCGCACCTCTTCGCGGCGGTGCTGGCCGCCGTCGGCGCAGCGGGCGAGGACGACCTGCCGCTCGCGCTGGCCGCGTCCTCGTTCGCGGACGGGACACGGGTGGCGGGCACCCGGCCGGAGCTGGTGCTCGCGATGTGCGAGGGCAACCGCGACGCGCTGCTCGCCGCCGTCGACGACGCGCTCGGCCGGCTCGGCGCCATGCGCGGCGCCCTCGCGTCCACGGGCGGGCTCGCAGCCACCGTCAACGCCGGCCACGCGGGCCGCAGCGCTGGGCGGCCGCCCGCGAGCCGGAGAACGTGCGGGTGCGGCGGGACCGCACGCCGCTCGCCGACCTGCGCGAGATCGGCCGCCGCGGCGACGCCGTGGTCGGCTGGTCCGGCTAGGGAACGTCAGCCGGCGGGCCGGGTGACGTCGACGACCAGCCGCTGGGCCAGCGACGGGTAGCTCTCCACCACAGCGTCGGCATCGACGACCAGGTCGGAGGCGAAGTCGTCCCACTCGAAGCCCACGGTGGCGCGACCGGAGTCGTCCAGCTCGGCGACCGTGCGGTAGGTCTGCCGGACGGCCTGCACCTCCAGCTCCGGCAGCGAGACGTGCACCATCGGGATGACGTGCTCGCCTGCGGTGCGGTGCAGCGCGAGCCGGCGGATCGGGATGGTGTTGAACATCGGGCTGTAGGCGAGGTCGACGTCCACCGCCCCCGCGAAGTCGGCGCGGCTGCCGCCGGTGCCCGTGTCGAGCAGCCACATGCCGTCGTCGGTGCGGTTGAGGGTGAGGTGCCGTTCCCGCTCGGCGGTGGCGCTGGTGACCGAGAGCCGGGCGAGCGTGCCGTCCTCCGCGACGACCAGCCGGTAGGAGGCGGTGAACCCGCCGTCGGGCTCGGCGCGGACGAGGCGGCCGAGCGCCCGGAACCCCCCGCTGCCGAGCAGCAGCCGGACGCCTTCCAGACCGTGGCCGTCCTCGGCCCGCCACGTCAGCATCGTCGTCACCGGGACCACCGTAGACGAAACCGGACGATCTCGATCGCCCGGATTGGCACTCAGTGCCCAGCCGCGGGACCAGCGGCGGGAGCGGCCGGCGGCTCGGCGGCGGGCGGCTGCGCGGCGTCGCCGTCCGGGATCAGCTCCTTGATCTTGTCGACGGCCATGTCGACCTGCTCGGCGTGGCCGTACTTCTCCTTGACGACCTCGCCCACCTTCTCGACGGCGGCCTCGACCTCTTCGCTGTGCTCGTTGAGCAGCTCGCCCGCCTTGCCGGCGATCGCGTTGAAGTCCACCACTGGGCACCTCCAGGTCGAAGCGTTGATCCGGGCAACATCCTGCACGCCCGTCCGCGCGCCGAGCCAGCGCCGTGGCCGAATCGATCCCGATCGTTCGCCGCCGCTACCCGTTGGTGTCGACGTGCTCCGGATCCAGGTCGTCGCGCACCCCGCGCAGCACGGGCCGCAGCAGCCGGCCGGCCGGGTCGTACCCGTCGTGGGTGACCTCGACGACGGTGAGCGGCTCGCACCAGCGGGCGCCGGCCGCCTCCGCACGGGGCAGCGCGCCGGCGAACGGGGAGCGCTCGGCCGGCAGGAGGCGGTCCCGCAGCACCCGCTGCACCTCCTCGTCGGACAGGCCGGACGCGACCCGGCCCGCATAGCGCAGGCCGCCGTCCCCGGGCACGCCCAGCAGCAGCACGCCGACCCGCCCGGCCGTGCCGCGCTCGCGCCAGCCGCCGACCAAACACGACCGGGTGGGCCGGTGCGTCACCTCCGTCCAGCCCTCGCCCCGGGCGCCCGGCCGGTAGACGCCGTCGCGGCGCTTCGCGACCACCCCGGCCATCCCGCGCTCCTGCGTGGCCCGCAGCAGCGCCGCGCCGTCGGTGTAGGTCGGCGACACGGAGACGGCGGGCACGCCGGTCACGTCGAGCCGCTCCAGCGTGCCCCGGCGCTCGGCCAGCGGCCGGTCCAGCAGCGGCACGCCGTAGAGCCGCAGCACGTCGTAGGCCATGAACGTGACCGGCCGGGCGACCCGGGCGCTCACCGGCGAGTGCATGCGCGCGGCCAGCGCCGCGAAGCTCGGCACGCCGTGCTCCAGCAGCACGACCTCGCCGTCCAGCAGCACGTCCGGCGCGATCTTCGGGAGATCGGCCAGCTCGGGGAACACGCCGGTGACGTCGCGCTCGCTGCGGCTGGTCAGCCGCACCTGGCCGTCGGCCACCTCGGCCAGCAGCCGCATCCCGTCCCACTTCACCTCGAAGACCCACTCCGGCCCGACCGGGAGGGCGCCGGGGGGTGGCGAGCATGGGGAGCACTTCGCCATGCTGTCATCCAGGGAAGTTGTCCGCGGAGTGAACAGGGGACACGCATGCGCGCGATGTGGAGCGGCGCCGTGTCGTTCGGTCTGGTCAGCGTGCCGGTGAAGCTGTACTCGGCCACTGCAAGCCACGACATCCGGTTCCACCAGGTGCACGCTGCGGACGGTGGCCGGATCAAGTACAAGCGCACGTGCTCGATCGACGGCGAGGAAGTCGAGTACGCCGACATCGTCAAGGGCTACGAGACCGAGGACGGCGAGCTGATCACGCTCGACGACGAGGACCTCGACTCGCTGCCCACGGCCTCCGGCCACGAGATCGACGTCATCGAGTTCGTGCCGGGCGACCAGATCGACCCCCTGCTGTTCGACAAGAGCTACTACCTCGAACCCGAGGCCAAGGCGGCCAAGCCCTACGCGCTGCTGCGCGAGGCGCTGGTGCAGACCGACCGCATGGCCGTGGTGCGGGTGGCGCTGCGCCAGCGCGAGACGCTCGCCCTGCTCCGCGTGCGCGACAAGGCGATCGTGCTGCAGACGATGCTGTGGCCCGACGAGATCCGCGAGCCCGAGTTCGACGTGCTCGACGCCGAGGTCGACCTGCGCCCGCAGGAGCTGACGATGGCGGCGTCGCTGATCGAGAGCCTCGGGGCGGACTTCGACGTGAGCCGGTTCCACGACGAGTACCGCGATGCTGTCATCGAGCTGATCGAGCGCAAGCGCACCACCGGCGAGACCCGCCCGGCCCCGGTCGCCGCCCAGCGCGAGGAGGGGCCGGACAGCATGACCGACCTGCTCAGCGCGCTGCAGGCGAGCGTCGAGGCGGCGCGGGCGGGCTCCGGCGGCAAGGCCGAGGATCAGGTCCCCGCGAAGGCCGCCGCGAAGGCCGAGGAGCCGGCGGAGAAGCCCGCCGAGCCCGCGGAGAAGAAGAAGGCCCCCGCCCGCAAGCCGGCCTCCCGGAAGAAGGCCGGCGAGGAGGAGGCGGAGCCGCGCAAGCGGGCCCGCAAGCCCGCTTAGGGAGCGTCGGACTCCGGAGGGGCAGGCGCGCGGCCGCGTACGCGGCGTCGAGCAGCGCGGCCGTGCCCACGGCCTGCCGGGCCGAGGTGGGCACCGGCCCCCCGTCCAGCACCGCCGCCCGGAACGCGCGCAGCTGCGCGACGTACGTCGGCTCGCCGGCCACCCGCTCGACGCGGCTCCCGGCCTCCGTGCGCACCGGCATCCGGTGGAAGAACTGCGGCGCCAGGAAGTTCGTGACGCGCAGGCCCCGCGGACGCCCTCGACGCGCACGCCGAGCGCGAGCAGCCGCCGCGACCACAGCGACGAGCGCACCCGGGCCGGCTCGCGCTCGCCTGCCTCCGGACGGCCGTGCTGACGGCGCAGGACCCGGCGGCCCTGTCGCAGGCGATCGACGCCGCGTTCGCGCGGCTCGACCCCCTGCCCCGGCTACGGGCCCAGGGCGTTGTCCGGCGGGCGCTGGTCGGCGGCCAGCGCGTCGAAGAGGGCCGTGGCGCGCTGGCGGTCCCAGTTCACCACCCCGTCGCGCACCGGCACGGTGGTCGAGACACCCTCGCTCAGCCCGCGCATGGCGAAGCCGAGCTGCGCGAGGTTCCAGACGTGGTCGTTGCCGTCCACCGTGATCGCGCCGGACAGGCCGGTGGCCAGCGGCACGATCCGGAACGGGTTGGCCAGCACGGCCGGGCTCGTCACCTTGTCCAGCAGCGCCGAGATGAACGCCCGCTGGCGCTCCACCCGCCCGAAGTCGGACGTGGCCGTCGCGCGGGTGCGGACGTAGCCGAGCGCGGTGGCCTGGTCGAGCGTCTGGCAGCCGGCCTGGATGTTCAGCCCGGCCTTGGGGTCCTCGATCGCCTCCGGGATGCACATGTCGACGCCGCCGACCGCGTCCACCACGGAGACGACGCCCAGGAACCCGATCTCGACGTAGTGGTCGATGCGCAGGCCGGTGGCCTGCTCGACGGTGCGCACGAGCAGCTCGGGCCCGCCGCCGTCGCCCCCGCCGCCGCGACCGTACGCCGAGTTGATCTTGTGGCGGCCATGGCCGGGGATGTCGACCATCGAGTCCCGCGGGATGCTCACCAGCGTGGGCGCGCCGCTGCCGGTGTGCAGCAGCATGATCGTGTCGGTGAGCTCGGACTCCGGGTCGCCGGTGGCGAGCTCGGCGCGCTGCTCGGGGGTGAGGTTGGCGCGGCTGTCCGAGCCGACGATCAGGTAGTTCGTGCCCTCGGACGTCGCGGCGCTGTCGGAGGGCAGCGCCGCGACCCGGTTGAGCGTGGTGTCGATGTAGACCCCGAACCCGACGACGAGCAGCACCAGCACCAGCAGGGTGATGCCGATCCGCCGCCCCCAGCGCGGTCGTCTGCGGACGGGCCGGGGCCCGCGCGGGCGTCGCGGCGGCGGGGCCGCCGGCCGCTCCTGGGGCAGGATCATCGTGCGCTGCGGCGGCCGGGCCGGACGCTGCGGAGGTGGCGGTGGCGGCGGGTACTGCCCGCCGCCGTACGGCGGACGGGGCGGCGGCTGTCCGCCGGGCGGTGGGCCCGGGCGCTGCGGCTGCCCCCACGCCGGGCCGCCGCCGCGCCGGGGCGGCGGAGGCGGCGGCGGTCCACCCGGTCGCCCGCCAGGCCCTCCGTACTGGTCCATCCTGTCCACCATCCCCGAGGCCGGCCGTGAGCACGGTCGTGTTGCAAACAGAGGGACGCACGACGGGGTGGTCCGGTTCCATCGGGCCCACCACCACGCGCCGGACGAGCATCAGGAGGAGAGCAGCGGCTCCCCTTCGAAGAGGCCCAGCTCCTCGCGGTAGAACTCGATGCCGACCCCGTTGGGGTCGCGGATGTAGAGGCTGTTGTCCACCCCGCGGTCCGGGCCGAGGTACTCGATCCCGGCCTCGTCGAGGCGCTTGCGGGCGGCGTCGAACTCCTCCGCCGACGTGGACAGCGCGAGGTGCTGCACCCCGCCGATCGTCTCCGTGAAGGCCGGGTGGTCGTGGCCCGGGAAGTCGAAGAACCCGAGCAGGTTCCGGTTGCCGATGTCGAAGAAGAAGTGGCTCGACCCGGCGTAGTCCCGGTTCTCCACCAGCTCGACCAGCGGGAACCCGAGCAGGCCCTGGTAGAACAGGATCGTCTCCTCGACGTCGCGGCAGATCAGCGCGAGGTGGTGCACCCCCGCACGGTGCTGGCCGGCCGGTGCGACCGGTCCTGCAGGTACTTCTCCTTCAGCTCGGCGCGGCGGGCCCGGACGGCTTCCAGCTCGGCGCCCTGCGGCTGTGGCATCGGTGTTTCCTCTCTCGTGACCGGCGGCAGTGACACCCGAAACCGTAGTTGCACGAGCAACATTCCGGGCTGCCTTCCGCCCACGAAGACTGCGCCCGACGGCCGCACTCTGCCAGCCCCCGACACGGTCCGCACGATGTGCGGACCGGGCTCAGACCGGCACGATCCGGGCCCGTACCTCGGGGAGGTCGTCGAAACCGGCCTGCCGGTCGGTGGAGAGCAGGACCCGATCGGTGGCCCGCGCCGTCGCCGCGATGATCAGATCGTGGGCTCCCGGCCGTCGGCCCGCCCGACGGACGTGCGCGAGCAGCACGGCATGGTGCTGGGCCACGCCACGCGAGTAGTCGACCACCGGCGTCACGGCCAGCAGCTCGTCGAGAAAGGCGCGCTGAGCCGCCTGCCGCGCAGGATCGCCGTCCAGCTCCACGCCGGTGAGGTACTCGGCGAGCACCACCGCCGGGAGCGCGACATCTCCGCCCTCGACGAGCGAGCCGAGATCAAGGCGGCCGCGCACGGCTTCGACGAGCACACCCGTGTCGAGGATCAGCCGTGCCACGGGTCGGAGTCCCTGTCGACGGGGGTGTCACCCGCCGCATGCACCGCCGCGGCGAAGTCGTCGTCGACAGCCAGCCGACCCTGCCAGCGCCGCAGGACGTCGGCCACCGCATCGCCATTGGCCCGCGGCGCCGGGACGATCATCGCAATCCGCTTGCCGCCCCTGGTGATCACGAAGGACTCGCCGTCCTCCGCACCGTCCAGAACCGCCGAGAACCGGCGAGCGGCTTCGGATGCCGACAGTTCCTCCATGCGATCAGACTATCAGAATCCGACAGTCCGAGAGCTTCCTCTCACCCCTCGACCAGCCGCCGACGCATCGTCAGGAACCCGGCCATCGGACCGCGACGGGCCGGCCGCACGCCCCGCACCAGCCCCAGCCCGGCGCGCAGGGCGCTCGCGGCGTCGAGGGTGGCGTCGCGGGCCGCGGCGCTGACGGCCGTGAAGCTCGCGTAGCCGTGCACGAGCCCCGGGAACCGCCGGGCCACCACCGGCACCCCGGCCGCGCGCAGCCGTTCCGCCAGCTCCTCGCCCTCGTCGCGGAGGGGGTCGAAGCCGGCCGTCGAGAGGTAGACGGGCGGCATGCCGGAGAGGTCGCCGGCGCGCAGGATCGCGCCGCGCCGGTCGTCGGTCGGGACGCCGTCGGGCAGGTAGAGCCGCTCCAGCTCGGCGAGGTACTCGGTGGTCAGCCCGAACCCGGCGCCGAACATCTCGCGCGAGCCGCCGCTGCGCTCCGCGTCGGTGACGGGGTAGAGCGCGAGCACGAACGCCGGCACGGGCAGCCCGCGCACGGCCTGCTGGTGGGCCACGACCAGCGCGAGGTTGGCGCCTGCGCTGTCGCCGCCGACCGCGACGAGGTCGGGGTCGGCGCCGAACGACGTGGCGTCGGCGCGCACGGCGCGGTAGGCCGTGATCGCGTCGTCGAGCGCGGCCGGGTACGGGTGCTCGGGCGCGAGCCGGTAGTCCACCGACAGCACCCGCACGCCGGACTGGGCGGCGAGCAGCCGGCACAGCGGGTCGGTGGACGCGAGGCTGCCCAGCACGAACCCGCCGCCGTGGAAGTAGACGACCAGCCCGCGCGTCTCCGGGACGGCCGGCGGCACGTAGAGCCGGGCCGGCAGCGGGCCCTCGGCGCCGGGCACCTCGGTGTCCTCGGCCGCGACGACGTCGAGCA
The DNA here is from genome assembly GCA_001942415.1 of Pseudonocardia sp. CNS-139. Lineage (GTDB taxonomy): Bacteria > Actinomycetota > Actinomycetes > Mycobacteriales > Pseudonocardiaceae > Pseudonocardia. Next base: position 10,281 of record MKJX01000029.1, read on the forward strand.
TCGTGTCGGCCACGAGGTCGGCGGCGACGTCGGCCTGCCGGCGCTGCTCGGCGAGCGCCGCCCGGTCGACGGTGCCGCCCTCGGAGCTGTGCAGCAGCCGGTCGACCCGGCCGAGCAGATGCAGGTCCAGATCGAGCTCCTGGCCGTCGACGCGGATCGGGCGGCCGGCCAGGAGCCGCTTGGCGCCGCGCGGCAGGCCGAACAGGAGGCGGAAGCCCCACCGCAGCGCCTGGACGCGCGCCTTCTGCCCGATCACCATCGCACGGTACGCCCGGGCTCGCGATCCTTTCAGCGTGTCAGCGGCCACGGGGCTGGAACGCACCTGATCGGCTACTTGAGCGCACCGACGTTGAGCCCGTCCTGGATCCGCCGCTGGAAGGCGACGTACACCGCGACCACGGGCAGCAGCGCGATCACCAGCCCGGCGAAGAGCGCGCTCCAGTCCGAGCGGTAGCCCTGGTTCGCCGCGAGCACGGCCAGCCCTTGGGAGAGGACGTAGCGGTCGGAGTCGGGCATCAGCACGAGCGGCAGCAGGAACTGGTTCCACAGGCCGAGGAAGTTGAGGATGCCGACGCTGATCATCCCGGGGCGGGCCAGCGGCAGCATGATCCGGAAGAACGCACCGGCGTGCGAGCAGCCGTCCAGCATCGCGGCCTCGACGAGCGCCCCGGGCAGCGTCCGGAAGAAGCTCGTCAGGAAGAAGACCGTGAACGGCAGCGCGTACGCGGTGTAGACGAGGACGAGCCCGTGGTAGGTGCCGAGCATCCCCAGGTTCTGCACCACGAAGAACAGCGGCACCAGCGCCAGGAAGATCGGGAACGTCATGCCCGCGACGAAGGTGTAGTAGATGGCGCCCCGGCCCGGGAACTCGTACCGGGCGAGCACGTAGGCGACCATCGCACCGAGCAGCATCACCAGCACCACCGCCGCGCAGACGACGACCGCGCTGTTGAGGAAGTAGCGCCCGATGTTCGCGGTGGTCCAGGCCCGCACGAAGTTCTCGACGTGCCACGTCGAGGGCAGGCCCCACGGGTTGGTGAAGATCTCCCGGTCGGACTTGAACGCGGTCAGCACCGCCCACAGCAGCGGGACGACGACGAGCACCGCCCACAGCACGAGGAACCCGTGCGAGAAGGCGTTCAGCGTGCGGTCGCCGCCGCGGGCGGGCCGCTCGGGCTCGTCCGGCGCCACGGGCCGGACCCGGGTCTCCACGGCCATCAGTACTCGACCCTCTCCCGCCGCCCCAGCCGCAGCACGACCACGGCCAGCACCAGCGTCACGAGGCAGAGCGTCACGCCGATCGCGGACGCGTAGCCGAACCGGCCGTCGGTGAACGCGGACCGGTAGAGGTACTGCGCGACGACCTCCGTGGACCCGTCCGGCCCGCCGTCGGGGAGCATCACCTGCAGCAGCGCGAACCCGTCCAGCACCAGGATCCCCAGGTAGATGTAGGAGGTCTGGATGCTGTCGGTGATCATCGGCAGCGTGATGTGCCGGAACGTGCGCAGGCGGCCGGCCCCGTCGAGCACGGCCGCCTCGAACACGTCGGTCGGGAGCGTCTTCATCGCCGCGCTGAACACCACGTAGTAGAAGCCGACCGCGCCCCAGATCAGCACGGCCATCACGGCGGTCAGCGCGGTGGACGGGTCGCCGAGCCACGCGCGGGTGAGCCACTCGAAGCCGGCCACCCGCAGCAGCCCGTTGAGCAGGCCCGCCTCCGGGTTGTAGAAGAACCCGAAGAGCACACCCGCGATCACCAGCGGCACGACGTGCGGGAAGAAGAAGACCACCTGGTAGAAGCGCGATCCCCGGACGCCGCCGCGGGCCACCGTCCCGCGCCGCCCCGCGAGCGTCGTCATCGTGGCCAGGAAGAGCGCGATCGCGATCGTCACGGCCGGGACGACCAGCAGCATGATCCCGTTGTGGCCCATCGCCTGCCAGAACCGGCCGTCGCCGAGCAGCTCCGCGTAGTTGGCGAGGCCGACGAACTCGCGGTCGGGCGAGAAGCCCCGCCAGTCCGTGAGGGAGATGGTGAACGCCTGCACGTACGGCGACACCACGAACACCACGTAGAGCGCCAGCGGGACGACCAGGAAGCTCGCGATGAAGCGGTACTTTCCGTAGCGCACGACCGACCCCGACCTTCTCCCCGTCAGCGCCGGTACTTGGTGACGCTCGCGTCGGCGGCCAGCCGGTCGGTCTCCGCCTGGAGCGTCGCGAGGTAGCCCGCCGCGTCCGTGCGCCCGGCCAGCAGGTTCGCCGTCTCGGTCTTGAGGATGTCGCTGTAGGTGGCGTACCAGGTGCGGAAGTTCCAGCTGAAGACATCGCTGCCGGCCGCGGCGAGCCCGGCCGAGAGCGACGCGAGCGCCGGGGTGGCCTGGATGCCGTCGGTCGCGCCGCGCACGCCCGGCACCGACGCCGTCAGCTCGGCGAACCGTCCCGCGCCCTCCTTGGAGAGCATCAGCCGCAGGTACTCCATGCCGCCGTTCACGTTGGCGGCCCTGGCCGGGACCATGAACGCCTCCGCGGGCTGGGTGCGCAGCGCCGCCACCGGCATCGCCGCGCCGCTGTCCAGCACCGGCACCGGGGCCATCGCCATCCGGAAGTCCGGCGCGCGATGCCCTTCATCTCGTTCTCCAGCCACGACCCGGAGACGTAGAACGCGGCGCGGCCCTCGGTCCAGGCGGTCTGCGCCTCGGTGTGCCGCAGGCCCTCGGAGCCGGGCAGGAAGTAGCCGTCGCGCACCATCTGCTCGACGCCCTGCGTCGCGGCGACGACCGTGTCCTGCTGCCATGCGCCGGGTTCGAGGTTGTCGAGGTTGCGGACGACGTCGAGCCCGCCCTGCTTGATCGCGGCGCCGAGGTTGAGGTCGATGACGTAGTCGGCCGCGTTGGTGCCGCCGTAGGCGAACGGGGCGATGCCGGCCGCCTTGATCTGCGCGCACAGCGCCATCAGCTGGTCCCACGTGTCGGGACCTGCCAGCCGCGCTGCTCGAAGAGCGGCTGCGAGTACCAGATCGCGTACGTCTCGTAGACGTAGTTGAGGATCACGAACCGGTCGCGAACGTGCCCTGCTCGACCACGCCGGGCAGCAGCGTCTCGCGCACGGTGACGTTCGGGTCGTCCCACGACGGGGCGTCGAGCAGCGGGCCGAGGTCGGCGAGCTGGCCCTCGTTCACGAGCGTGGCGTACTCGATCTTCTGGGCGCCGGAGTCGTCCAGCACGTCCGGCGGGTTGCCCGCGACGAACCGCGGCTGCATCTCCTGCGCGATCTGGGTGGTCGCGTGGTGGGTGATCTCGGCCTGCGGGTAGCTCCGGCTGTAGAGGCTCTCGTGGAACTGCGCGTACTCGTCGCCGTAGCCGCCGTCGAAGATCACGACGTCCAGCGGGGCGTCGGCGGCGACCCCCAGCGGGTTCTGCGCGCTGACCGCGCCCTGCGCGGCCGTGCTCGGGCCGCCCCCGGCCGTCGCGCAGGCGGAGAGCAGTGTCGTGCCGGGCACTGCCAGCAGGCCGGCGGCGGCCAGCCCTCGCAAGAACCGCCTGCGGTCCAGTTCCATCACTGCCTCCTCGTCGTCGGTTCGGTCGCGCCGGCCTAGGCGGGCCGGCGGATGCGGCCCGCGTAGCGGGCCTCCAGTGCCTCGTTGTGGGCGTCGCCCTCCGGCACGTTCGCCGAGAGGTAGACGGGTGGGGTCTCGCCTGCGGCGAGCATCGCGGCGACGACCTCCGCGACCACCATCTGCGCGAGCAGCGCACCGGTGATCGACGAGACCGCGCAGACGGCGGTGCCGCCGGCGTCCAGGACGGCGTCGCCGTAGGGCGCGCCGTTGTCGAGCACCACGTCGGCCAGCTCGAACAGCCGCAGCCCGGACGGGTGCCGGGACGGCACGCGGGTGGTGTGGGCCAGTGACGTCACGGCGACGAGCGGGTGCCCGTGCTCCTTGACCGCGTGCGCGAGCTCCACCAGCGAGCCGTTGCCGCCCGAGTTCGAGGCCAGCACGAACACGTCCGCCGGGTGCACGCCGGCCAGGTCGTAGAGCCGGCGCCCGACGGCGGGGTCGCGTTCGAGGTACTCGGTGAAGAGCACCTCGGGCGGCTCGCCGCCGAGCAGCACGAGGTCGCGGATCGCGATCATGTTGGTCGGCACCAGCCCGCCGGCCCGCCCGGCGATCTCCATGGCGAGGGCCTGCGAGTGGCCGGTGCCGAAGGCCTGCACGACCCCACCGGCGCGCAGGCCTCCGGCCACCAGGTCCGCCGCTCGCCCGACGGCGGCCGCCTGGGTCGCCGCGACCCGCCGCACGGCCTCCCCGACGACCGCGGCGAACGCGGCCGCGACGCCGCGGGCGTCACGACGTGCCCGCTGCGGGTGCGGTGGCCGGCGCGGCGGCCGCCGTCCTCGGGCTG
>MKJX01000030.1 GCA_001942415.1 Pseudonocardia sp. CNS-139
GTCATCCGCACCCGCGACCTCGCCCGGGCCGCGGAGCTGGAGACCGACGACGACGCCATGGACGACCTGCACCGCCACATGTTCACGGTGCTCATGGACCACCACTGGACCCACGGGGTCAGCGCCGCCGTCGACGTCACGCTGCTGGCCCGCTTTTACGAGCGCTACGCCGACCACGCGGTCGCCGTCGCCCGCCGGATCGTCTACGTCGTGACGGGCCAGATGCCCGGCCCGCTCACGGTCTGAGCGGCGACACCGTGCCGCCACCCCCGCTCCCGGAGCAGCTCCGCCAGCTCTCCGAACTGCTCGGCCAGATGTGCACCGCGGCGGCGGGCCTGCTCAACAACGCGACCGCCGCCCTGCTCGACAACCGCGTCCGTTTGGCCGAGCGCGTGGTCGCCGGGGACACCACGGTCGACGCGCTGCGCGCGCAGGTCGAGGAGGTCGCGGGCGACGCGCTGCTCTTCCACTCCCCCGTGGCCGGTGACCTGCGGGTGGTGGTGGCCGCGATCCGGTCGGCCGGCGACATCGAACGGATGGGTGACCTCGCCCGGCACGTCGCGGACGTCGTGCGGCTCCGCTCCCCGCAACCCGCGCTGCCGCCCGAGGTGCGCGACGACTTCGCGGAGATGGGCCGGCTCGCCGTCCAGCTCGCGGTGAAGGCCGCCGAGGTCGTCCGGTCGCGCAACGTCGTCAAGGCCGCCGAGCTGGACGCCGACGACGACGCGATGGACCGGCTCCACGAGCACATGTTCAGCGTGCTGATGGACCCCGGCTGGCCGCACGGCGTGCCCGCGGCCGTCGACATCACGCTGCTCGCGCGCTACTACGAGCGCTTCGCCGACCACGCGGTGGTCGTGGCGAGGGAGACGGTCTACGCCGTCACGGGCGAGGAGCCCGACGCCCTCCCGATCTGACCGCTCGCACCCCGACTCGCGTGCACTCAGGCCGCGACTCGCGCACACGAAAACAGCGACTCGCGGGATCCTCCCGCGAGTCGCTGTTCTTGTGCGGCTGTGTCGCTGATCAGCGAAGCGGCCCGAGACGTAGTCCTCGGTGGCCTTCTCCTTCGGCTGGGAGAAGATCGTCTTGGTCTCGTCGAACTCGACGAGCTTGCCCGGCTTGCCGGTGCCCTCGATGTTGAAGAAGCCGGTGAAGTCACTCACGCGCGCGGCCTGCTGCATGTTGTGGGTGACGATGACGATCGTGTAGTCGGTCTTCAGCTCGTTGATCAGGTCCTCGATCGCGAGCGTGGAGATCGGGTCGAGCGCCGAGCACGGCTCGTCCATCAGCAGGACGTCCGGCTGCACCGCGATGGCCCGCGCGATGCAGAGGCGCTGCTGCTGCCCGCCGGAGAGGCCGGAGCCGGGCTTGTCGAGCCGGTCCTTCACCTCGTTCCAGAGGTTCGCGCCGCGCAGCGACTTCTCGACGAGCGTGTCGGTGTCGCTCTTGCCCAGCCGCCTGCTGTTCAGCCGCTGCCCCGCGATCACGTTGTCGTAGATCGACATCGTGGGGAACGGGTTCGGCCGCTGGAACACCATCCCGATCTGGCGCCGCACGCCCACCGGGTCGATTCCGGGGCCGTAGAGGTTCTTGCCGTCGAGCTCCAGCTTGCCCTCGACGTACGCGCCCGGGATCACCTCGTGCATGCGGTTGATCGAGCGGAGGTAGGTGGACTTCCCGCACCCCGACGGCCCGATGAGCGCCGTCACCGACTGGGGCCGGATGGTCATGTTGACGCCCTGCACCGCCAGGAACGACCCGTAGTAGATGTTCAGGTCGACGGCGTTGATCGCTTTGCCCATTGGACGTTCCTTATCGGGTCTTCGGGGCGAACACGCGGGCGATGAGGCGCGCCAGCAGGTTCAGCACCATGACGATGATGATCAGCACCAGGGCCGCGGTCCAGGCCCGCTCGAGGTACGGCTCGCGCGGCACGCCGGGCGTGGCGTACGACAGGTACGAGAAGACCGGCAGCGTCGCCATCCGGCCGTCGAACGGGTTGAAGTTGACGGCCGTCGTGAGCCCCACGGCCACCAGCAGCGGCGCGGTCTCGCCGATGACGCGGGCGATCGCCAGCGTGATACCGGACGCGATGCCGGCGATCGAGGTCGGGATGACCACCTTGAGGATCGTCCGCCACTTCGTCACGCCGAGTGCGTAGGACGCCTCGCGCAGCTCGTTCGGGACGATCTTCAGCATCTCCTCGGTCGCCCGTACGACAACCGGGATCATCAGCACCGACAGGGCCACGGACCCGGCGAAGCCGAACCGGGCACCAGGCCCGACGATGATCGCGAACAGCGCGACCGCGAAGAGGCCGGCGACGATCGACGGGATGCCGGTCATGACGTCGACGAAGAACGTGATCGCCCGCGCCAGCCGGCCCTTGCCGTACTCGACGAGGTAGACGGCGGTCAGCAGGCCGACCGGGATCGACATCAACGCGGCCAACGCCGTGATGATCAGCGTGCCGATGATCGCGTGGTACGCACCGCCGCCCTCACCGACCACGCCGCGCATCGACGAGGTGAAGAACTCCGGGTCGAACCGCGCGATGCCCTGTCCGATCACCGTGACGACCACGGAGACCAGCGGGATGAGCGCGAGGATGAACGCGCCGGAAACGATGATCGTGACCAGCCGGTCGGTCGCCTTGCGCCGGCCCTCGACGGCGCGCGACCACGCGTAGAGGCCGACCGCGTACAGCACGGCGGTGAGAACGACCCAGAGCCCGACGTTGAAGCCGATGATCGCGAAGACCACGCCGACGACGACGGCGCTGGCGGCCAACGCTCCGGGCATCGCCCAGCGCGGCAGCTGGCCGCGCTCCTCCAGACCACTCGGGATCGGCGGGATCTGGTCCGCGCGCTCGCGCTGGGTGGTGTCGATGGACATCAGTTCGCCCCCGAGAACTCGCGGCGTCGGTTGACGATGTAGCGGGCGATCGAGTTGACGGCCAGCGTGATCAGGAACAGCACCAGACCGGACGCGATGAGCACGTTCACCGTGAGCCCGGACGCCTCCGGGAACTGCAGCGCGATGTTCGCCGCGATCGTCGACGGGTTGCCGTTGCTGATCAGGTTGAACGTGATCCCGCCGGAGACCGAGAGCACGATGGCGACGGCCATCGTCTCGCCGAGCGCGCGGCCCAGGCCGAGCATGGCGCCGCTGATGATGCCGGAGCGCCCGAACGGCAGCACGGCCATGCGGATCATCTCCCAGCGCGTGGCGCCGAGCGCGAGCGCGGCCTCCTCGTGCAGCTTCGGCGTCTGGAGGAAGACCTCACGCGACACCGCGGTGATGATCGGCAGGATCATCACCGCGAGCACGAGACCGGCGACCAGCATCGTCCGGCCGGTCACGGAGGCCGGCCCGGCGAAGAACGGGATCCAGCCGAGGTAGCGCTCCAGCCACTGCATCAGCGGCACCGCCGCGACCGCGAGGGTGCCGGCACCCCACAGTCCGTAGATGATGCTGGGCACGGCGGCGAGCAGGTCGACCAGGTAGCCGAGGCCCTGCGCCAGCCGGCGCGGCGCGTAGTGCGTGATGAAGAGGGCGACCGCCACGGCCAGCGGGGTCGCGATGAGCAGCGCGATGAGCGCCGCGAGCAACGTCCCGAAGATCAGCGGCCCGACGTAGGCGAGGAAGCCCGCCCCGCCGGGGATGTCCTCGGCCGGGGCGAAGAATGCGGGCGCGGCCTGAACGATGAGGAACGCCGCCACACCGGCCAGCACGACCAGGATGAGGATCCCTGCGCCCTTCGCGAGGCCGGAGAAGATGCGGTCACCGGCCTGGACGACTGGCTTGGTTGAAGGGGGCGCTGCCGCGCCCGCCGGGGCTGGCCCCGGACTTGTTTCGGTACTCACGTGATCCCTTCCGGCGGATCCTCGCGGAAGCTCTGTCGCACGAAACCTGTCGAGACAGGCCGAGAGGCCCGGGCGGTCTCATGGTGACGACCGCCCGGGCCTACCGGCTAGGTGATGCTGCGCTCACTCAGCCAGCAGCGGCGATCGCGTCGATCGCCGGCTGGAAAGCGGAACGCTGCGAGTCGGAGATCGGCGCGTTGCCGGCGTTGCTGCTCGCCGCCTGCTGACCCTCGTCGCTCGCCATGTAGTTGAGGAACGCGTGGACGGTGTCGGCGACAGCCGCGTCCGAGTACTGCGTGCAGGCAATGGTGTACGAGACCAGCACGACCGGGTAGGCCCCGGACGCAGTAGTGTCGCGGTCCAGCTCGACCGCGAAGTTGTACTGGCCCTGGCCGGTCACCCGCGGCGAGGCCTCGACGACGGCCGCGGCCGCCTCCGGGGTCGGGCCGACGAAGGCGCTGCCGACGCGGACGTGCACCTGGCCGAGGTCGCCGGCCTGGCTCTCGTCGGCGTAGCCGATCGTGCCCTGGCCGCCACCGACCGCACCGACGACACCCGAGGTGCCCTGAGCGGCCTCGCCGCCCTGGACCGGCCAGACACCGTCCGGCTCGTGCGGCCAGTCGGCACCCGCGGCGGCCGCGAGGTACTCGGTGAAGTTCTCGGTGGTGCCGGACTCGTCGGACCGGTTCACCGGGGTGATCGGCGTGGCCGGCAGGGCGACACCCGGGTTGTCCGCGGCGATGGCCGGGTCGTTCCAGGTGGTGATCTGCCGGTTGAAGATCCGGGCGACGGTGCCGGGCGCCAGGTTCAGCGTCTGGATGCCCTCGAGGTTGAAGATCACCGCGATCGGCGAGATGTACAGCGGCATCTGGATGACGTTGTCCGCGCCACCGCAGACCTGCTGCGCCGTCGGGAGCTCTTCCTCGTCCAGCGCCGCGTCGCTGCCGGCGAACTGCACCGCACCCGCCGTGAACTGGGTGCGGCCGGCGCCGGAGCCGGTCGGGTCGTAGTTGACCGTCGCGTCGGGCGCAACGCTGCTGAAGCCGGCGATCCAGGCCTCCATGGCAGCCTGCTGCGACGTCGCGCCGGCGCGGGCGATCGTGCCGGACGCCTCGGCAGCAGCGCTGCTGCTCGCGCCGCCGGCAGCCGGGGCGCTCTCGTTCGACGCACCACAGCCCGCGAGCAGCATTGCGCCGCTGGCGACAAAGCCGACCGCGGCGAGTCGGGCACGGGAGCCGTGCCGCAGGGTGTTCACCAGTGTTCCTCCGTAGTGAGTTCCCGTGGAACGGGGCGATGCGGCTCGGGGTGGCCGCTTCGGCGCCGAACGGTAGGGAGGCCCGATGGACGCGTCCCCCCGTTGAGGTGAACGGAGAATGAACAGGGCGTCCCCCGTGGGCCATCCCACGTATGAAACGCGGAACCGTGACCTAGCTGTGACCTGCGGCGATGGGCCGATCAGCCGCGCGGCGATGGTTGCCGAATGGTGAACGAACGTCAGCGCTCGTACGAAACATCGGCGTCCCAGAGCGTGAATCCGAGCCCCTGGTAGAGCCGTACAGCAGGGCTGTTATCGGCCTCGACGTACAACATCACCCGGTCCAGACCGCGGTTGCGGAGGTGCCGCAGTCCGGCGAGCGTGAGCGCTTTTCCGAGTCGGGTTCCCTGGGCCGCGGGATCGACGCCGAGCACATAGACCTCGCCCATCGGCGGGGTTTCGGCGTGCACCTTCGTCCAGTGGAAGCCGAGCAGCCGGTCGTCCGCGTCGACGGCGAGCAGGAAGCCGTCGGGGTCGAACCACGGCTCGCCCTCGCGCTGGCGGACGTCGGCAACGGTCCACCCGCCCTGCTCGGGGTGCCAGTCGAAGGCGGCGTTGTTGACGCGCAGGAACTCGGCCTCGTCGGCCCCGACGACGAAGGACCGGATGCGGACGCCGGGCGCGAGCACCGGCTCGGGCACCGGGTCGGTGAGATCGCGGCGCATCCGGCGCAGCTCGCGGACGGGCGCGAAGCCGAGCCGGGCGGCGAGCGCCGCGGCGGCCGGGAGGTTGCCGTGCGCCCAGACGCGCAGCGGCTGCGTGCGGGCGAGGAGCGCCGCCACGAGCGCGCGCCCCAGCCCGGCGCGCCGGTGGTCGGGGTGCACCACGAGTTCGGCGGATCCGCCGTCGGACCCCTTCTCCAGATGCGCGAACCCGGCGAGCGCGCCGTCCGCCGCGCGGACGAGGACGTGGTCGGCCGCGGCGTCGCGCAGGTGCCGGAAGACGTCGTCGCCGAGCGGGGCGACCCCGTCGAGGGCGGCGGCCGCGGCCGCGAGCGCGGCCACCTCGGCGGCCTCGGCGTCGGTCAGCTCGGCACGCCACGACAGCTCGCTCATCAGCCGAACGTACCTCTCCGGCCGGGCAGCTCACCCCGTCGCGGGCGCAGGTCGGGCGTCAGGCCATCCCGGCGACGCCGGACACGCGGCCCGGCGCCCGGTCGCGTCCTCGGTCTCGTCGCTCGGCACGTCGTCGTCCACGATCCCCACGCCGGCACCGAGCCCGCCGCGCGTCGGCCGGACGAACTTGTAGCCGACGTTGCGCACGGTGCCGATCATCTGCTCGTGCTCGGTGCCGAGCTTGGCCCGCAGCCGCCGCACGTGGACGTCGACGGTGCGCGTGCCGCCGAAGAAGTCGTAGCCCCAGACCTCCTGCAGCAGCTGGGCCCGGGTGAACACCCGGCCGGCGTGCTGGGCGAGGTACTTGAGCAGCTCGAACTCCTTGTAGGTCAGTTCGAGAAGGCGCCCGCGCAGGCGGGCGGCATAGGTGGCCTCGTCGATCACGAGGTCGCCGAGCACGAGAGCGCCGCCGTCGCGGCCGGAGTCGCTCCCCGGGCGCGACTTCAGCAGCCGCAGCCGCGCGTCCACCTCCGCCGGGCCGGCGCTCGGCAGCAGGATCTCGTCGACGACCCACTCGCCGGAGACGGCGACGAGCCCGCCCTCCGTGAGCACCGCGATCACCGGCACGTCCATCCCGGTGCTGCCCAGCAGCCGGCACAGGCTGCGGGCCGCCACGAGGTCCGTGCGCGCGTCCACCAGCACCGCGTCGTGCGGGCCGGCGTCGAGCAGCGCCGCCACCTCGGGCGCCGCCGTGCGCACCCCGTGCGGGAGCAGGGTGAGCGCCGGCAGCACGGACCCCGGATCGGGATCGGCCGTCAGCAGAAGGAGTTCCACCTGGTGCCTCCTCTCCACCGGGAGCCAGGACGCGGGCGCGCCCGCTCGTCCGATCACGGCGGGCGACGCTGACGCACCGTTCACACCCGCGTGACCCGGTCGGAACACCACCACGCGGATCGATGCAGGATAACCGGGTGAAGCGGGATGGCACGACATCCGCGGCAGAGGTCACGCCCCACGCAGTGAGCGTCATCACATCGGACGGAGTTTCGCTGTCCGGAATCCGCTATCCGGGCGACGTCCGTGGCGCTGCGCTCGCCGTCTGTCACGGTTCCCCCAGCACACCCGGCGCCCCGTCACCCGGAAGACGTTGGAGGCGCCGTGGACCGATCCGTACGCAACGCACGGCGAGAGCGGCGCCGGCCGCGCGGATCGCCCGCTGGGCGAGCCGCAGCGGCCCCGGTGACGGCCCTGTGACCGGCCGCTCTACGGTCGGACCCGGAACTTCCGGCGGAGCGCCGGCGGGGCGGTAGCACGAGTCGGCGGCGGATACAGGGTCGGAGGTCGGATGAGGCGCCTGGTCATCGCGCTGCTCGTCCTGGTGGGGCTGTTCGTCGCGGCGGACTTCGGGTCGGCCGCGCTCGCCGAGTCGGCCGTCTCCCGCCAGATGCGCGAGCAGATCGGGCTGGTCGACGACCCGTCCGTGCGGATCAACGGCTTCCCGTTCCTCACCCAGGCGGTCTCGGGCCGCTACTCCAGCGTCGACGTGAGCGCGTCGCGGATCCAGGTCGGCGAGCTGCAGGCGCTGGACGTCTCGGCGCAGCTGCGCGACGTGGAGGCGCCGCTGTCGATGCTGCTCGGCCCCGGCGAGAAGACGCTGGTCGTGCGCGAGGTCGAGGGCACCGCGCGGGTGCAGGCGTCCGACGTCGAGCAGCTGCTGAACCGTGCGGGCGGCATCCAGGTGCAGGACCTCCGCATCGAGACGATCGACGGGGAGGCGCTGCAGCAGGCCGTCGAGGACGGCGGCCCGGCCACCCTCACGCAGATCGACCCCGCGCAGGCCGCGCGCTTCGGCGGCACGGTCAGCGTGCTCGGCCAGCAGCTCGACCTGTGGCTGATCGCGACGCTGACGCTCACCGACGGACAGATCCAGGCCGAGCCGCGCTACATCCACGTCGGCGGCGACAACACCCCGCAGCTGCCCGCCCCCGTACAGGCCACGCTGCAACAGCTCTTCACTCTCCGGGTGAACCCGGGCGCGCTGCCGCTGGCCGTCACCCCGACCGCGCTGCACGCGGTGCCGGGCGCCTGGAGATCAGCGGCACCGCCCGCGACCTGACGCTGGGCGCCGGCGCGATCAGCACCGCGGGCGGCTGATCCGCGGCGGGCCGTTCGGGAATGCGCCCCGCCGGTCCCGGGTTGCGACGGGCATGAACGGGGTCGGGGTCGCCGTGCTGGTCACGACGCTCGTGCTCGCGACGGTCGTCGGGCTGGCCCTGCGGGCCCGTTCCGGCCGGTTCCGGACGGGCGGTGGCGGCACCGCGGGCTGGCAGCGGCCGGCACCGAGCCGGGCGCGGCCGACCGTGTGCTGCTGCTCCAGCTGTCCTCGCCGGTCTGCAGCCCCTGCCGGCAGACGGCCGCGTTGCTGACCGAGCTCGTCGCGCGCCGGCCGGGTGTCGTGCACCGCGAGGTCGACGTCGCCGACCGCCCGGACGTCGCGAGCGCACTGGGTGTGATGCGCACCCCCACGGTCGTCGCGTTCGACCGGGACGGCGGCGAGCTGGTGCGGGTCAGCGGCGTGCCGCGCACGGCCGATCTGGAGGCGCGGATCGCCGGAGCGCTCGCCCAGAGACGGCCGGGACGTGACCCGAACGGCTGATCCGGGCCGGAGGCTGCCCTGAACGGGGTTCCTCGGTTACCCTCGCCAGCGTGTTCTGGCTGCTGACCCGACGCCGCGCGGTCGACCTGTGCCGCGTCGCAGCTGCCTGTGTAGCGCGTCCTGAGCATTCGCGTCCTTCCACGCACCTCTTCCTCAGGAGCACACCCATGTCCACATCCGACCCGCCCGTGCGGCGCGGCGACCCTCCCGTCGACCCGCGAGGCGTCCGGTTCAACGCGGGCGTGACCACCGTCGTGCTCGCCCTCGTGCTCGTCTCGGGCAGCGCATGGCTGCTCGGCGCGCAGGCCGTCGTGTTCGCGCTCGGCGCGTTCGCCGGGCTGCGCTTCGCGCCCTACTCCGTGCTCTACCGGCTCCTCGTCGCACCCCGGCTCGCCCCGCCCGCAGAGAAGGAGAACGCCGCTCCGGTGCGGTTCTCCCAGGCGTCGGGTTCACGTTCGCGGTGGTCGGCACGATCGGCTACGCCACCGGCCTCACCGTGCTCGGCATCGTGGCCACGGCGTTCGCGCTCGCCGCCGCATTCCTCAACGCGGCCTTCGGCTTCTGCCTCGGCTGCGAGATGTACGCACTGCTCGCCCGTCTCCGCATCATTCGCAACGACAACCAACAGGGAGCCACCGCATGAGCCGCCAGGACGTCCTGGTCACCGCTGACTGGGCCGAGAAGAACCTCGGCACCGACGGCGTCGTGTTCCTCGAGGTCGACGAGGACACCACCGCCTACGACGGCGGCCACCTGCCGGGGGCCGTCAAGATCAACTGGACGACGGAGCTGCAGGACCCGGTCCGCCGCGACATCGTGAACAAGGAGCAGTTCGAGCAGCTGCTCTCCGCCAAGGGCGTCGGCAACGACGACACCGTCGTGCTCTACGGCGGCAACAACAACTGGTTCGCCGCGTACGCGTACTGGCAGTTCAAGCTGTACGGGCACGCCGACGTGAAGCTGCTCGACGGCGGCCGCAAGAAGTGGGAGCTGGACGGGCGCACGCTCACCGGCGACGTCGCGGACCGCCCGGCCACGTCGTACACGGCCAAGGACGCCGACAACTCGATCCGCGCCTTCCGCGACGAGGTCGTGGCCGCGATCGGCACGAAGAACCTGGTCGACGTCCGGTCGCCCGACGAGTTCTCCGGCAAGATCCTCGCCCCGGCGCACCTCCCGCAGGAGCAGTCGCAGCGGCCCGGCCACGTCCCCGGTGCGATCAACATCCCGTGGAGCAAGGCGGCCAACGAGGACGGCACGTTCAAGTCCGACGACGACCTCGCCAAGCTCTACGGCGAGGAGGGCTTCGACGGCTCCAAGGCGACCATCGCCTACTGCCGCATCGGCGAGCGCAGCTCGCACACCTGGGTCGTGCTGCACGAGCTGCTCGGCCACGCCGACGTCAAGAACTACGACGGCAGCTGGACCGAGTACGGCTCGCTGATCGGCGTGCCGATCGAGCTGGGCGCACCGGCGAAGGCGGGCGCTGATGTGCGGAGCGCCTGACCAGGCCGTCGCGCTGCCCCCGGGCACGGACCTGACCAAGGAGACCGTTCTCACCGGGCGGGTCGTCGCGGGCGCGAGCCCGTCGCCGGCGCGTTCGTGCGGCTGCTGGACGGCACGGGCGAGTTCACGGCCGAGGTCGTGGCGTCGCAGGAGGGCCAGTTCCGGTTCTTCGCGGCACCGGGCACCTGGACCGTGCGGGCCCTCTCCCGGTCCGGCAACGGCCAGGCGGAGCTGACGGCCGACGGGCCGGGCGTGCACCGCGCGGAGATCGCGGTCGCCTGACCGTCGCACGACCGGACGGCGCGGCCGGAGCCTGCGGGTTCCGGCCGCGCCGCCTGTGTGTCAGGACTAGGGTTCGGCCGTGCAGTGGTTGTTCACGAGCCTCCTGGTCGCGGCCAGCGCCGGCATCGCGGTCTACACCGGCTACCTGCTGCGGCGCCTCTTCACGACGGCGCCCGGGCAGCCCGACGTACCCGTGGACCCGGCGCCGTGACCGGCCCCGACGGCGACCTGCCCGGCACGATCACGGGCCCGGCCAACGCCGCCCCCGACTCGCCGCGGCGCAACCGCCCGCGCTTCGAGGACCTGCCGGTCCCGGACGACACCGCCAACCTCCGCGAGGGCCCGTCGCTGCACGACCAGTGCGTCGGGCTGCTGCCGCTGATCGGGGTCTGGCGCGGCGCGGGTGAGGTCGTCTACCCGACGATCGACGGCCCGTTCACGTTCGGCCAGCAGCTCGTGTTCGCCCACGACGGCGCCCGTTCGTGTCGTACGAGGCCCGGGCGTGGCTGCTCGGTCCGGACGGCGAGGTGATCCGGCCGGCCGCCCGCGAGACCGGCTTCTGGCGCCCGCAGCCCGACGGCGAGATCGAGGCGCTGATCACGCACGCCACCGGGATCTCGGAGATCTTCTACGGCCGCGCCCGGAACCTGACGTCGTGGGAGCTGCGCACCGACGCCGTGGTGCGCACGGCGTCGGCCAAGGACGTCGTCGGCTCGCACCGGCTCTACGGGCTCGTCGAGGGCGGCGACCTGGCCTACGTCGACGAGCGCGCGATGATGGGCCAGCCGATGCAGCCGCACATCTCGGCGCGGCTGAGCCGCATCGCCGGATAGCGGCCCGGACACCCCCTAGCGCGAGGCCGGCGCGAGCAGGGCCTTCAGCTCCTCCACAGGCATCCCGGCGAGCCGGGCCAGCTGGTCGGGCCGCAGCCCCGTGCCGGCCAGCCGCCGCAGCACGTCGCGCATCACGTTCCGCTCGTGCTGCACGGCGCTGTTGAGGCGTTCGAGCTGGGCCCGGCAGGCGTCCAGCTCGATGGTCGCGTCGACGGCGACGGCGGGGTCGTCCAGCAGCACGGCGAGCAGGCGGTCCTTCACGTCGGCGCGGCCGGCCGGCGGCTGCGCGGGGGCGGGGCTCGGCACCGGCTCGGGCTCGGTCTCCCGGGCGCGGCGCTCCGGTGCGGGCGTCGGCGTGGGCCGGCTCGTCGCCGCGCGCACCGCGACGCTGCGCGACCGGCGGCGTGGGTGCTCGTCGCCGCGCGGCTCGCGACGCTGCGCGACCGGCGGCCGCGATGGAGCGGGACGAGCCGCCCGGTCCGCGGACGGCTGGTCGTCGTGGGGTGCGTGGTCGTGCGAGGTGTGGTCGACGTGCTGCCCGTCCGTCGCGCGGGACCACGGCGCAACCGGCACCGGGCCCGTCGGCGGGCCGGCCGGGGCGGGCGCCATGCGCGGCTCGCCCGCGCGTCGACGGTGGAGTCGGCAGCCGGCTGCGCGGCGGTCGGGACGGTCGGCTGGGCCACCGGCGCGACGTCCGGCGAGGCCGGCGGGTCGGCGGGGGCCTGCGGGCGCGGCCCGCCGGACCAGTGCGCCGGGACGGCCGCGAACTGCGCCGCCGGAGCCATGGGAAGGGTGCCGACCGGGTCCGTGCGGTCGGCCGGCGCGTCGCATCGGCGGTGGGCCACGCCGGCCGGGCCGGGCGGCGCGGCTGCTCGGTGGCCGGCGCGCGCTCGGCGCGTTCCCGCGCCTGCCGCCGGCCCTGCCGCAGGACGAGCACCAGGAGGAGCAGCGCGGCGAGCACCACCACGCCCGCACCCAGCGGGACCAGCCAGTCCGCGGTCAGGGCTTGTTGCATGGCTGCGCACCGTACGCCCCCGAAGATCACGGTGCGCGATCGGGATCAGCCGGAGCGTGACGCCGATGCCGAGCGGTCGACGCGCTCGCCGGCCTGCTGGCCGTTGCCGGCGTCTTGTCCTGCCCGCCGTCCTTCTGGTCGGGCCGGACGCCCGGACCGGGCAGCACCTTGCCGGCGGCTGCCTGACCAGTCTGACCGGGCTGGCCGGGCTGACCAGGGCCGTTCTGACCGGGCTGGCCGGACTCGCGGGCCGGGCCGACCTTGGTGGTCGCGTCGACGGGGACCGGACGGCCCTGCTCGGCCGGCGGGCCCGGCACCGGCGGCTGGACCTTCGGCACCACCGTCGTGCGGTCGGCCTTGGGCTGGCCCTGGTCGACCGGGCGCGTCTGCGGCACGGCCGTGGTCTTCGGTTCGGCCGGACGGTTCGCCTGATCGGCGGACGGTCGGAAGAGATCACCCGGCTCGGGCTCCGGTGCGTTGCGGGGCCGCATCGAGGCGGCCTGCTCCGCCGCCGGACGCTGCCCGGCCGGCTGCTGCTGGCCGGGAGCGCCCTGCGGCGCGGGCGGGCGTCCGTCGCCGCTGCGCGCGGGCTGAGCCGGGTTCGGCTGACCGGGCGCGCCCGGCGCCTTGCCCGGGATGGGCTGTTCCCGCGTGGTCTGCTGCTGCGCGGGCCGCGGCCCTGCGGCCCGCCCGGCGCCGGCTGGCCGGGCTGGGCCGGTCCCGCCTGGGCGGCGGCGGGCTGCTGGCCGGGCGGCTTCGGGGCACCGGACGGCGCCGGCTGGCCGCCGGCGGGGGCGGCCTTCGGCCCGGGACCCTGCGCCTGCCCGGGACCTGTGCGGGGCTGCGGGGCGGGACGCGGCGGCTGGCCCGGACCGGCGGAGGCGTTGCCGTCGCCGGGGCCCTTGCCCGCCGGGACCGGCTGGCCGGACCGGGGGTCCGGGCCGGGCGCGGGCGCGGCCGCGGGGTCGGGCTCACCGGACCGGCGCGGCGCCTGGCCCTGGTTCTGGGGCGTGGTTCGTGCGGCTGGCCGGGCGCGGACCGTGGAGCCGGGGGCGCTGCTGGTGCACGGGCACCTGGACGTGGTGCCGGCGGACCCGGCCGA
>MKJX01000031.1 GCA_001942415.1 Pseudonocardia sp. CNS-139
GCGGCGGGCGGCGGCTTCCGGCCCGGCGGCGGTGGCGGCGGTGGCCGTCCCGGTGGTGGCGGTGGCCGTCCCGGCGGCCGCGGCGGTGCGGCCGGTGCCTTCGGCGTCCGGGCGGGCCGGCCCGCAAGGGCCGCAAGTCGAAGCGGCAGAAGCGCCAGGAGTTCGACTCGATGCAGGCGCCGTCGGTCGGCGGCGTCCGCCTGCCCAAGGGCAACGGCGAGTCGATCCGGCTCCCGCGCGGCGCGTCGCTCACCGACTTCGCGGAGAAGATCAACGCCAACCCGGCCTCGCTGGTACAGGTGTTGTTCCACCTCGGCGAGATGGTGACGGCCACCCAGTCGGTCTCCGACGAGGTGCTGGAGCTGCTCGGCACCGAGATGAACTACAACGTGCAGGTCGTCAGCCCGGAGGAGGAGGACCGCGAGCTGCTCGACAGCTTCTCCATCTCCTACGGCGAGAACGCCGGTGGCGAGGAGGACCTCGTCGTCCGGCCGCCGGTCGTCACGATCATGGGTCACGTCGACCACGGCAAGACGCGCCTGCTGGACACGATCCGCAAGACCAACGTCCGCGAGGGCGAGGCCGGCGGCATCACCCAGCACATCGGCGCGTACCAGGTGGAGACCGACCTCGACGGCGAGGACCGCCTGATCACGTTCATCGACACCCCGGGTCACGAGCGTTCACCGCCATGCGGGCCCGCGGTGCGAAGTCCACGGACATCGCGGTGATCGTGGTCGCGGCCGACGACGGCGTGATGCCGCAGACGGTGGAGGCGATCAACCACGCGCAGGCCGCGGACGTGCCGATCGTGGTCGCGGTCAACAAGATCGACGTCGAGGGCGCCAACCCGGCGAAGATCCGCCAGCAGCTCACCGAGTACGGGCTGGTCGCGGAGGAGTACGGCGGCGAGACGATGTTCGTCGACATCTCCGCCAAGCTGGGCACCAACATCGAGCAGCTGCTCGAGGCGATCCTGCTCACCGCGGACGCCGCGCTCGACCTGCGCGCCAACCCCGACATGGAGGCGCAGGGCGTCGCGATCGAGGCGCACCTCGACCGCGGCCGCGGCCCCGTGGCCACCGTGCTGGTGCAGCGGGGCACGCTGCGGGTCGGCGACTCGATCGTCGCGGGCGACGCCTCCGGGCGTGTCCGGCGGATGCTCGACGAGTTCGGCGACGACGTCGACGAGGCCCTTCCGTCGCGGCCGGTGCAGGTCATCGGCTTCACGTCGGTCCCGGGCGCGGGCGACACGTTCCTCGTCGTGGACGAGGACCGGGTGGCCCGCCAGATCGCCGACCGGCGCCGGGCGCGCGAGCGCAACGCCGAGCTGGCCAGCCGCCGCAAGCGGGTCAGCCTGGAGGACCTGGACGCCGCGCTCAAGGAGACCAACACCCTCAACCTGATCATCAAGGGCGACAACTCGGGCACCGTGGAGGCGCTCGAGGACGCGCTCATGAAGATCGACGTGGGTGAGGACGTCGAGCTGCGGGTGATCCACCGCGCGTCGGTGGCATCACCGAGGGCGACATCAACCTCGCCATCGCGGACAACGTCATCGTCCTGGGCTTCAACGTCCGGGCCGAGGGCAAGGCCACCGAGCTGGCCAACCGCGAGGGTGTGGAGATCCGCTACTACACGGTGATCTACCAGGCGATCGAGGAGATCGAGCAGGCCCTCAAGGGCATGCTCAAGCCGGAGTTCGAAGAGGTCGAGCTGGGCCGCGCCGAGGTCCGCGAGGTCTTCAAGTCCTCCCGGTTCGGCACGATCGCCGGTTCGCTGGTGGTCTCCGGCGAGATCCGCCGCAACGCGCGGGCCCGCCTGCTGCGCGACACGTGGTGGTCGCCGAGAACCTGCCGATCAGCTCGCTGCGGCGGTTCAAGGACGACGTGGTCGAGGTCCGCGAGGGCTTCGAGTGCGGCTTCACCCTCGGCAACTACAGCGACATCAAGGTCGGCGACGTCGTCGAGACCTTCGAGATGCGCGAGAAGCCGAGGAGCTGACCGCGACACGGGGCCGGCTGCGCCCGGCGCAGGCCGGCCCCGTGTGCCGTCGATGACCATGTTCGTCGGAGCACTGGAGCTGGACGTCCTCCTGGGGGACGTCCACTCGCTGAAGGAGAAGAGATCCGTGGTCCGGCCGGTGCTGGCGGAGCTGCGCCGGAGGTTCGACGTGGCCGTCGCCGAGGCCGGCCACCTGGACCTGCACCGGCGGGCGCTCCTCGGCGTCAGCTGTGTGGGCCCGGACCACGGGCACGTCCGTGAGCTGCTCGACCGGTGCGAACGGTTCGTCGCCGCGCGCCCCGAGCTGGAGCTGCTCTCGGCCCGGCAGCGCATGCTGGGCCCCGAGGACGAGTAGGGCCGAGGACGACTGGAGGAGTGGCGAGATGGTGGACCACGCCCGCGCCCGGCGGCTGGCCAAACGGATCACCCAGATCGTGGCGGCCGCCCTCGAGCACGAGGTCAAGGACCCCCGGCTCAAGATGGTGACGATCACCGACACCCGCGTCACCGGCGACCTGCGCGAGGCCACCGTGTACTACACGGTGCTCGGCGAGCGGGTCGACTCCGATCCGGACACCGCGGGCGCCGCGGCCGCGCTCGCCAGCGCCACCGGTGTGCTGCGTTCGCTCGTCGGGGCCGGCACCGGGGTGCGCTACACACCGACGCTCGCGTTCGTGCCGGACCAGGTGCCGGACGAGGCGCGCCGGATGGAGGAGCTGCTGGCCCGCACCCGCGAGTCGGACGCGGAGGTGGCCCGGCTCGCGGCCACCGCCCGCCCGGCCGGCGACGCGGACCCGTACCGGGTGCCGCGCGAGCGGGCCGACGACGAGTGAGGGCGCCCGGGTCCGCCGTCGCCCGAGCGGCGCAGCTCCTGGCCGCCGCCCCGGACGTCACGCTGCTCGCGCACGTCGACCCGGACGCCGACTCGCTCGGCAGCGCGCTCGCGCTCGGCATCGCGCTGCACCGGCGCGGCGCGGCCGTCCGGGTGTCGTTCGCGACGCCGGAACGGATGCCCGAGACGCTCGTCCCGCTGGACGTGCTCGGGCTCGTCGTGCCGCCCGAGCAGGTACCGGCCGCGCCGCCGGTGCTGGTGGCCTGCGACGCGGCCGAGCCGGCCCGGCTCGGGACGCTCGCCGACCGGCTCGCCGCCTCCGGCGTGTCGGTCATGCTCGACCACCACGTCACCAACCCCGGGTTCGGCGACGTCCAGGTGCTGGACCCGGACGCCGAGGCCACCGTGGTGCTCGCCTACGACGTGCTGCGCGCCATGGACGCCCCGCTCGACGCCGACGTCGCCCGCTGCCTCTACGCCGGGCTCGTCACGGACACGAGCGGCTTCCGCCGGGCCGGGGCCGCGGCGCACCACATGGCCGCCGAGCTGGTGGCCGCGGGCGTCGACCCGGAGCCGCTGGTCCGCGGGCTGATGGACACCCACCCGTACGCCTGGCTGGCCGAGCTCGGCGCGATCCTGCAGGCGGCGGTGCTGGAGCCGGACGCCGCGGGCGGCCTGGGGATGGTGCGCACGTGCGTGCCGCTGGAGGTGACCGCCCGGTTCCGGCAGGAGGAGGTCTACAGCGTCGTCGACCTGCTGCGCACGGCCGCCGAGGCGGAGGTCGCGGTGCTGCTGCGGCAGGTCGGCGGCCGCACGTGGTCGGTGTCGCTGCGCTCCACCGGGCGCGTCGACGTCGCCGCGGCGGCCGCGCTGCTCGGCGGCGGCGGGCACCGGGCGGCGGCCGGGTTCACCCGGGACGGCTCGGCGGAGGAGGTGCTCGCGGCCCTGCGCGGGGCGCTGCCGGCCGGGCCGCCGGAGGCGCTGGCCTCGTGAGCCCCGGCTACGGTGGTCGTGATCGACTGGAGGAAGTGGCATGACGTCGGAGACCACCGCGCCGGAGTCGGACGGGGCGGACGGGCCCGGGTCGGCCCGTCGCGCGTTCCTGGCCGCGGCGCTGCGCCGGCCGGGGCGGATGGGGCCGTCGCGCCCAGCTCGGCGCGCCTGGGCGCGGTGCTCGCGTCCGTGGTGCCGAGCCGCGGCGAGCCCGTGGTCGTCGAGCTCGGCCCGGGCACGGGCGCGGTGAGCGCGGTGATCGCGGAGCGGCTGCCGCGGGCGGCCGGCACCTGGCGATCGAGCTGGACCCGGCCATGGTCGAGTACCTGCGGCGCACCCGGCCCGCGCTGGAGGTCGTGCAGGGCAACGCCGCCGACCTGGGCACGCTGCTCGCCGACCGCGGCATCTCCGCTGCCGACGCGGTCATCTGCGGGCTGCCGTGGGCGCTCTTCGACGACGCGACGCAGACCCGGCTGCTCGGCGAGATCAGCCGGGCCATCGGCGACACCGGCGCGTTCACGACGTTCGCCTACCTGCACGGCATGACGCTCACCGCGGCCCGCCGCTTCCGCCGCACACTGCGCACCACGTTCGACGAGGTGCTGGTCTCGGCCACGGTCTGGCGCAACCTGCCGCCCGCGTTCGTGTACGTCTGCCGGCGGCCGCGCGCGACGGCATGAGCGGGCACCGCGTCCCGGCCCGGGAGATCCTCCGGCTGGCCGCACCGGCGCTGCCGGTGCTGGCCGCCGAGCCGCTCTACCTGCTCGTCGACACCGCGGTCGTCGGCCGGCTGGGCGCCGTGGCGCTGGCCGGGCTGGCCGTCGCGGGTGTGGTGTTCGCGCAGGTCACCACCCAGCTGAACTTCCTCTCGTACGGCACCACGGCCCGCGCGGCGCGGCTGCACGGCGCCGGCCGGCGCGGCGCCGCGGTCGGCGAGGGCGTGCAGGCCACCTGGTTCGCGCTGGTCACGGGTCTGCTCGTGCTGGTCGTGGGCCAGCTCGTGGCGCGTCCGGTCGCGGAGGCGCTCGGCGACGGCGGCGGCATCGCGGAGGCGGCCGTCTCCTGGCTGCGGGTGGCCCTCTTCGGGGCGCCGCTCGTGCTCGTCACGCTGGCCGGGAACGGCTGGATGCGCGGGGTGCAGGACACCGCGCGCCCGCTGCGGTACGTGCTGGCCGGCAACGGGCTCTCGGCGCTGCTGTGCCCGGTGCTCGTGCACGGGGCCGTCGGGTGGGCCGGGTTCGGGCTGCCCGGGTCGGCGCTGGCCAACGTCGCCGGGCAGGCGGTCGGGGCGAGCCTCTTCCTGGTCGCGCTCGTCCGGGCCGCCCGGGCGGACGCCGTGCCGCTGCGGCCGGACCGGGCGGTGCTGCGCGCGCAGCTGGCGCTGGGCCGCGACCTCATCGCGCGCAGCCTCGCCTTCCAGGCGTGCTTCCTGTCGGCTGCGGCCGTCGCCACCCGGTTCGGGGCCGCCGCCGCGGCCGCGCACCAGATCGTGCTGCAGCTGTGGTTCTTCCTCGCGCTGGTGCTGGACGCGATCGCCATCGCGGCGCAGTCGCTCGTCGGGGCGGCGCTGGGGTCCGCGGATCTGGGCTCGGCCGAGCGCGGCGCGGAACGGGCCCGGGCGCTCGCCGGCCAGGTCACGCGCTACGGGCTCGTCGCCGGGCTGGCGTTCTGCCTGCTGTTCGCGGCGCTGGCCGGGGTGCTCCCGCACGTGTTCACCACCGACCCGGCCGTGCTCGCCGCGGTGCCCATGGCGTGGTGGTTCTTCGTGGCGATCATGCCCGTCTCCGGGGTGGTGTTCGCCCTCGACGGGGTGCTGCTCGGCGCCGGCGACGCCGCCTACCTGCGCACCACCACGCTGATCGCGGCGCTGGCCGGGTTCCTGCCGCTCATCTGGGCGTCGCTGGCGTTCGGGTGGGGCCTGGCCGGGATCTGGTCGGGGCTCACGCTGTTCATGGTCGGCCGGCTCGTCGCGGTAGCGGTGCGGGCGCGGTCGGACCGCTGGGCCGTCACGGGCGCGGTCCGTCCCTGACCCGTTCGCGGCTCACGTCCCAGACCGGCTCGTCGGTCTCGCGCACCTCGCCGTCGACGCCGCCAGCGCCTCCTCCAGCGCCTCGGCGGAGGCGAGGTCGACGTTGTGTCGGTCGGCTCGTCGAGCAGCAGCACGTCGTCGGGCCTGCTTCGCGACGGAGCGCGTCCGCGTAGCACAGCTGGGACCGCTCGCCCGGCGGCCATCGCCTCGACGTGTCCCACGGGACGGCATGGTCCCCGGCCGGTGCCCTTCGGACGAGCGGTTTCTCAGATGGGCAGGACGGGCGTGCGGACCAGCGTCTCCCCGATGAACGTCGCGATCGCGTCGAGCTTGGCCTCGGACTCGCGCACGTCCTCCTCGTCGCCGCCCTTGGCCCACACGCGCCGGGCCTCGTCCCAGGCCAGGTCGCGGGTGAACCGCACGACGAGGTCGGCCATCCAGTTGGCGGTGCGGTCCCAGATCGCGCCGTCCGGGCCGTGGCTGAGCAGCGAGTCGAGGTCCTCCCGCAGCGGGTCCATCTCCGCCTCGAACACCTCGTTGACCAGGCGGTAGTCGTGGTAATGCGTGTCCAGGACGGTGTCGCCGCGCGGCGGGACGTGGTGCCAGGTGGCCACCACGGCGCAGGACAGGTCGAAGTTGATGTGCGCGTTGACGCCCGCCACGGCGAAGTTGACGGCCGGGATGTTCGGGTTGCTGCGGTTGTCGAAGACCACCCGCCACACACGCGGGCAGGTGCTCATGTCGCGGGCGTAGGCGCGCAGCGCGTCGAAGTACCGTTCGGCGAACTCGATGTCGAGGCGGATCAGGAACTCCGGCGACCGGAACTCGCCGCGGTCGGCCATCTCGCCGATGTGCGCGGTGATGACGTGGTAGAGCCGGGTGAACGCGGCGATGCCGTCGTCCTCACCGAGGAGCGAGGTGCTCGCGGCGTGGTCGCGGATCGCCGCGAGCCGTTCGACGACCTCGGGGATCGACGCCGGCGGCGTGGTGCCCGCCAGCCGCGCCAGCTCCTGCGTCGAACCGGGCCCGCCGCCGGTCCCACCGGCCGGGAGGGTCTCCCCGATGCCCACGTCGTCTCCTCTCGATCCCGGCCCGCACCGGACCGTCCACTAGGAGGAGACAGGACGCCCGCGTGATACAGGGAGATCATCGGCCGTGGATCACACCCGGGTGCGCGCTTCTCAGGGTTAGCGGCGTTGGCTAGCCTCGCCCGTCGTGACCGACCGTTTGGCGACGCGCCCGCTGGTCGGCAGGGAGGACGACCTCGCGGCGCTCGCCGCGGCGCTCGGCACCGTGCAGAAGGGCCGGATGGCCACGGTGTTCCTGACCGGGGACGCCGGCGTCGGGAAGACGCGTCTCGTGCAGGAGCTGGTCGCGATGGCCGAGCGGGGCGGGGAGCCGTCCGTCCTGCTGGGCGGGGCGACGGACATCGCGGAGAGCCCGCCGTTCTGGCCGGTGGTGTCCGCGCTGCGGTCGCTGCTGCGCGGGAGCGAGCAGGTGCAGCGGCTGCTGGCGCCGTGGGCGGACCAGCTGGACGAGCTGCTGGCGCTGCGGTCGGCGGTGCCCCTCCCGGCCGGCCCGGAGGCGCGGGTGCAGACGCTGGAGCTGCTGCACCGGGTGGTGTCGCGGCTGGCGGCGCACTCGACGGTGGTGCTGGTGGTCGAGGACCTGCAGTGGGCGGACCGCTCGACCCTGGACCTGGTGGCGTACCTGGTGGCGAACCTGGCCGAGGAGAGCCTGCTGCTGGCGGGGACGCACCGCACGGAGCCGGGTGAGCCCGCGCCGGCGGCGGCGCCGGCCCGCACGATGATCCGGGAGCTGGGGCGGCACCGGCAGGTGCGGAGCGTCGAGGTGGCGCCGCTGACGCGGGCGGCCATCGCGGAGCTGGTGGCGGACGTCGCGCCGGGCCGGGACGACCTGGTCGAGCTGGTGTGGAAGCGGTCGGCGGGCAACGCGTTCATCGCGGAGGAGACGCTGCGGGCGGCCCTCGACGGCGACCCGACGGGACTGCCGACCACGTTGCGGGAGCTGGTGCTCTCGCGGCTCGGGCGGCTGTCGGCGGGGGCCATGCGCGCGGTGCGGGCGGTCGCGGTGTGCGACGGGCCGCTGCCGCACCGGCTGCTCGCGGAGGTGCTGGACGTCGGCCCGGACGGCGCTGCGGAGAGCGAGGCCGCGCTCGTCGAGGACCTGCGGGAGGGCGTCGACGCGGGGGTGGTGGTCGCGGACGGGGCCGGTTACCGGCTGCGGCACGGGCTGATGACCGACGTGGTGGTGGGGGAGCTGCTGCCCGGTGAGCGGGCGCTGCTGCACCGGCGGTACGCGGGCGCGCTGGAGCTGCCGTGGGCGCGCGAGCTGCCGGGTGTGGAGGCGCGGGTCGCGCACCACTGGCACGCGGCCGGCGACACCCGGCGGGCGGCCGCGGCGACCGTGGCGGCGGCGGAGGCGGCCGTGCGCGTCCACGGGTACGCGGAGGCGCACCGGCACTGGCTGCGGGCGGCCCGGCTGGCCGGGTCGGTGGCGGCGCCGCCCGTCGCGCGTACGGAGTGCCTGGAGCACGCGGCGGAGGCCGCGCACCTGGCCGGGGACGCCGACCAGGCGGTGGCGCTGCTGGCCGAGCGGCTGCGGCTGCACGACCCGGAGACGGCGTCCGACCTGGTCGCGGCCCGGCTGCACGCGCGCACCGGGCAGTACCTGGTGGCGGCCGGGCGGGGTGCGGAGGCGGCGGAGGCGTTCGGGCGGGCGACGGCGCTGCTGCCGGCCGAGGGGGCGCAGCGGGAGCGGGCGGAGGTGCTGGGCGGGCACGCGTCGGCGCTGTCGACGGCCGGCGACTACGCGGCGGCGCAGGCCACGGCGGAGCGGGCGCTCGCGTCCGCGAAGGAGGCCGGGCTGCTCGTGGAGCAGGCCCGGGCGCTGGCGACGCAGGGGTTCGCGCTGGCCTACCGCGAGGACGCGGACGCGGGCGAGGCGGCCCTGCGCGACGGGCTGGCGGCGGCCGAGCGGGCCGGGGTGCCGCAGGAGATCGGGCTGGCCTACCGGAGCCTGGCGGAGCTGCTGTCGGGGCCGCTGAACGAGTTCGAGCGGGGCATCGCGGTGGCCCGGGACGGGTTCGACCGGGTGGTCGCGCTGGGGCTGGAGCGCAGCGCGGGCGTCGGGCTGCTGGCGGTGCTGGCCAACGGCCTGTTCCGGCTGGGCCGCTGGGACGAGGCCGACGCCGTGGTCGCCGAGGCGTGGGAGC
Source organism: Pseudonocardia sp. CNS-139 (assembly GCA_001942415.1). Classification (GTDB taxonomy): domain Bacteria; phylum Actinomycetota; class Actinomycetes; order Mycobacteriales; family Pseudonocardiaceae; genus Pseudonocardia. Next base: position 9,093 of record MKJX01000031.1, read on the forward strand.
TGGGGCCCAGCGGGGCGCAGGCGCTGGAGCTGCGGCTGGCGCGGGCCCGGATGGACATCGGGCGGGGCCGGTTCGACGCGGCCGAGGACGACCTGGAGGCCGTCGACGCGCTGTCGGCGAGCACGGTCGGGCCGCGCTACCGGATCCCGATGCTGACGCTGCGCGCGGGCCTGGCGATGTGGCGGGACCGGCCGGACCTGGCGCTGGACCACGTCGCGGCCGGGCTCGACGTGGTGGAGGAGGGCGGCTCGGACGCGTGTGGGTGGTCGCGCCGCTGGTCTGGCACGGGGCCCGGGCCCGGGCGGAGGCGGTGCGGCTGGGGATGCACCGGGCCGCCGGCGGCTCGGGTGCCTCCGGCGCGGACGTGATGGCCGTGCGGCTGCGCCGCCACGTCGTGCGGATGGCCGAGGCCGCGACCTCCGCGGTGGCCGCCGTGCGGAAGGTCGTCGAGGGCTACGTCGCGATGTGCGCGGCCGAGGACGGGCGCGCACAGCAGCGCTCGGACCCGTCGGCGTGGGAGCGGGTGGCCGAGATCTGGCGGGCGCAGCAGCAGCCCTACCCGGCCGCGTACGCGCACCTGCGGCTGGCCGAGGCGCTGCTCGCGCACCGCACCCAGTCGGCGGCGGCCACCGAGGCGCTGCGCCGGGCCGCGCGCACCGCGCAGGAGCTGGGCGCGCAGCCGTTCCTCGCCGAGGTCCGCGACCTGGCCGACCGGGCGCGCGTGCGGATCGACGTCCCGTCCGCGGTGCCCGCCGACGCGGACGTCCCCGAGCCGGCGCTCGACGACGCGCTCGCAGCGCTCACCCGACGGGAACGTGAGGTGCTCGCCGAGCTGGCCGCCGGCCACACCAACCGGCAGATCGCCGAGCGTCTGTTCATCGCCGAGAAGACCGTCGGCGTCCACATCAGCCGGATCTACGCCAAGATCGGCGTGCACACCCGGGTGCAGGCCAGCGCCGTCTTCTTCCGGTCCGCCGGCCGCCCCGAGTAGCGGGCCCGGCAGCGCGCTCACCCCTCGTCGAAGGTGCGGCGCACCCGCTCGATCAGGCGGGCCCGGCTCGGGCCGAGGCTCCCGATCGGGATGCCGGTGGCCGGGCCACCTCCGAGTAGGGGCGCGGCTCGTCCGCGAACAGCTCCCGCATGATCGTGCGGCCGCGCGGCGGCAGGTCCGCGACGATCTGCCACAGCCGCGCGACGGTGTCGGCGTCGACGACCTGCTGCTCGACGCTGCGGTCCGGGTCGGCCAGCGCGTCCAGCTCGTCGGTGGCGACGTGCCTGCTCTCGCGCAGGATCCGCAGGCACTCCCGGGACGCCGTGGTCGAGAGCCAGCCGCCCAGCCGCTCCGGGTCGCGCACCGAGTCGCGGTGCTCCACCAGCCGCAGCCACGTGCGCTGCTCGGCGTCGCGGGCGTCGGCGTCCTGCAGCCGGTACGAGCGCACGACGGCGCCGACGAGGCCCCGGTAGCGCTGCACGAGCTCCGTCCACGCGCGGTCGTCGCCGAGCAGGGAGGGGTGGAGCAGGTCGGTGGCGCCGTCGGGTGCGGGGGCCGGCGGAGCGAGCATCGGGGAGGGCTCTTCACGTCCGCCGGCGCGTTCGGGGGGCGGGCCGGCGGGATCAGCCTGGGCCGCCGCGGGCGCCGTGTCGTCAGGACAACGCCCTACGCCGGCCCGACCCGCCCCCTTACTTCGTGTCACCCGTTTGTTGGTGGTGACGAAATCCCGCCGGTCCGGGCGTATCAGGAGGTGAGCGGGAGGGCTCTCCTCGGTCGCCGGCGACCCGCGCCGGCCGCGCGACGAGGAGGAGCGGTGATCGAGACGATCGACCCAGGGGCGATCGGCACGGCCGGACCTGGTGGCGCCGGGAACGGATGGCCGGGGGAGAGCCCGTCGACGCCCGCAGGGGTGGCCGACGTACTGGCGCGGCTGCGGCCCGCCGCGGACGCGCACCGCCGGGGGGCCGGTGCGGGTCCGGTGAACGGGTTGCTGGCCGGGCTCGCGGGAGCCGTGGGGCGGCTCCCGGGGCCGGACGCCGAGTTCGGCTGCACGCTCGTCGTGGAGCTGGCGCGGCGGTACCTGGAGGCCGTGCGGGGGCACGGCCGGGGCACCGCGGTGCCCCGGGTCTGGCAGGTCGTGCTCGACGCGTGGACCGGCGACGTCCCGGCGGGGCGGATCGCGCTCGCCGGCGCCCACGCGCTCGCCGGCCTCGACCTGCCGCCCGCCGTCGTGAGCACCTGCACGCTGCTCGGGCGGGTGCCGGGGCCGGCCGAGCGCGGCGACCTGGAGACGGTCGTCGGGCTGCTGTCCGGCCTGGCCTGCGACTCCGCCCGCAACGATCCCGACGACGCGACGGCCGACGGCGTCCGCGGGCTGGAGTCGCTGCTCACCCGGGGCGAGAGCTGGCGGCAGGCGGAACACCTCTGGTCGGTGCGGGGCCGCCCGACCGAGGCGGAACGCGACCGCGACGCCCTCGACTGGCGCGCCACCCTCGTCGCGCGAGGGGTGCTGGGGGCGGCGGCCGGATAAGGGCCAGCCGGCCGGGACCAGGGGGAGCCCGGCCGGTCTCATGAGCCGGTGCCGGGGTGGCCGACAGGGGAGCGGCGTCACCCCGCACCGCGACCGCACACACCTCCCGCACTCCGCACACACGTCCGGACATGTGTGCGGACGCCGGGAGGTGTGTGCGGTCAGCGCGGCGCGGCCCAGGCGGCCCACAGGGCGGCGTAGCGGCCGCCCGCCGCGGCGAGCTGCGCGTGCGGGCCGGACTCGACGATCCGGCCCTTCTCCAGCACCACGACGCGGTCGGCGGCGGCGGCCTGGGTGAGCCGGTGCGCGATCACCACGGACGTGCGGCCGGCCAGCGCGGCGTCGGCGGCGCGCTCCAGCTCGCGGGCGCCGGCGCTGCCGGCCTCCGCGGTGGCCTCGTCCAGCACGGCGACGGCCGGGTCGGCGAGCAGGAGGCGGGCGAGGGCGAGCTGCTGCGCGCGGGTCGCGGACAGCTCGTCACCGCCGTCGCCGACCACGTCCGTGAGCGCCAGCGGTGCGCCGACGGCGTGCAGGGCGGCGCCCAGCTCGGCGTCGGTCGCCGCGGGCCGGGCGAGCCGCAGGTTGTCGGCGACCGTGCCGACGAACACGTGCACCTCCTGCGTGACGAGCGCGACGTGCCGGCGCAGCTCGGCGACCTCCGCCAGCGGGACCCCGCCGATCTCGACCGTGCCGCCGGCCGGCGCGCGCACACCGGCCAGCACGGCGCCGAGCGTCGTCTTGCCGGCCCCGCTCGCCCCGACGACGGCGACGCGCTCGCCGGCCGCGATCTCGAGGTCGACGCCGTGCAGCACCTCCGGCCCGCCGTCGTACGCGTGCCGGATGCCGGTGAGCCGCACCGAGCCGTCGCGCGGCGTGCGCGGCGCCCGCGGCGCGGGCGGTTGCGGCATGTCCGCGACGCCGACGAGCCGGGCGAGCGCCGCGCCGGCCGACTGCGCCTCGTCCAGCAGCGTCAGGAGCACGCCGATCGGGTCGAACAGCCGCAGGAAGTACAGCGCGGCGGCGGTGGCGGCGCCGACGGTCACGAGGTCGGCCCGGACCAGCAGGAACCCGGCGACCAGGATCGCCAGCACGCCGACCGCCTCGGCCGTGTTCATCCCGGCGCCGAACCGCTGCTGCGCGGTCATGGCCCGCATCGTCGCGGCGACGGCGGCGGCCGACGCCCGGTCGATGCGGGCGAGCTGCTCCGTGCGGCGGCGGAACGCGCGCACGGTGGCCGCCCCGCCGACGCCCACCAGCAGCGCCTGGGTCCGGCGCCCGTCGGCCGCGCGCTCGGCCGCGTAGAGCGGCCCGGACGTGCGGATGTACCAGCGGCTCAGCACGACCCAGAGCGGCAGCGGGGCGAGCCCGGCGAGCGCCAGCCGCCAGTCCAGCAGCGCCAGCCCGGCGAGCGTCAGCACGATGTCGAGCAGCGAGATCACGACGAGCGGCACCGCCCGCCGCACGCCCTCCGAGATGACGGCGATGTCGCCGCTCACGCGCTGCAGCAGGTCGCCGGACGCGGCGCGCTCGACGTCCGCGATCGGCACCGCGAGCGCCTGCCCGACGACGCGTTCCCGCAGGCCGGCGAGCACGTGCTCGCCGAGCCGGGCCACGAGCACCGAGCCGAGCGCGGCGAGCACCGCCCTGGCCAGGAGCGCGCCGAGGATGCCGAGGGCGAGCCCGTCGACGAGCCCGGCGGCGCCGTGCGCGATCACGGCGTCGACGATCCCGCCGACGAGCGGCGGCACGGCGAGCATCGCCACCGCGGCGGCCAGCAGCACGGCGACGGTCCCGGCGAGCAGGCCCCGGTGCGGGCGGACCAGCCCGGCGAGCGCGCCGCGCGTGCGGGCGGCGCTCGCGACGGGCAGCAGCGACCCCGGCGGTGGCTCGGGCGGCGCCGCGGTCATGCGAGCACCGCGGCCCGGTAGCGCGGGTCGGCGCCAGTTCCGCGTGCCGCCGGTCGTCGAACGGGGGCCG
>MKJX01000032.1 GCA_001942415.1 Pseudonocardia sp. CNS-139
CTCGGCCACGTACCGGGCCGGCAGCACGATGCGCTCCCCGAGCACCTCCCCGGCCCCCTCGTCCTGGCCGCTGTTCTGCCCGAGAACCGGGGCGACCTCTAGTCCGCCGTCCGCGCGCGTGGCGAGCACCCGGTAGTTCTCCCGGTTCAGCGGGCCGCGGCGGTTGCCCTCCAGGCCGGCGAGTTCCCAGCCGTTGCGGCGGGCCTGCACCAGATCCCCGACCCCGGCGTGGGTGCCGTCCCGACCGAGCGGCACCCCGCCGTCCTCGACCCGGCCCAGCCGGACGAGCTCGGCGCGCAGCTCCGCAGAGAGCCGGGCGGCCTGCTCGTTCGTGTCCACCACGAGCAGCGAGCGGCGCCCGGCCAGGGTGTCCGCGAGCCACGCCCGCGTCGCGGAGGTCTCGGCCTGGTCGCGGGTGCCGGAGTCCAGCAGCCGGCCCTGCTGGTGGTAGTCGCGCAGCACCTCCTGCTCCCCGTTCCGCAGCCGCAGCGACGCGTCCCGCTCCCACCCGGCGCGGAACCGGCGGGCCTCGGCCAGCTCGTAGGCGGCCCCGGCCCCTGCCATCAGCTCCATGGCCCCGCCCGCCCCGACCGCGGCGAGCTGGCGGTGATCCCCGACCAGCAGGAGCTTCGCCCCGGCCTGCTCGACGTGGCGGTGGATCTCGGCCAGGGACGCGGTGTCGGTCATCGCCGACTCGTCCACCACCACCAGGTCCCCGGCGTGCAGCCGCCACGCCCCGTCCGGGTCTGCGCTCCCGCCCGGCCCGGCCGTGGTTGACGCGTTCGCGTCAACGGCCTCGGCGACCGGCGCGAGAGGCGCTCCTGTGTGGCCAACCAGCGGGCCACGTTCCGGGCGGTGAGTCCTTCGCCGGCGAGGACTTCGGTGGCGACCTGGCTGGTGGCCAGCCCGAACACCCGCCCCTCCCGACCGGTCAGCTCGGGGTCCTGCCACGCCTTCGCGAGCGTGCCGATCACGAACGACTTCCCCGTCCCGGCCGGGCCCACGAGCGACTCGATCCGGGCGCCGGAGCTGAGCACGCCCTCGACCGCGGCGGCCTGGTCGGCCCCGAGTTCGATCCCGGTCTCGGTGAGCCCGTCGAGGAAGCGGCGGGCGACCAGGTGCGGCACCGCGGCCGCGCCGTCCGCCGACACGGCGGCGATCAGGGCGCGTTCGGTGTGCACGTGCTCCGGCGTCGCGTAGAGCTGCGCGCCGGGCGCCTGGTAGACGGACTCCCCGTTCGCGAGCCGCAGCTCGTCGGGCAGCAGCGCGTCCCCGGGCCGGGTGGTGTCCAGCGCGACCGCGGAACGCAGTCCCATGTCGGTCAGCTGGTCGAGCAGCCGGGCCACGTCCGTCCCGTCCGGGACGCCGAGGTAGTCCGGCAACGCCGCGTTGATCGCCGCGGTGAGGTCGGCCCGGGTCCAGGTCGCCAGCCGGGCCTGCACGTCGGCGAGCGCGGTCTCGACGACGGCCTGCGGGGACCAGCGCATCGGCTCCGGTCGCCCGCCCGGCTCCCGCGCGGACAGCGCCGCCTCCGCCACACCCGCGAGCCCGCCCGCGACCTCCGCCCGCAGGGTGGTGTCCACCCGGTCGAGCACCTGCTCGCGGGTCTCCCCGGTGTGCGACTTCGCCCGCCGGGTCAGCAGGGTCGCCTGCTGGGCGATGCGCTCGCGCTCTAACCCGTTCGGGGCCCGCCCGTAGCGCTGCTCGAACGCCTCGACCAGCTCCTCGCCCTTGGCGGTGAGCTTGCGGCGGCGGGTGGAGATCAGGTCCATCGCCTCCTGCGCGACGCCGACGATCTCCCGGGCCTTGCCGTCCGGGCGGGTCGCCGCCAAAACGCCGATCGCGTGGGTCAGGCGCTCCTCGACGGTGCGCTCGCCCACCGCGGCGGCGGCCGGGCGCCAGCGGAACAGGGAGCGGCCGTCATGGTGCGCCACTGCCCGTCCGGGCCCTGCACCCGGTTCAGGGTGGCGTTGTGGATGTGCAGCTGCGGGTCCCGGTCCCGGGAGTCGTGCTGGAAGAAGCTGGCGACCACGAGATCGTGCGCGTCCACCCAGCGGCCGGCCGCGCCGCCGTGGTGCCCCACCCGGGAGTAGCCGGCCTTGTCGGCCATGTACGCCAGCGCGGCGTTGTTGCCCGCCCAGATCGCGTCCTCGACCGCGTGGCGGAACTGCCCCCACGCGGCGGCGGTCTCCTCGTCCCCGCCGTTGCGGGCGGCGACCTCCTGCGCCTCGAACGCCGTGTGCAACAGCGTCACCGACTTCTGCACGGAGAACGTCAGGTCGAAGAACGCCACGTTCTGCCGCGCCCCCTTCCCCGCCTCCGTCCGCAGCTCCGCCCGGCGCTCGGCCGTGCGTCCGGCTCGCGTTCGAGCGCGCGGGCGTACAGCTCGTCCTCCGACCGGTACTTGCGCCCGGTGTGCCCGAGCGTGCCGGCGCCCTCCCACCGCGACGGTCCCGGAACTCGTCCTGCCGCGGGTCCAGGAACCGCTCGTACACCGCGGTCATGTCCTGCGCGTCCACCAGCCCCCGCAGCCCCAGCCGCTCGGCCCCAGCACCCCACCAGCGGCCCGGCGGCTCCCCCTCCGCGACCGCGCCGGTGTAGTAGTTCTCCCGCCCCGCCGCGACCTCCTTGAGGAGGTACTGCGGGCTGTAGCCGGAGTTGATCCTCAGCACCACGACAACCACCCCGCCCCACCCGCGCCGCCCGAAACGATCTTGAAACCGACACCAGGAAGATCAACAGTACGGAGGGGGTTCCGCTGCCGGCCGGAGGCCGGCCAGCACCCTCGGATCGTGATGCAAGGGTGTGCGGCTTTTGTTCTTGGTCTTGTGTTGGTCTGAATGGGTGAGTGGTTGTGGTTGATCGTGTGGTGCTGGTTGGTGGTTGGTGAGTGAGTTGCGTGGTCTCTGTTGAGGGTCTGAGTGCTGGTGTTCGGGTGGTTGTTGGTGATCTCGGTTCGGGTCGTGGTCGTCACGGTGGGATGGCGTCGGGCGGGGTCGTGGAGGCTCGCTGTGACGCGCCGTTCGTGCGCCTGAGGGCCTGAGCCCGGACCAGGGGTCCGCCGTGATGGGCTCGTGCTCGTGCCGCCCGTCAGGGCGGCCTCACCCGACTCGCCGACTGCACCGACCGGACCGACCGATCCGGCCAGAGACCCCGGCGGGGCCGGACTCGCCGAGCTGAACGTGACCTGCCACTGAGCGGGCACCCGTCCCACTGCCGCCGACGACCGCACCGCCTCCAGGCCCGGCAGGATGGGCTGGATCGGCTGGACGTGAGGCGCAGCGGACGATGTCGACAGGTCGGACGGGCTCGTCCGCGCCGGGCCCGAGTCCGTGCGGCCGGCGCCGCCGTCGACGCTGGGCGCCGGGACGGGCTCGGGCTGGCCCTCGGTTCGTCGTTCGCTCGCGCCGGTCGGGTCGGTCGTGTTCGCGATCTCCAGCAGGACGTTGGCGTGGCAGGGCGCCCCGAGGGGGCACCAGCACGCCAGGTCCCATCCGGCCAGCTCCGCACGGACCGCTGCGACGCGCTCGGGGTCGGCCAGCAGCCACGTCCGGTATCGGGTCACCGCCTCGGCGGCGCCGAGCTCGGCCACCGGCCACGGGTTGCCCCACCGGGTCGGCCGCCCGACGTAGCGGGCCCCGGCCGGCATCCGCCACCCACGCGACCGGCGCCGCTGCACCCGCCGCGGGTGACCCGCCGTGCCCGTGCTCGCTGCGGTCGCCGGGGTGGGCGCGTCTTCACCCGCCGGGCCCGCGACAGCGGGTGCCCCGGCGCGGGACCCGCCCACTGCGAGGGCAGCACGGCGCAGCTCGGGCGATGGCCGGGCGGAGCGGGCTCCGGTCCGGGTGGTGTCGCGGGCGTCGGCCCGGTCTGCTCGCCCGGTCACCGCCCCTGCCGCGCCCGCCGCGCTCGCTGTGCCGCCCGCGATCCCGCCCGCTGTCGGGCGCTGCCACCCGCGGCGCCAGCGCGGCCGGCGGCCGGGACCTCACGCCGCCCGGTCATCGCCGTACCCGTCCGCGTCGGCCTGCTCGGCGCCCGCCCAGTCCTCGGCCGTCCCTGTGATGGGCGCGGCGTAGCTCGTGCGGACGACGTCGGCCTCGTCCCCGTAGGCGTCCCCGTAGCCGTGCTGGGTGTGGGCCTGGGTGCGGGTCTGGGCGTGCTGCGCTGCCGCGCGGGCGGCCTCGGCCGCCGCCTCGACGGCCCGTGCCGCCCGTGCGTCCAGCTCGGCGGACTCCCGCTCGCGAGCCGTCGCCACCACAAGTTCGGCCGGCGCGGCCTCGGCCGTGTGCCCGGCCGTCTGCCCGGTCGTCTGCTCGGCGGCTTCGCGGGCGGCGGCGCGGGCCTTGTCCTGCTGCCAGTGGTAGCGGCCGCGGTCGGTGAACGGGACGTCGTTCGCTAGCGGGTTGCTCGTGCGGGTGCCGCACAGGTCCCGCAACCGGGCCATGGCTCGCACCTGCGACGACCGCACCGACGTCGGCTTGATCCCGAGTTCCTCGGCGGCCTCGGCCGGGCTGCGCTCGGCCAGCGCGGTCGCCCGGATCGCCTCGGCCTCCCGCGGCTTGAGCTGCTCCAACAGCCCCTCGACCCGGGCCTTGGCCTGCGCGACCTCCTCGGACCGCTCGACCTGCTCGGCCGGACCCGGCGCGGTCTCATCGCCCCACCACTCGGCGATGTCCCCGACCGGCACCGGAACCCGCTGCTTGCGGTCGGGCAGCGCCTCGCACCGCGCGGCCGTGGCCGCGTACTTGTGCACACTGTCGAACTCCCGGCCGGACTCCAGCGCCCGCCACAACCGCACCAACACGTGCTGCGCGACGTCGTCGCCGTCGTGGTCACCGAACCGGCGCCGGCAGATCGCCCGCACCATCGGCTCCACCTCAGCCACCTGCCCGGCGACCCGCCCGGCCGCGCCGTGCTCACGCGGCCCAGGCATCGCCGTACTCCTCCTCGGCAGCGCGCTCGTCCCCCCGCGACGCCCGCGACCCGCGCGGCGTCGTAGGCCGTGCTGGCGTAGCCCGCGCTGTCGTAGCCGGCGTCGGGGTCACCGTGCAGGAGGTCGACCACCCGCCGGGCCTCCTCGACCGCGCGTTCCGCACGCGCGTCCAGCTCCGCCGACGCGGCCACCCGCCGCGCCACCTCGCCCTCAGAGCTGGGGGCGCTCGCGTCTCCGTGCGCCTCGACAGCAGCCGGGTGGCCGGCGGCCCGCGTCGCGGTGCTCTCGGCCAGCATCGCCCGCGCCTCGACGGCCACCTGCGCAGCCGCTCCCGCGCCGCGGCGGCCTCCGCCGCCCGCTCGGCCCGGGTCCGGGACGGCGCCGACGCCGGGACCGGTGCGCCCAGCTCCCGCAGCAACCGCCGGTACACCGCCTGCGGCCGCGAGACCTCCCCGTTCTCCCACCGCGCGATCAACCGCGGGTCCAGCTTGTCCCCCCGCGCCTCCCGCCGCTCGAACGCCACCCGAGCCACCTGCTCGGCCAGCTCCTGCTGCGACCACTGCACGACCTCGTCACGCCACAGCCGCAGCTCGTCGCCCCACGAGGCGATCGGCTGGGCTCGAACGGCGCCGCTGCTCGAAGACTCGGCGACGCCCGACGCCACGGCGCTCATCGCGTCGCCCCCGGGGTCCGGAGCGTCTGCGCGGGCTGGTCGACGACGAGTCCGTTGCCGGCCATCCCGCAGTGCTCCAGCCAGCTTGCGAGCGCCTGGCCCGGGATTCGGACCGTGGCGCCGATCCGCATGGCGGACAGCTCCCCGGACTCGATCGCGCGGTAAATGGTCGACTTCGACAGGTCAAGCAGCTCTGCGACGGCGCTGACCTTGTACACGCGGGTACGGTCAACCTGCATCGTTTCCTCCGAGGGTGCGATGTACCGCCCCGGCCGGGTGTGCCAGCACCCGCCGGGGCTTCTTCATGTCGGCACCAACTGCCACCGGTTGTGAGAGCGGAGCGACGACAGACACGTTAGCCAACTGAGGCGACATAGTCAACCAAGTGGGCACTAGGTTGACCAGGGCGACACGCGCTAGCCTGCGTGCATGAGCGGGCTCGACCCTGACGACGCGCGGCCGCCCTTCGAGCAGCTGGCCGACGCCATGCGCACGCGAATCCGCAGTGGCCTGCTTGCGCCGGGCGCGCAGCTGCCGAGCTATCACGCGCTCGCCCAGGAGTTCGGCGTCGCGCCGAACACCGTCAAGAGCGCGATGGCGGTCTTGCGGTCTGAGGGTTTGATCGTCTCGCGGCAGGGTAAAGGCTCGTTCGTACGCGTTCAGCCTGCCGTGCCGCCCAACGAAACGGCGGGGAACGGCAGGACACTCGAAGACGTTTGGCCTACTTTGGACGCGATGAATCGACGGCTCGAAGCCTTGGAGCGCCAACTCCGAGCTGTCCGGGACGGTGCGTAGTGCCGCTGCCACGGCCTCCTTTCGCCGTGTCGCTGTGGTTTCCATGCCGTCGAGGTTCTCTGTCGAGTCCCCGCGGTGTCCAAGGACTGGTTGTCCTGACGATCACCGCCGTAGGACAGACAGGCATACGCCCTGGTCGGGGCGATGATTTGACTCCCGTCGAGCACCCAGAAGGGCCCAAGGTCTGTGTCTGATGAATCCCCGTGGCTCTCACCGCGGACGGTCGCTGAGGTCGAGCTGAACACCGGCCTTCTCCCGGAGGTCCTCCGGGATTACCGACGAACGCGCGGAATCAACCAGGCGGATCTGGCTCAGATCTTAAACTTCGATCAGTCGTACATCTCCAAGGTCGAGAACGGGCAGCGGCAGATCCGTGACGTAGAGATGCTGCTCCGGATAGCCCAACAACTGGATATCGCGCCGAACAGACTCGGGATCTCCAATGAGTTGCTCCGACCCGTGGCGCCACCGTCGACGGCGGATCTCGTGGGAATCGTCGACCCGGTCGAGGCAAGCCAAGCCGAGTGGCGGGCGGGTCGGCGGCGGCTGAATCGGAACCGTGGCCCCCTGGCGCGGGCGGCCGCGCAGCTCTACCGGCCCGACGTTCGCCTTGGGGATGTCCCGCTCATGGCGCGCCACGAGTGGATTCCCAGCGAGCCCCTGAGGCTCGAGGACATCGAACTGGAGTGGACGGACGACGCGGCGGGTGTGCTCGTGACCGGCGGTGAGCCGGAGGCCGATCACGTGTTGCCGCTGCGGGCGCCTGGCCAGCGATACACGCGCTACACCGCGGCGATCCGGTATCTCGACGCGCCGTCGCTCTTCGAGAATCGACCGAGTTACCGGTTGCTAGACCTCGACCTATCTGGCGAGAAGGGGCGGATGCAGTTCGGGCTGGGGACGTACTTCGACAAGCTCGACGTATCGGAGGCAGTCGGCCACGAGCTCGCGCTTGTAGAGGGCGCCGATACCGGCAGCGTTGTGCCGACCTGGTCGGCGCTCCCACTGCGCGGACTAATCGGTGACCCCTTCGACCTGCGCCGGCGCTACGTCATGCCCGCAATCGAAACGCTCACGCTCCGCCGGGATCGGCGGACAGGCGAAGCCACGTTCCTGCTGCACTGGCGGGACCCTGCCAAGGTCGCGACTGCCGCGGGCATCTACGGCCTCATCCCGGCAGGAGAGTTCCAGCCGTCCAGCATCGCCTCGTGGGACCGGGAGAACGACTTCGACCTCTGGCGCAGCATCCTGCGCGAGTACTCGGAAGAGATTCTCGGCGAGCCGGAACGGGATGGAAGTTCAGGGGAGCCCATCGACTACGAGAACTGGCCTCTGTACCGGCAGGTCCGAGAAGCACGCGCGAACGGCCAGACGTCGGTGTTCTGCCTCGGCGTCGGGCTCGACACGCTCACTCTAACGGCGACCATCCTGACAGTGGCAGTCTTTGATGACGACTCTCGACGAGCTGTTCGGGAATGCCGTGCAAATCAACGCCGAAGGCGTTCTCATCTCCGCTGCCGAAGCCTCGACGGTTTCTGACGGCTTGCCATTCAGTGAGGAGACGGTGAGACGCTACTGGAAAATGAGCCGATGGCGTCGCCTGGCGCGTGCATCCTGGATCGCGCATTGGGCGATTTCGGAGTGATTTTTAAGCCGCTAGCGGTGAGCCGGGAGCCAGGGGGAGGCAGGAGGGCGTGTCGGGCCCGTCCCCTTGGGGGTGGGTGGGGCCGCTGTTCCCCCGCCGCCGCAAGCGACCCAGCACGGCCGTGGAGGCTCGGGGTCAAGGGCGGCCCGGAGGGTCGTCGCCGGAGGCGATCGCGTAGCGACCCTTGATGCCGAGTGAGGCCGTGCTAAGCCAAGGGCCGGCAGGCCCCCGCCGCAGGCGGTCCATCGGGGCACTTGGCCCGCGCGGCCCTGAGCGCCGACCCGTCACCGCAGCGCGCAGGCAATCACCCGAGTTTGCGTGACCGGCGCTGGTTCCCAGCTAGCGCCGCGCGCGAACGGGAGGCCTCAGGTCCGGAGGGTGCGAAGCCGGCGGGTTCCCTCTCTGCTGGTAGAGGTCGCGCGGATATTCCCGGTACGCCCCTGTCGGGCGCTGTGCCGCGGGCCGCGGCGCCCTGCGGTCTCCCATTGACGCCGAACGGCTGTTCGACTACTTGTTCGATCCCTGATGGTGACGTGACGTAGTTAGGTCCGATCAGAGAGTGATGAGCAGCCTAGATATGGGGCCGCCGGTCGCGTGCGGGCCCACATATGGACACAAACGACCGCAACGCTGTTGTGGAGGCGCGCAGCTCGGCCTGCTGGGACTGCCGCCGAACGCATAGTGCGGCGTGTCTGCCCTGTCGAGGGCGCACTCGAACGAGGTGTCCCGCGACGATCTACCGCATCCGGCCCGACGTCGGACGGTGACCGGCGCGAGGAGCTCGCGCGGCGCCGCAGCAGGAAGGAGGTGAACTCCACCCCGCGGGTCGGACGGACGCCTGGCTACTGGTGCCGGGCACGAACGATTGGAGGAGCGCCGTTGGCGCACCCCGAACCGCGGCATCGGAAGAAGCCCGAACAGAAGTCAACCCCCGGCAACCGTGAGCGTCACCTCACTGCCGCCGAGGGTATGACCGCGAACACATCTGTGTCCCAAAGCAAGGACGCCGAAGGTAGCGCGGTCAACGCCACAAGTCCACGTCCGTGGGCTTGGACGCGCGCAAGGCGTGTCGGGGCGTGGCTCCTGGGCATCGTTGTAACCGCACTCGTCAAGTACGGCGTCGACCAGGCCGTACCGTGGGTGCTGAACGGCGGTCTGATGCCGTGACCCCGCCCCGGGCGGTGACGAGATCCACTCTGTCACCCGCCCGGGTGTCACTAGGCAAATGGAGTCGAACACCTGGGCGGAACCGAGTTCGCGCCAGCAACATCACGAGGGCCGTGGTGTAAGGGCGGCGCCGGCTCCGTCTCAATTCCCGTCTCAGTCCGGCTCCGTTCAGTCCGCCGCTTGGGTGGCTCGCGATGCGGCCACCTGCGGCGCGATCGCTGGCGGACCGGTCCAGACACTCAACCTTCGAACTGAAAAGCGGTAGGTCGGCGGTTCGACCCCGCCCCTGGCCACGTCGCTCGGGGGACGTCTGCTCGCTGCGCTGGCGCGCAGCTTCGCCGTCTCGCGCCGTCGTGTCTTCCGGGGGCGCAGCCCCCGAACCCCGCCCGGAGGGCTTCGCCCCCCGGAACCCCCCACCGCTGGTCCTGCCTGGTGTCTGGGTCCTGCCTGGTGTCTGGGTCCTGCCTGGTGTCTGGTCTTGTTGGGTGGCTGGTCTTGTTGGGCGTCGACCGGACGTCCATCTCTCTCGCCTACCGTCGGGGTTCATGAGCATCGACCCTTGCCTGCGCAGCCGGAACTCGTGGTGCGGCCGGCGGGGGCGGGGGATGTCGGGGTGCTGGGGCGGCTGATCGCGCAGCTGTACGACTTCGAGCTGCCGGGGATGCTGCGCGGGGAGGTGGCGGCGCGGGTCGAGGCGGGGCGGCGGCTCGTTGCGGCGACGCCGCTCGGCGGGCGGTTCGTGGTCGTGCGCGACGGGGTGGTGGTGGCCACCGGGAGCCTCGCGACCCGCGACGCGCCCCGGCCCTCGACGCCCCCGAGCGCGCTGCTCGCGCTGCCGTCGGTCATGGGTGCGCGGGACGCGGCCTTGAGCCTCGTCGGGGTGCTGCGGGGGATCCTGACCATCGCCGCCCCGCCCGCCGCCGACGAGGCGCAGCTCCACTCCGTCGTCGTCGACGACCGGGTGCGCGGCCAGGGGGCCGGCCTGCGGATCGTGCGGCACCTCGAAGGCCTGGCGGCCGCGGCGGGCAAACGCCGCACGGTCCTGCAGGTCGTCGCGTCCAACACCGGGGCCCGCGCGTTCTACCGGGCGCTCGGCTACGAGGAGACCGGGCCGGCGCACGGCCGCCTCCGCAACACCGTGGCGTTCCCCTCGGTGCTGATGTCCAGGCCCCTCGCCTGAATGCCAGGAAAGCCACAATCAGGTCAGCAGGCGCCCTGAACGTGGCTTTGCAGGCGTTCGGCGGGCGGGTGAGGTGGGGGTATGACGCACGGTACGGCCGGCGTCACCGGGTGTCTGGGAATCCTCCAGGGGCTCGGTTAGGCTCGCCTGATGCACGGGCACCGGCGGCCCTTGAGCGCTCCCCTTGCGGCCTACCTGCCGACCCGCGCAGCGAGCCGTTCGTCGCATGTTCGCCCGGCTGGCTCGCCCGCATAATGACGTAGGGTTGTCATCCGGCTACGATCCGCCCGGGTGAGGGACCGCCGATCGTGCCGACGGCCTGGCTGAAGGGGTTTCGGGGGATGCGAGTGCCACCGCGTAGCCCGCTCGGGCCCGCCCGATGGCCCGTATGGTCGCTTCCCGTACCCGTTCTGACCATCGTGCTGGTCGTAGAGGTGCTGGCCGTCGGCCTCCTTGCGGGTGACGCCGCTGCCGGCATCGGGCCGCTGCCCGACGCCTGGTTGCTCACGCTCGGTGTCCTCGTCGGGGCCGGCATCCTGAGCACGGAGGCGTCGCTCGGGGTCGAACGGGTCCGCCAGAAGTCCGACGACGCCAGCCCGCACATCGACCTCAGCTCCGTGTGGGCGTTCGCCGCCGCCGCGCTGCTGCCCGGCGTGCTCGCCGCGGGCGTCGCCGTCGTCATCTACGCGCACCTGTACGCGCGGGTCTGGAGCCGGTCGGACGTCCCGCCGCACAGGGCGCTGTTCAGCACCGCCACGGTGGTGCTGGCCGTTCAGGCCGCCGGGTTCGTCACCGACCTCGTGCCGGCCGACGAGCTCTTCCACACCCTCGCCGGCCTCGGCGCCGTCGTGCTGGCCCTGCTCGCGTACGCCGCCGTCAACATGGTGCTGGTCGTCGCGGTCATCGTCCTGAGCGGCCCGAACCGCGACTTCGCGACGTTCGTGCAGACGCTGTGCCGGGTCGACGAGGCCGTGCTGGAGTTCGCGACGCTCTCGATGGGCGCGCTCGCCGCGGGCGCGATGGCCGCGCTCGGCCCCCTGTACGCGCTGCTCGTGCTCCCGCCGCTGATCGTCCTGCACCGCACGGTGCTGGTCCGCCAGCTGGAGGAGGAGGCCAGCGTCGACGGCAAGACCGGCCTGCTCAACTCCGCGGCCTGGCACAACCGGGCCGGCCGCGCGCTGCGCCGCGCCGAGCGCGAGGGCGGCCACGCCACCGCGCTGGTGCTGGACCTCGACCACTTCAAGCTCATCAACGACCGCTACGGCCACCTCGTCGGCGACCAGGTGCTCGCCGCCGTCGCGGACGCCGTGCGCGCCGAGGTGCGCGAGGGCGACGTCGTCGGCCGGTTCGGCGGCGAGGAGTTCGTCGTGCTGCTGCCGGGCGTCGTCGGCGAGGACGGGCGGACGGCCGCGCACGCCGTCGCCGAGCGGATCCGCAAGCGCATCGACACCATGCGGGTGGACGTGCCGGGCGGGCCGGGGCCGGTGGTCGTCAGCCACCTCACGGTCTCCATCGGCGGGGCCACGTTCCCGCGCGACGGCTCGGACCTGAGCCGGTTGCTCGAGGTCGCCGACACCGCCATGTACGCGGCGAAGCGGGCGGGCCGCAACACCGTCCGGATGGGCCTGCACGCCGTGCCGGACGGCGCGATGCTGCCCCGCCCCACTCCGTACCGCCGCACCTGAGCGCGTCTGGGACCATCGGAGGGGTCGCGCCCGCGCCCGCCGAGGAACCGATGCCTGCACCACGAGTTCACCCCGCCGCACCGCGCCGGTCCGGCCGGCGTCCCGTCACGTCCCGGTCCGAGATCGAGCACATCGCGCTGCGGCTGTTCAGCGAGCACGGGTTCGAGACGACCACCGTCGACGACATCGCGGCCGCGGCCGGGATCGGCCGCCGCACGGTCTTCCGCTACTACCCGTCGAAGAACGACATCCCGTGGGGTGCGTTCGACGAGCAGCTCGGCCGGATGCGGGAGACGTTCGCCGCGCTCCCGGCGGGCGGGTCGCTGATGGCCGGGGTGCGCTCGGCCGTGCTGGACTTCAACACGGTGCCCCCGGACGAGCAGCCGTGGCACCGCAGGCGGATGCGGCTGATCCTCGACACGCCCGCGCTCCAGGCGCACTCGACGCTGCGGTATGCGGAGTGGCGGCAGGTGGTCGCGGACTACGCGGGGCAGCGGTTGGGCGTCGGGGCGCACGAGCTGCTGCCGCAGACGATCGGGCACGCGAGCCTCGGCGCGGCGCTGGCCGCGTACGAGCGCTGGCTCGCGGAGGACGGCTCGGAGCTGCTGGACCTGCTGGACCGCGCGTTCGCGGCCCTCGAACACGGGCTGACCCCGGAACCGGCGCGGTAGCGCCTGTCCCGGGGTCGGTCGGGTCGCGGGGCGGGCCCGCGCGACCGGTGGGTCAGCCCACCGGAGCGACCCCCGCCGCGGCGGCCGGTGCCTGGTCGGCGTCGGCCTGCGACTCTCCCGAACCGGCCGCGGCCGGGGCGGCGGCCGGTTCCGGGAGCGCTGCGGGCTCCTGGACGGCCGCCGGCTCCGGCAGCTCGGCCGGGACCGGCGCCGCCGCCCGGGCCGGGACCTCCGCCGGGATCGCAGCGGGGATCTCGGCCGGGATCACAGCCGGGATCTCCGCCGGAACCTCGGCGACGTCGGCCGGCAGCGCCGCCTGGGCGGCCTGGGCCGGCTCGGCCGCCGGCGCGGCCGCGACCGGGGCACCCGCCTCGCCCGGCGTGGCCGGGGCCGCACCCGGCAGCAGGCCCGGCAGCAGGCCGGGCGGCAGGAGCCCCGGCAGCAGTCCGCCCGGGTCCGGCAGCGCCGGGAGCGGCACGGGCAGCTGCGGCAGCGGCGCGGCCGGCGTCGGCACCGGAAGGGCCGGCAGGGCGGGCAGCTCCGGCGGGGCCGGCAGCGTCACGCCGGGC
>MKJX01000033.1 GCA_001942415.1 Pseudonocardia sp. CNS-139
CATGCACACCCGCTGACCAGCACATAACTGATCGTGTCGATGATCAACCGGCGGGAGTGGACGTGCGGCCGTCCACCCAGACGCGGGTTGGTCCGGGGCAGCAACGGCTCGATCAACACCCATTGCGCGTCGGTCATCGACGAGTCATACGGCCGAGCAGGCTGGGCGCAGCGACACACGCACACCCGACCGGATGATCACCGAACAAAGATCGGCTAGCACGTCAGCCACGCTGAGCGATCACCGGGTTCTTCGACGCTCTCTAGCCGCGCGGAGCGCGGGGCCCCGGCTTCCGAGCGGCACGCCGCCCGCCGCGCGGGGCGGCGGGCGGTGGCGGTGACAGAGCCGTTCCAAGCAGATGGGGGGAGCGAATCCTGCTGGTCGTGCTGGTCGTGCGTGTGCTGCCCGGCCTGGGGGAGCCGGCGGGGTGGAGCTGTCAGGTGGAGCTGTGCAGCCGGACGACGCCAACCGTGACGTCCTCCAGGCCACCGCGGTCGAAGTCGCGGCGCAGCTGGTCGGCCTTGACCGTGGCCGTCAGCCCGTCGAACGGACCGTGGGCGTCGACCTCCCCGGTCTGGGGGTCGACCGCGAGCACGACGTATCCGTCGCACTGCGTGAGCTTCTCCGCCGCTGCGACCAGCGTCGCCTCGTCGGAAGTCGTGTTCTCCGGCACCGGATCACCTCCTAGTCATCTAGTACAGCGTCGGCGAGGGCCCCGGTGTGACAGTGTCTCTGGCATACCACCCGTTCGGGTCAGGGTGAATGCGAAAGTTGATCACTCAATGTGTCGCCGGCCGCACCGTGGGCGCCGTTAGTGGGGGGCCATATCGGTAATCGTGTTCGTATCGGCACCGGGTGTCATCACTGGGCGTGCCCGGATACAGGGCGGTCGGCGGGCGGGTTCAGTGGAGTCCGACCGGCGCCCGGCGGCGGCGTGTCAGCGGCGGGTGGCACGCCCGGTCCGGTGACACGGTGCTCCTCTTGATCGCTCAAGGTGACGGAAACGAACCCCCGTCCGGCTGGACACAACCCGGTCGGGCGCTGTAATGCACCGAATGGCAAAGCCACCTCCCAGGCCCACCGAGTGGCCGGAAAGTGGCTTTGCGGACCTTTCGGGACGCGCGCCGGTTACTCCGCGCGCACGGTGCGGCGCCGGAGGCCCGGCGCGGTGAGGAGAACACCGAGAACTCCGGCGGCCAGCGGCACCACGAGACCGGCCCGGTAGCCGTCGAGCAGCGCGCCGGGCGTCCCGCCGGCGGTGTTCGCGACGATCACCGCGGTCACGGCGGCCAGCCCGAGCGCCGCGCCGAACTGGAACGAGGTGGCGAGCAGCGCGCTGGCGAGCCCCTGCTCCTCCGCCCGGACGTCCTCCGTCGCCGCGATCGTCAGCGGCCCGTACGCCAGCGCGAACGCGACGCCGAGCGCGAGCAGCGCCGGGAGCAGCCGGAAGAAGTCCCACTCCGGTCCGAGCGGCAGGAGCAGCAGGTACGCGACCACCGAGAGCGCGAGCCCGACCACCAGCACCCGCGCGTTGCCGAACCGGTTGACCAGCAGCGGCGTCAGCGTCGGGGCGAGCACGGCGTCGATGCCGGCCACGGCGAGCGCGAGCCCGGTCTCGATCTCCGACCAGCCACGCAGCTCCTGCAGGTAGAGCACCACCGTGAACTGGAACGCCATGAACGCGCCGACCAGCAGCATCGCGCCGGCGTTGGCGCGCAGCAGCGGGGCCGAGCGCAGGATGCCCAGCCGCAGCAGCGGCGAGGACGAGCGCCGCTCGACCGCCACGAACACGGCGAGCAGCACCAGGCTCGCGGCCAGCGTCAGCAGCGAGAGCCAGACCTCGACCTCCGGCGCCCGCACGACCGTGACGACCAGCAGCACCATCGCGCCGGTCAGCGTGACCGTGCCCGCGACGTCGAACCCGCCGGCCGGGCGGTCCAGCCGCTCCTCCCGCGGGATCACGGCTACCGCGGCGACGAGGATCACCGCCGCCATCACGACCGGGGCGAAGAACACCCAGCGCCAGTCGACGGAGGTCAGCAGCCCGCCGGTGACCATGCCGAGGGAGAACCCGCCGGCGCCGGCCCCGGCGTACACGAGCACGGCCTGGTTGCGGGCCCGGCCCGCGGCGAACGTCGTCGTGATGATCGAGAGCCCGGCCGGGGCCATGAACGCGGCCGCGACGCCCGTGACGAACCGGGAGAGGATCAGCACCCAGCCCTCGGTGGCGAGCCCGCCGAGGCCGGAGAACAGCACGAAGACCACCAGCCACAGCAGGAACATGCGGCGCCGGCCGAGCAGGTCGGCCGCGCGCCGCCGAGCAGCACGAACCCGCCGTAGCCGAGCACGTACGCGCTCACCACCCACTGCAGGGCGCTGGTCGACATGCCCAGCTCGGCGCGGATCGACGGGAGCGCGACGCCCGTCATCGAGACGTCGATGCCCTCCAGGAAGACCGCGCCGCAGAGGACGAGGAGCAGTCCCCACGCGTGGCGGGTCAGGCGCTCGTCGGGGAGCGTCGGGGACGGGGATACGGACACCAGTGCCTCGTTTCGGTCGATCCGTCACGGTTCCTTCTTGTAACCGACCGCATCGTGCGTCACCATCGACAGCTGTGGAAGAAGGCACTTCGAGGTCACCGAGTCACTGCTGCGACACCGACGGGCCCTACAACGACGCCTACCAGTGGGACACGCGGGAGGACTGCGAGGTCCGCCAGATCCTCGACCGGATCGCGGACAAGTGGTCGCTGCTGGTCATCGCGCTGCTCGACCGCCGGACGCTGCGCTTCACCCAGCTGCGCCGCGAGATCGACGGCGTCAGCCAGCGCATGCTCACCGTCACGCTGCGCCAGCTCGAACGCGACGGACTCGTCCGCCGCACCGTGCACCCCGTGGTGCCGCCGCGCGTCGACTACGAGCTGACGAAGCTGGGCACCACGCTGCTGGAGACCACCCAGGCCCTCGTGGCGTGGACCGAGACGCACCAGGGCGAGGTCGCCGCGGCCCGCGCCGACTACGACCGGCGGAAGATCGCGGAGGGCGAGGCGGCGCCGGCGGGCGTCTGACGTTCTAACCTTCCCGCCATGGACGTCCAGGTCGTCGACCACCCGCTGGCCAAGCGCGCCTGTCCGAGCTGCGGGACGCGCGCACCAGCAACGCCGCGTTCCGCGCCGCGCTGCGCGACCTGACGCTGATGCTGATCTACGAGGCCACCCGCGACGCGCCGCTGGCCGCGGCCCCGCTGCACACCCCCGTCGCGCGCACCACCGGCTACCGGCTCTCCGACCCGCCGCTGCTGGTGCCCGTCCTGCGCGCCGGGCTCGGCATGGCCGACGCCGCGCTCGGGCTGATGCCGGAGGCCCAGATGGGGTTCGTCGGGCTGGCCCGCGACGAGGAGACGCACCGGCCGGTGCCGTACATGGAGTCGCTGCCCGAGTCGCTGCACGGCCGTCCGGTGTTCGTGCTGGACCCGATGCTCGCGACCGGCGGCTCGATGGCGCACACCATCGGGCTGCTCACCGAGCGCGGCGCCACGGACGTCACCGCGATCTGCGTGCTCGCGGCCCCCGAGGGCGTCGAGCGGCTGCGGACGAGCGGGCTGCCCGTGCGGGTCGTCACGGCGAGCGTGGACGAGCGGCTCAACGACTCCGCGTTCATCGTCCCGGGCCTCGGCGACGCGGGCGACCGGCAGTTCGGGGCCGTCTGAGCTGCCGGCCCAGCTCGCGCCAAGAGGAGAAGGCGCAACGCGACCGGTCCGTCGTACCCACCTCGTACCCGCCGGTCAGGGCGGTCAGGCTGCGGGGTCGGGCGCGCGCCAGCCGTCGAGCACGGCGAGCAGCGCGTCCTCGAACTGCGCGCCGGCGCCGTCCGGGAGCAGGCCGCGCCGCTGCAGCGTCACCCAGCCGTGCACCGTCGACCACAGCGTGACGGCGGCCGTGGCCGGGTCGAGGTCGGACCGCAGCGCCTTGTCGAGCACGGCGCGTTCGACGAGGTCCTGCAGCGGCCGCAGTGCCGCGTCCGCACCGGCCGGGCGCAGGTCGCCGGTGAACATCGCGTCGAACAGGTGCGGGTCGGCGAGCGCGCCGCGCCGGTAGGCCGCGCACATCCCGAGCACGTCGTCGACCGGGTCGTCACCGGGATCGACCGCCAGCCCCTCGGCGAACCGGCGGAACGCCTCGTCCACCACGGCCGTGAGCAGCGCGGGTTTGCCCCCGAAGAGTGAGTAGACCGCCGTCGTGGACGTGCCGCAGTCGCGGGCGAGCGTGCGCAGGCTCACCGCGGCGAGCCCGCCGGCCGACAGTATCGCGCCGGCCCGTTCCAGCAGTCGGTCCCGCAGTGCGTCGTCGTGGACCTTGAGCCGGGCCATCGCCGGAGGTTAGCTCTCCCGCTCGGCGCCGCTCGTCCGGCCCACCTCCGTGCGATCGGCCTGGACGCGCGGCGCCCCGACGGCCATGATCACCGTGCAGGTCTCGGTTCGGTAACGTGCATGTCTCGATCACCGACGCCCAAGACCGGCAGGTGTCCGACGAGACCGCCCGATCGGGGGAACGTGAAGCTGCTCGGCTTCGTGCGTGCCGCGCTGGTGCTCGCCTGCGCGGGCGCGCTGCTGACCGCGGCGCAGGCCCGCGGGCCGGCGCCCGCGCCCACCCCGGTGCGGGCCGGTGCCACCACCGGTGCCACCCCGCGGGAGCCGGTGCGGATCATGCCGCTGGGCGCGTCCAGCACGGTCGGCACCGGCAGCGCGTCGACGGCCGGCTACCGCGGCCCGCTGCAGCAGCTGATGGCCGCCGCGGGCGTCCCCGTGGAGCTCGTCGGCTCGCAGCAGGACGGCCCGCCGACCGTGCCCGACCGCGACCACGAGGGCCACGCCGGCTGGACGATGGCCCGCATGCTCCCGTACGTCGCGGGGTGGGTGCGCGCCGCCGACCCGGACGTCGTGCTTCTGCACGTGGGCACGAACGACCTGCTCCAGGGCGTGCCGGCGGCCGTCGCCGCGGAGCGCCTCGACGCCCTGCTCGACACCGTGCACGAGGCGTCCGACGCGCACGTCGTGGTGGCGGGGGTGTGGGCGCCGCTGCCGGGCCGCCGCGTGGAGCGCGCCGAGTTCGCCCGGCGTGCGGCCGAGGTCGTGGCCGGGCACCGGGCCGAGGGGCGCGCCGTGAGCTTCGCCGACACCGGCAACCTGCTGGACCGGGCCGAGCTGTCCGACGGCCTGCACCCCAACGCCGAGGGCTACCGCCGGATCGCGGCGATGTGGGTGACGCAGATCCGTGCCGCGCTGCGGCGCCCGTGACATCGCGGCGCCCGTGACATCGCAGCCCGGGGAGCAGGCTGCGATGCCAGGGTCGTCGGATGGCTGGGTCGTCGGGATGCCTGGGCCGTCAGGGAACCGTCAGGATGTGAGCGCGGTGAGCGTGGCGTGCGTCAGGACGCGCGCGCCGAACGGGATCGCACGCTCGTCCAGCACGAAGGTGGGCTGGTGGAGGTCGTACATCCGGCCCTGACCGGACCACACGCCGAGCCGGGCCATCGCGCCCGGCACGTGCTCCAGGTACCACGCGAAGTCCTCGCCGCCGCTGGACTGCTCGGTGCCGGTGGCCGCCTCGGGACCTCCGACAGCGACGGCCGCGTCCGCCAGCATCCCCGAGCTGACGGCCTCGTTGACCACCGGCGGGACGCCCCGGATGTGCTCCAGGACGTAGCCGACCCCGGTGGGCGCGAGCAGCGCCCCGACGAGCGTGCGGACCTTCTCCTCCAGCTGGCCCCACGTCGCGTGGTCGGCCGTGCGCAGCGTGCCGCGCAGCACGCCCTCCTGCGGGATCGCGTTGGCCGCCTCGCCGGCCTGCACGGCGCCCCACACGAGCACGGTGCCCGAACGGGGGTCCACCTGCCGGGTGAGCAGCAGCGGCAGCTGCGTGATGAGCAGGCCGATGGCCTCGACGAGGTCGGCCGTGAGGTGCGGGCGCGAGGTGTGCCCGCCGGGCGAGGTGAGCCGGATCTCCAGCACGTCGCAGGCCGACGTCAGCGGGCCGACGCGGGTGCCGACGCGGCCGACCTCCAGCCGCGGGTCGCAGTGCAGGGCGAAGATGCGGTCGACGCCCTCCATCGCGCCGTCGGCGACCATGTCGATCGCGCCGCCGGGCTGGACCTCCTCCGCGGGCTGGAAGACCAGGCGGACGCGGCCGGGCAGCGACGGGGCGGAGGCGAACGCCAGCCCTGCGGCGAGCACCATCGCGGTGTGCGCGTCGTGGCCGCACGCGTGCATGACGCCGTCGACGGTGGACGCGTACGGCAGGCCGGTGGCCTCGCGCAGCGGGAGGGCGTCGATGTCGGCGCGCAGGGCGACGCAGCGGTCGCCGTAGCCGACGTCGCAGACCAGGCCCGTGCCGGACGGGAGAGTGCGGGGCTCCAGTCCGGCGGCCGTCAGCCGCTGCGCGATGAGCTCGGTGGTGCGGTGCTCGGCCCGGCCGAGCTCCGGTACGGCGTGGATGGAGCGGCGCAGGGCCACCACGTCGGCGCGATGCTCGGCGAGCCACGTGTCGAGCCACGCCGGGCCGCTGCCTGCGGCGATGTCGGCGACGGCGAGGTCTGTGGTCGGCACCAGGTCCGTGTGCGCCTCCAGCAGGGTCACCGGGCACCACCTGGCCCGTCGACCTCCGGACGGTTCGCCTCGGCACGGCGCATCACCGGGCCGTGCGGCGAGACTGCTCTCACGTGCATCTCCCAATGGTGCTCACCCGGACGGCGGTAGACCAACCGGAATCGGGGGATGGGGACGAACGCTCGCCGAGGTGTTGCCGTTCTGCTGCGGGCGGGCCGGAGCCGTGACGAACGGTCGTGTTTTCCTGCGACGAACGGGTGTCGCACCCGTTCGGCGCGTGCAGCTGCACGTGCATTCGAACGCCGGGCGCTGCGGGCGGATGACCGCACGTCCCGGGCTACCCGGTCCGGCGACCCCCGATGCCGCCTGCGGGTGAAGGCCCCCCGAAGGCTAGCGAGGGGGCCGACAGCGCAGCGTGAGGGAGGGCTGGTCAGAATGGGTGCGTGTCAGAGGATGGCCCGGACGCCGAGAACGTGCGCCGGATCGGCGGCCGTTACACGCTGTCCGACCTGCTCGGCGCCGGTGCCATGGGCACCGTCTGGTCGGGCTACGACGAGGTTCTGCAGCGCCGGGTGGCGGTCAAGGAGCTGAAGGTCCCCCCGGGAGTGCCGGCCCAGGAGGTCGCGGAGGCGCGCGAGCGCATCATGCGCGAGGCCCGGGCGCTCGGCGGTCTGTCGCACCCGAACATCATCACGGTCTTCGACGTCGTCGACGTCGCGGGCGAGCCCATGGTCGTCATGGAGCTGGTGCCCTCGCGCAACCTGGCGACGATCATCGGCGAGCAGGGCACGCTCACGATCCAGCAGGTCGCCGTGGTCGGCTTCGCCACCGCGGGCGGGCTGCGCGCCGCCCACCGCAGCGGCATCACCCACCGCGACGTCAAGCCCGGCAACGTGCTCATCGCCGACGACGGCCGCGTCAAGCTCACCGACTTCGGCATCGCCCGCAACGTCGCCGACGCCCCCATGACCAGCGCCGGGCTCGTGCTCGGCTCGCCCGCGTACATCGCGCCCGAGGTCGCCGCCGGCCAGCCCGTGACGCCCGCCGCGGACCTCTGGGGCCTGGGCGCCACGCTCTTCGCCGCCGTCGAGGGCCGCCCGCCCTACGACGTCAACGGCGACCCGGTCGCCACGATCACCGAGGTCGTCGACGGCGACGTCCCGCGTCCGCGCGGCGCCGGCCCCGTCGCCGACGTGATCATGGCGCTGATGCGCAAGGAGCCGGACGCGCGGATGCCGCTGGAGGAGGTCCGCTCCCGGCTGCGGCCCCTCATCGACGACCCGGACGACCCGCTCTACCCGGCTCGCCGGACGCCCCGACGATCGGCGCCGGCATCCCCGTCCCTGGCGTCGCCCGCACCGAGCTGACCGGCGCCCGATCGCGTCCGGCGCCGGCCCTGCTGCCGCCCGCGCGACCGGGGCCCGCGCGCCCGTGGGCGGGTCGCCGCTCGCGACCTCGCCCGGTCCGATGCCCGGCCAGATGGGGCCCGTCGGCGGTCTGCCGGGCCCCGGGCGGCCGCGGCCCGCCGCGCGCAGCCGCCGCCCACCCGCGCCGGCCACCGTCACCGGCGGAGCGGCGGTCGGGCTGCTGCTCGCCGGCGCGGCGGTCGTGCTCGTCGGGGTGCTGCTCGGCTGGTCGGCCACCCGCGCCCTCGGCGGGCAGTCCCCGTTCACCACGCTCAACGTGACGTCCTCGAACACCGCCGTCTCCCAGCACAGCGACGGGCTGGGCTTCTCCGTCCCGGTGCCGCGCAACTGGTCGGCGTTCCAGAACGAGCCGCTCGGCGGCCGGCCGTCCGTCAGCTTCGTCAGCCCGGACGGCAGCGAGGAGCTGACCGTGGAGCGGCTCGCGTCCGTCCAGGACGGGCAGGCCGTGCCCGGCACCGTGCTGGAACCGCCCACCCCCACCGCGGACGGCGGCATCCAGGTCAGCTACGCCGCGGACGACCGCACGTCGTGGCGCCGGATCGTGCCCGCCGGGCAGGGTGCATGGGCGCTGACGCTCACCGTGCCCGAGCGCGCGGCCGGCTCGACCTCGGCCGAGCTGTTCGACGTGCTCGCGCGCGGGTTCGCGCCCACCACCGCCTGATCTCCTAAGCTGCGGCGCATGAGCGCGCCCGACGCATCGCCCGCGGCCGCCGCGGCGGCCATCGCCGCCGCGACCGGCGTCGGCACCCACGACGTCGCCGTGGTGCTGGGCTCCGGCTGGCGGCCCGCCGCCGACGTCATCGGGACGCCCGCGCACGAGGTCGCGATGGCCGAG
The DNA here is from genome assembly GCA_001942415.1 of Pseudonocardia sp. CNS-139. GTDB lineage: Bacteria > Actinomycetota > Actinomycetes > Mycobacteriales > Pseudonocardiaceae > Pseudonocardia. Next base: position 8,866 of record MKJX01000033.1, read on the forward strand.
CTGCCCGGGTTCCGGGCGCCGGGCGCGGCCGGGCACGGCGGGACCGTCCGCTCGGTGGCCGTCGGCGAGCGCCGGGCGCTCGTCCTGCTCGGCCGCACGCACCTGTACGAGGGCCACGGCGTCGAGCCGGTCGTGCACGGCGTCCGCACGGCGGCCGCGGCCGGCTGCCGCACCGTGCTGCTCACCAACGCCGCGGGCGGCATCCGCGAGGGCATGCACGTCGCAGCCGGTGCTGGTCTCCGACCACCTCAACCTCACCGCGCGGTCGCCGCTCGTCGGCGCCCGGTTCGTCGACCTCACCGACCTCTACTCGCCGCGGCTGCGCGCGATGGCCCGCGAGATCGACCCGGAGCTGACCGAGGGCGTCTACGCGGGCCTGCCCGGGCCGCACTACGAGACGCCCGCCGAGATCCTCATGCTGCGCACCTTCGGGGCCGACCTCGTCGGGATGTCGACGGTGCTGGAGGCCATCGCCGCGCGGGCCGACGGCGTCGAGGTGTTCGGGCTGTCGCTCGTCACGAACATCGCCGCGGGCCTGTCCGGCCAACCGCTGGACCACAGCGAGGTGCTCGCGGCCGGCGCCGCGGCGGCCCAGCGCATGGGCGAGCTGCTGCGCGACCTCGTCGCGAAGGCCTGACCCGTGGCGCTGCGCCCCGACCTGCGCGACGCGGCCATGCGCTGGATCGCCGACGACCCGGACCCGGTGACCCGCCAGGAGCTGCAGCGCGTGCTGGCCGGGGCCATGGTCGGCACCGCCGGGGCCGCCGAGGAGCTGGCCGACCGCATGTCCGGGCCGCTGCGGTTCGGCACGGCCGGGCTGCGCGGGCCGGTGCGCGCCGGGCCGTCCGGGATGAACGTCGCGGTCGTGCGCCGGGCGACGGCCGGGCTCGCGGCGTGGCTGGCCCGCGACGGCGCCCGCGGCACGATGCCCGATGGCGTGCAGGGCACGGTGCCCGATGGCGTGCAGGGCACGGTGCCCGATGGCATGCGGGGCACGGTTGTCGTCGGACGGGACGCGCGGCACGGCTCCGAGGCGTTCGCCGCGGCCGCGGCCGAGGTGCTGGCCGGCGCCGGGTTCCACGCGCTGATGCTGTCCGAGCCGCAGCCGACGCCCCTGCTGGCCTACGCCGTGCGGAACGTCGGGGCCGTCGCCGGGGTGCAGATCACGGCGTCGCACAACCCGCCGGCCGACAACGGGTACAAGGTCTACCTCGCCGACGGGGCCCAGCTCGCCCCGCCGTCCGACGCCGAGATCGAGGCGCGATCGCGGCCGCGCCGGCCGCCGTCGCCGTGCCGACCGCGAACCCGGCCGGCTGGGCCGAGGTCACCGAGCCCTACCTGGACCGCGTCGCCGTCCTCCCGCGCGGGCCGGCCCGGGGCCTGAAGGTGGCGCTCACGCCGCTGCACGGCGTCGGAGGTGCGATGGCGGTGCACGCGCTGCACCGGGCCGGGTTCACCGACGTGCACGTCGTCGCGACGCAGGCGGTGCCGGACCCGGACTTCCCGACCGTCGCCTTTCCGAACCCGGAGGAGCCCGGCGCCACCGACGCGCTGCTCGCGCTCGCCGCCGACGTCGGCGCCGACCTCGCGGTCGCGCTCGACCCGGACGCCGACCGGTGCGCGCTCGCCGTCCCGACGCCGGACGGGTGGCGGATGCTCACCGGCGACGAGACCGGCGTGCTGCTCGGCGACCACCTGCTGCGCCACGGCGGGTACACCGACCCGCTCGTCGCGACCACCGTCGTCTCGTCGTCGATGCTGCGGTCGGTCGCGGCGGCCTACGGGGCGCGCTACGCCGAGACGCTCACCGGGTTCAAGTGGATCGTCCGCGGCGGGCCGGGGCTGGTGTTCGGGTACGAGGAGGCGCTCGGCTACTGCGTCGACCCGGACGCCGTACGCGACAAGGACGGGATCGCCGCCGCGGTGCTGGCCGCCGACCTGGCGGCCGGGCTCAAGGCGGCCGGCGGTGGCCTGCCGACCGGCTCGACGAGCTCGCGCTCGCCCACGGCGTGCACCTCACCGAGGGCGTGTCGCTGCGGTTGGAACCGGCGGCGCGCGACGCGGCCGCCGCCCGGATCCGCAGCAGTCCTCCGGCGGGCTGGACGGTGGAGCTCCCCGCCCCCGACGTGCTGGTCCTGCGCCGGCCCGGGGAGCGGCTGGTGGTCCGGCCGAGCGGCACGGAACCCAAGCTCAAGGCGTACCTGGAGGTCGTGGAGCCGGTGGGGGACGAGGGCCTCGACGCGGCCCGCAAGACAGCCACCACCCGCCTGTCCACCCTGAGAACCGAAGCCCACACCCTCCTCACCCCCTAACCACCCCCGCGAGTCGCCGAAAAAGTGCGCGCGAGTCGCTGGATTAGTGCGCGCGAGTTGTGACGACGGGAGTTGTCCACATCGTGGGTGGGCTGTCCCCAGTTCCGCGGTTCCCCCGGACGACCTATCCGGCCCGCCGCATCCTGGCCGCATGGAAGCGATCACCGGCCTCCTGCACGGGGCCATCTCGCGCAAGTCCGCCATCGCGACTCTCGGCGTGCAGGAGGTGCGGCGGCGCTACGAGTCGGGGGAGTGGATCGTGCCGTGGGCGGGTGCGTTCGTGGAGGCCCCCCGGGCGACCGATCCCCATGCGCTCGCGACCGCCGCGCTCGTGGTGGCCCGGCCGGGATCCGCGCTGGCCGGGCCTTCGGCCGCGTTCCTCCACGGCTGCCGCGGCGTTGACCCGCTTCCCGTGCACGTGGTCGTCCCGTACGGCCGGCCCGTGCGGTCCCGGCCGGGTCTCGTCGTGCACAACGCCCGTCCGTTCGACGCCGACCTCGACGAGCGCGACGGGCTGCCCGTGCTCTGCCTCGGCCGGGTGGTCGCCGACGTGCTGTGCCGCGGTCGTCCCACCGACGCGCTCGCGCTCGCCGACGAGGCGCTGGCGCTGCAGGAGCCCAGCCGCCGCGACGGCTTCAGGGCGGACGTCGCCGACCGGATAGCGCGGCGCAGCGACCCGCGCGGCACCCGGCGCGGCCTGGCTCTGCTCACGGTTGCGACGGGCCTGGCCGCCTCACCCGCGGAGAGTTGGTTCCTCTACCGCATCGTGGACGCCGGGTTCCCGGCCCCGGAGGTCAACTGGTCGCTGCGCGACCCTGACGGGCGCGAGGTCCACCGGCTCGACTACGCGTGGCCGGACCTGCGCATCGCGGTCGAGTACAACGGCTACGCGTTCCACGTCGGACGGGAGGAACGGGATCACGCACGTGCGGAGGACCTCCGGCGGCGCGGATGGATCGTGATCACTGTGGAGGCCGACGACCTCGCCCGCCCGGACCGGTTCGAGAGAGCGCTCGCCGAGGCGTTCCTCTGCCGCGGCGTCGACCTCCGGAAGCGGACGTCGCGCGTGCTCCAGGGGCGCCGGCATCGGGAGCGTCCGGCGTAGTGCGCAACTCGCGCACACTTTTCCAGCGACTCGCGCGCAGTTTTTCGGCGACTCGCGGGTGGGTGGGTCAGAGGGACTTGCGGCTGGGGCGGGTGCGGAGGGCGGAGGTGTAGTCGTCGGGGGCGCCGGCCTGCTCCGCCGCGTCGGCGATCACGCCGAGGTACCGGGCGCTGGGCAACCCGCCCTCGTACGCGTCCAGGACGTAGACCCACGCCAGCACGTCGCCGTCGAGGGTGTGCACCCGCAGCCGCAGCTTCTTGTGCAGCCCCAGCTCGCCGCCCTCCCAGCGGTCGAGCTGCGGCGCGTCCAGCACGGAGACGTCGTAGAGCACGACGAACACCTGCGACTGGGGGTCCTCGACCACGGTGGAGAGCGCGCCCTCCCACCCGTAGTCCTCGCCGCCGAACGTCAGACGCCAGCCCATGAGCCACCCCGTGCCGATCATCGGCGAGTGCGGGGCCCGCTCCTTCATCTGGCCGGGATCCATGTTCGACCCGTAGGCGGCGTACAGCGGCACCGCCACAGAGTAGAGCGGTCTCCGGCGCGTACCGTGCTGGGGGAACCGGACGAAGCGCGGAGGAGCACCCACTTGACCCGGATCGTGATCATGGGCGGGGGCCCCGCGGGGTACGAGGCGGCGCTGGTCGCGGCCCAGCACGGCAGTGACGTCACCGTGGTCGAGCGCGACGGGATGGGCGGTGCGTGTGTGCTGGACGACTGCGTTCCGTCGAAGACGTTCATCTCCTCGGCCGGGGTCCGGGTCGAGATGCACCGGGCGCTGACCTGGGTGTGACGGCCGACCAGAAGGCGATCGGCGTCGATCTGCCCACGGTGCACGCCCGGGTGAAGGGGCTGGCGCTGGCTCAGTCGGCGGATGTCCGGGCGCGGGTGGAGCGGGAGGGGGTGCGGATCGTGCGGGGCACGGCCGCGTTCACCGATGAGCCCTCGGCGCGCGCGCGCACCTGGTGGAGGTCCGCCTGCAGGACGGCTCCCGGGAGGAGCTGCCGGCCGATGTCGTGCTGGTCGCGACCGGCGCCACGCCGCGGGTGCTGCCCGACGCCGTCCCGGACGGGGAGCGCATCCTGACCTGGCGGCAGCTGTATGACCTGCAGGAGCTGCCCGAGCATCTGGTCGTGGTGGGTTCGGGGGTGACGGGCGCGGAGTTCGTCTCGGCGTACGTCGAGATGGGCGCGCAGGTCACGCTCGTGTCCAGCCGTGACCGCGTGCTGCCCGGTGAGGACGCGGACGCGGCCGCGGTGTTGCAGGACGTGTTCGCCGAGCGCGGTGTGCGGATCCTGTCGCAGGCCCGCGCGGACTCGGTGGAGCGTGATGGTGACGGGGTGCTCGTCACGCTGGCCGACGGCCGCACGGTGAGCGGGTCGCACGCGTTGATGACGGTCGGCTCGGTGCCCAACACCACCGGTATCGGGCTGGAGAAGATCGGTGTCGAGACCGGTCGCGGCGGGTTCATCCCGGTCGACCGGGTCTCGCGGACGTCGGTGCCGGGTGTCTACGCGGCGGGTGACTGCACGGGTGTGCTGATGCTGGCGTCGGTGGCGGCGATGCAGGGCCGGATCGCGATGTGGCACGCGTTGGGCGAGGGTGTGGCGCCGATCAAGCTGAAGACGGTGGCGGCGGCGGTGTTCACCCGGCCGGAGATCGCGACGGTCGGGATCAGCCAGCGCGCGATCGACGCGGGTGAGGTGCCGGCCCGCACGATCATGCTGCCGCTCTCGACGAACCCGCGGGCGAAGATGCAGGGGCTGCGCCGCGGGTTCGTGAAGCTGTTCTGCCGCCCGGCCACGGGTGTGGTGGTCGGCGGGGTGGTGGTGGCGCCGGTGGCCAGTGAGCTGATCCTGCCGATCGCGCTCGCCGTGCAGAACGGGCTGACGGTGGCCGATCTGGCGCACACGTTCTCGGTCTACCCGTCGCTGTCGGGGTCGATCACCGAGGCGGGTCGCCAGCTGATGCGCCACGGAGATCTCGACTGACCTGCCCCACCAGCCCGGCCACCGAGGCGAGGTTGACCGTCCAGCCGACGCCGAAGACGTGCGGCACCAGCAGCGCCGGGTTGTCCGGCGCCCACATGCGCGACAGCACCTTGTCGACGGTCGGTGCACGGAAGTCGTAGGGCACGCCGGCCACCTGCCCGTGCCACGTCCGTTCGGCGGGCGGTTTGCGCAGTTCGGAGGCCACGGCCGCACCGGCGAGCGCCGCCGCGGCCACGGACAGGAGACGGCCGATCCGGGTCATGGCCGCGACGGTACGCGCCGATCCCGGGGTGCGGCTCCGGGTCATCCCCGATGGTCGCGGCGGCCCGCGGCCGGAGCATCGGAGCCATGACCACTCTGCCTGCCACCACCCGCATTCCCGTCGGGCCGGTGCTGCTCGCCGGGCTCGGCGCGCAGCTCGTGGACGACGCCCTGTTCTTCGTGGTGCCGCCGTTCGCGGTGGCCGCGCCGTTCGCCGGGCTCGTCGCGATCCTGCTGACGGCCGCCGCGGCCCGCTACGTCTCGCGCGACCGCACCGGCGCCGCCATCGCCCGCACCGGCCTCGCGGTCGGCGGCACGTCCGCCGCCATCGGCCTGCTCGTCGGCGGCCTCGGCTTCGTGCCGGTGCTGCTCGCCGTGCTGACGGTGGTGGCCGGCGTCGCCGGTGCCGTCGTCGGGCGCGGTGTGCCCGCCGGGCGCACCGAGTAGCCGCTCAGCCGAGCGCGGCCGCGCCGAGCAGCCCGTCCATCCGCTGCCGCAGGCCGGCGTCGTCGACGGAGGCGAGGGTGCTCCACGCGACGCCGTCCGCGTCGGTGGCGCGGGTGTGCAGGAGCCGTCCGTGACGGCCGTCGAGCACGCCGAACCCGCCGCCGGAGCGGTGCAGAACGCCCCAGCGGTCCGCGGCGAGCGCCACGACCCGGGCGGTGCCGCGCCCGCCCGTCAGCATGCGGTCGAGCAGCCCGGCCTCGCCGGGCGGCAGGCCGCGTCCGGTGAGCACGGCCCGGCGGTGCGCGGGCGGGGCGGCCAGTGCCGCGGCCAGCGCGTCGGCCGGCACCGTGCACGTCCGCCCGATGGCGGGCCGAGCCGGCGGGAACGCCGTGAGCAGCCCGGACGGCAGCGACGTGCAGGGCGTGAGCGCCACCGTCGCGTCCTGCCGGACGGCGACCGCGCCGGCCCCCGGCCGCCCGGCGGCGACGGCCCGGACCCGGTGGCCCCACACGGCCCGCAGCTCCAGCTGACGGAGCGGCCGGGCGAGCAGGTGCAGCAGCCGCGTGAGCTCGGGGTCGGGCCCGGCCGGCCCGGCGAGCCCGCGCTCCCGCAGCGCCTGCCAGCCGGCCGCGGCCACCGAGCGGCGCGCCAGCTCGGTGCGGCTCGGCGACTCCAGCCGCAGGACCACCGGCGTCGGCCCGAGCCCGAGCCGCTCCCACAGGACGTCGAACTCGACGGCGGTGAGCACGCGCCGGGGGACGTCCGGCGGCGGCTCAACGCGTCGGTGATCGAGATGATGATCGAGATCGAAGGCCCGTTCGGCCACGGCGTTCCTCCCCGGCGCGGTGCGGGGCCACGCTAGGTCGCACCCCGTCGGGACGGCGGCGGTCGTGATCGGCCGCGACCCGGGTGCGGACGTCGTGCTCACCGACCCGCTCGTCTCCCGCCACCACGCCGAGCTGCGCCAGGCCGGGACGCAGTGGCGGATCGTCGACCTGGGCAGCTGGAACGGCACGTTCGTGAACGGGCGCCGGGTCACCGAGGCCCCGATCGGCGCGGGCGACATCGTCGGCATCGGCCACGCGCTGCTGCACCTGGAGGGCGGCACGCTCGTCGAGTACACCGACGAGGGCGACATCTCGTTCGAGGCCGACGACCTGGTCGTCACGCGGTCGGGACGGCGGCTGCTCGACGGCGTCGGGTTCGCGCTGCCCCGGCGCAGCCTGCTGGCCGTCGTGGGGCCGAGCGGGGCGGGCAAGTCCACGCTGCTCGGCGCGCTGACCGGGCAGCGCCCGGCCGACTCCGGCGAGGTCCGCTACGCCGGCCGTGACCTGTACGCGTCCTACGACGAGCTGCGCCAGCGCATCGGCCTCGTCCCGCAGGACGACATCCTGCACCCGCAGCTCACCGTGCGCCGCGCCCTGCGCTACGCCGCCGAGCTGCGCTTCCCCGCCGACACCCCGGCGGCCGAGCGCAACGCGCGCGTCGAGGAGGTGATCGGCGAGCTGGGCCTCACCGGCCAGGCCAAGCAGCGGATCAGCACGCTGTCCGGCGGGCAGCGCAAGCGCACCAGCGTCGCGCTGGAGCTGCTCACCCGCCCGTCGCTGCTCTTCCTCGACGAGCCGACGTCCGGGCTCGACCCGGGCATGGACAAGTCCGTGATGCAGACGCTGCGCGACCTCGCCGACGACGGGCGCACGGTGGTGGTCGTCACGCACTCCCCCGCGCAGCTGGACCTGTGCGACCGGCTGCTCGTGCTCGCGTCCGGCGGCAAGCTCGCCTACTTCGGCCCGCCCGGCGAGGCGCTGGCGTACTTCGGCCAGCGCGACTTCGCCGACATGTTCCTGCTGCTCGACCGCTCCCGCGACGTCGACTGGACGGCCCGGTTCCGGGCGTCCCCGGAGTACGCCAGGTACGGCACCCCGCCCGCCGCGGCCCGCCCGCGCCCGCGGCCCGCGCGGTGCCGGAGGCGCAGCCGCGCCAGCAGCCGGCGCTGCGCCAGTTCGCCGTGCTCGCCCGCCGCTACCTCGCGGTGATCGCGGCCGACCGCACGTTCGCGCTCTCCCTCGTCGCGCTGCCGCTGGTCTTCGCCCTGATCGCGCAGCTGCTCCCGAGCGACTACGGGCTCTCGTGGCTGCGCTGGGTCGCCAGCGGCTTCGACGCCAACGGCGACAACGCGCGGCTGATGCTCGTGCTCGTGCTGGGGTGCGCGTTCATCGGGTCGATCGGGGCGGTCCGCGAGCTGGTCAAGGAACGGTCGATCGTCCAGCGGGAGCAGGCCATCGGGCTCTCCCTCGGCGCCTACCTGTCGTCGAAGCTCGTGGTGCTGGGCCTGATCACGAGCGTGCAGGCGGTGATCCTCGCCGTGGCCGGGCTCTGGGGGAAGGAACCGCCGGACGCGCCGCTGGTGTTCGACGACGGCGTCGTCGAGATCACCGTCGCGCTGGTCGCGGTCGCGCTGGCGGCGATGGTGCAGGGCCTGCTGATCTCCGCGCTCATCGCCAACGCCGACCGCGGCATGCCGATCCTCGCCGTGATCCTGCTGCTGCAGGTGCCCCTGTGCGGGATGGTCATGCCGCTGCACGGGCAGCCGCCGCTGGAGCAGGTCGCCTGGCTGGTGCCGTCGCGGTGGGGCTTCGCGATGACCGTCGCGACCACCGCCTACCGCCAGACCCCCGGCAACCCCGACCCCGACCTCGACCCGCTCTGGACGGCCGAGGCCGGCCAGTGGGCGTTCGACCTCGCCGTGCTCCTGCTGCTGACCGTCGCCGTGACCGCGGTGATCTGGCTGGTCCTGCGCCGCGGGGCCCACCCCCGGAAGGGCCGGTGACCGTGTCCCGCCGTCTCGCCGTCCGGCTCGTGGCGCTCGCCGCCGCGCTGGTCACCCTGCCGGTCGCGGCCTGCACGTCCGTCGTGACCCCGCCGCCCGCCGCGGCCGCCGCGGCCTGCGACGACCTCGGGCTGCTGCCGTGCCCGCGCCTGGTCGCGTACGCCGCGCTGCCGATCGCCGGCTCCGCGTTCCGGCTGACGTACGCGAGCGACCGCGCCCCGGGCCGCACCGCGGACCCCGCCCCGCCCGCCGCGCCGGTCGGCCTCGGCGGCTGGACGCTCGACGTGCTCGACTCCCTCGACCCGGCGACCCGCACGCTGGTCAGCGGCACCGGGCGGCCGCGGGCCGTCACACCGGTGCCGCTGGGCGACGGCCGGTTCGCCGTCGCCGCCGTGGACGGCGCCACCGTGGACGTCTTCGACGCGGACGGGCGGGTCCTCGCCGTGTACGACGGCGTGACCGGCGCCTCGCGCCTGACGTTCACGTGGGATGCGCACGGGCTGGCGTCGTGACCCCGCGGTCGGGCCCCGCGCTCACCGTGGTGCGCGACGCCGACGGCCGGCCCGTGCGGCTGGACAGCTCGGCGGGACCGAGCACCGCGCTGGCCGTCGAGCAGGGGGCGCTCGCCACCGTCGGCTACCCGGACGGCGGCGCCGCGCGGCTCACCAGCGACCCCGGCGGCCTGCTCACCGGCTGGACCGACGCCGCGGGCGTCACCACGACCTTCGCCTACGACGCACCGGCCTGCTCACCTCGCGCACCGACGGCACCGGCGGGACCACCACCTACGCGCGGTCGGTGGCCGGCTCCGCGGTGACCGTCACCGCGACGGACGCGACCGGCGCCGTCACCCGGGACGTGGTCGAGACCGGCGGCGTGCGCACGCACGTCGACGCCGCGGGCGACACCACGCGGCTCACCGCGACCGCGCCCGGCGGGTGCTCGACCTGCCGGACGGGCGGACCGTCACGATCGACCTCGCCCCGGACCCGCGCTGGGGCATGGACGCGCCGGTCACGGCCGCGGTGACGGCCGGCGGCGCCACGCTGCACGAGGAGCGCAGCGGCGGCGACCCGGCGCGCCCGGACGCCGGGCAGGCCACGACGACCACGATCACCGTCGACGGTGCCCGGTGGGAGCTGGGCTACGACCCCGGGCGGCGCGTCGCCACCCGGACCGACCCGGCCGGGCGCACCACCGAGACGGCGTTCGACGACGCCGGCCGGCTCGTCGCCCGCACCGGCCCGGATCGCCCGGCCGAGGCGTACGAGTACGACGAACGCGGGCGGCTCACCGCGGCCCACCTGGGCACCGGCCCCGAGCGCCGGACCTGGACGTACGCCGTGGAGCCGGAGCGCACGACCGTGACCGACCCGCTCGGGGGCACCGCGGTGCGCACCTTCGCCCCGGACGGCACGCTCGCCGGCAGCGCCGGGCCGGGCGAGCAGGGCGTCACCTTCGACGTCGACGCGGCCGGGCGGCTCACCGGGTACGCGGCGCCCGGCCAGTCCGAGAACCGGCTGACCCGCGGGCCCGGCGGGCAGGTCGCCGCGATCGCCGCGCCCGGTGGCGAGGGCGGCCCGCGCTTCGCGACCTTCGCCTACGACCCGGCCGGCCGGCTCACCGGCGTGACCTGGCCGGACGGCGCGCAGACGATCACCCGCGACCCCGCGGGCCGGGCCGTCGCCGTCGACTCCGGCGCGGGCCCGTGGCAGCTCGCGTACGCGGGCGGGCACCTCGCCGACGCGACCGGGCCGGGCGCGCGCACCACCGTCACGTACGAGGCCGGGCGGCCGGTCGCCGAGCGCACGCAGGGCCCGTTCGACGTCACCGTGGCGCGGACGTACGACCCGCAGGGCCGGGTCGCGGACGAGACCGTCGGCGCCACCCCGCCCGTCGCGTACGGCTACGACCCGTCCGGGCTGCTCGTGACCGCGGGCGCGCTGGCCGTGGAACGCGACCCCGCGACCGGCCGTCCCGTCCGGGAGACGCTCGGCTCCCTCGTCCGGACCTGGGAGTACGACGGCTTCGGCGCGCCGCTGCGCGAGACCGTGACCAGGGACAACGCCCCCGTGGCCGAGCTGGCCTGGGAGCGCGACCGGCTCGGCCGGGTCGTCACCGAGACCGTGACGGCCGGCGGCACCACGAGCCGCACCGGCTACGCGTACGACGCCGCGGGCCGGCTCGCCGAGGTCACCCGCGACGGGCAGGTCACGCGCTACGGCTACGACCAGGCCGGCAACCGGACGTCCGTGACCGCACCGGACGCGACCACCACCCGCGCGGTGTACGACGGGCGCAACTCGCTGCTGGAGTCGGGCGGCACCCGGTTCGCGTACGACGGCGCCGGCCGGCTCGCGTCCGCCACCGACGCGACCGGCACCACGGCCTACCGCTACGACCGCTCCGGCGTGCTGCTCGCCGTCGAACGTCCGCAGGCCCCGCCCGTGACGTACGTGAACGACGTGTTCGGGCGGCGCGTCGCGCGGGCCGTCGACGGGGCCGTGACCGGCGGGCTCGTCTACGGCGACGGGCTGCGCCCGGCCGCGGAGGTGGACCCGGCCGGCGGCGTGACCGCGCGCTACGTCTACGGCGAGGGCTCGGCCCCGCTCTACGTGACGAAGGACGGCACCGACTTCCTGGAGGTCGTGGACGCCACCGGCAGCCCGGTGCTCGCCGTGTCGGCGGCCGACGGGAGCGTGCACGGCGCCGTCACCCGGGACGCCTGGGGCGCGCCGGCCGGCGCCGACCCCGGGTTCCAGGCGGTCGGGTTCGCGGGCGGGATCACCGACCCCGACACCGGGCTCGTCCGTTTCGGCGCCCGCGACTACCTGCCCGCCGCCGGCCGTTGGACGGCCCCCGACCCGCTCGGCGTCCACGGCGGGAACGCGAACCTCTACACGTACGTCAGCGCCGACCCGGTGAACCGCACCGACCGGGCCGGACCTGCGAGAACTTCAGCATCGGGATCAGCGCGGGCATCGCGCTCGGGCCGGTGGGCTACCGGGTCGCTGGGGCATCGCCGCCACCCGCAACCAGCTCGGCGGCTACACCAGCGGTGGCCTCGCCTGGGGCGCGGGCGAACACCTCACCCTCGACGCCACGTGCGCACGGCGGTGGAGCCCGGACGGCTCCGACGCCACGCTGGACATGTTCAGCGGCAAGAGCAACGTCGCCGACTTCGGGCTGGGCGTCGGCGCGCTGCACGCCGAGACGGACGAGACCGGGGCCGGCCTCGGCGTCAGCCTCGGCGAGGGGGCCGGGGTCGAGTTCGGGGAGGAGGAGACCTCCGTCTACTGCTGGGCCGGCTGCCCGCAGGACTACGACGACGCCACCCTCGACGAGATGCTCCGCGAGGCCGAGGCGCTCACCGACTGCGGCGGGGCGACCGGCTGCGACACCGGCCCACCCGACCCGCAGCCGGGGTCCGGCTCGTTCGGCCCGCACCCGGGCGCCGGCTCCGCAGGCAGCTACGGCGACCCACACCTCGTCACCGTCGACGGGCTGCGCTACGACATGCACGGCGTGGGCGAGTACGTCGCGCTCGCCGCCGACACCGGGGACATGGAGATCCAGATCCGCCAGCAGCCCGTGCCGGGCTCGCGGACGCTCTCGATCAACACCGGCGTCGCGGTGCGGGCCGGCGGCGACCGGGTCGCCGTCACCCCGGCCGGGACCAGCGGGATCGAGGTCCGCGTCGCGGGCGGCCCGCCCGTCGCCCCGGGCACGACCACGCTGCCCGGCGGCGCCACCCTGCGCGTCGCCGAGCGCCAGGCCGCCCTCTGGTGGCCCGACGGGAGCGCCGTCGGCGTGTCGCGCAACCCGCTCGCGCTCGACCTCGGCGTCGACCTCGCCGACGCCCGCCAGGGGCACGTGCGCGGCCTGCTCGGCCCGTTCGGCCCGCGCGACGGGCGGGTCGAGGCGCGCGACGGCACCCCCGTCGCGTTCGCCGACCTGGCCGACCGCGACGGCCTCTACCGGCGCTTCGCCGACACCTGGCGGATCACGCAGGAGGAGTCGCTCTTCGACTACGCCCCCGGCCAGAGCACGGCGACGATCACCGACCCGACCTACCCCGACCCGGCGCCGCCGCTGCCCGAGCCGGCCCGCGCGGCCGCCGAGGAGCTGTGCCGCCACCTGGGCGTCGCCGAGGAGATGCGGCCCGCGTGCATCGTCGACGTCGCGGCCACCGGGGACGCCGGGTTCGCCGACGCGGCCGTCGCCGGCAGCCGGACGTCCCCCGGCACCCCGCCGCCGGTCGGCGGTGGCACCCGCCTCACGGACGGGCGGACGGTGACCGGGCACGTCGACCCGGGCGCGCCGCCGTCCGCTACGACCTCGACCTCGGCGGCGCCGACGCGGTGGTCGTCGCCGACTGGAAGGGCCCGGCCGGCGGCTGCGACCAGACGTTCAGCGTCAACCTCGTGGACGTCTCCGGCAGCAACTTCCCCTGCGACGGCGGCGCCGTGACGTTCCGCGGGCTCGACCCCGCCCGGCCGTACCAGCTGGAGATCGCGCCGGTGAAGCCGGACGCGGGCGACTACGCGTTCACGGTCGTGACGATCAAGGTGCGCACCACCGACATCGCACTCGGCACCGAGCGCCACACCGGCCGCCTCGACGCCCGCGGGCGGGTGGACCGGTACGTCTTCGCCGCCGACGGCGCCACCGCCGTCCGGCTGGCGGACCTGCCGGCGCAGTGCGAACCGGGCCTGGTCGCGGAGGTCTTCGACGCGACGACCAACGCCTTCGCCGGCGCCCGCCCGGTGTGCGGCACGGCCGACCCCATCCCCCTCCCCGACCCCGCCGTCCGCTACGTCCTGCAGATCCGCTCGGACGCGCTGGGAACGGCGGACTACACGTTCACCGCGAACCGGGGCTGAGCCGAGGCCGCTTCGCGGCCCGGCTGCCGGGCAAGCCGACTCCCGCGCCGGGCACGGTTCTCCCCTCCTCGCCCGGCGCCGATCTCGGCAGGGTCAGCGCAGCACGGCACGGGCCCGCCGGTGGCGTCCGGTCGCTGCCCCACGGCATGCGGACGCGCCAGGAACGTGATGCTCGACTCATCTGAGGTCCGGGAAGGCCGCGTCGGCCGAATGCCGGTGTGTTCCCGGCTCCCCCCGGCGTCTGTGAGGTGTACGTGCCCGAGAGCGTCCTGCCTCGACTCGACGCGGTGGGCCGGCGGGTCCGCGGTGCCCCGGGGGTGGTGCTGCTGCTCCACGGGGGCCGTTCGGTGAGCCGGGACAGCGGTGGCCGCAGGCGGCTGACGTACGTGCGGATGCTGCCGTTCGGGTGGCCACCGGCGCCGCGGGCGCGGCGGTCTACCTGCTGCGTTACCGCTACCGGGGTTGGAACGCCCCGGCGCGGGACCCGGTGCCCGACGCGGCGTGGGCGCTCGGCGAGATCGCGGTGCGCCACCCCGGGGCGCGGGTGGTGCTGGTCGGCCACTCGATGGGCGGGCGGGCCGCGTTGGCGGCGGCCGGGTCGCCGAACGTGACCGCGGTGTGCGGCCTCGCGCCGTGGCTGGAGCGCGGCGACCCGGTGGAGCAGCTCGCCGGGCGCGCGGTGCTGATCGCGCACGGCGACCGGGAGCGCTTCACCGACCCCCGGGAGTCCTACGCCTACGCGGTCCGCGCGAGGCGGGTGACCGCCCGGACGGCCCGGTTCGAGTTGCCGGGGGCGGGTCACTACATGCTCGCCCGAGCCGGCGACTGGCAGCGGCTCGTGCGCCGGTTCGTGCTCGGCGAGCTGGGGATCGAACCGGAGGACCCGGTGATTGCGAACGCCATGCGGGAGCCCGTCCCCGCGGGCCTGCGGGCCGCCGTTCCCGCTTCGCATCAGCCGTGGAGGTCCACGTGGAGGTCCCGATGAGCCGGAGGCTCCGGTGAGCCGTCCGACCGCGGTGGTGATCGGCTCCGGCGTGGCCGGGCTGACCGCCGCGTACCTGCTGCAGCGCCGCTACGACGTCACCCTGTTCGAGGCCGACGGGCGCCTCGGCGGCCACGCCCACACCCACGAGGTGGTCAGCTCCGACGGCGCCGTCGCGTTCGTCGACTCGGGGTTCATCGTGCACAACGACCGGACCTACCCGAACCTGCTGCGGCTGTTCGGCGAGCTGGGCGTGCCGACGCAGGAGTCGGAGATGTCGATGAGCGTGCGGTGCGACGGCTGCGGGCTGGAGTACGCCGGGGCGCGCGGCCCGGGCGGGCTCTTCCCGCAGGCGTCCAACCTCGCCCGGCCCACCTACCTGCGGTTGCTCGGGGAGGTGCTGCGGTTCCACCGGCACGCCCGCCGCGTGGTCGCCGACGAGCGCGCCGGCGACGCACCGCTGGGCGCGTTCCTGGCGATCGGGGGCTACTCGCCCTACTTCACGGAGCACTTCCTGCTGCCCGTGGTGAGCGCGGTGTGGTCCGCGGGCGAACGCGTCTCCCTCGACTACCCGGCCCGCTATCTGTTCACGTTCCTGGGCCACCACGGGCTGCTGTCGGTCGGCGGGTCACCGCGGTGGCGGACGGTCGTGGGCGGCTCCAGGGCCTACGTCGAGCGCGTGGCGAAGAACCTCGCCGCGGTGCGCGTCGGCACGCCGGTGCGGGCCCTGGAACGCACGGCGGCGGGTGTGCGCGTCCGCGACGACGCGGGCGCCGTGCACGAGGCCGACCACGCGGTCGTCGCGACGCACCCGGACCAGGCGCTCGCCCTGCTCGCCGCGCCGACCACCGCCGAACGCGAGGTGCTGGGTGCTTTCACGTACTCGCGCAACGAGACGTGGCTGCACTCCGACACGTCGGTGCTGCCGCGCCGGGCGGCGGCGCGGGCGTCGTGGAACTACCTGAAACCGGCGTGCTCCGTGGCGGACGCGCCCGTGCTGGTCAGCTACGACATGAACCGGCTGCAGCGGCTCTGCGAGCCCGACGACTACATCGTGACGCTCGGTGGCGCTGCGCAGGTCGACCCGGAGCGGGTGATCGCGCGGATGAGCTACGAGCACCCCGTCTACACGCCGCGTCGGTGGCGGCGCAGCGCCGGCTCCCCGAGCTGGACGACGCCAGGATCGCCTTCGCGGGCGCCTACCACGGCTGGGGCTTCCACGAGGACGGCTGTGCCTCCGGGGCGCGGGCCGCCGCGGCGCTGGGCGCCGCGTGGTGAGCGCGTGGTGACGCCCGCCCTCTACGACGCCGAGGTGCGCCACGTCCGCGTGCAGCGCCTGCGTCGCGCGTTCCGGCATCGGCTCCACCTGTGGCTGGTGGACCTCGACGACCTGCCCCGGCTTCCGCGGTGGCTGCGGCCGTTCGTCCGGTTCGACGCCCGCGACCACCTCGGTGACCCGGCCCGCCCGATCCGGGAGAACGTCGACGCCTGGCTCGCGACGCACGGGATCGACCTGCACGGCGGGCGGGTCCTGATGCTCGCCCACGCCCGCGTGCTCGGGTACGTGTTCAACCCGATCACGGTCTACTGGTGCCACCGCCCCGCCGGCGACCTGGCCTGCGTGGTCGCGAGGTGCACAACACCTACCGGCAGCGGCACTGCTACCTGCTGCGCACCGACCCGGACGGCGCGCGACGGTCCCCAAGGACTTCTACGTCTCGCCGTTCCTGTCCGTGGACGGGCACTACGACATGCGGCTGCCCGTGCCCGGGCCGGAGCTCGCGCTGGCCGTGTCGCTGCGCCAGGACGGCGGCACCGCCCTCACGGCCACGCTCACCGGCACCCGCCGGCCCGTCACCACTGCCGCGCTCGCCGCCACGGTGCTGCGTCACCCCCTCGCACCGCAGCGGGTGTCGGCCCTGATCCGACGGCACGGGATCGCGCTGTGGCTGCGCCGACTGCCCGTCGTCCGGCGCCCGTCCCCGCCTCGCACGACCACAGCCCCCAGGAAGGAGTCCGGTGACCGCCCAACCGCTGGCAGTGAACCGTGAGGTGCCCCGGCCCGTCGACGGTGGGTGGCCCGGCCTCGCCGTCCCGCCGCACGCCCCGTTGAAGGCGCGGGTGGCCGAGACCCTGTTCCGGCGGGCGGCGGCGCCGCTGCCTGTGCGGGTGGTGTTCCCCGGCGGCGAGCGCATCGGGGCGGGCGGGCCGGCCTCCCCGGTGATGCGGATCGTGCGGCCGGCGGCGTTCTTCCACCGGCTCGGGGCCGGCTCGAAGATCGGGTTCGGCGAGGCGTACATGGCGGGCGACTGGACGTCCACAGCGCCCGCGGACCTGCTCACGCCGTTCGCGGCGCAGCTGTCGACGCTGGTCCCGCCGGCGCTGCAACGGGTCTTCCGGCGCGCCGTCGAGGCCCGGAGGCCGGAGACCGAGGCCAACACGGTCGACGGGTCGCGGCGCAACGTCCACCGCCACTACGACCTGTCCAACGACCTGTTCGCGGCATTCCTCGACGAGACGATGAGCTACTCGGCGGCCTGGTTCGCCGACGGCAGCGACGACCTCGCCGACGCCCAGCGCCGCAAGATCGACGCGATCCTCGACATGGCCGCGGTCGCCCCCGGGATGCACGTGCTGGAGATCGGCACCGGATGGGGCGGGCTGGCGGTGCGGGCCGCGCAGCGCGGCGCCCGGGTCACCACGCTGACGATCTCCGCGGAGCAGGCCCGGCTGGCGCAGGAGCGGATCGCCGCCGCGGGCGTGGCCGACCGCGTCCAGGTGCTGCTGCGCGACTACCGCGAGGCGCGGGGCAGCTACGACGCCGTGCTCAGCGTCGAGATGGTCGAGGCCGTCGGGGTGCGGTACTGGCCCACGTACTTCGCCGCGCTGGACCGGCTGCTGCGCCCGGGCGGCCGGGTCGGGCTGCAGGCCATCACCATGCCGCACGCGCGGATGCTCGCCACGCAGCACGACTACAGCTGGATCTCGAAGTACATCTTCCCCGGCGGGTGATCCCGTCGGTCGAGGCGATCGAGCAGAACCTGCGCGACCACACCGGGCTGCGGGTGCTGGAACGGCGCAGCCTCGGCCCGGACTACGCCCGCACACTGGCGCACTGGCGGCGCACGTTCCTCGACCGCTGGCCGGACGTGGCCGCGCTCGGCTTCGACGAGACGTTCCGCCGGATGTGGGAGTTCTACCTCGCCTACTGCGAGGCCGGGTTCCGTGTCGGCTACCTCGACGTCTTCCAGTTCTGCCTGACCCGCCGCTGACCGGAGGAGCTTCCGTGTCCCATCCCGTGGCCCCGCAGCTCGCCGGGCTCGTCGAACGTGTGGTCGGTGCGCCGCTGCCGGTGTGCCTGCGTGCCTGGGACGGCAGCGAGGCCGGTCCCCGGGCCGACGCGGCGGCGCCGGTGGTGGTGCTGCGGCACCGCCGCGCCCTGCGCCACCTGCTCTGGAGCCCCGGTGAGCTGGGCCTGGCCCGGGCGTCGTCAGCGGGGACCTGGACGTCGAGGGCGACCTCGCCGAGGGCCTGTCCCGGTTCTGGAGGATCGCGCGGGCGGCCGAGCGACGGCGCCCCGGCCTGCGCGAGACCGCCGGGCTCGCGGCGCGTCTCCGGGTGGTCGGTCCGCGACCGCGGCCCCGGCGGCGGAGGCGCGGCTCACCGGCGGGCTGCACACCCGCCGCCGCGACCGGGCCGCGATCGCCCACCACTACGACCTGTCCAACGACTTCTACAGGTTCCTCCTGGACCCGCGGATGGCCTATTCGTGCGGCTACTGGACCCAGGAACCCTCCGGCACCTACGGCCTGGCCGACGCCCAGCGCGACAAGCTCGACCTGATCTGCCGCAAGCTCGCGCTGCAGCCCGGGATGCGGCTCCTCGACGTCGGCTGCGGCTGGGGCGCACTGGTGATCCACGCCGCCGAGCACCACGGCGTGACCGCGGTCGGCGTCACGCTGTCCGCGCGGCAACGCAACTACGCGCGCGCCCGGGTCGAGGCGCTGGGCCTGGCCGACCGGGTGGAGATCCGGCTGCAGGACTACCGGGAGGTCGCCGACCCGCCGTTCGACGCCGTCGCGTCCGTCGAGATGGGTGAGCACGTCGGCGAGGCCGGCTACCCGGCGTTCGCCGCACGGCTGCACGACCTGCTGCGGCCACAGGGCCGGCTGCTGCTGCAGCAGATGTCGCGCGGTGCGTCCGGGGGCGACAACACGCCGGGCGGCGGGGCGTTCATCGAGCGCTACGTGGCGCCGGACATGCACATGCGCCCGCTCGGTGCCACCCTCGGCCTGCTGGAGGCGGCCGGGCTGGAGGCCGTGGACGTCCAGTCGCTGCGGGAGCACTACGTGCGCACCATCGAGCCGTGGCTCGCCACCCTGCGCGAGCGCGCGCCCGAGGCGGTCGCGCTGGTCGGCGGGCAGCAGCACCGGGTCTGGCTGCTCTACCTCGCCGGGGCCGCGCTCGCGTTCGCGCAGAACCGGATGGGCGTGCACCAGATCCTCATGGTGCGCCCCGGGCCCGACGGCCGCTCCGGCCTCCCGCTCGCTCGCGAGGCCGTGCTCGGCGCCGGTGTCGAGGCGGTGGCATGACGGGATACCCGTGGGGCGCGGCGCTGCTGAACCTCGAAGTCACCGCGGGCGTGGTCGTGGCGCTGTTCGCGGCCGCGCTCGGTGTCGCCGTGTGGGTGCGCGGCGGGCGCCACGACGGCATCGACGTGCTGTGGGGCGGCGGGTTCGCCGTCGTCGCGCTCGTCACGCTCGTGCTGTCGGCCGGGCAGGGCGACGCGTGGCGGCGCTGGCTCGTCACGGCGCTCACCTGCGTCTGGGGGCTGCGGCTGGCCTGGCACATCGCCCACCGCAACCGCGGTGCGGACGAGGACCCCCGCTACGCCGCGGTCCTCGCCGAGGCGCCCGGCCACCCCGTCGCGCACATGGTGCGGAAGGTCTACCTGCCGCAGGCGCTCGTGCTGTGGTTCGTCTCGCTCGCGGTGCAGCTCGGGCAGTACGGCTTCGCGGACGGCCCGTGGACGGTGGTCGTGGCGGCGGTGGGGACCGCGCTGTGGGTCGTCGGGTTCGCCTTCGAGACCGTCGGCGACGCCCAGCTCGCCGCGTTCCGGGCCGATCCGGCCAACCGCGGCCGCGTCCTCGACAGCGGTCTGTGGCGCTACACCCGTCATCCCAACTACTTCGGTGACGCCGCCGTGTGGTGGGGCCTCGCCGTGCTCGGGCTCGACCGGCCGGCCGGGCTCGTCGGGTGGCCGCCGCCGCGCTGATGACGTGGCTGCTGGTCAAGGGCACCGGGAAGGAGCTGCTGGAGTCCACCATCGGCGACCGGCGCCCCGGCTACGCCGAGTACGTGCGCCGCACCAGCGGCTTCCTCCCCCTCCCACCCCGCACCGGACACCCCGGAGGTTCGGCATGACGACGATGCGGCCCGGCGACCCCGTCGAGGACTTCGAGCTGCTCGACCAGACCGGCACCCCGCGCCGGCTCAGCACCCTGCTGGCCGCCGGCCCGGTGGTGCTGTTCTTCTACCCGATCGCCTCCAGCGGCGGCTGCACCCGCGAGGCGTGCCACTTCCGCGACCTCACCGCGGAGTTCACCGCCGCCGGGGCCCAGCCGGTCGGGATCAGCAGCGACGACGTGGCCGCGCAGCAGGCGTTCGCCACCGCCCACGGCCTCGGCTACCCGCTGCTGTCCGACCCCGGCAACACGGTCGCCAAGCGGTTCGGCGCCTACCGTCGGTTCCTGCCCGGCGGCCTGCACACCCGCAGGCGCACGTTCGTGATCGGCACCGACGCCACGCTGCTGGACACCGTCGCCGGCGAGACGGACTTCGACAAGCACGCCGACGAAGCCCTGGCCATCCTGCGCCGGCCGCCGTGACCGACACCGACGCACGGACCCGGCGCGTGGTCGATCCGCCGACCCCGGGCTCGCGCCCCACGGACGACGAGCTGGTGCGAGACGTCGTCGGGGGCGACGCCACCGCGCTCGGCGCGCTCTACGACCGCTACGGGCGCCGGGCCTTCTCGCTGGCCCGCCGGATCTGCGCCGACGAGGGCCTGGCCGAGGACGTCGTGCAGGACGTGTTCCTCGCGTTCTGGCGCGAGCCCGGGCGCTACGACGCCGGCCGCGGCCGGTTCAGCACCTGGATCCTCATGCTCGTGCACCACCGGTCGGTCGACGCGGTCCGCCGCGAGGCCGCCGTGCTCCGCCGCACCGTGCCCGCCGCCGAGGACGAGCAGGAGTGGTCCGCGCCGCCGGGACCGGGCGCCGACCAGGCCGCGCTGCGTGCCGTGGAGGCCGCGCACGTACGCGACGCGCTGGGCGGCCTGCCCGCCGACCAGCGACAGGCCCTCGCACTCGCCTACTTCGGCGGCTACTCACAGCGCGAGGTCGCCGTGCTGACCGGGGTGCCGCTGGGCACCGTGAAGTCACGCATGTTCAGCGGGATGCAGCGGCTGCGCCGGGTCCTCGGCCCGCTGCTGTACGACGCCGCTGACATCACCGCCGACGGCACCGCCGACGCCCCCGGGGGTGCCCGGTGAGCCGGTCGGCCGGGGACCCGCCCTGCCCGAGGGACGAGCAGGCCGTCGCGTTCGCCCTGCACGCGCTCGAACCCGACGAGGAGCTGACGATGCGCACCCACATCGAGGGCTGCCGCTCCTGCCGGGCGACGGTGCGGGAGACAGAGCCGGTCCTGGGCGCGCTGGCCGGGTCGACCGAGCAGGTCGACCCGCCCCCGCGGCTGCGCCACAACATCCTCGCCGTCGCGGCCGACACCCCGCAGGCGCCGCCCGCGCCCGACCCGCACCCCGTCCCCGAACCGGAACCGTGGGCGGGAACGACGCCGCGCCGACGGCGGCTCCTCGTGGCCGCCGCGGCCGCGCTGGTGATCGGGCTCGGCGGGCTCACCGCCCACACCGCGCGCCTGCAGCAGGAACGTGACGCGCTCGCCGAGCAGGCCCGGGCCCTCGCGGGCGCGGTCACCCGGCTCGACCAGCCCGGCACGGTCCGCGCCACCCTGAGCACCGGAGCCGGGCAGCCGTCGCCGCCGTGCTCGCGGGCCCGGCCGGGCGCACCGTGCTGACCCACGGGCTCGACCCCAACGACGCCGCCGCCACGGTCTACGTCATGTGGGGCCTCGGCGCGGGCGCACCGCAGCCGCTCGGCGTCTTCGACGTGACCGCGCCCGGCCCGTCGGTCCACGAGATGCCCGGCGGTGACCAGCCCTTCACCGCCTACGCGGTCTCACTCGAACCCGGCCGGTCGATGCCGGCGTCCCCGACCGACGTGGTCGCGAGCGGCCCGGTACGGGCCTAGTGCCCCGTCCAGAAAGGTTCACCACGAAACTCGACGGCCCAGCCGCTTTCCGCACCAACCTCCCTGGACGGGGCACTAGAACCGAACCGGCCGGGGGTGCGCCGACGAACACCGGGTGTGGTTCCCGCTCTCCCCGTCCCCCGGCCCACCGCGGCCCTGGTCGGGGCGCTCGCCGTCGGGTCGGCCCTCGCGGCCGGACAGCTCGTGGCCGCGCTCGTCGCGCCGGCGGCGTCCCCGTTCCTGGCCGTCGGCGACACCGTCATCCGGTTCTCGCCGCAGTTCCTCACCGAGTTCGCCAAGGCGACCTTCGGCACCGCCGACAAGCCGGTGCTGCTGGGCGGCATGGCGGTGGTGATCGCGACGGTCGCGGCGGTCTCCGGGCTCGTCTCCCGCACCCGGCCGGGGCCGGGCACGGCCGTGATCGCCGCGCTGGGCCTCGTGGGGATCGCGCCGTCGCGGCCGCCCCGGGCTCCGCGGCCGCCGACCTGGCCGCGCCGGTCGCGGCGCTGCTGGTGGGGGTGGCGGTGTTCCGGCTGCTGCACCGGCTCGCCGTGCCCGCCCCGGAGCACGAGCGCCGGTCCGGGGTGTCGCGGCGGACGGTGCTCATCGCGTCGTCGGCCGCGGTGGCGGTGGCCGCGCTCGCGGCCGGCGGCGCCGGCCTGCTCACCGGCGGCGGCGTGGCCGAGTCCCGCCGCCGGGTCACCGAGCGGCTGGCCCGCGCCCGGCTCGCCGCGCGGGCACCCGCGGTCCCGGCGGGGGCGGCGTTCCCGGACCTGGGCACGCCGGGGTTCCTCACGCCCAACCCGGACTTCTACCGCATCGACGTGGCCCTGCAGGTGCCCGCGGTCCGGGCCGAGGACTGGTCGCTGCGAGTGCACGGCATGGTCGAGGAGGAGCGCACCCTCACCTTCGACGACCTGCTCGCCCGCCCGCTCGTCGAACGCACCATCACGATGACGTGCGTCTCCAACCCGGTGGGCGGCGACCTCGTCTCCACCGCGAACTTCGTCGGCGTCGAACTGGCCGACCTGCTGCGCGAGGCGGGCGTACGCCCGGGCGCCGACCAGATCTACTCCACCAGCGTCGACGGCTGGTACACCGGCACCCCCACCGACGTCGTGCTCGAACCCGGCCGCGGCGCGCTGCTCGCCGTCGGCATGAACGGGGAGCGCTGCCACCCGAACACGGGTTCCCGGTACGCATGGTGGTACCCGGGCTCTACGGGTACGTGTCGGCGACGAAATGGCTCACCGATCTGGAGCTGACCACCTTCGGGACGAAACCCGGATACTGGCTGGAACGCGGCTGGGCGCAGAAGGCCCCGATCAAGACGCAATCCCGTATCGACATGCCCCGCGGGTTCTCCCGGGTGCCGGCGGGCCGGGTCACCGTCGCCGGCATCTCCTGGTCACAGCCCACCGGGATCGCCCGGGTCGAGGTGCGGATGGACGGTGGCCCCTGGCGGGACGCCGAACTGTCCACCGAGGTCAACCCCAGCACCTGGCGCATGTGGCGAACCGAGTTCGACCTCCCGCGGGGAAGCCACACCGTGCAGTGCCGGGCCACCGACCGCAACGGCGTCACCCAGACCGAGACACGGGCCGAACCCATTCCCGACGGCGCTTCCGGATGGCCGGCCACCATCTTCTCCGTCACCTGATCGATACCTCGGAAATCGCCGCGCGAACCGAACCACGAGGCCCCCGGATTCGAATGCCGCACGTGCCCGGAAACGCCGGGCGAACCCGAGGAGGAACCACGTGCGCAGGACTCGACACCTCGCCGCGATCGGTGCGATGGCCGCCCTGACCGTGACCCTGGCGGCCTGCGGTGGCTCCCAGGAACCGGCCGCGTCCGCACCGGCCCCGATGAGCCGGGCCCCGATGTCGTCGACCCCGACGGCCGCGGGTGACGGCGTCACCACCAACGCCGACGTCTTCGGCCCGGCCTGCTCGCAGCTGCCGCAGGGCGACGCTCCCGGCTCGCTGAACAACATGGGCCCGCAGCCGGTGGCCAGCGCGGCGAGCACCAACCCGCTGCTCACGACGCTCGTCACCGCTGTGGGTGCGGTCCCCGGCCTGGCCGACACGCTCAACGGCCAGCAGGCGATCACCGTGTTCGCGCCCTACAACGGCGCCTTCGACGAGGTGCGCAACGCTGTCGGCGAGCAGGCGTTCAACGGCCTGCTCGGCAACCCTCAGCAGCTCGGCGGCCTGCTGTCCTACCACGTCGTTCCCGAGCGCTACGACGCCGCGGGCCTCGTCGAGGCGGGCACGGTCACCGAGCTCGCCGGCGGGAACGTCACGATCAGCGGCACCGCCGACGCCCCGACCGTCACCGACGGCCAGGGCAACACCGCCACCGTGCTGTGCGGCAACATCCCGACATCGAACGCCACCGTGTTCGTCATCGACCGGGTGCTGATGCCCGCCGGCTGAGCCCGCCACGAACCGGGCGGCGGAGTTCGCCACAGCTGGGCCGGCGCATTCCGGCCGGCCCAGCAAGGTGGCGAGGCGCCCGAACAGCACGGTTCACACGAGTACCTCTAGGCGGACTGCGCCGTTCGCGCGATCCGCGACCGCAGCTCTGCCGCCTCCGGGATATCAGCTCGCCCACCCAGGGCACGGGCGATATCGCCGAGATCATCCTGAGCGCGTCGGGAGCTGAGGGACGACTCCGCGGCCAGCGCCTGCTCTGCCAGCTCGATTCCCTGCCGTGCGTCACCCGCCTGCAGTTCGAGGATCGCCAGCTTCGCGAGTGCGAACGCCCGAGCGCGGACCTGTCCCGGGAGATAGGTGTCGATCGAATGCCTGAGCCGTTCACGGGCGGCGTCGGCATGATGGCCCGCAACCGCGCCATCCAGAAGCGCGTGGCCTGAGTCGCCGGCGAGATCGGCACTGTTGAAGTAGGCGATCCACGGCGGATCGTCGTCCGGCGATCGATCGCTGAAATGGTCCTCCGCGCGCAGCACAGCTCCGTAGGCGTCCTCGGCGCGTCCCACCTTCGCCAGGCATCGTGCACGGACCGTTTCGAGCATCGCCCGCACGGTCGGTGTCTGACGATCCTGTCGAACCTGCGCCAGTTCGACGAAGCTCAGGCCGTCATCGGGTCGGCCGACGTAGACGGCCTGCCGCGCCATGTCGGACAGGACGTTCGCTCGCAGACTCCAGTCGTCGGCCTCCTCGGCGCACGAGATGGCCAGCTCGAAGTACCGCCGTGCCGCGTCGTGATCGCCGGCATCGAAGCTCCCCCAGCCCGCGACATCGGCGAGAAATCCGACCGACCGGTACAGGTCGTCCCGCACCGCACCGGTGCTCGTCGCGCCGAGCAAACCCGTCGCCCACTGAACCTGTCCGGAAATCGCGTCCTTGCAGTCTCCGCCTCCGCGCCGGTCCTGCCAGTCGCCGAAGACCTGGATCGAATGGTCGACCTGTTCGACGTCAGCCCGTCCGACTCGTGCCGGGGAGTCACCGCTCGCCGCCCGCCGGATCGCCTCCGACAAGGGGTCGCCGACCGCCGCACCTGCCGCGATCGCCGCCACAGCCCGAAGAAATGCCTGCCGCCTCACGTCGTCACTCCCTCGGGCAACTGCCGATGCCTCACCTGCGCTGACGCTAGCTCGCCGAGCACGGGTCGGATAGAAGCCAAGATCACGGTCGGCACCGACGCCGAGAACCGTCCGGAGGGCCTGTCGGTAGTGCTTGGCCGGCCACCGGTGGACACCTCGCTCCAGCTTCGAGATGTAGTCGGCCTCCATGGCACCGGGCCTGCCGGTCGCGCGCTCGACCTCGGTGTTTGCCAGCTCGGCGAGCGTGCCCTGTGTCATCCCCGCAGACGTGCGGGCCGCGACGAGTAGGTCATTCTGCCTGCTCCCCACCGAGTACCTCTCCGTGTTCGACCCCGTCCGAAGAGTAGTCCCGGGCTGGGCGAACTCGCGAGGCTGCGATCGCCGCTCCGGCCAACTCTCCGGCTAACTCTCCGTCCAACCCTCCGGGTCCGCCTCCGTGCGCGAGGCCGCGTTCCCGCCGCCCGTCCGGGGGCCGCTCCTCCGTTCCCGATCTTGCGTACCCGGGCCAGTCTGCTGTGTGGCGCCGCCGCTCACACCAGGCAGCACGCCACAGGAATGCCAACACCAGAGAAAGCAGAATGGGGTAGCCGCCGTGACGCGGGACCAGCAGGCGAGCCTTACCGACAAGAGCGAGACTCGCCGACCCCGGGACATGAAACCATCAGAGCGCCTGGCAGCGATCGCCGCGTGCCCAGGCCCGCACGCCGGCCGGAAATGCGGGCCGTGCCCGGTGCCGGCAGACCCGGACGTCACTGCACCAGTAGCGCGTTGTCGACTCTCACCGGTCTCGGTCGCACTCATGAATCTCGAACGGACCATCCAAGCGGCCGGGGAACTTCGCAGCGGAAGAAGCCGAGTCACGGGCATCGAACCACCATCCGAGGCATACACCGGTCCCCGCCTGATCGATCTCCTGATCGACCCGGTGAGCGTATGAGCAGGTCCGAGGTGTCGGCAGACGTGGACGTCTCGGTCCCGTCGGTGGCGCGGATGTACGACTACATTCTCGGCGGCCGCGACAACTACGCGGTGGATCGTGCGGCGATCGAAGGTCTCATGATGGAGAACCCGGGTGCCCAGGTACTCGCCGTGGACAACCGCGCATTCATGCGGCGCGCTGTCCGGTTCCTCGTCGAGGATGCGGGAATCCGGCAGTTCATCGACATCGGCTCAGGTCTGCCGACCCAGCAGAACGTGCATCAGATCGCGCACGCCGTCGACCCGAGCGCACATGTTGTCTACGTCGACAACGACCCGATCGTCCTGGCGCACGGACGGGCACTGCTCGCGGACAACGCGACGACGACGGTGATCCGGGCCGACGCCGCCGACCCGGCTGCGATCTTCGACCACCCGGAGACCGAGAAGTACATCGACCTGCGCAGTCCCTACGCGGTGATCATGATCGGGCTGCTGCACTGGATTCCGGACGAGCACGACCCGGCCGGGGCGGTCGCCTACATTCGCCACCTGATGCCCCGGGGGAGCTACCTTGCGGCCACCAACCTGCTGGCCGACGACGATGCGCGCGCACAGCGCGTCGAGCAGAGCCTCACGTCACGTGTCGGTGCGGGGTTCTTCCGTCCGTGGGAGCAGCACAGGAAGTACTTCGAGGGCCTTCAGCTGGTGGAGCCCGGGCTCGTGTACGCCAACGACTGGCGACCGGACGGGCACCCCAGTTCCGATGACAGCTACGCCACCCTGCTGACCGGTGCCGTCGGGAGGAAGCCGTGAACCCGGGCGAAGCAGCGGCGAGATCGGGGCGCCGGCCGGGACGGCGCACGCTTCGGGATCAGCGCTCGTACGTCGGGCTCTCGATGGGCGACGTCATCGCCTACTGGCGGGCCCGGTACGGACGCAGGCTCCCGTTTCCCGCTCGGCGGCGCCGGAAGCCCGGCCGGTTCGGGATTCCGCACGAGTGAGCCACCGACCCGCACCCCGAATGCGGCGCGGCCGGCGAGACCATGACCCGACCAGATCGACCCCACGATTCCGAGCGGAGCCCGACAACCGTGACAGCACCCGGCGCAGCGACGACCACCCGAGCGGACACGGGCGGGGTGCGGAGCGCACTCGTGGCGGAGGTCGCGGAGCGGTTCGCGGACACACCGCTGCGGATCGGGACCCGGACCACCCCGTTGGCGCGGGCGCAGACCGCGCGGGTGATCGACGAGATCAGCACCGTCGTCCCGGGCCTGCGGGTCGAGACCGTGGGGATCAGCACCTCGGCGGACCTGTGGACGGGTGACCTGTCGCAGATCGGAGGCAAGGGCCTCTTCACGAAGGAGATCGACCGGGCGCTGATCTCCGGCGGGATCGACATCGCGGTGCACTCGATGAAGGACGTGCCCGGCGACGTGCCGCTCCCGCCCGGCACCGAGTTCGGTGCCTACCTCGCCCGCGGCGACGTCCACGACGTCGTCATCAGCCGCGACGGCCGGCCGCTGGCCGAGCTTCCGGCCGGGGCCAGGGTCGGCACCTCGGCGGTGCGCCGCCGCGCCCAGCTCGCGCTGGCCCGGCCCGACCTGCTGATCGAACGGCTCCGCGGCGGCGTGGACTCGCGGATCAAGAAGCTCGACGCGGCGGGTACGACGCTCTCCTCCTCGCCCGGACCGGTCTGCAGCGTCTCGGACTGGACCACCGCATCACCGAGGTGCTGCCCACCACGTGGGCCGACGGCGAGACGGTGGCGATGGTGCCCGCGGTCGGCGCGGCCGTGATCGGTGTGCAGGCCCGCTCCGCCGACGGCCCGGTGATGCGGCTGCTGGACGAGATCGACGACCCGACCACGGCAACCCACATCACGGCCGAGCGCACGATGCTGCACATGCTGCGCGGGCACTGCAACAGCCCGATCGCGGGCCACGCCCACACCACCGCCGACGGGCAGCTCTCGCTGTTCGGGATGGTGTTCAACCGCGACGGCTCGCAGTGGGTCCGCTCCCACGGGTGGGCGCGACTCGACGACCCGGGCTCGCTCGGCGCCTGGGTGGCCG
The DNA here is from genome assembly GCA_001942415.1 of Pseudonocardia sp. CNS-139. Classification (GTDB taxonomy): domain Bacteria; phylum Actinomycetota; class Actinomycetes; order Mycobacteriales; family Pseudonocardiaceae; genus Pseudonocardia. The sequence continues at coordinate 37,569 of MKJX01000033.1, forward strand.
GTGACCTGCTCCGCCAGGCGCCCGGCGGCTGATCACGGCGACGAGACGGTGACCGGCGTGCCGGTCGCACGCCGAGTCCTGCCTGAGGCCGCCCGTGAGACCGGAAATCAGCGCTGTCGGCAGTCATCTGCAGTACCGCCGCGACCCGGGTCGCGAACGTGTCGGGCCGGTGGCCGGCTCCCGTGACGGCGCCGCCCGGAAAGGGAGCGGGCGTGGCGGCGCGGGAACGCCTGCACCCCGTCGACGGTGCCCGCGGCGAGGAACGCGTCGATGTAGATCGGCATCCCGTAGACAGCGACGCCGCTCGCTGGACGAACGCCCCCGAGGTTGACGTAGCCGCCGTCGGGAAGCAGCCGCGTGACCACCTCCACCCGGACGACGGGTTCTCAGGCCGAACTTATCAGATATGATGCACGATGGATCATTGCTTGTCGTTCACTAAATGAAATTTCGCCGCCGGGCCGCCCCGGCGCACCGGCAGATCGGGATTCGCTTGACCGAGCAGGACCGTCGCGAGAGCACTACCCCCCCCGACCACCCCCGCGGGCGCTGCCCGCCCCACCTCCAGCCGCCGCATCCTCCCCGTCGCCGTCACGTTGACGTGGCTGGGACCGTTCTCGATCGACGCCTACAGCCCGGCCTTCCCGACCATCCAGCAGGACTTCGCGCGTCCGCCGGTGCCGTGCAGGCCACGCTCGCCACCACGCTGATCGGCCTGGCGCTCGGCCAGCTGCTCGTCGGCCCGGTCAGCGACCGGTTCGGGCGCCGCCGCCCGCTGGTCGTCGGGCTCGTCCTCTACGCGATCGCCTCGGTGCTGTGCGCCTCCGCCTGGTCGATCGAGGTGCTCATCGCCGCCCGTCTCCTGCAGGGCTTCGGCGCCGCGACGGGGATCGCGATGGCCCGGGCGATCGCCCGCGACGTCAACTCCGGCACCCAGCTCGCCCGCTTCTACTCCCTGCTGACCGCCGCGACCGCGATCGCGCCCGCCATCGCCCCCATCGCCGGCGCGGGATGCTGGAGGCCGGCCTGTCCTGGCGGTGGATCTTCGGCGTGACGTTCGCGCTCGGCATCGTCGGCATCGCGCTGACGCTGTTCGCGCTGCCCGAGACGCACCCGCGGTGGATCGGCGGCCGCGCCTACGACAACCCGGCCGACGCCGAGACCGCCGGCGCCGAGGGCCCGGCCCGGCAGCCGAACCTGTGGCAGGTGCTCTGCCGCCGGCACGTCCTGACCAGCGCGCTCGTGCTCGGCTTCGCCGGCGCCGCGATGATCGCGCACCTCGCCGGGCTGTCGTTCTTCCTGCAGAACGAGCGCGGGCTCGGCCCCGCCGGCTACAGCGCGGTCTTCGCGGCGGACGCGGCCGGGATGATCATCGCGAACAACGTCAACCGCATGCTGCTGCGCCGCTGGTCGGCCCAGACCCTGCTGTCGGTGTCGGTGCCGACGATGCTCGGCCTCGCGGTGGTCTTCGCGATCCTGCTGCGTGCCGAGGCCCCGCTCGCCGCCGTGCTCCCGTCACTGTTCATGCTGATCAGCTGCTGGGGCTTCGTGATGCCCAACGCGATCGCCGTCGGCATGTCGGTCGAGCGCTCGGCCGGCGGCCGGGCCTCGGCGATCCTCGGCGTCTCGCAGTTCGGGTTCTCCGTGATCAGCGCCCCGGCGGTCGGCTCCGTGCCGGTGCTCCTCGGGGTGCCGCCGATGGCGTCGGTGATCGTCGTCTGCCTGGCGTTGGCGGTGCTCGTCCAGCTGGCGGCCCGGTTCCGCCTCCCCCAGGCCGATCCGGCCGGGACGGACATGGACGCCGACGCCGAACCGAAGCCCGCCTGCCCCGCCGCCCCGGCGTAGGAGTCCTGCGGCCGGAAGCCGCCCGACTCGCCGGACCTGCGGACACCCACGTACGCGAGGAGCATGCCGGCTTCCCATTCTCGGCGCCCTGCTCGGCGGGACCGCCCCGCGTACACCGGGGAGCACCTGCGCGAACTGCTCCCGCGGATCGTTCTCGGGAGACCACCCCCGCGTACGCGGGGAGCACCTCGCCCCGGTAGATCAGGTCGGCGGTCGGGCCGGACCACCCCCGCGTACGCGGGGAGCACGGGGCGACGATCCCCACGTCCCTCAGGAACTGGGGACCACCCCCGCGTACGCGGGGAGCACACTTCCTGACCAGGGCCGTTCACCGCGGACCACGTCGTTCTCATTCAACTTGCCACCCGTCCGATGATCAACCCGCGGCGGGCAGTCGCACCGTCACGCGGAGCCCGCCGCCCTTCCGAGGAACGAGGGTGAGGGTGCCGTCGTGCGCCCGGGTGATGCTCTGGACGATCGCCAACCCGAGCCCGAGCCCCGCGTGATCGGTGCGGACGCGTTCGGTGCCGCGCTGGAACGGCTCGGCGAGCGTCGACACCACCTCCGGCGTGACCTGCTCGCCGGTGTTCTCAACCGTCAGTTCCACGGCCGCCGGGTGGGCGCTGGTGCTGACCCACACGGTGCCGCGTTCGGGCAGGTTGTGGACCACCGCGTTGTGCACCAGGTTCGTCGCCAGCTGCAACAGCAGCGCGGGCGAGCCCAGTGCCGGAGCCACGTCACCGGCGGTCTCGATGGTGACGCCGTGCTTCTCCGCGAGCGGGAGCAGCGTCTCGGCGGCCTCTTCCGCCACCAGTGACAGGTCGACGCGTTCCCGGGCGAAGGACCGCTGGTCGGTGCGGCTGAGCAGCAGCAGCGCCTCGGTGAGGTCGATCGCGCGGGCGTTGACGGTGCGCAGCCGGTCCACCAGCTCGCCGCTGTCGCGGTCCGGGTCGGTGCGGGCCACGTCGAGCAGGGTCTGCGTGATCGCCAACGGCGTGCGCAGCTCGTGCGAGGCGTTGGCCGCGAACCGCCGCTGCTCGGCGACGTGCGCCTCCAGCCGCGCGAGCATGCCGTCGAAGGCGTCGGCCAGCTCGCGGAACTCGTCCTCCCGCCCCTCCAGCCCGATGCGGTGCGACAGCGACCCGCCCGCGGCCCTGCGGGTGGCGTCGGTGATGCGGGTCAGCGGGGCGAGCATCCGCCCCGCCAGGAACCACCCTCCCACCAGGCCGAACACCAGCAGGAGCGCCGACAGGATGGCCGCCGCCGGGACGAAGACGATCGGCCCACGGCCCTGGAGCAGGAAGACGTTGGAGAAGAGGTTGTTGAGGGGTCCGATCGACGGCGGACCCGCGTCGGGCAGGAGGAACACCCACGTGGCGCCGAGCAGCAACGCGCCGGCGAGCATCACGAACCCCGCATAGCTGAGCGTGAGCTTGAGGCGGACACTCAGACCGGGCTGCCTATCCACGCTCTCCTCCCGCCTCGATGCGGTAGCCGACGCCGGCCACGGTGGCGATGACCCACGGCTCGCCGAGGCGTTTGCGCAAGGCCGAGACGGTGATGCGCACGGCGTTGGTGAACGGGTCGGCGTTCTCGTCCCACGCGCGTTCCAGAAGCTCCTCGCGCTGACGACCCCGCCTTCGGCCGCGACGAGGACCTCGAGCACGGCGAACTGCTTGCGGGTGAGCGCGACGTAGCGGCCGTCCCGGTGGACCTCGCGGCGGAACGGGTCCAGCCGCAGGCCGGCGATCTCCCGCACGGGCGGTCGGCTGTGCGCGCGCCTGCGGTCGAGCGCCCTGAGCCGGAGCACGAGCTCCTGCAGCTCGAACGGCTTGGTGAGGTAGTCGTCGGCGCCGAGCCCGAACCCGCTGGCCTTGTCGTCGAGCCGGTCGGCGGCGGTGAGCATGAGGATCGGCATGCCGCTGCCGGACGCGACGATGCTCTCGGCGATCTCGTCGCCGGAGGGTCCGGGAATGTCGCGGTCGAGGACGGCGATGTCGTAGGTGTTGACGCCGAGCAGCTCCAGCGCGGTGTCGCCGTCGCCGGCGATGTCGGCCGCGATCGCCTCCAGGCGCAGGCCGTCGCGGATGGCCTCCGCCATGTAGGGCTCGTCCTCGACGATCAGCACGCGCATACGGTTGCGATGCTATCGACCGGGCACTATCGCCGGGATATCGGAAACTCAGCAGGAGCCGACGTCGCCGCTGCCGCGGGTCGCGTCGAACGAGATGTGGACGTGGTCGAAGTGGTTCGCGGTGTCGCCGCCGCGGTCCTCCATCGCCGACCAGCCGTCGCCGTGGTTGATCTGCTGCTCCCAGATGACGTACTTGACGCCGAGCGCGTCCATGTTCTCCAGCGCGCACGCAGCGAGGGCGTCGCCGGTGGCGCGGCCGACCATGAAGTCGAGGGCCAGCCCGAGCGGGTGGTCCGAGGCGCCGGCCCGACCGGCCACGCCGTGCATGTCCGGCTCGCCGAAGCGGCAGCCGAGGATCTCCGCCGCGTCGCGGACGTGCGACTTCACCGGCCCCAGGCCCGAGGTGTCGAGTCCGCAGTCGCCGCCGGTCAGCGCCGCGGCTCGGCGCGCTGCCGGGTCTCGGTGGCCGCGCGCTCCTCGGCCGCGGCCCGCTCGGCGGTCAGCCGCGCGATCGTGTCCTCGGCGATCTGCACGGCCTTGAGCAGGTCGCTCGCGTCGATGACGTCCGGGTCGGGGTCGACCGGCTCGACGGCCGCGCGCAGCACGAGGTCACCGGCCGCGGCCTGCGCCACCGGGGTGACCGGCACGTCGCCGGACCCCTGCAGCACCGGGGACGCGGCCCCGACCAGGGAGAACGCCCCGCCGGTGACGGCGAGGGCGGCCGCACCGCGCCGGAGCGAGGTGTTGACCGGGGACCGGTGCGCACCAGATCCCACGTACCGGCGGCCGGGGACCGCCGGAAGTGGGTTCTGGTGCGCGCCTCGGCCCCGTGGGGAGCGATGCCGAGCCACTTCCTACCTTCCGGATCGAACGGCCCGGTAGGACGTCCGGCTCGGGGGCGCCGGCGGATTGGGGAGATCCGTGTCCTGTTCGTGACCTTGCCGTCATAGATCCGAGAGCGAAGGTAGGCAACCAACGGGCGGTTCGGGCGTCACCGGCTGTCCGGATCGGCCGAGAGAGCGGCGACGAGCGACGAACGGCCGGACAGCTCCCCCGTTCGGGTCAGCCCGGCTGCACCGCTGCGACCAGCGGCGATGCCGTACGACCCGCGGCTTGACACCCGGATCAGCGCCGGATCAGCGCCGGATCAGCACTGCTCGCGGTAGTACACCGTCCGCCCGTTGAGCGGCTGCGTCTCCCGCGCGTCGCCCTCGGGGAAGAGATCGCCGATGCCCTCGGCGCCGGCCCGCGCGATCCGCACCGGCTCCTTCAGCACGAGCCAGGAGACGCCCTCGGTGTACGGGTCGGTGGTGAGCGAGCCCGCGTAGCGGAACGTGGAGAGGTCGTCGGGCAGCGCGCCGGCCAGGTCGCCGGACACCTCGATCTCGCCACCGCACTCCTGCGGCAGCTCGTCGAGCACGGCGTCCTGCAGCCGGTCGCCGTCGCCGCCGCGGGCGAGGAACAGCCCGAGCACGAGCGTCTGCGCGTCCGGGCCGCGGTGGACGAAGTGCTGCTCCACGGGGAACCGCCGGCCGTCGAGGACGTGCTCGGACGGGGTGTGGAAGTGGAACTGGAGCAGCTCGTAACGCACGCCGTCCAGCTCGACGGCGGCGGCGCCGGCCGGCACCTCGGCCTCGACGACCTCCTCCGGCCCGCGGACGCCGCAGCCGCCCGGGGTGTCCTGGTCCTTGCTGACGTAGTGGACGGCGAGGTCGACGTGGTCGGGGTAGTCGATCACCAGCTCGGGGAGGCCGGGCCTGGCGACCGCCTTGCGGGAGCGGATGTGGATCGGGCTCTGGCGCGGGGTCGTGGCGAGGGCGGTGGCCCCGGTCGGCAGGAGCGTGGCGGCTGCGATGACGGCCGGGACGCCGATGAGGAACCTTCGTCGCGAATGCACTAGTCGTCCCTTTCCATACTGTATGCACGATACCCTGACGGGTGACGGTACATCGCTCGATGGAGGGGTGGGTAGTCCGAGTTACGCAGAGATGTCAGCCGGATGCCGCCATCGTGGTAGCCCGACCGGCGGAGGGATGTTTACGGAGCGCGAGGCTCCGAGTAGCGCTCAGACGAACGTGGCCGCCAGCCGGTCGGCCTCGTCGCGCGCGAGCCGCCCGGAGCTGACGGCCCCCGGTGAGACCCCGACGACCCGTTTGAACGCGCGGCTGAAGGCGGCCTCGGACTGGTAGCCGAGGCGGCCGGCGACCTCGGCCACCGTGGCCCCGTCGTCGCCGAGCCAGGTGCGCGCCACCTGCATCCGCCAGCGCGTCACGTACCGCATCGCCGGCTCGTCGACGAGCTCGGTGAACCGCGCGGCGAACGCCGAACGGGACATCGCCAGCTCGCTCGCGAGCGACGCGACCGTCCAGTCCCGGGCCGGGTCCCGGTGGATCAGCGAGATCGCGCGCCCGATCTGCCGGTCGCGCAGCGCCCCGAGCCAGCCGCGCTGGGCGGCCGGGTCGTGCTCGATCCACGCCCGCAGAGTCTGGATGACGAGAATGTCGGACAGCCGTGTGATCACGGCCTCCCCGCCCGGCCGCACCTCCGCCGCCTCGGCCGCCACCAGCCGCAACGTGCTCTGCATCCACTCGGAGTGCGGCCCGCTCGTCGGTTCCACGTGGATCACCCGCGGCAGCAGCGGGACGATGTGGTGCGTGGCCGGGTGGTCCAGCCGCACCGCCCCGCAGACGACCGTGGTGGCCGCCCCGCCCCCGCCGTGGCGCAGGATCGCGTACTTGTTGCGGAACTCGTGCTCGATGCTCCGCACGTCCGGCGCCAGCGTGCCGGCCTCGCTGTGCAGCGTGTGGCCCTGCCCGTGCGGGACGAGCGCGAGGTCGCCCGGCTGCAGCACGCGCGTCCCCCCGTCGACGACGAGCAGGAGCCGCCCGGCCGTGACGATGTGGAACCAGAGGCAGTCCGGCCAGTCCGGCATCGTCAGCCCCCACGGCGCCGTCAGCTCGGACCGGCAGTAGAAGCTCCCCGTCACGCGCAGGAAGTGCAGCGCCTCGCCGAGCGGGTCGGCGGCGTCCAGCGGGTTCTCGAACGGGGTCTCGGCCACGTCCCGAGTGTGCGGCCTCCCGGACCGTCCGTCCACGGTCTCTGGACGAACGAGCAAGAAACAGCGACTGGTGAGCATGGAGAGTCCGTTCCCGCGCCGACAGAGTGGACGTCGAGCAGAGGGATCGACAACCCCGGGAGGGACGACATGATCACGGTGATGGGCGCGACCGGCCACGTCGGACGGCAGATCACGCTGCGGCTGCTGGCCGCGGGCGAGCACGTCCGGGCGATCGGCCGCAACCCCGCGGCGCTGGCCGAGCTGGCCGAGGCGGGCGCGGAGATCCACGTCGGCGACGCGGCCGATTCCGCGTTCCTGACCGCGGCCTTCCGCGGCGCGGACGCGGTGCACACGCTGCTGCCCTACAACCCGGCCACCCCGGACTTCCGCGCCGCCCAGGCCCGGCTGGGCGAGGCGATCGTCACCGCTGTGCGCGACTCGGGCGTGCGCAAGGTGGTGGCGCTGAGCAGCCTCGGCGCCGACCTGCCGAGCGGCACCGGGTTCATCGCCGCGAGCCTGCACGCGCAGGAGGAGCGGCTGCGCACGCTGACCGGCGTCGACCTGCTGCTCCTGCGTCCGACGCTCTTCCTGGAGAGCATCGTGGCCGGGCTGCCGTTCGTCGACGCGATGGGCGTGTACGCCGACGCCGTCGACCCGGACGCGCCGGTGCCGATGATCGCGACGCGGGACGTCGCCGCGGCCGCCGCCGACGCGCTGCGCGCCCGCGACTGGACCGGCGTGGAGGCGCGCGAGCTGCTGGGCCCCTGCGACCTCACCTACCCCGAGGCCACCCGGATCCTCGGCGCCGCGATCGGCAAGCCGGACCTGCAGTACGTGCGGCTGCCCGACGCCGACATGGCCGGCGCGCTCGTCGAGGCCGGCTTCTCGCCGGACACGGCCGCGCTGCACGTCGAGATGGGCCGGGCCCTCTCCGATGGGATCATCGTCCCGCGCGGGGGGCGCACCTCCGCGAACACGACGCCCACCCGCTTCGAGGACGTCGTGGCCGAGCTGCTCCCCGCCACGGAGGCGTCGTGACCACGAGTGTGCTTCCCGTACTGACGGTCCTCACGATCGTCGGCACGGGCGTGATGGCCGGCCTGTTCTTCGCGTTCTCGACCTCGGTGATGCCGGGTCTGGCCCGGGTGCCCGGACCCGAGGGGGCGCGGGCGATGCAGGAGTCCAACAAGACGATCCTCAACCCGCTCTTCCTGCTGGTCTTCCTCGGGACGGGGGTGCTGGGTGTGGTGGTCGCGATCCTCGCGCTGGTGGGCGGGGCGAGCGGCGCGGTCTGGCTGGTGATCGGCGGGCTGCTCTACCCGATCGGCGGGGTCGTCGTGACGATGGTGGTCAACGTCCCGATGAACAACCGGCTCGTCGCCGCCGACGCCGACTCCGCCGAGGGCCAGGCGATCTGGACCGACTACCTCGCCCGCTGGACGCCCTGGAACCACCTCCGGGCCGTGACCTCGGCGCTCTCGACCGCGGCGCTGGCCATCGGGCTCATCTGACGCGGTACGAGACGGCGACGGGCGCGGCACCTGCGGGTGTCGCGCCCGTCGGCGTCAGTGGTGCGCGCCCAGCCGGCCGAGGGTCTGCACGGGGGTCGCGCCGGGGCGGGTCCACTGCGGCACGGGTCGGCTGGTCTCGCCCCAGGTGGAGTCGCCGTCCGCGTCCGTACGCCATGACCAGCACGCGTGGCGCCCCTCGGGCCAGCCCTCGGGGTTGTCCTCCCAGGTCTCGCCGCGGCCGTAGGGCGTCATGTCGAGCAGGCCGAGGGACGCGTTGACGCGCTCGTTGCCGCGGCCCGTCGTGGAGTAGGTGAGGAACACGCGGTCGCCGGCACGCAGGTACGAGGTGATCGACCCCATGCTGTCACCGACCGGCGCGGCGGCGTCGCGCACCGAGTACCAGGGCTGGGTGTAGCCCATGAACGCGACGTAGGCGGCCACCTCGGCCCACCGGCCGGTGGTCAGCACGGCGTACGAGACGCCGCGCGCGTTGAGGTAGGCGGCGTCGTCCAGGTGCCAGGCGGTGGTGGTGCAGCCCTCGCACTGCCCCTGGTGCGGCGCGCCGTCGTACCACATGTGCTTGTAGACGACGAGCTCGTCGCGGCCCTGGAACAGGTCCAGGAACGGGACCGGGCCGTCGGCCCCGACGACCTCGACCGTGCCGTCGAGCTCCACCATCGGCAGCCGGCGCCGCGCCGCGGCCAGCGCGTCGCCCTGGCGCGTGTGGGCCTTCTCGCGCACCAGCAGCTCGTCACGGGCGGCCTGCCAGGTGGCCAGGTCGACGACGGGCGGTCGGCCGGGCAGCGCGGTGGCCGGGTCGCTCGGGGTGGTCGTCATGGTGTCCTCCGTGGTGTCTCGGGCCGGACGGTCGTCCGTTCCCAGGACAGACCGGCGGCCCGGCCGGAACTCATCGCAGCGCGGTCAGCCCTCGCCCAGCATCCGGACGGCCTGCCGGCACAGCCAGTCCTCGGCCTCGTCGTAGCTCCACCCGCAGTCGACGACGAGCGTGCGCCACGCCGCGAGCCCGAAGCAGAACCACAGCCGGTCGGCCGCACGCCCGACGGTCAGCCCCGGCGCCAGCTGCCCGCCGTCGGCGAGGTGCCGGGCGACCGCGTGCAGCGTCGCGCGGTAGGACGTGGTGCCCCGCTGCCAGACGTCCGCGGCGACGTCGTGGCTGGACATCGACGAGAACAGGATGTCCAGCGTCTCGCGGTTGGCCTCGTTGCCCGTGCGGGTGCCGCGGGCCAGCACCCGCATCGCCTCACCCAGGTCCCGGGTCGCGCGGACCTCCGCGAGGTTCTCCGCCGCGCCCGAGCCCTCGACGTCGACGGCGATCAGCTCGTTGAGGATGTCCGCCTTCGTGCCGGCGCTCGCGTAGACCGTCTTGACCGCGGTGCCGGCCCGCTTCGCGATGTCCGCGACGGTGACGCGCGCGTAGCCGTGCGCGGAGAACAGCTCCCGCGCGGCCGTGAGGATGTCGCGCCGGGTGTCGGCGGCCTCGCCGGCCCGGCGGGGGGATCGGTACGGACGCGTCGTCGCCACGGCACGAGCTTACGGGTGAGGCGTAGGGTATTGATTGCAGACAGCCTCACCTGAATAGAGGGGAACCATGACCGACACCTCGCCCGACCGCGCCGAGGGCCTTCGGATGTTCGACGAGATGCTCGCGGTCCACACCGTCCTGCGCCGCGGCTCCGACCTGGTCGCCGCCGCGCTGGGGGCCCTGGCCGCCGGCCGCCCGGTGGACGTCCGCACGCTCGTGGCCGTCGCGCACTGGCACAGCGCGTTCCTGCACCACCACCACGAGAGCGAGGACGAGCGCTTCTGGCCGCTGCTGCGCCGGCTCTTCCCGGACGCGGCCGACGACCTCGCGCGGCTCACCGCCGAGCACGCGGAGCTGGACGCCGAGCTCAAGCGCCTCGCCGACGGGATCGCCGCGATCCGCCGCGCCGACGCCACACGGGCCCGGGAGATCGCCGCCGACACCGCGCACGCGGCCGCCGTCCGGTCCCGCGACGCGCTCGCCGCGCACCTCGACGACGAGGAGCCGGTGATGCGCACGCTCTTCCCGCGGACGCCGGCCGCCGACATCCGCACGCTGCGCGCCGCGATCGTGGCCGCCGCACCGAAGTCCGACCCGGACCTCGTGATCGGGCTGCTCACCGACCCCGGCCCGCGCCCGGCTACGCGCACATGACGGCGAACTTCCCGCCGCCCGTGCGCTGGCTCACACCGCTGCTGCTGCGCCGGTACCGCGCCGCCGCCGGCGGCTCGGGGTGTGACGCGGCCGCCCGCGCTCTGCGCCGTCCGCACGTGGCGAACCCTCCGCAGGCGGTGATAATCGAGTGCGGATGGACTGACACCAACATCAGTGGAGATGGCGACATGTGGCTCGTGAGCGGCGTCGACGAGGAGCACCGGTTCCGGGAGTGGACCGAGGCGTCCGGCTTCTACCGGCTGATGGTCGGCGACTGGATCCGCGCCCACGGCGACGCCGACGGCGTCCAGCGCTCGCTCGACGAGCTGCAGATGGGCCAGTCCCACGAGGCGGTGTTCGTCGACCCGGAGACCGGCGGCAAGATCGAGTTCCGGATGGGCTGGGAGACCGCGCAAGTGGGACTGGACCACTTCACGGCCTGCTGACGTCCAGCTGGGCGGCGGGTGCGATCTCGTCCTTCAGCGGCGCGAGCGCCCCGCCGATCTCCGCGATCACCGACGCGGGCACGCCCAGGTCGACGAGGGTGTCGACCAGGTGCCCGACCACCCGGTCGAAGTGCTCGGGCCGCACGTGCAGGGCGGCGTGCGCCTCCCGCATCGACGCCCGCGGTAGGCCGCGGGTCCGCCCACCGCTGCGGCGATGAACGCCCGCTGGTGCCCCTTGAGGCGCTGGATCTCGACGCCGGCGAAGTAGCCCGCCAGCTCGTCGTCGGCCAGCACCCGCTGGTAGAACCGGTCGACGGCGGCCGCCACCGCGTCCGCGCCGCCGATCGTGTCGTAGATGCTCATGATCTCCCCGGGGCCTCACACCGAATGGTGCGTACAAGTGAACGGGCGGGGATTGCGGGCAAATCACCCAGCGATGAACAGCTGTTGGCCGAGTGCTCACTGCCCCTCACGGTCCTTGTGGCTCTGCCGATCGGTCCAGGCCCGGTTGCTCAGCAGCCGCAGGCCGTTGAGCGCGACGAGCACGGTCGAGCCCTCGTGGCCGGCCACGCCCAGCGGCAGCGGGAGGTGGCCGGCGAGGTCCCAGGTGACCAGCACCGCGATGGCCGTGCCGGCGATCACGAGGTTCTGCGTGACGAGCCGGCGGGCCCGGCGCGAGAGCGCCAGCACGGCCGGCACCGCACGCAGCTCGTCGCGTACGAGCACGGCGTCGGCGGTGCGGAGCGCGAGGTCGGAGCCGACGCCGCCCATCGCGACGCCCACCTCGGCGGTGGCGAGCGAGGGCGCGTCGTTCACGCCGTCGCCGACGACGAGCACGCGCTCCCCCGCGGCCTGCAGTTCCGCGACGGCGGCGGCCTTCTCGTCCGGCAGCAGCCCGGCCCGCACGTCCACGATCCCGACGGCGTCGGCGACACGGCGGGCGGCGGCCGCGTTGTCGCCGGTCAGGAGCACGGGCGGGCGGGCGGTGAGCGCGGCGAGCCGGGCCACGGCGGCCGCGGCGTCCGGGCGGACCGTGTCGGCGAGGGCCAGCTGCCCGGCCGGGGCGCCGTCGACGGTGACCTCGACGACCGTGTCGCCGTCGGTGTCGTGGCCATGCCCGTCGGGCCGGCCGACGGCGACCGCGCGCCCGTCGACCACGGCCCGCACCCCGCGTCCGGGCGCGGCCCGGAAGTCCGAGGCGACCGGCACCGGGACGCCCGCCGCCACGGCGTGCTCGACGACCGCGCGGGCCAGCGGGTGCTCGCTCGGCCGCTCCGCCGCCGCGGCGAGCGCGAGCAGGACCTCCGCGGTGAACGGCGCCTCGGGGCGCACCGCCACCACCCGCGGGCGGCCCTCGGTGAGCGTGCCGGTCTTGTCGAGCACCACCCGGGTGGCCGTGCCGAGCCGCTCCATCACCACCGACGACGTGACCAGCACCCCGCGCCGGCTCGCCGTCGCGATCGCGGCGAGCAGCGGCGGCATCGTCGCCAGCACGAGCGCGCACGGCGACGCGACGATCATGAACGTCATCGCGCGCAGCAGCGCGTCCGCGACCGTGGCGCCGAAGGCCGGCGGTACGGCGAAGACCAGCAGCGTCGCCGCGACCACCGCCACCGCGTAGCGCTGCTCGACGCGCTCGACGAACAGCTGCGTCGGCGCCTTCGTCGCGGTCGCCCGCTCGACCATCGCGGCGATGCGCGCGACGACGCTCTCGGCGGCCGGGCGCGCGACCCGCACGGTGAGCGCGCCCGTCCCGTTGACGGTGCCGGCGAACACCTCGCGCCCGGCCCGACCGGCACGGGAAGCGGCTCGCCGGTGACGCTCGCCTGGTCGACGTCGCTGTGGCCGTCGGTCACGTGGCCGTCGGCGCGACCCGCTCGCCGGGCCGGACCAGCACGCGGTCGCCGACGGCGAGGTCGGCCGCCGCGACGGTGTGCTCGGCGCCGTCCGGGCCGAGCCGCACGGCCCGGTCGGGCGCGAGGTCGAGCAGGCCGCGCACGGAGTCGGCGGTGCGCCGGGTCGCGTACGCCTCCAGCGCCCCGGACGTCGCGAAGATGACGATCAGGAGCGCCCCGTCGAACACCTGCCCGATGGCGGCCGCCCCGAGCGCGGCCACGACCATCAGCAGGTCGACGTCGAGCGAGCGTTCACGCAGCGCGCGCAGCCCGGCGAGCGCGGGCTCCCAGCCGCCGGCCGCGTAGCAGAGCGCGTAGGCGGCCCCGGTGAGCCACGGCGGCGCGCCTGCCGGGCCGAGCAGGGCGGCCACCGCGAACGCCGCGGTCGCGAGCGCGGCCCACCGGACCTCGGGCAACGCCCGGACGGGCGTGGGCGGGGCGAGCGTCACCGTTGCAGCGTACCTGCGCAGATACGAAGGTACGCAGACAGCCAGGTAAGCGGGTCTCCGCTAGCCTTGGCCCGTGCACGAATCCGTGCCCGGCTTCCGGATGCCCGACGACGCGCAGGTCCGACGCGCCGCCGAGGCGTTCCGGCTGCTGTCGGACCCCACTCGCGTGCGCATCCTGGCCGCGCTCCTGCAGGGCGAGACGTCCGTCGCGTGCCTGGCCGACCTGTGCGGCGTCACGCCCACGTCGGTCAGCCAGCACCTCGCCAAGCTGCGGCTGGCCGGGCTCGTGCAGGGCCGCCGCGAGGGCACGTTCGTCTACTACGTCGTGGCCGACGACCGGCTGCGCCGGCTGCTGGCCGACGCGCTGGACCGGCCCGACACGGCCGAACCCGGACGCGAGCCGGTCGAGGCCGCCGGCACCGACTGACGGCCTCGACCGGATCCGCCCTCAGCTCTGCGTGCTGTAGGAGTGCGCCCCGGTGCCGGCCAGCTTCCCGCCGTCGACGATCAGGTACTCGTCGCGGATCGGCGTGCCGGCGAAGTAGGACTCCAGGATCTCCCGGGTCCCGGCCGCGTACCGGGCCTGCGCCGACAGCGAGGAGCCCGAGATGTGCGGCGTCATGCCGTGGTGCGGCATGGTGCGCCACGGGTGGTCGGCCGGCGCCGGCTGCGGGTACCACACGTCGCCCGCGTAGCCGGCGAGCTGGCCGCTCTGCAGCGCCCGCACGATCGCGTCGCGGTCCACGATCAGACCGCGCGCCGTGTTCACGATGTACGCGCCGCGCTTCATGGTGGCGAGCAGGTTCTCGTCGAACAGGTTGCGCGTCTCCGGGTGCAGCGGCGCGTTGATCGTGACGACGTCCAGGTGCGGCACCATGTCCTGGGTCGACTCGTGGAACGTCAGGCCCAGCTCCTCCTCCACCTCGGCCGGCAGCCGGTGCCGGTCGGTGTAGTGCAGGTGCACGTCGAACGGCTTGAGCCGGCGCAGCACCGCCAGGCCGATGCGGCCCGCGGCCACCGTGCCGATGTGCATGCCCTCGACGTCGTACGAGCGCGCGACGCGTCGGCGATGTTCCAGCCGCCGTCGAGCACGATCTGGTGGGCCGGGATGTAGTTGCGCACCAGCGACACGATCATCATCACCACGTGCTCGGCGACGCTGATGCTGTTGCAGAAGGTCACCTCGGCGACCGTGACGCCGTTCGCGATCGCGGCGTCCAGGTCGACGTGGTCCGAGCCGATGCCGGCGGTGACCGCCATCTTGAGGTTCGGCGCCTTCGCGATCCGCTCGGCCGTCAGGTACGCGGGCCAGAACGGCTGCGAGATCACGATCTCGGCGTCCGCGAGGTGACGGTCGAACTCGGAGTCGGCGCCCTCCTTGTCGGAGGTCACGACCAGCTCGTGGCCCTGGCTCTCGAGGAACTTCCGCAGCCCCAGCTCACCGGAGACGCTGCCGAGCAGGTGGCCCGGCGTGAAGTCCACGGCCGACGGGGTCGGCAGCGTCTGCCCGTCCGGGTAACGCTCCAGCTTGGGCAGGTCGTCCCGGGCGTAGGCCGGCGGGTAGCCGGTCACCGGGTCGTCGTACAGGACGCACAGCACCTTCGCCATCGTCAACAACTCCTCGATATTCGGGCGGAATTCCCGAATACACCGTGGCCCGTCCCGGAACGCCGCAACCGGAGGAGACGACGATTCTGCGTATGCCGTGATCCACGCAGTTGATCGCATTGTTTCATCCGATGGAAGACGTCATCGACGCCGGCTATCACCGCTGGCTAGGCTGGTGGGCGATGAGCGGCGACGTGCTGATCCGGCAGCTGGAGTACCTCGTCGCCCTGGCCCGGGAACGGCACTTCGGGCGGGCCGCGCAGGCCTGTCACGTCAGCCAGCCCGCGCTCTCCGCGGCGATCCGCAAGCTGGAGCACGAACTCGACGTCACGATCGTCCAGCGCGGGCAGCGGTTCAACGGATTCACCGCGGAAGGACGCCGCGTCGTGGGCTGGGCGCACCGCATCCTGGCCGAGCGCGACGGGCTGCGCGCCGACCTCGACCGCATGCGCGAGGGCCTGAGTGCGACGCTGCGGATCGGCGCCGTGCCGACCGCCATCCCGGCCACGCCGTTGATCACCGCACGGTTCTGCAGCGTGCACCCGATGGCCCGGGTGCAGATCGAGGCGCTGTCGTCGCGGGAGATCGCGCGCCGGCTCGCCGACTTCGAGCTCGACGTCGGCGTCACCTACCTGGACGATGAGTCGGCGCCGTCGATGCGCACGGCGGAGCTGTACCACGAGCGCTACCTGCTGATGCTGCCCGCCGGCGACCCGCTGGCCGCGCTCTCCGTCGTCGACTGGGCGGCCGCGGCCCGGCTGCCGCTCTGCGCGCTCACCACGGACATGCGCAACCGCCGCATCCTGGACACGATCATGGCGGCGGCCGGCGCGCAGCTGACGCCCGTGGTCGAGACGGACAACGTCGGAGCCCTGTACGCGCACGTCGCGAGCCGGGAGCTGGCGAGCATCGTGTCGCACGCCTGGCTGCACGCGTTCGGCGTGCCGGACGGGATGGTGGTGCGGCCGCTCGCCGAGCCGCACCCCCGCCCGTCCGTCGGGCTGGTGGCGCTGCACCAGGACCCGCCGTCGATCGTCGCCGACGCGCTGTGGGAGGCGATGGACGGTGTCGACATCGCCACCGACCTCGCCGACTCGCTGACCCTGCTGGAACAGGGCCCAGCGGGTCAGCCGACCCGGACCACCCGCAGCTCGACCACGTCGTGCACGTAGCGGCCGCCGCGGACGTCGCCGGGCACCACGAGCTGCGGGCGCTCCAGCGGCTGCCCGTCCTCGGCCGTGGCGAGCAGGATCCCGCGGTTGCCGAACTGCGGTGACACCTCGCCGTACGCGACCAGCGCCGCGTACCCGTCCGCGCCGACGGCCAGCACGCCGAACGCGAGCAGGTCGTTGTGCCGGTCGGTCGTCGCGAGGGCGTCGGGCGGGAGGAGGTCGGCGAGCAGCACCCCGGTCTCGGTGTGGCTCTGCGGCCCCTGCCCGCTCTGGTACTGCACCGCGACCGTCTGCTGCGGGAGCGCCGCCAGCTCCGCGACCTGCAGGTCGCGGGGCTCGCACACGTCACCGGCCAGCCGGACGACACCGGCCGGGGCGGCCTGGGCGGCGGTGGTGACGGCCGCCGCCGGCGCGGCGGCGGGGGCCGGCGGCGGAGCCACGTCCGTCGCCGTCCCACCGCATCCCGCCAGCAGCGCCGCGCCGAGCAGGAGCCCGGCGACCGCGCGCGTCCTCACGGGGTGCCGAACCCGGCTTCCTGGAGGGTCTGCGTGCCGAAGTCGCTGGTCACGAGTCGACGAAGGACTGCGCCAGCTCCGGCTGCGGCGCGCTGGTGATCGCCGCGATCGGGTAGTTGTTCACCGCCTGGCTCGACTCCGGGAAGCTGACGCCCTGCACGGCGTCGCCCGCCGACTTCACGTCGGTGACGTAGACGAGCCCGGCGTCCGCGTTGCCGGTCTCCACCCGCGAGAGCACCGACCGCACGTCCGGCTCCTCGCTGACCGGCGCCAGCGTCACACCGGTGGACTGCTCGATGCGCTCGGTCGCCGAGCCGCACGGCACCTGCGGGGCGCACACGACCACGTCCACGCCGGGCCGCGCGAGGTCGGCGAAGCTCGCGATGTTCTCCGGGTTGCCCGGCGCGGTCGCGATCTGCAGGACGTTGGTGGCGAAGAGCGTCGGCCGGCCCTGCACGAGCCCGGCGTCGTTGACGGTCTTCATCGTCGAGTCGTTCGCCGCGGCGAAGACGTCCGCGGGCGCGCCGTTGACGATCTGCTGGGCCAGGTCGGAGGAGCCGGCCAGGTTGAGCCGCACGTCGACACCCGGGTTGTCCGCCTCGAACCGCTGCTCGAACGCACCGAACGTCTCGGTCAGCGACGCCGCCGCGAACACGGTGAGCGTGCGGGCCTCGGGCGCCGCCGAACCGGACGGCGCCGCAGGCGTGGCCGGCGTCCCGCCGCCACAGGCGGTGACGGTCGCCGCGAGCGCGACGGCGAGCACAGCCGACAACCGGAGCTTCACATCAGCCTCCCCAGAAGCGTCGTCCCACCCGGACGACGGACCGCCGGAGCCTAGCCCAGCAAATCGCCGCATCTGCGGAGAAGTTGCGGAATCGCGACCGCATTCCGGGGGCGGGGGCGAGCGGCGTCGTCCGCGACCAGGCCGCTGCCGCGATCAAGGGCAGCGTGCAGAACGTCGGGCACATCGAGGTCGGGCGCTCGCTGCCCAGCGCCGACCAGATCGAGAGCTGGGACGCGCTGGTCGTGCCGGGGCTCTTCCAGACACCTGCGACCGCGGAGGCGCTGCTCCGAGCTGGACAGGCGGAGCGGGAGCACGACGACGTCCAGAAGTTGGTCGAGCTTCGGATGGCCCGGCAGCACGAGATCCTCGACCGGTCGGAGCCACCGGCGATCTGGCGGGTGATCGCCGAGCCTGCCCTACGCCTGCAGGTCGGAGGCCGCGACGTCCTGCGTGGACAGCTGGAGCACCTGATCTCGCTCACCGAACATCGCCGCGGCCCGCACCTGGCACAAGTCGAGCTTCAGCGGCGGCGAGAACGGCGGCTGCGTGGAGGTCGGCTCGGCCGCCGGGGTCGTGGGGGTCCGCGACACCAAGCTCGGCGCCGCCGGCCCCGTCCTCGTGTTCACCGCCGCCGAGTTCGCGGCGTTCCTGTCCGCCGTGAAGCGCGGCGCGTTCCCCGCCGTCTGACCGGTCCGCGCCGGCCCGGCGGGTACTTTGACGGCCGTGGCTGCCGACGTGGACACCGAACCGGACCTGGACGCCCTCGCCGCGCCGCACCCGTGCAGCCGGTGCGGCGAGCCTGCGATGCTGAGCGTGGTCGGGTTCTGCGCGGCGTGCGTCGCCGACATGGGCCTGCGCCACCCCGACGAGTACGCGTCGTTCAAGTCCGCCGTGTCGGCGACGTACGGGCGGAAGTAGCGGCGCTCAGCCCTGCGCCGGGTCCGGGACGGCGAGTGTGAACGAGTGGTGCTCGTGCGTCACGGTCCACCGCCCGCCGTCGCGGCGCAGCCCGATCGTCAGCCGCAGCCGCCGGTCCGGCTCGGTGGCGAGCTCGTCGGGCGTGCCGCAGCGCAGCAGCGCGTGCGCGCAGCCGACGTCGGCCCCCGCCGTGACGTCGAGGTCGACGATCTCGAACGACGCCCCGCCGGCCTGCCACTCGAAGAACGGCGGCCAGGTCCGCGCGTAGGCGTCGATGCCGCGCACGCCGTCCTCGGGCGGTGGGACGTCGAACATCACGATGTCCGCGGCGTGGTCGGCGAGCACGGTGGGCAGGTCGCCGGCGTGCACGGCCGCGGCCCAGCGCTCGATCAGGGTCCGGATCTGCTTCTCGTCATCGGTCATGCGGGTTCTGACCGGATTTCCCGGCACGACTCATCGCTCAGAAGCGGTAGCGCAGGATCCGTCCCACGTCGCGGAACCCGGGCAGGTGCGCCATCACCCGCATCGCCACCCGGCCGGAGCGCGGCAGCGCGGCGTTGCCCGGCAGCCGGACGCTCGGCAGGTCGTCGACCAGCACGAGCCCGTCGGGCCGGCGTTCGAGGCGCGCGGGTCGTCGATGCCCCAGTGCAGGGTGGCGCCCGACCGGCGCACGGCCGGCACGAGCTTCTGGATCCGGATGCCGAACGACCCGTAGCAGTCGAAGAGCAGCTGCCCGCTCGGGAACCGGCCGGTGATGCGCTCGACGAGCGCCCTCCCGTCGGCCTCGTGCAGGTACATCGAGAGGCCCTCGAAGACGGCGACGGTCGGGCGGTCGGCGGGCACGTCCGCGAGCCAGCCCTCGTCCGTGACGGACGCCGCGACCGTGCGGTAGTCGGCCGCGGCGGGCGGGGGCAGCAGGCGTTCGCGCAGCGCGACCACCACGGGCTGGTCCAGGTCGACCCAGCGCACGGTGGGCGGCGGCGCCATCCGGTGCACGCGGGTGTCGAGCCCGCAGGCCAGGTGCAGCACCGTCGACTCGGGGTGGGCGGCGAGGAACTCCCTGGTCCAGTCGTCGAGCTGGCGGGCGCGGATCGCGACGCGGCCGAGGACATGGCCGTCATCCCCGTCCTGCGGAAGTCGTAGTCGATGCGGTCGGCGGCGCGGGCCGCCTCGACGTCGCCCAGGATCGGGCGGGGCGAGCGGCTGTCGACAGCGCGGCCCCACAGCGTGGCCAGCATCGTCTCCGACGCGCCGGTGAGCGTGACCTTCTCGGTGTCCACAGCGGCAGCATTCCAGGGTCCGGAGCCGCCCGCGGCGCGCCCGCCTTCTCACCAAGGGTGACCGGTTGCAAACGCGCCGTGACCGGTCCGCTAGGGTCCGTCCCGGATCGTCCGACCCGGCTCCCCGCCGGCCCCGAGTCGGCACGGGTCGCGGTCCGGAAGGTTCGTCGTGTCTCGGCACCGCTCCCCCGGCAGCCGGTACGCACCTCCGCGTCCCGGCGCACGCAGAACCGGCCCGGCGCAGCACCGTGCCGTCGCCGAGTCCGTCGTGCGCAACGGGATGAGCGCAGCGGCGACCGCGGGCGGGGTGCTCGCGGTCGTGGTGCCGGCCGTCGCCGTCGCGACCCCGGCGCCCACGACCGGCGGCGACGCGGCCGAGGTCCGGCTGGCGTCCGACGCGGACCGCGACGCGCAGGTCCGCATGATCGCGAGCATCGTGCCGGTGGACAGCGCGCCCGACCCGGAACCCCCGGAGGTCGACGTGGGCGACCTGCTCAAGGCCGCCGGGCTCGCCGACGTCGCCCGGCAGGCCGAGGAGCTGCGCGCCGCCCGCGAGGCCGCCGCGCACTGCGACGCCGACCTCGACGGGCTCGGGCGCGTCAAGCCGTGGGTACGGGCCGCGGCACGGTTCCTGAGCTGTCTCTACGACGAGCCGACGCTGATCGGGGTGAGCCGGCGCAGCCGCCACTCCGACCACCCCAGCGGGCACGCCGTCGACCTCATGGTCCGCGGCGAACGCGGCGACCGGATCGCCGAGTGCGCGCTGGCCAACCGCGAGGAGCTGGGCATCAGCTACGTGATCTGGGAGCAGCGCGTCAACCACGGCGACGGCTGGGAGCGGATGGAGGACCGGGGCGGCGACACCGAGAACCACGTGGACCACGTGCACATCTCGTTCGAGCGCAGCAGCCCCGACGGCGTCCCCGACGCATCCCGCTGCAAGTAGCCCCTCCCCGTTGCAGCAAAGCCACCCCCATGCAGCGAGACGGCATGAGGGTGGCTTTGCTGCAACCGGGGTCGGGCGGGCCTACTCGCCGATCCGGCCGGGGCGGCCGTTCCGGCCGACCTTCCAGATGTTCACCACGGACGGCCGGGGCTGGGTGCCGGGGCCGTCGGGGAACGTCGAGAGCGGGTTCTCCGGGCCGGCGTCGTCGAGGTCCCCGGGGTGCTGCGGCGAGATCAGCACGAAGTCCGACGTCACCACCGGCCCGCAGCACTCCGCACCCGCCGGCACGCTGGCGAAGAGCGTGGTGCGCCCGCGGGTCTCGCCCTCCAGCGACACCCCGTAGAGGCCGTCGTTGATGTCGAGCGCGAGGCCGGAGTCGGTGGAGATCCACAGGTTGCCGTGGTCGTCGAACGCGAGGTTGTCCGGCGACGTGATCGGGCTGACCTGGCTCTTGTCGTACCCGCCGAACCAGGTGCTCGGGTCGGCCGGGTTGCCGCAGATCAGCAGGATCGACCAGCCGAAACGGGTGGCGGTCGGGTCGTCGTCGGCCTCGACCAGCTCCAGGACGTGGCCGTGCGCGTTGTTGTGGCGCGGGTTGGCCTCGTCGGCGGGCGCGGTGCGGTTGGCGCCGGCCTTGCCGCGGTCGGTGTTGTTCGTCAGCGCGATGTAGACGCGGCCGCTGTGCGGGTTGGCCTCGACGTCCTCGGGGCGGTCCATCTTCGTGGCGCCGACGCGGTCGGCGGCCTCGCGCGTGAAGACGTAGACCTCCTCGGCGGTCATCCCGTCGACGAACGACCGGTCGCCGGCCGCCAGCGGGATCCACTCGCCGCCGCCGTCGAACTCGCCGTCGGCGGGCAGGCGGCCAGTGCCGTCGATCTCGGCGGCCGGGCTGTTGCCGTCGAACCGGGCGACGTAGAGCGTGCCCTCGGTGAGCAGCGTGCGGTTGTGCTCGCGGGCGCGGCGGCTGCCGCCCTTCATCCGCTTGTTGTCGGAGACGAACTTGTAGACGTAGTCGAACCGCTCGTCGTCGCCCATGTACGCGACGGCGCGGCCGTCGTCGGTGAGGCGGATCGTCGCGCCCTCGTGCTTGAACCGGCCGAGCGCCGTGTGCTTGACGGGCGTGGCGTCCGGGTCGTACGGGTCGACCTCGACGATCCAGCCGAAGCGGTTGACCTCGTTGGGCTCCTGCGCCACGTCGAAGCGGGCGTCGAAGCGCTCCCACTTCCGGTCCGAGGACTCCTCGGTGATCGTGTAGCGGGCCAGCCGCGCCGCGGCCGTCGGCTCCGTGACGGTGCCGGCGTTGGCGAAGTACTGGTTGAAGTTCTCCTCGCCGGACAGGAACCGTGCCCCACGGCGTGACGCCGCCCGCGCAGTTGTTGAACGTGCCCAGCACGCGGGTGCCGGTCGGGTCGGCGGACGTGCGCAGCAGCTCGGACCCGGCGGCCGGTCCGACCAGCTCGAACTCGGACGTGCCGGTGTAGCGGCGGTTGTGGAACTCGTCCATCACCGGGGTCATCCGGCCGGTCTCGCGGTCGCGCTCGACGACGACCACCGAGAGCCCGTGCGCGGCCAGGCCGATGCGGAACTGCTCCTCGGTGGGGCTGTCCTCGTCGTAGCCGCGGAACATGAGCGGCTCGACGGTGTACTCGTGGTTGTTGAACATGATGTGGCGCTCGCCGGGCCCGCGCAGCGGCACGAGGCCGCAGAAGTCGTTGTTGTAGCCGAACTGGCCGGCCTGCGCGTCCGCGGTCTGGTTCTCGTAGTCGAACTGCGGCGCGCCGGGCACGACCGGGTCGCCCCAGCGGATCACGACGTTGCTGTCGTAGCCGGGCGGCACGGTGATCGCGTCGGTGGTGTTCGCCGGGACGGGCTCGTAGTTCAGGCCGCGCGGCAGGCGGGCGTTCCCGCTCGTGGCGGGCGCGGTGGCCGGGGACGCGGCGGCGGTGCCGGCGAACGCGGTGCCGGCGCCGGCGGCGAGGCTCAGCACGGCGCCGGCGCGCAGCATCCCGCGGCGGCTGAAGACCTGGCCCAGCACGTCGCCGAAGTACTGGTTGTCCGACCTGTTCGGCTCCTCGTGCGCGCAGGCGTTGGCGCAGCGGTAGCGGCAGGTGAGCCCCTGCCGTCCGCCGTGGCCCTTCGTCAGCAGCGGCAGCGGGACAGGGCCCGAAGCGGGGGCGGCGTCATCCGGACAGGACTGGCTCACGGGGCTTTCCTCCTGGTGGGAGCTCGGGAAACGCGATCACCCTAAGGAGTGACGGGGTGGGATCAGTGGCTCCGAGATGGATCAGAGGTGAACGAGAGATCCCGGAACAACCGACAAACCGCCCCGCGCGGGGTCCCGGAGGGCTGACGGGTGCAACTCCCGCGGCATCGCTAGCGTTGACCCTTCGCGAGCTTCTGCATCGATGGAGAGGGTGCGAACCATGCGCGTCGGCGTGCTCACCGGGGGCGGCGACTGCCCCGGGCTCAACGCGGTGATCCGGGCGCTCGTCCGCAAGGGCGTCCCGGAGTACGGCTACTCGTTCCTCGGTTTCCGGGACGGCTGGCGCGGCCCGCTCGAAGCGCTCACGAAGCCGCTGGACATCCCCGCCGTGCGCGGCCTGCTGCCGCGCGGCGGCACCATCCTCGGCTCCTCGCGCACCAACCCGTTCGCCGAGACCGGCGGCGTCGAGAAGATCAAGCGCAACCTGCAGAACCTCGGCGTCGACGCGCTGGTCGTGATCGGCGGCGAGGACACCCTCGGCGTCGCGGCGAAGCTGCACGAGATGGGCGTCAACGTCGTCGGGGTGCCCAAGACCATCGACAACGACCTCTCCGGCACCGACTACACGTTCGGCTTCGACACCGCGGTCAACATCGCGACCGAGGCCATCGACCGGCTGCACACCACCGCCGAGTCGCACCACCGGGCGCTGATCGTCGAGGTCATGGGCCGGCACGCGGGCTGGATCGCGCTGCACTCCGGGATGGCCGGCGGCGCCAACGCGATCCTCATCCCCGAGGTGCGGTTCGACATCGAGCAGGTGTGCGAATGGGTCGAGTCGCGGTTCCGGCTCGACTACGCGCCGATCATCGTCGTCGCCGAGGGCGCCAAGCCCAAGGAGGGCGACGAGGTGCTGCAGAGCGGCGAGACCGACGCGTTCGGGCACGTCCGGCTGGGCGGCATCGGCGACTGGCTGGCCCGCGAGATCGAGACGCGCACCGGCAAGGAGGCGCGCACCACCGTGCTGGGGCACGTCCAGCGCGGCGGCACGCCCACCGCGCGCGACCGCTGGCTCGCCACCCGGTTCGGCCTGCACGCCATCGACGCCGTGCACGAGGGCAGGTGGGGGCAGATGACGGCGCTGCGCGGCACCGAGATCGTCACGGTGCCGCTCTCGGAGGCGACGAAGGAGCTCAAGCTCGTCGACCCGGCGCTGTACGCGGAGGCCGAGGTCTTCTTCGGCTGACGCAGCCCGCTGGGCCGTTTGCCGGACGCTTCATCCGCCTGCAACAACACCGCAACGGCAGCGTCCGGCGCGGTGTTCACCATCTGTCCATGCGGCGATCGCTCACGCAGCTGGCCTGCCACGGACAGTGCCGGCCCGACCCGGCGCGGCACGAGCACCACAACCGGCTGCTGCAGGTGGAGACCGACCCGGACGCGCTCCTCGACCTCTTCGAGACGGCCGTGACCTGGGCGGAGCTCGAGTACCCGGAGGAGTCGACGATCGCGCCGCACGAGTGGCTCGACTTCGCCGAGCGGCACCGCTGGCACGACCCCGAACGGGTCCTGCGGATCTTCGGCCTGGCGACGGACATCGCGCTGCGCGCGGCGCCCGCCCCGGTGGCGGAGCCGCTGGGCATGGCGGCGGGCTCGGGCATCTGCCCGACGCTGGACCCGGTGGAGCCGCCGCGTCCCCGCCCCCGCCTCCGCCTGGCCCGCCCCTGACTCCGCTGCCTCTGCCTGGAAAGCCACGTTCAGGACCGCCACCGCCCTGAACGTGGCTTTCCTGGTGTTCAGGAGCGCGGGAGGCCGGTCACCTTCGCCGTCGCCAGGTCCATCGCCACCGCGCGGTTCCCGCCGCGGCGCAGGGCCAGCTCGCCCGTGCCGTCCAGGGTGCCGACGACGGCCGCGGCCAGGTCGCGTCGGTGAACGCGGCCACGCAGGCGGCCTCGCGGCCGGGCGGGACGCAGAGCAGGAACGCGAAGCTCGGGAAGCAGTTCAGCCAGCGGGTCAGGGGCAGCCCGGCCGGGGTGGGGACGGCGTCCAGGTCGACCGTGACGCCCAGCCCGCGGTGCTCCAGCAGCATGGCCAGCGACCCGACGAGCCCGGCCATGCTGACGTCCTTCGCCGCGACGCACAGCCCGTGGCGGGCCAGCGCGGCGAGCAGCCGGACGTCACCGGCGCAGCGCTCGGCGCGGCTGCGGAACGCGGGGAAGAACGGGAAGTCCGCGCGCATCTCGCCGTCCAGCGCCGCGGCGACCACGAGCGACTGGCCGGGCGCCGCGTTCGTCACCGACAGCGGGGCCGGCGCGTGCCCCACCCCGAACGCCGAGACGGCGGGCGGGCCGTCGTGCACGGTCAGGTGGCCGCCGACGATCGGCACGCGGTAGAGCAGCGCGGCCTCCCGCATCCCGGCGAGCACCTGCCGGGCGACCGGCTCCGACGCCGCGACCGTGTCGACGATGCCGAGCGGCTCGGCGCCCATCGCGGCGAGGTCGTTCACGTTGGTGAGCACGGCGGCGAACCCGGCGCCGTGCGGGTCGGCCGCCACGAACGGCGGGAAGATCGCCTCGCCGCACGCGACCACCCGGGTGCCCGCGGCGTCCACCACCGCGCCGTCGTCACCGGGGCCGGCCAGCCAGTCGGTGCCGGCGGCCTCGGCCCCGAGCACCTCCCCGACCAGCCCGATCTCCGCCTTCGCGCGCAGCCCGGGGTTGGCGAGCACCGAGTCGACGATCGCGGCGAGCGGCTCGGCCACGGGCGGGGCGGCCGGTGCTGCGCTGAACGGTGACCTCGCAAGCTCGGTCACGCCCCCTCCTCGCTGACGCTCGTCGGTGCCGCGCCCGGCGGTGCTGCGCTGAACGGTGACCTCGCAAGCTCGGTCACGTATGCACCGTGAACCAGACGGCGCGGGCCGGGAACGGGCCCGTGTTGTGCCACTCGTGCGGCCGGTCGGTCGGGTAGTGCAGGGCGTCGCCCGCGTGCACGCGGTAGCGCTCGCCGGCCACCTCGACGTCCAGCGAACCGTCCAGCACGAGCAGCACCTCCTCGCCGGGCCGCAGTGGACGGGTGTCCCCGCTGCCGCCGCCGGGCTCGACCACGGCCAGCACGCCGGCCGCGCGCAGCGGTCCGGCCGGGTGCGCGACCGCGCCGGCCGTGACGCCGTCCGCGGCGGGCGCCCACTCCGGCGGCGGGCCCGGCCGCTCCCCCGCACGGACGAGCGTCGCGACGCGGGGCGGCGGGCCGCCGTCGTCGACGAAGTGGCCGATAGGCCGCCCGAGCGCGGCGGCGAGCTTGAGCAGGGTGGTGACGGTCGGGACCATGTCGCCGCGCTCCACCTTGTGGATCGCCGCCGCCGACACCTCGGCCCGGGCCGCGAGCTGCTGCAACGAGAGGCCCAACTGCTGGCGGGCCTCCCGGACCTTCGGGCCGATGGCACCGACGATCGGCTCCCACGCCCCGCGTTCCGCCACCACCACGTGCAGCATCGTAAACGCACGGAACCGATGGTGGACAGTGGCGCCGGTCCCCCCTTGCAGCAAAGCCACCCTGCCGCAACCTCACGGCAGCAGGGTGGCTTTGCTGCAACCCGCTAGACGATGCCCTGCCGGGTCGCGGTGTAGACGATCTCCGTGCGGCGGCGGACGTCGAGCTTGTCGCGCAGGTTCCGCACGTGGAACTTCACCGTGGCCTCGCTGATGACCAGCCGGCGCCCGATCTCGCGGTTGGACATGCCGACCGCCAGCAGCCGCAGCACCTGGTTCTCCCGCTCGGTCAGCATCGCGCCGCCGAGGCCGCGGACCGGCGGGCGGTCGTCGTCCCGGATGACGTCGAGCACGCGCCGGACGCCGGCCACCGGAGTCGAACACGCTCTCGCCGCGCAGGAGCGTGTGCACCGCGCGCACGATGTCGCCGGTGTCGGCGGCCTTGCGCACATAGCCGTGCACGCCCAGCCGCACGGTCCGGAGCATGACGTCGCGGTCGCGGCAGCCGGTCAGCACGAGGACGCGTACGCCGCGGTGGCGTTCGAGCAGCATGCGGGCCAGCTCGACACCTGCCGCGTCGCCCCGGCCGAGGTCCACGTCGAGGATGACGAGGTCGGGCGGGCACCGGTCGGCCACCACGAGCGCGTCTCGCGGCGTCGCCGCCTCCCCCACCACCGCCAGGTGCGGGTCGGTGGCGAAGAGCTGGCGCAGCCCGAACCGGACGATCGCCTCGCCGTCGACGATGAGCAGGCGCGCGGTGCGCCGCGGCACAGGGACGGCAGTCGCAGGATCGAGCACGCCACGGGCGTCGACCAAGGTTTCCGCGGTCATCGGCAAACCTCCCTGAGCTCGTCGGACGGCACGGGACGCCGAGGCTAGGGAGCGCCACGTTGCCTGGACGTTGCACTTCTTCCGGGGGGCGCCTTGCCGCATCCGGGTGACTGCGTGATGATGGCCGCGTCCTGGGGCGATGACGCTCGGAGCGCTGATGACGACTCAAGGTGCCTACGGCACGAACGGGCCTCCGCCGGCAGCCGCGATCCAGCAGAGCACGCCCGCGTTCTCCACCAGGTGTTCGACGCCGTGCTGGCCGGGGACAGCGGCCCGGTGGCGCCGCGCCGCCTGGTGTCCGAGTCCTGGCGGCGCAGCCTCGCCGCGCACGTCGACCCGGACCGGCGCTCGCCGCCGGTGGTGGTGCAGGAGACGGAGCTGCCCGACATGCGCGCGGCGCACCCGCTCAACGCGGTGATGCCGCTGCTGCGCAGCACGCTGGTGAGCATCGCGGACGAGGCCATGCACGTCATGCTGGTCACCGACGCGGACGGCACGATCCTCTGGCGCGAGGGCGCCGCGCGGCTGCTGGTCTCGGCCGACGAGGTGGGGCTCATGCCCGGCACCCGCTGGACCGAGGACGCCATCGGCACCAACGCGATGGGCACCACGCTCGCCGTGGACGCGCCGGTGACGATCCACTCCGCCGAGCACCTCGTGCGGACCTACCACACGTGGACCTGCGCGGCCGCGCCCGTGCACGACCCGGACACCGGCGCCATCCTCGGCGCCATCGACATCAGCGGGCCGCTGCACACCGTGCACCCGGCGATGGTGCAGCTGGTGTCGGCGACGGCCCAGCTCGCGGAGAACCAGCTGCGGGTGCGGCTGGCCATCGCCGACGAGCAGCTGCGCATCCGCAACATGCCGCACCTGGCGAGCCTGCGCGGGCAGACCGGTGCGCTCGTGACGCCCACCGGCCGGGTCATCGCGAGCGAGCCGTACGGGGCGTGGCCGGAGCGGGTCGCGGTGGCGCCGGGCGTGGACCGCGTCGTGCTGGACGACGGGCGCGAGATGACGGTCGAGACGCTCGCCGAGGGCTACCTGCTGCACGCGCCGCGTCCGGGCAGCACCGCCCCGCGCCGTTCGGCGCTCTCGCTGCGGTTCATGGGCGACGGGATGCCCGGCGTGCTGCTCGACGGCCGGTCGGTGCCGGTGACGCTGCGCCCGGCCGAGCTGCTCACGGCGCTCGCGCTCAACCCGGACGGGCTCACCGCCGAGCAGCTCGCGCTGCAGCTCTACGGCGCGGACGGCAACCCGACGACGGTGCGCGGGGAGATCCTGCGGCTGCGGGCGCTCATCGGGTCCGACGTGCTGCACACCCGCCCGTACCGGCTCGCGGCCACCGTCGACACGGACTTCCAGACCGTCCGGCGGGCGCTGCGGGAGCGCCGTCCGGCGGAGGCGCTGCGCGCGTGCGGCGGTCCGCTGCTGCCCCGGTCGGACGCCCCGGCCATCCGCGACCTGCGCGACGAGCTGGAGGCCGGGCTGCGCCGGGCCGTGCTCGGCACCGGGGACGCCGACCTGCTCGCCGAGTTCGTCGCGCACCCGCTCGGGCGCGGCGACATCGAGGCCCACGACCGGCTGCTCGACGTGCTCCCGCCGAACGACAGCCGCCGTCCCGAGATCCGGACGCGGCTGCGCCGGCTGCTCGCGGAAGCCTGACCTACGTCCAGCCGTTCTCGGCGACGCCACCGGGAACCGGGGCCGCCGGGTCGTACGGGATGCGGGTGAAGACGAACGTCGCGAGGTTCAGCGCGACCGGGTCGAGCCGGAGCGTCTCGCCGGCCCAGTAGCCGTCCAGGCCCACCCAGGTGCCGTCGGGCCGCGGCCGGAACCGGCTCGCCCGCCCGGGCCGGCCCAGGCCGCTGAGGTGCAGCAACCCGCCCGGGACCGCGCGCAGCACGTAGGGCGTCGGGCCCCAGAACCACGGCCCGAGCAGCGCGACCGGCACCGGCGACGGGCTCGGCGCCCACGCGTCGACGACGTTCGGCTCGGCGGCGCGCAGGTCGGCGAGCAGCGCCGCGGGCAGGCCGCCGTCGAGCCCGGACGTCGTGTTGGCGAGCACGAGCGCGCCCGCGGCCTCCGCGCGGTCGACCCACAGCCCGGCGAGGAACCCGGGCATCGAGCCGCCGTGCCCGACCAGCACGGTGCCGGCGGGCGCGTCCGGCGGGCGGTGGACCTGCACACCCAGCCCGTAGGCCATCCACGCGGGCTGCGAGGAGTCGACGCCGGCCGGGACCGTCATCTCCTCGACGGTGTCCGGCGAGAGCACCCCGCCGGTGTCGCCGAGCAGGAACGCGCCGAGCCGGCCGAGGTCGGCGAGCGTCGCCCAGAGCTGGCCGGCCGCCGCCATCGACACCGCGTCGTGCTCGGGCTCGGGCTGCACGACGTCGGCCCACGGGTGCACGGCGTAGCCCTGCGCCGCGCGGCCGGACGGGCGGGTGGTCGTGCGGGTCATGCCCAGCGGGAGCAGCACCTCGTCGCGGGCGACGTCGGCCCAGTCGCGCCCGCGCGCCGCCGCCACCACCTCGCCGAGCAGGCCGAACCCGAGGTTCGAGTAGTGGAACCGGCGGGCCGCGGGCAGCACGCGTCCGCGCCGGACAGTCCCAGGCCCGCCAGCGTGGTCGGCCGGGCGTGCGCTCCCACCACTCGCCCGGGCTCTCCGCGGTGGCGCCGGCGAGGTGCGCGAGCAGCTGCCCGATCGTCCGGCTGCCGAGCGGGGTGCCCGGCAGGTGCTTCTCCAGCGGGTCGTCGAGGTCGAGCCGTCCCTCGTCGCGCAGCCGCAGCACGGTGACGGCGGTGACCGTCTTGCTGATCGAGCCCAGCCGGTACTGCACGTCGTGGTGCGGCTCCTCGACGGCGCCGCGCCCGGCCGACCAGGCCAGCTCCCCGCCCCGGACGATGCCCGCGACCAGCGACGGAGTGCGCGCGTCGACCTGCGCGCGGGCGGTGCGCGCGAGCAGGGTGCGGGCGGTGCGCGCGAGCAGGGTGCGGGCGGTGGTGGGGAGCACGGGCGCATGGAGGAACGCTAACTTCCCGCGGCGTAGACCTCCGCGTGGGCCCGGGCCGACGCCTCCCACGTGAACCGGGCCGCCGTCGCCGCGCCCTCGGTGCGCAGGCGGTCGCGCAGGGCGGGCTCGGTCAGCACGGCGCGCAGGGCCGCGGCGAGCGCGTCCGCGTTGCCCGCCGGGGGCAGCAGTGCGTCGACGCAGTGGCTCAGGTACTCCCGGAACACGGGAACGTCGCTCGCCACCACCGGCAGCCCTGGCTCATCGCCTCGATCGTCACGAGCCCGAAGCCCTCCTTGAGCGACGGGTAGACGAGCACGTCGGCGGCCGCGTACCAGGCGCCCAGCTCGGCGTCGGAGACCGTGCCGACCTCGACGACGTCGCGGCCGGCCGCGAGCCCGAGCCCGGGCAGCTCGGCGAGCGCGGCCTCGCGGTAGGGGGCGAAGTCCTGGAAGGAGTGCCCGCCGACGACCACGAGCACCGGCCGGGGCGCGCCCGCGGCGTCGGCCTCGGCCGCGAGCCGGGCGAGCGCGCGGAACGCGACGGTGCTGCCCTTGCGCGGCTCGACGCCCCCGACGGCGAGCAGCAGCGGCCCGGCGGCGCCCGCCCGGGCCCGCAGCTCGTCCCGCCCGAGCGCCGGGACCTGCGGGAACCGGCCTGTGTCCACGCCGTTGGGCACCACCGTCGCGTCGACGCCGAACTCGTCGCGCAGGATCCCGCGCCACTGCTCGCTGACGACGAGCACCCGGTCCGGTCCGTGATCGCCCGGCGCTGGCAGTCGACGAGCACCTGCGTGGTGAAGTCGTCGACGTGGTGCGCGGTGCGCAGCACCCGGACCGGCGCGCCCGTCTCCCGGCGGGCCCGGACGGCGGCGGTGGCGGCGATGCAGTCCTGGGCGTGCAGCACGTCGAAGGCGTCGATCCGCGCGGCGAGCCCGGCCGTGAGCAGGTCGATCGCCGCGAGAACGCGCTGCTCCAGCGTGGTGCCCTCGCGCGACGGGCCGCGCAGCACGGTGTGCGGGGCGTCGGTCGGCCGGTAGAGGCCCTTGTCCGGGTCGCCCAGCGCGACGAGGTGCACGGGGTGGCCGGCCCGGTGCAGCGCGTCGGCCAGGCCGAGCGTGTGCACGTGGCCGCCGCGGGGCGTCGTCGAGTGGCCGACGAGCGCGACCCTTGACAGCGGGCCACCGCCGGGTTTCCTATGGGACACGATCAATCACTCTAGTGAACGCCGGAGGGGTCCGCACATGACCGAGGTCGCACCTTCGATCCCGGACCTGATCATGGAGCTGCAGAGCGTCGGCCTGCGCATCGAGACGGAGCTGGAGACCACCCGCAAGGGCGGCGCCGGCCCGACCGACTCCGGGATGCTGTGGATCGAGGGGGTGCCGGTCACGGTGCCGCCCAGCGACACCTCGCCGTACGCGCTCCGGGCCGAGGACGGCGGCCAGGGCGTCTACCGCGACGGCGTGAAGGTCGCGTCGGTCGCCGGCACCAAGCGGCCCCGCTTCTACGACCTGACCACGGCCGACGGCGTCCCGTACCACCAGATCGCGCTGCTGCACCTCGACTCGCTGGCGTCCACGGTGGTGCAGGCCTGCAACTACTGGGCAACTCCGACCAGTGCGGCTTCTGCGGCATCGGGCTCTCGCTCGCCGCCGGCACGACGATCGCGAAGAAGACCCCCGAGATGCTCGCCGAGGTCGCCGTCGCGGCGAAGGAGCTGGACGGCGCGGTCGACGCGACGCTCACCACCGGCTCGTCCGTCGCGCCCGACCGCGGCGCGCTGTACGTCGCCCGCTGCGGGCAGGCCGTCAAGGAGGCCGCCGGGCTGCCGGTGGAGGTCCAGTTCGAGCCGCCGCGCGACCTCGCGGTGCTCGACCGGGTGCACGACATGGGCGTCGACGCGGTCGGCATCCACGTCGAGTCGTTCGACCCGGCCGTGCTCGCGCGGGTGGCGCCGGGCAAGTTCCGCACCGGCATCGAGACCTATTTCCGCACGTGGGAGCGGGCCGTCGCGCTGTTCGGCGAGGGCCGCGTGTCGACGTACGTGATCCTCGGGATGGGCGAGGACCCCGGCCTGACCGTCGAGATGTGCCGGCGCGCGGTCGACATCGGCGTCTACCCGTTCGTGGTGCCGCTGCGGCCGGTCGCGGGCTCGCTGATGGCCGACGTCCCGGCGCCGTCGCGGGAGTACACCGAGCCGATCTACCGCAAGGTCGCGCAGTTCCTCGCCGAGCGCGGGCTCGGCGCCGACACGGCCGTCGCGGGCTGCGCGCGCTGCCAGGCGTGCTCGTCGCTGAACCTCGTGCAGCAGGCCACCACGCAGCAGGTCACGACACCGTGCGGCACCGGCGCCGCCCCGCTGCTGCAGATCGGCCGGCGGCCCGCGTGACAGCACCGGCGCTCGCCACCGGCGTGCACTGCCGGCCCGCCGCCGGGCCGGCCGAACGCGCCGAGCACCACCGCATCCGGCACGCCGTCTTCGTCGCCGAGCAGGGCCTCTTCCCCGAGTCGGACGTCGACGCGCACGACGCGCGCACCGACGTCGTGCACGTCCTCGGGCTGCACGCCGGCCGCCCGGCCGGGACCGTGCGGCTCTACCCGACCGGCCGTGGCGAGTGCTCGCGACCGGCTCGCCGTGCTGCCGGAGTTCCGCACCGCGGGGCTGGGCGGCCCGCTGGTGCGGTTCGCCGTCGCCACCGCGGGCGTGCGCGGCGGACGGCTCATGCGCGCGCACGTCCAGGTGGCCAACGAGCGGTTCTTCCACCGGCTCGGCTGGCGCACGGACGGGCCCGTCGAGACCTACGTCGGGCACCCGCACGTGCCGATGAGCATCGCACTGGACGGTGCCTCCCCGTGCCGGTGGCTCACCGGCTGAGCCACTTGCCGAACGCCTCCTGGACGTCGGGTGGCGACGCGGCGAGGGCCTCGCGGTCGACCGTCGCCTCACCGACGAGCGGGAGGTGCACGAGCGCGTCGAACGCGGCGGTCGGGTCCTGCTCCAGCAGGAACGGGCCGTGGCGGTGCCCCTTCGTGGCCCGGATCGCGGCGAGGTCCGCGGGCGGGAGCCGGTGCAGGTCGACGGCGAACGGCCCGTCGTGGCTCGCGGCCATCAGCGCGTCGAGAGTGCCGGGCTCGGGCGCGGGCAGGTCCGTGAACAGCGTGCCGGCGTAGAACTCCTCGCCCGGGTACAGCATCCGGCCCGACCCGGTCGTCGTGCCGACCACCACGTAGTCCGCGCCGAGCCGGTCGGCGAGGTGGGTGCCCAGGCCGGCGACGTCGCCGATGCCGGGCAGCGTGGCGGGAATGCGCTGGACGTGGCCGTTGTGGGCGGCGAGCACCACCCGCTGCCCGCCGCGCAGCATCGCCTCGACCGTGTCCGCCATCGCGACGTCGCGGTGCAGCGCCATGGTCGCCGTGTCGCCGCGGGCGAGGTCGCGGAACAGCGCGTCCAGCGTGCACAGCAGCTGCGCCGCGCGCAGCGCCCGCTCGTACGCGGCGGCGCCGGTCGCCCGCACGTAGGGCGCGCGCCGGGCCGTCACCCGGGCCTGCAGGTCGGCGAGCCCGGCGGTCAGCGCGTCCCGGTCCGGAGCGGGGAGGCCGGCATAGCCGGCGAAGGCCGCCGGGATGGCGAACGCGGACGGCGCCGAGAACACCGCGGCCGTCGTGCGCAGCGCCGGGTCGACGGTGTGCTCGGGCTCGGCCTGCCCGAGGTAGGCCGTGACCGCGTCCAGCGCGGGCAGCAGCGAGACGTTCGAGCCGGACAGGTCGATGCCGGTGAAGCCGACGGGGTGCGCCCGCAGCCACTCGACCAGCGCACGCGTCTCGGTCCACAGCCCCATCAGCGACGTGATGCCGTTCGCCAGCACGTCACCGATCCGGCCGTCGCCGCCGTGGACCCACGCGTCGACCTGCCACCCCTCGACGTGGCCGGTCTCCATCCCGAACGCGCCGAACCCGTGCCGCTCGACGAGGTGGCGCACCACCCGGTGCCGCAGCTGCAGGAGCTCGCGGTTGTAGTGCGAGCTCTCGCCGATCGCCACCACCCGCGCGTCCCCGACCACCGCGTCCAGCCAGCTCAGGTCGTCGAGCGGCGCCGCGGGGTCCAGCGTCGCCAGCGGCCGCGCCGCTTCCATTCTCATATTTGAGAACGGTATCAGATATGAGATCGTCAGGGCGTGGACCCGCTCGAGCTCCTCCTGCACCCGATCCGGCAGCGGATCGTGCACGCCATGTCCGGCGATGTCACCCGCACCACGGCGGACCTCGGCGCGCGGCTGCCCGACATCCCGCGGGCGACGCTGTACCGGCAGATCGGCCTGCTCGCCGAGGGCGGCCTGCTGGAGGTCGTCGACGAGCAGCGGGTGCACGGCGCCGTCGAACGGCACTACCGGCTGCGCCGGGACCGGACCCGGATCGACAGGGACGCCGCGGCGTCCATGTCACTGGAGGACCACCGGCACGGCTTCGCGGCGGCGACGGCGGCCCTGATCGCCGAGTTCGACGCCTACCTCGACCGCGACGGCGCGAACCCGGTGGCGGACCTGGTCGCTACCGCCAGGGCGTCGTCTGGCTCACCCCGCACGAGATGGCCGAGCTGGCCGAGGAGCTGCGGGCGGCCTTCGCCGCCCGGGCGGCCAACGCCCCCGCCCCGGGCCGGCGGCCCTACCTGATGAGCGCGATCTTCTTCCCGACCGCCGACCCGATCACTCCACCGTGACGCTCTTGGCCAGGTTGCGCGGCTTGTCCACGTCCCGGTCCAGCGCGACGGCCGCGTGGTAGGCGAGCAGCTGCAGCGGCACCGACAGCAGGATCGGGTCCAGCTCCGGCTCCCCCTTCGGCACCACGAGCGTGCGGTCGGCGAGGTCGGCGGGCAGCTCGCGGTGCGCGATCGCGATCACCGGGCCCTTGCGGGCCTTGATCTCCGACAACGTCGAGGTGTTCTTGTCGAGCAGGTCGTCGTCCGGGACGATCGCGACGGTCGGCAGGTCCGGGTTCACCAGCGCCAGCGGCCCGTGCTTGAGCTCCGCCGACGGGTACGCCTCGGCGTGCACGTAGGAGATCTCCTTGAGCTTCTGCGCGCCCTCCCGGGCCACCGGCCAGCCGCGCCGGCGCCCGACGAACAGCACGCTGCTGCTCTTCGCGATCTCCCGCGCGACCTCGGCGATGGCGTCGGACTGCTCCAGGATCCGGGCGACGTGGCCCGGCAGCGCGTTGAGCCCGGCGATGATCCGCCTGCCCTGGTCGGGTGAGAGGTCCCGGATCCGGCCCAGGTGCAGCGCGAGCAGCGCGAACGCGGTGACCGTCGAGGTGAACGACTTGGTCGCGGCCACCGACATCTCCGGGCCGGCGTGCAGGTAGATGCCGCCCTCGACCTGCCGCGCGATCGTCGAGCCGACGACGTTGACGATCCCGATCACCCGGCCGCCCTTGCGCTGCAGCTCCTGCACCGCGGCCAGCGTGTCGATCGTCTCGCCGGACTGGCTCACCGCCACGTACAGCGTGTCCGGCTCGACCACGGGGTTGCGGTAGCGGAACTCGGACGCGGCCTCGGCTGTGGCCGGCACCCGGGCCAGGTCCTCGATGAGCTGCGCGCCCAGCTCGCCCGCGTAGCAGGCCGAGCCGCAGCCCAGGATCTTGACCCGCCGGTACTCGCGCGCCTCCCGCACGGTCATGTTGAGCCCGCCGAGGTGCGCGGTCTCGAACCGCTCGTCGATGCGCCCCTTGAGCGCGCGCTCGATCGTGCGCGGCTGCTCCTGGATCTCCTTGATCAGGTAGTGCGCGTGGTCGCCGATCTCGGCGCCGACGACGTCCCAGTCGATCGTGGACGGGCTCTTGGCGATCGAGCGGTCGTCGAGGGTGTAGGTCCGGTAGCCGTTCGCGGTGATCGTCGCCAGCTCGCCGTCGTCGAGGTAGACGACCTGGCGGGTGTAGCCGATCAGCGCCGCGACGTCGGACGCCACGAACATCTCCTTCTCCCCGACGCCCAGCAGCACCGGGCTGCCGTTGCGGGCGACGACGATCCGGTCCGGGTGCTCGGCGTCCAGGATCGCCAGCCCGTACGCGCCGACGACCTGCCGCAACGCCTGCCGCACGGCCTGCTCCAGGTCGGCGGCCCCGGCCGCGAACGCCGCCGCGACTAGGTGCGCGACGACCTCGGTGTCGGTCTGCGAGGCGAACTCGACGCCGTCGGCCGTGAGCTTGGCGCGCAGCTCGTCGGCGTTCTCGATGATCCCGTTGTGCACCACGGCGATCCGGCCGGCCGCGTCGAGCTGCGGGTGGGCGTTGGCCTCGTTCGGCTCACCGTGGGTGGCCCAGCGGGTGTGCCCGATCCCGGGCGAGCCCTTGAACCGGGCGGGCAGGTCGGCGGCCAGTTCGGCCACCCGTCCGCTCACCTTCCGCACCTTGAGCCCGCCCTTGCCGCTCACGGCGAGCCCGGCGCTGTCGTAGCCGCGGTACTCCAGCCGACCGAGCCCCTCCAGCAGGATCGGGGGTGCGTCCTGCGGGCCGACGTATCCGACGATGCCGCACACAGCAGTTCCTCTCAGCCGTAGACGATCCGCCGCAGCTGGCGGGCCGACAGCGCCGGCGGGACCACCCGCCGCGTCGCCAACTCGTCGCCGAGCGCGGCGAATATCTCCTCGTTCGTGAGCCCTCGACGTTTCAGCTCCGTGTGCCTGCGCCGGACGAAGTCGGGCAGCTCCTCCCCGAAGTAGCCGACGACCTCCGCGACGACCCTGGCGGCCTCACCCGCGTTCAACGGGGTGCTGCGGACGAGATGCGCGACGAGGTCGTCGTACGGGCCGGCAGGCACGAGACGAGATGGTGCCCCGCCGGCGCCCTCGAATCCAAGTTTCCTGCCCGATATCGGGCAGGATCCGGTGGCATCCACCCGAAAGTGCGCCCTATCCGGCTGGTGGGGGCACGACCTTCCGGAGCACCACGTCGTAGCCGCTCTGGTACGTGATCGTGTACCGCCCGGTGGCCACCAGGTCCTGCACCGCCTGCAGCGACCAGCCCGCCGGTTTGCGATCGAGGTACCGGCCCTCGGCCTCCACGGAGACGAAGCTGACGAGCACGTCCGGGGCCTCGGCGAGGACGCACCGCAGCGGGTCGTCGGAGAGCCGCGTGCAGTCCTCGACGTCGGAGCCGCGGCTGTGCGAGGCGATGCCCTCCAGGGCGTACGGGCCGACGTCGCTCAGCGGCACGACCTCCTGGCCCGGCGGCGTGGTGGCGTAGACCTCCCGCATCATCGCCACCTCGTTCGGATAGACGACCATGTACGACTCGTTGCCGCCGCGGATGAGGATGAT
Source organism: Pseudonocardia sp. CNS-139 (assembly GCA_001942415.1). GTDB lineage: Bacteria > Actinomycetota > Actinomycetes > Mycobacteriales > Pseudonocardiaceae > Pseudonocardia. The sequence continues at coordinate 75,172 of MKJX01000033.1, forward strand.
CGACCCGAAGAGCAGCGCCATGCCCACGGCCAGCAGGTACTCCGCCTTGCGCCGGCGCCGCACGAGCGCGCGCAGCGCGTCGGTGCCGAGGATCGCGAGCACCGGCAGGCCGTACAGCACGATGCGCAGGAACAGCTCGCCGCCGTAGGTCTGGGGCGTCGCGGCGAACGCCATCGGCACGGCCGCGAGCGCGATCGGCACCAGGTCGCGCCGGCGCCGCCAGTAGACCCACGCCCCCGCGATCGCGAGCACCCAGGTCAGGCCGGGCACGAGGATCCGCAGCGCCTTCACCACGACCTGGCCGGTGTCGCCCTCCAGCCGGGCCAGCACACCCGACTCGAACGTGCCGCCGGTGTCGTCCGTGCCGGTGACGAGGCTGAGCTGCGTGAGCCACACGTGCCGCGCGCCCACCAGGAAGTAGACGGCCACCGCGACCAGCGCCACGATCACCAGCCCGCGCCCGCGGAACCGGCCGACGATGGCCAGCACCACGAGCTGGCCGAGGATCGCGAACGGCGTGAGCTGGTGCTCCGGGGCGACGGCCAGCACGCACAGCGCGCTGCAGAAGTAGATGAGCAGTAGCTGCCGCGGGGGCAGCGTCGGCCGGTTGGGCGGCGTCCGGGCGGAGATGAGCCATCGCCGCCACAGCGAGAGCGGTTTCGCGTCCGCGTGCCGGACCGGCCAGCTCGGGATGCCCGCCGGGTCGGTGCGCCGGGTGGCCAGCGGGCCGAGCGCGAACGTCAGCACCGTCAGCATCAGCACGATGCCCATGGCCTGCGGCGAGAAGTAGTCCTGCTCGATCCAGTTCAGCCCGAGGAAGAGCCACGCCGCGACCCACGGCGCCCGGAAGCCGCCGAGCATCGACCGGGCCAGCGCGTACACGCCGATCGCCCACACGCCCTCGATGACCGGCGGGAACCAGCGCAGCACGGTGTCGAGCTGGGTGACGCCCGCGGCGTCGCGGAACATCGCCCACTGCGCGAAGAACGCCGGCCACGAGAACCGGGCGTCGATGTTGACCGGGACCTGCCCGTTGCCGATCGCGATCGCGTCGACGAACCCCGCGATCAGCCACGCCGTGGTGAACCGGGCCGCCGGCTCCACCACCGACGGCATCCCGAACGAGCACAGGATCAGCACCGCCGTCGTGCCGCCGAGCACCGGCACCCGCGGGCGCGGCGACCACAGCTCCACCACGCACGCGCCCACCGCGCACAGCAGCGCGGCCCAGGCGGCGGGCCCGAGCACCCGGGCGAGGCCCCAGCCGTCCAGCGCGGCGAGGTCGGTGGTGGCCGCGGCCGCCGGCAGCAGGCCCACGGCCAGCGCCGCGAGCAGCAGCGGCAGCCAGCGGAAGGCCCACGCCGGGCGAGCCGGCGGCCGCCGCGGGACGGGCGACGCAACGACGACGGTCTCGGCGGTCATGCGATCGCAGGCCGGGGCTCGCGCACGCCTCGACACTAAGGCCGACGATCACCGGCCGGCGCACGGGAGGAGGCAACGGGGGCTGCCTCCTCCATCCGGGCTACGGCGCACTAGGCGGCCGGCTCCAGCTCCCCCGCTTCCCAGAGCCGGGCGTAGTGCCCGCCCGCGGCCAGCAGCTCGGTGTGCGTGCCGACCTCCACGATCCGGCCCGCGTCCAGCACCGCGATGCGGTCCGCGCGCGAGGCCGTCGCCAGCCGGTGCGCCACGACGAACGCCGTGCGCTTGGCGGTGACGTGGTCGCCCGCGGCGAGCACGGCCGCCTCGGTGGCCGGGTCGAGCGCGGCCGTGGCCTCGTCGAAGAGCAGCAGGTCGGGGTCGGCCAGCTCGGCCCGGGCCAGCGCGACGAGCTGGCGCTGCCCGGCCGAGAGGCCCTGCCCGCGTTCGCCGACGGGCTGCCGGAACCCGCCGGGCAGCCCGCGCACCAGGTCGAGCGCCCCGACGGCCCGCGCCGCCGCCTCGATCTCGGCCGGGCTCGCGTCCGGGCGGGCGTAGGCGATGTTGGCGGCGACGTCGCCGGTGAACAGGTGCGGCTCCTGCGGCACCACGCCGAGCCGGGCGCGGTAGGCCGCGAGCGGGTAGCGCCGCACGTCCACGCCGTCGACGAGCAGCTCGCCGGACCCGGCGTCGTAGAACCGGGCCACGAGCTTGACCAGCGTGGACTTGCCCGCGCCGGTCGCGCCGACGAGCGCGACCGTCTCCCCCGGCGCGACGCGCAGCGTGACGTGCTCCAGCGCCGGGGCGGGCGCGCCCGCGTAGCCGAACCCGACGTCGCGCAGCTCCACCTCCCCGCGCAGCCGCTCCGGCACGGGGACCGGGTCGCCGATCGGCTCGGGCGGCACGGACGTCGGGTGCGCAGCAGGTCGGAGATGCGGCTCAGCCCGACCCGGGCCTGCTGGTAGCCGTCGAACACCTGGGAGAGCTGCTGCACCGGGGCGAAGAACAGGGCCAGGTACAGCAGGAACGCGGTGAGCACACCGGGAGTCAGGTCGCCGCCGGCCACCCGGGCCGCTCCGACGCCCAGCACCGCGGCCTGCGCGAGGTCCGAGAGCAGCGCGACGAACGGGAAGTACGTGGCGATGTAGCGCTGCGCGCGCAGCCGCGAGCCCCGGTAGGCCGCGCTGCGCTCGCCGAACCGCGTGGCGCTGTGCGCCTCCCGCACGTAGACCTGCGCGACGCGCACGCCGGTGACGTTCTCCTGCAGGTCGGCGTTGACGATGCTGACCCGCTCGCGGGCCTCCGCGTACGCCTGCGACGACACCCGCCGGAAGATCACCGTGGCCACGACCAGCACCGGCAGCACGGCCAGCGCCACCAGCGCCAGCTCCGCGTCGGTGACGAGCAGCGCCACCGCGACCCCGACGATCGTCAGCAGGCTGACCACGGCCTGCGCGAGCCCGGTCTGCAGGAACGTCGACAGCGCGTCGACGTCGGTGGTCATCCGGGTCATGATCCGGCCGGACAGCTCGCGCTCGTAGTAGTCGAGCCCGAGCCGCTGCAGGTGCGCGTAGCTGCGCACGCGCAGCAGGTAGAGCAGGCTCTCGCCGGCCCGCGCGGTGACGACCGTCTGTCCGGCGACCACGAGCCAGCCGACGACGACCAGCCCCGCGCCCAGGAGCGTGGCCGTGACCAGCACGTTCGGCACGCCAGGCGTGATGCCGCCGTCGACGGCGAGCCGCGCGACGGTCGGGAACGCGAGCGTGCCGAGGGCGTCCAGCGCGACGAGCACGACGCCCACCGCGAGCAGCCCGCGCACCGGGCGCAGCAGCCGGGACAGCCGGAAGCGCGGGTCGGGCGCCGTCGGGTCGACGTCGCGCAGCCGCGGCCGTTCCGTCGCCGGCGGGAGGGCCTCGACGGCGGCGAGCAGCTCCGGGGTGGGCGGCAGCGACCCGGCCATCGACGACGGCCCGCCGCGGCCCCCGCCTCGACCGATCGCGGTGGCCGGGACCGTCCGGGTGCTCCGGCCCGCGGTCGCGGACGCGTGCTGGTCGGGCCACAGCTCGGGGGTGAACCCGGCGCCGGTGAACCCGGTGCCGACGGCCGGCACCGCGACCCGCGCGGGCGTCGCCCCGTCGCCCACCGCGAGCAGCTGCCGGAACAGCGGCGAGCGCTCGACCAGCTCCTGCTCGGTGCCGACGGCCACCACGCGCCCGGCGTCCAGCACGGCGATGCGGTCGGCGAGCGCGAGCGTGGAGCGCCGGTGCGCGACCAGCAGCGTGGTGCGCCCGGCCATGAGCGTGCGCAGCGTCTCGTGGATGGCCGCCTCGGTGGCGGTGTCGACCGCGGACGTGGCGTCGTCGAGCACGAGCACCCGCGGGTCGGTGAGCACCGCCCGGGCCAGCGCCACCCGCTGCCGCTGACCGCCCGACAGCGTCAGCCCGCGCTCGCCGACCACGGTGTCGTAGCCGTCGGGCAGCGTCTCGACGAACTCGTGCACCTGCGCGGCCCGCGCCGCCGCCCGCACCTCCTCGTCGCTCGCGTCCGGGCGGCCGTAGGCGATGTTGGCGCGGATGGTGTCGGAGAACAGGAACGCCTCCTCGAACACCACCCCCAGCTCACGGCGCAGGTCCGCCAACCGCAGCTGCGGCAGCGGCACCCCGCCCAGGCGCAGCTCGCCGCGCTGCGGCTCGTAGAACCGGGGCAGCAGCAGCGCCACCGTGGACTTGCCCGACCCCGCCGTGCCGACCAGCGCGAGCGTCTCCCCCGGCGCGACGCGCAGCGACACGTCGTCGAGCACCGGCTCGCGGCGCGAGTAGCCGAACGTCACGCCGCGCAGCTCCACCGAGAGCGGCCCGTCCGGGAGCGCACGCGGGTGCTCCGGGTCGACGACGTCGGGCTGCGAGTCGATCAGGTCGTGCACCCGTTCGACCCCGGCCCGCGCGAGCTGGGCGCTCACGATCAGCGAGCCCAGCAGCCGGGCCGGGGCGACGAGCTGCGCGATGTAGGTGGTGAACGCGAGGAACGTGCCGAGGGTGATCGAGCCGGTGAGCGCGAGCCAGCCGCCGAAGCCGATCACGACGACCTGCCCGATCGTGGGCAGCGCGAGCAGCGTGGGGTTGAGCCGGGCGGTGAGCCGCGCGGCCCGCATCCGCTCGGCGAACAGCCGCACCGCGCCGCGCTCCAGCGTCGACGTCTCGCGGGCCTCCTGGCCGAACCCCTTGACCACCCGCACCCCGGTGACCGTCTCCTCGACGTGCTGCGCGATGTCGGCGGCCCGCTGCTGCGCCGACCAGGTGGCCGGGAACAGCGTGGCCCGGGTGCGCAGGGTGACCCAGCCGGCCGCCGGGAGCATCACCAGCGCCACCACGGTGAGCAGCGGCGAGAGCCACAGCATCGCCCCGACCGACACCACCACCAGCACCACGGCGCCGAGCGTGATCGGCGTCATCGAGAGCAGCTGCTGCACGAGCTGCAGATCGGTGATCGCGCGGGACACGACCTGCCCGGTGCGCAGCGCGTCCTGCCGCTCCCCGTCGAGGCGCTGGACGGCGGCGAACACCTGCCGCCGCAGGTCGTGCTGGACGTCGAGGGCGAGCCGGCCGGCGAGGTAGCGGCGTCCGAACGCCGCGCCGAACCGCACCAGTGCCAGGAGCACCACGGCCAGCACGATGGCCCCGAGCACGGACGTGGACCCGGCCACCGCATCGTCGACGGCCACCCGCGTGAGCAGCGGCCCGACCGCGTCCAGCCCCACACCGAACCCGGACGCGACGAGCGCGCCGATCGCCGTCCAGCGGTGGCGCATGCAGGCACGGGCGAGCCGGCGGATCCAGCCGGGGGAGCGAGCATCGGGCACGGATACACCGTATGCCGCACCTCTGACAGGGTGCCGGTCCGTCAGGTCACGTCACGGCGTTCGGCGATCACCCACGCGGTCGCGGCGACGGCGCCGGTCCACGCGGCCAGCACCAGCAGCCCGCCCCACCACGGCGGCGGCGACGTGACCCCGGCCAGCGCCTCCACCACGGCCGGCCCCAGCTCCGGGCCGGCCAGCACCTGCGCGGGCAGGTCGTAGAGGGCGATCTCGCCGCCGTTGACCGGCAGGAACGCGGTGAGCCGCTGGACGTCCACCGACTCCGCGTTGCCGAGCAGCACCGAGAGCAGGAACTCCCCCAGCAGCACGTACACCAGCGCGCCGACCAGCGCGCTCACCTGGTTGCTCACGGCGGTGCCGAGCGCGGCGCCCAGCGCGCCCCACAGCGCGGCCGCCAGCATCCCGATCAGGGTGACGGCGAGCAGCGAACCGAACGACGGGAACGCCGCCCCGGCCTCGCCCGCGAGCCCGGCGAGCACCCCCACCACCGCCGTGACCAGCGCGTAGAAGGCCCCGACGGCCGCCGACACGCTCATCTTCGCGACCAGCACCGGCCAGCGCCGGGCGGACGTCAGGTAGGTCGTGGTGATCGTCCGGTGCCGGAACTCGGCCGCCGCGCCCACCACGCCATGGACCAGCCCGAAGATCGCCGTCAGCCCCATCGCGTACGCGAGCGAGGCCAGCAGCAGCGGGAGCCGGCCGTCCTCGTCCGGGATGGCCGCGGTGAACAGCCCGCCGAACAGGTTGATCAGCACCGACAGCAGCGCGACCGGGATGAGCAGGCCCCACCACAGTCTCGTCGAGGCGGTCTTGCGCACCTCCGCGTGCAGCAGCCCGACCATCACCGCACCTGCCACGGTTCCGCCGTCAGCTGGAAGAACAGCTGCTCCAGGTCGATCTTCTCGTGCACCATCCCGTAGATCGCCACGCCGGCCTCCAGCGCGACGTCCCCGACGTGCACGGGGTCGGTCCCGGCGATCCCCAGCCACCCGTCGGGCAGCGTGTCGATCTCCACCACACCCGTGCGGGCGAGCGCGTCGGCCAGCCGCTCGTGCGACCCGCAGCGCACCAGCACCCGCGGCCGCCGGGAGTTGCGCAGGTTCTCCAGCGGCCCCTGGAAGACGCACCGGCCGCGGCTGATCACCACGAGGTGGTCGGCGGTCTGCTCGACCTCCGCGAGCAGGTGGCTGGAGACCAGCACGCTGCGCCCCTGCCGGGCGAACCCGCGCAGGAACGCGCGCAGCCAGGCGATGCCCTCCGGGTCGAGCCCGTTGCCCGGCTCGTCGAGGACCAGCACCTGCGGGTCGCCGAGCAGCGCCACCGCGAGCGCGAGCCGCTGGCGCATGCCCAGCGAGTAGCCGCCGACCGCCCGGTCGCCGGCGTCCGTCAGCCCGACGGTGTGCAGCACGCTCTCCACCGCGGCGTCCGGCACCCCGATCGCCGCCGACACCGTCAGCAGGTGCTTGCGCGCCGTGCGTGCCGGGTGGAAGCCCTGCGCCTCCAGCACCGCCCCGACCACCCGGGCCGGGTTCGCGAGCTCCGCGAACGGCACCCCGTTGATCCGCGCCTCGCCCGCCGTCGGCGTGACCAGGCCGAGCACCATCCGCAGCGTCGTGGTCTTGCCCGAGCCGTTGGGCCCGAGGAAGCCGGTGACCGCACCCGGCTCGACCGTGAACGTGAGCCCGTCCACGGCGCTGACCTGCCCGAACCGCTTGCTCAGCCCCGTGACGGTGACGCGCCCGGCGCGGTCTCCCGCCCGGCCGGGCACCGCGGCCGTCGTCCCCCGTGGGTCCACAGCTCCTAGTGTCGGTCCTGGGCGCGCTCGTCGGCGAGGGCGGGGGTCGCGTGGTCGGCGACGGCCGCGAGCGGCTCGTCGTCGTCCTCGTCCTCGTACTCGTCGTCCTCGTCGTCGTCCTCGTCGGCGTCGTCCTGGTCCTCGTCGACCTCGACGACCACCTCGATCACCTCGGCGTCGATGACCTCGGCCGAGATCACGGTCGCCCGGACCGGCACCGGCTCCTCGTCGACCTCCTCGACGTCCTCCACGACCTGCTCGGCGGGCTGCTCGGCGACCGGAGGGGCGACGGGCGGCAGCGGCGGCACGATCGGCAGCTCCGGGTCGGTCGACGGCGCGATCTCGGCCGGCGGGCCGTCGATCGCCGCGATCACGGCCTTGGCCCACGCGTGGTGCTCGACGTCGTTGAGCACCACCGCACCGCGGCCCCGTCCGCCGGGCCCGAACCGGGGCGGCAGCTCGGCGATCCGCATCCGGTGCTTGGCGGCCTCCTCGCGCACGACGGCGTCGAGCGCGGCGGCCGGGCCGCTGCGCGCGCCGCGGGCGAGCGTGCCCACAACCGCGCCGGACGGCAGCAGCGAGATGAGCTGGCGCAGCGCGATCTCCACACCGGGCGTGCGGCGCACGATGTCCTCGACGCCGATCAGGCACGTGACCAGGGCGGCAGGCTCCTCCTCGGTGAGCGCGGTCAGCTCGGGGAGCTGGCGGGCCAGCACGTCGGCCACACCGGCGCCGGCTCGGGAGAGGTTGATCACACGCCACGCGTCGCGGCGGCGCAGCCGCTCGTGCACGACGCCGACGTAGCCGACGTCCCGGGTGGTGGCGCCGATTCCCTGGCTGGCCGAGTCGCCCAGCACGATCCAGAGCGGGCCGGTAGCCCGCTGCGCGTCGAGGTTCGCCGCGGCCCAGTCGTCGGCGAACGCCCGGACCTGCAGCCGGCGCGCGGACGCGCCCGGCAGGACTCCGCCGAGGAAACGCTCGCCGCCTGCCTTCACCCGGCGCACGGCCGCGCGCATCCGTTGGACCTGCAGAGGAGAGCTCATGGGGGACTCCGAGCGATCGGCGCTGCCGTAACGGCACGGGAGGGTCGGGGGCAGGTCACCGTAGCCAGCCGGGACGCCCGACGGCAGGGCGGGGGTTGATCGGGCCACCGTTCGGCGCGACACGTTCTCCACCCGGTCACTGCTCGTTAGGATTCAGACATCGGGGATGTGTTCTGGATCACAGGCAGTGCCGCCACCCGGGAGGGGTCCATGACGAGCCGGCTCACCGACTTCACGACGATCCTGACCCGCTGGGAGCACGAGCGCCCCGACGAGCCGGCGCTCACCTTCGACGGCACCACCCGCACCTGGGCCGAGCTGGCGCGGCGGGTCCGGCGGAACGCGGCGGCGCAGCGGGCGGCCGGGCTCGTCCCCGGCGACCGGGTCGCGGTGCTCGACCTCAACCACCCGTCGTGCCTGGAGCTGACGCTGGCCTGCGCGCAGGCCGGCACGGCCAACGCCGTGGTGAACTTCCGGCTGGCCCCGCCCGAGATCGCCTACGTGACCAACGACGCGAAGGCGCGCGTGCTGTTCGTCGGGCCCGAGTTCGCGGGCGCGGTGGACGTGCTGCGCGACTCGCTGCCGACCGTCGAGAAGGTGATCCGCGTCGGCGGCCCGGACGACGAGTACGAGGCCTGGCTCGCCGCCGCGCCGCCCGACCCGGCAACGCACCCGGCCGCCCCGGACGACTGCTTCGTGCAGCTCTACACGTCCGGCACCACCGGCTTCCCCAAGGGCGCCATGCTGACCCACCGCGGGATGCTCGCCCACGCCGCGAACGTCGCACCGACTTCTCGCTGGACCCGGACTCGCGCGTGCAGGTCGCGATGCCGCTCTACCACGTCGGCGGCACGAGCTACGCGCTGCTCGCGATCAGCCAGGGCGCGCACATCGTGATGCTCCGGCTGCCCGACCCCGCCGCCGTCCTGGAGACGCTGGAGGCGCAGCGGATCACGCACACGTTCCTCGTCCCGGCGCTGCTGGCGGCGATCGCGCAGGTCCCGGGCGCGGCCGACCGCGACCGCTCGGCACTGCAGGCGCTCTCCTACGGCGCCTCGCCGATGCCGCTGCCCGTCATGCGCGCGAGCCTCGCGCTCTTCCCCGGCGTGCTGCACCAGGTGTACGGGATGACGGAGGCGTGCGGCGTCGTCAGCTCCCTCGGGCCGGAGGACCACGAGAACCCGGCCGTCGCGCACCGGCTCGTCTCGGCCGGGAAGCCGATCCACGGCGTCGAGATCGAGATCCGCGACCCGGCCACCGGCGACCCGGTCCCGACCGGCGAGCCCGGCGAGGTGTGGGTGCGCACCGCGCAGATCATGAGCGGCTACTGGGGCCGCCCGGACGCGACGCGCCGCCATCACCCCCGACGGCTGGCTGCGCAGCGGCGACGGCGGCCACCTCGACGCCGACGGCTACCTCTACGTCACCGACCGGATCAAGGACATGATCATCAGCGGCGGCGAGAACATCTACCCCGCCGAGATCGAGCGGGTGCTCGCCGAGCACCCGTCCGTCGCCGACGTCGCCGTGATCGGCGTGCCGGACGAGCGGTGGGGCGAGGTGCCGAAGGCGGTGGTCGTGCCGGCGGGCGAGGGCGTCGACGCGGACGAGCTGATCGCCTACTGCCGCACCCACCTGGCCGCGTTCAAGTGCCCGCGATCGGTCGACACGGTCGCGGAACTGCCCCGCAACCTCACCGGGAAGTCCTCAAGAAGGACCTGCGCGCGCGTACTGGGAGGGCCGGGAACGCCGGATCGTGTAGCGGCACCTCCCCCGAAAGGGTGGCGGGGCGCACTGCGACACGACGCACTCACGCTGCTGAGAATCCGTCGTGGGCGCTCGGTAGATTCACGCCCCGTCAAAGCTCGTACTCAGTGTGAGGGGCCTGTAGGTGCCGCCCTCGAACGACCCGGTCGAGGTCCCGCACAACTACCCGACGGCAGCCATCTTCATCGACGAGAGCGGCTCGCGGGCCACCGCGAGCAGCGCCTTCGTCGTCGCAGCGATCAAGGTGCGCGAACCGGGCCGGCTGGCCCGGGCGGTCCGCGACGTTCGTGACCGGACCGGCTTCGACCAGGAGTTCAAACGCGAGCTCGTCGGCGTCCATCTCGATGCGATCACGACACCACGAGGCTGTTCGTTGGAAGACACCGTGCGCGGGATGGTCAACGGGCGGCTCCGCAGCACATCGGCCGTCACGGCCGTCTGCTTGGACTCCCGTACCAACGATCTGCTCCAGGTCGCCGACGTCGTAGCCGGATCCGTCCTCCATCAACGGCGGCTCGCCGCAGGCGGATCCGTCCCGAAGAGCACCTCCAACAAGGGAAAGATCGCCCAGCAGCTCGCCGTGCTGTTCGGACGGCCCGGACTGACCGACGGCAAGGACGCCCGCGTCAACATCCGGACGTACCGTGGACCTCGCACCAGACCGGCCGGACATCTGCTCGCGGTCGGAGAGGCATCAGCGGTCACAGGTTGATTCCTCAGACGGGGCAACGAGTATCATCCACTACGTGCGGCATGAGCCTCTGGCTCACAGCTACACGCTCGGCATGGGCCCCTGGCCCACAGCTGAGTCGAATGGGGTGGAGCAGGGCAAGCTCCGAACTCGCTGACGCCAGTGCCTCGGAAGCCCGGTACGGGCCCCGGGGCACTGGCCGTAAAGCTCAGAACCCCCACGTCGTGACCGCCGGGAGGTCGCCCTTCGCGACCCCCTCTACCACGTGCCGCTCGTGCGGGACGGTCGGGTCGGGCAGGTCGTCGAGCGGGAACCACCGCAGGTCCGCGGTCTTCGCCGCCTCCATCAGCCGCGGCTCGCCGGTCCAGCGGCGGCAGCCGAAGAAGAAGTCGACGCGCTCGTCGACCGACTGGTGGTTGCCGTGCGTCCGGTGCATCACGGTGAGCGGTTCGAGGTCGGCGGGCTCGATCGTCACGCCCACCTCCTCCGTCGCCTCCCGGCACGCGGCGGCGTGCACGGACTCGCCTCGTTCGACGTGCCCCGCGACGGCGGCGGCCCAGTGCCCGTCCCGGTAGCCGGTGTTCTGCCGCAGCTGGAGCAGCACCTCGGCTCCCCGGTCGGTCGTGCGCAGGAGCAGGACGTAGGCGGCCGGGACGACGCTGAACCTCACGAACGCAGACCCTATGCGGGCGCCCGCGTACTTGACTCGCGAGTAACCCTGCGTTAGACCGCGAGCATGCTGCTCTCGACCCAGCTCCAGTACGGCGACGACCCGGCCGGAGCGCCCAGAGCGTCGTCGAGATGGAGGCGGCCGGCCTCGACGTCGTCTGGGTCGCCGAGGCGTACAGCTACGACGCCGTCTCGCTGATGGGCTTCCTCGCCGCACGCACCGAACGCGTGCAGATCGGTTCGGGAATCCTGCCGATCTACAGCCGCACCCCCGCCCTCACGGCGATGACGGCGGCCGGGCTCGACGCGCTGTCGGGCGGCCGCGCGATCCTCGGGATCGGCGCGTCCGGGCCGCAGGTGATCGAGGGCTTCCACGGCGTCCCCTACGACCGCCCGGTCGGCCGCACCCGCGAGATCATCCGGATCTGCCGCCGGGTCTGGCGCCGCGAGGTGCTGACGAACGACGGGATCTACCCGATCCCGCTCCCGGAGGGGCGGGGCACCGGGCTCGGCAAGCCGCTCAAGCTGATCAACCACCCGAAACGCACCGACATCCCGATCTGGGTGGCGGCGCTCGGCGACAAGAACGTCGCGATGACGGCGGAGCTGGCCGACGGCTGGCTGCCCATGGTGCTGATCCCGGAGAAGACGCGCGACGTCTTCGGCGACGCGCTCGACGCCGGGCTGGCGAAGCGCTCGCCGGAGCTGGGCCCGCTGCAGGTCACCGGCGGCGGCATCCTCGCCCTCGACGAGGAGATGTTCGAGCCGGCCCGCGCGTTCGCCCGGGCGATGTACGCGCTCTACGTCGGCGGCATGGGCGCGCGCGGCCGCAACTTCTACAACACCGTGCTCGCGCGGCAGGGCTACGCGGACGCGGCCACCGCCGTGCAGGACCTCTACCTGGACGGCCGGAAGGAGGAGGCGGCCGCCGCGCTCCCCGACGACTTCATCGACCGCGTGACGCTCATCGGACCGCCCGGCCGGGTCCGGGAGCGCATCGCCGCCCTGCGCGAGGCCGGCGTCACCCACTTGCACGTCACGCCGGTCGCAACGACGTGCCGAAGCTGCTCGGGCAGGTCAAGGAGTGGGCCGTCAGCGGGTGAGGGGCCCCGGCGCGCGCCACGGAACGTCACCGGACCACACTCTGTGATGACCACTTCCCCGACCGCCGAGGAGTGCGCGTGCTCGACCCCGCCATCGCCGTGTCCGATCGACCGGTGGCGCCGCACCAGTACCGCTACGTCGAGACGCACGCCTGGTGGTTGGGCACGTTCGGACCACACCAGCACCTCACCGAGCACCGCCTGCGGCAGTGGGTCCCGGTCCGGCCGGAGTGCACCTGGATGCTGGAACGCGAGCTGACGGGCGCGCAGACCTGGCTCACCGGCTCGGCCGAGGAGGCCGTCGCCGACGGGTTCGACCTGCGCGACATCGCACCGGTCGGCCGGTTCACCGCGCCGTACGGCGAGTTCGACACGACGCTCGGCGCAGACCTCGACGACGAGGACCTCGACGGCGCGTTCCACGGGGCGACGCGCGGGCTGGCCTTCGACGCGGCCTGCCCCCCGCCAGCTCCCGCGCCGCGGCGCGGGAGCTGGCAGGCGCCCACGGTCGAGTTCCTGCAGCGGCTCCCCCGCGACGCGGACGCGCTGCTGGCCCGGCTGTGCGAGGACAACCCGGGCAGCTGGTTCGGCCCGTTCACGGCGCCGTCACGGCGCTGCGCACCACGCTGGTGCCGGCCGAGCTGCGGTCGGTCTTCTACCGCGCGCTGATGATGCTGCCCGGCGTGCGCCTCGACGAGGACGCCGTGAACGTCGACGGGCACGCGTGCCTCGCGATCGTGCACGACGCCGGCCGCACCCGCACCGAGCTGATGGTCGACCCGGCCGACGGGCAGTTCGCCGGCGAGCGCGACACGGTCCGCGCCGACTCCCGCAGCGGGCTCCCGGCGGGCACGGTGATCAGCACGACGGCGGTGCGCACCGCTGTCGTGGACCGGTTCGGCATCCGCCCCGCCGCCTGATCCGGCGCCGACCGGCCCCTGCGGACGCGAACGGCGTCTGCAACGTGACCTTGACCGGTGCAGCCCGGATGCCCTGTGCGCGGTGTCCGGCGTGCATCGACGAGGACTAACCTGGCAAACAGTCCTCGGCGAAGACGATGCATCCGATCAAGGCGGTTTCCAGCGTGTCCAGCAGCAGTACGTCCAGCCCCGCAGACCAGTTCGGGCCCAACGAATGGCTCGTTGAGGAGATGTACCAGCGCTTCCTCGACGACCCGTCCGCCGTCGACCCGGCGTGGCACGACTTCTTCGCCGACTACCGCCCCGACACCGCCGACACGACCGACACCGCCGCCGCCAACGGCGCCGCGCCCGCGGCCGCCGCCCCCGCGCCGACCGTCCGTGCGCCCGCGCCGCGCCCGCCGGCCGAGCGCGCGCCGTCCCCCGCCGAGGGCAACGGCGTCGCCGCGGCAGCCGCGAAGACCACCGACAAGCCGGCTGCCGGCACCACGTCGCGCGCCGCCCGCCCGGCCGCGCCGGGCGCGCCGCCGGTGACGGCACCGCCACCCCGCTGCGCGGAGCGGCCGGGGCCGTCGTCAAGAACATGAACGCCTCGCTGGCCGTCCCCACGGCCACGAGCGTGCGCGCGGTGCCGGCGAAGCTGCTCGCCGACAACCGCGTCGTGATCAACAACCAGCTGCGGCGCACCCGCGGCGGCAAGATCTCCTTCACCCACCTCATCGGGTTCGCGCTGGTCAAGGCGCTGATCGACTTCCCGGTGATGAACCGCCACTACGCCGAGGAGAACGGCCGCCCGGCGGTCGTGCAGCCCGACCACGTCAACCTCGGGCTCGCCATCGACCTGCCCGGCAAGAACGGGCAGCGCTCGCTCGTCGTCGTCTCGATCAAGGGCTGCGAGACGATGAACTTCGCGCAGTTCTGGTCGGCGTACGAGGACATCGTGCGCAAGGCGCGGGGCGGCAACCTGCAGGCCGAGGACTTCGCCGGCACCTCGATCAGCCTCACCAACCCGGGCACGCTGGGCACCAACCACTCGGTGCCGCGGCTGATGCAGGGCCAGGGCGCGATCGTCGGCGTCGGCGCGATGGAGTACCCGGCCGAGTTCCAGGGCGCCAGCGAGGAGCGGCTCGCCGAGTTCGGCGTGAGCAAGATCATCACGCTCACCTCGACGTACGACCACCGCATCATCCAGGGCGCCGAGTCCGGCGACTTCCTGCGCCGCATGCACCAGCTGCTGCTCGGCGAGGACCGCTTCTACGACGAGATCTTCGCCGCGCTGCGCGTCCCGTACGAGCCGGTCCGGTGGGTGAAGGACATCCCGGAGGGCGCGGTCGACAAGACCGCCCGCGTCATCGAGATGATCGACGCCTACCGCACCCGCGGCCACCTGATGGCCGACACCGACCCGCTGAACTACCGCCAGCGCCGCCACCCCGACCTGGACGTGCTCTCGCACGGGCTCACGCTGTGGGACCTCGACCGCGAGTTCGCCGTCGGCGGGTTCGCCGGGGCCGAGCGGATGAAGCTGCGCGACGTGCTCGGCGTGCTGCGCGACGCCTACTGCCGCACGATCGGCACCGAGTACATGCACATCGCCGACCCGGCGCAGCGCGCCTGGCTGCAGGAGCGCATCGAGGTCCCGCACCAGAAGCCCAGCGCGGCCGAGCAGAAGTACATCCTGTCGAAGCTCAACGCGGCCGAGGCCTTCGAGACGTTCCTGCAGACGAAGTACGTCGGGCAGAAGCGGTTCTCGCTGGAGGGCGGCGAGACCGTCATCCCGCTGCTCGACGCGGTGCTGGACAAGTCGGCCGAACACGAGCTCGACGAGGTCGTCATCGGCATGCCGCACCGCGGCCGGCTCAACGTGCTGGCCAACATCGTCGGCAAGCCGATCAGCCAGATCTTCCGCGAGTTCGAGGGCAACCTCGACCCCGGCCAGGCGCACGGCTCCGGCGACGTGAAGTACCACCTCGGCGCGAGGGCAAGTACTTCCGGATGTTCGGCGACGGCGAGACGGTCGTGTCGCTGGCGTCCAACCCGTCGCACCTGGAGGCCGTGGACCCGGTGCTGGAGGGCATCGTCCGCGCCAAGCAGGACATCCTCGACAAGGGCGACGGCGGCTTCACCGTGCTCCCGCTGATGCTGCACGGCGACGCCGCGTTCGCCGGCCAGGGGGTGGTCGCCGAGACGCTGAACCTCGCCAAGCTGCGCGGCTACCGCACCGGCGGCACCGTCCACGTGGTGATCAACAACCAGGTCGGGTTCACCACCGCGCCGGAGCACTCGCGCTCGTCGCAGTACTCCACCGACGTCGCGAAGATGATCGACGCGCCGGTCTTCCACGTGAACGGCGACGACCCCGAGGCCTGCGTCTGGGTGGCCAAGCTGGCCGTCGAGTACCGGCAGCGCTGGCACAACGACGTCGTGATCGACATGATCTGCTACCGCCGCCGCGGCCACAACGAGGGCGACGACCCGTCGATGACGCAGCCGGCGATGTACGACATCATCGACTCGAAGCGCAGCGTCCGGAAGATCTACACCGAGTCGCTGATCGGCCGCGGTGACATCACCATGGACGAGGCCGAGCACGCGCTCAAGGACTTCTCCAGCCAGCTGGAGCACGTGTTCAACGAGGTCCGCGAGCTGGAGCGCACCCCGCCGGCGCCGAGCCCGTCGGTCGAGAAGGAGCAGTCCGTCCCGGCCGGCCTCGACACCTCCGTGCCGCTCTCGGTGATCCACCGCATCGGCGACGCGCACGCCGAGCTGCCCGAGGGCTTCACCGCGCACCAGCGGGTCAAGCCGGTGCTGCAGCGGCGCCTCCAGATGTCCCGCGAGGGCCACGTCGACTGGGCGTTCGGCGAGCTGATCGCGCTCGGCTCCCTGCTGATGGACGGCAAGCTCGTCCGGATCTCCGGCCAGGACACCCGCCGCGGCACGTTCGTGCAGCGGCACTCCGTGGTGATCGACCGCCGCACCGGCGCCGAGTACTACCCGCTGCGCCACCTCAGCGACGACCAGGAGCGTTTCCTGCCCTACGACTCCGCGCTGTCGGAGTTCGCCGCCGTCGGCTTCGAGTACGGCTACTCGGTGGCCAACCCCAACGCGTTCGTCGCGTGGGAGGCCCAGTTCGGCGACTTCGTCAACGGCGCCCAGCCGATCATCGACGAGTTCGTCTCGTCCGGTGAGGCGAAGTGGGGCCAGATGGCCGACGTGGTGCTGCTGCTGCCGCACGGCCTGGAGGGCCAGGGCCCGGACCACTCGTCCGGCCGCATCGAGCGGTTTCTGCAGCTGTGCGCCGAGGGCTCGATGACGGTGGCGCTGCCCACCGAGCCGGCCAACTACTTCCACCTGCTGCGCCGCCACGCGATGGACGGCGTGCGCCGCCCGCTCGTGGTGTTCACGCCGAAGTGGATGCTGCGCGCCCGGCAGGCCGTCAGCCCGCTGCAGGACTTCACCGAGGGCCGCTTCCGCACCGTGATCGACGACCCGGCCTTCCGCGACCAGGACGGCCCGGCCACCGGCGTGCGCAAGGTGCTCCTGTGCACCGGCAAGGTCTACTACGAGCTGGCCGCGGCCCGGGACAAGCGGGAGGTGCGGGACACGGCGATCGTCCGCGTCGAGCAGCTCTACCCGATCCCGGACCGGCAGCTCGCCGACGTACTCGACCGCTACCCCGACGCCGAGGACGTCCGCTGGGTGCAGGAGGAACCGGCCAACCAGGGCGCGTGGCCGTTGCTCGGGCTGGAGCTGCCGGAGCGGCTGCCCCGGCTCGTCGGGCTGCGCCGGGTGTCGCGGCGCCGGATGGCCGCCCCGGCCGCCGGCTCGTCCAAGGTGCACGACGTCGAGCAGGCCGAGCTCATCGACAAGGCGTTCTCGGACTGATGTACGCCACCGACCGAGGCATCGAGGAGCTCGTCGACCGGCGCGGCGAGGAGCAGGTCAGCGTCGAGTGGCTGGCCGACCGGCTGCGCGCCTTCGTCGACCTGAACCCCGAGTTCGAGGACGCCGTCGAGCGGATCGCGACGTTCCTCGCCCGCGACCCGGACGACGACCCCGACGACTGACCCCGTTCCCGGCGGTCAGGCCACGAAGAGGCAGAACGGGTGCCCGGCGGGGTCTGCGTACACCCGCAGCGGCTCCTCGGGGTCGTGCGAGCGGTCGTACAGCAGCCGGGCGCCGAGCCCGAGCGCGCGCGTGTGGTGGCGGTCGAGCTCCTCGGCCGACGGCACCGTGATGTCCAGGTGCAGCATCTGCGGGTGCGGCCCGTCCGGCCACGTCGCCTCCGGCAGCTCGGCGACCTGCTGGAACGCCAGCTGCATGCCGTCCGGCGAGCGCAGCACCAGCCAGTCGGCGCCCTGGGGGTCGGGGGCGGCGGCCGGCGGCGGCTCGTCCCCCGGCCGGTAGGCGAGCCCCAGCAGCTCGCGGTAGAACTCCGCGAGCCGCCGGGCGTCGGTCGTGTCGAGCACGGTCTGGCGCAACGTCGGGAATCCGCCGGTCACGCGGTCACCGTGGCACGGCCGTCGTCAGCCCGCCTCCCGGCGGTCGCGCAGCACCGTGAGCGTCAGCACCACGACGAGCGCCATCACGGCCGCCGCGTACCAGCCCACCGCCCCGAACGCCGTGGCGAACGCCGAGCGCGCCGCGTCCGCGAGCCCGGCCCCGGCCGCCGCGGGCAGTGCCTCCGCAGCCTGCAGCGCGGCCGCCGGCCCCTCGCGGGCCGCGCGCCGGCGGCCGCGGGCACGTCGGCAGGCAGATCCGCGGCGAGCCGGCGCCGTACACGGCGGTGACCACCGAGCCGGCGGCCGCCACGCCGAGCGCGACACCCAGCTCGCCCGCCGTCTCGGACACCGCCGAGGCCGAGCCGGCCCGTTCGGGTGGGACGGAGCCGACCACCAGGTCGGTGCCCAGCACCCCGGTCGGCACCACGCCCAGCACGGTCACGGCCAGCACCCCGACGAGCAGCGCGGGCGGCACGTCCGGGCCGACGAACGTCAGCGCGACGCATCCCAGCAGCGACACCGCCGCGGCCACCGCCAGCAGCCGGCTGCGGCCGACGAGCCGGGCCAGCCGCGGCGTGAGCAGCGAGCCGACCACGGTCGCCAGCGCGACGGGCAGCATCCACAGCCCGGCCTCCAGCGCGTCCGCCCCGCTGACGAGCTGCAGGAACTGCGGCACCAGGTAGAAGAGGCCGTTGAGCGCGAGCAGCCCGAGCAGGATCAGGCTCACCGCCGCGACGAACGCCCGCCGCGTGAACAGCGCGACGTCGAGCATCGGGTCGGGCATCCGCCGCTGCCGCCGCACGAACGCCCAGCCGGCGACGAGCCCCACCGCGACGGCCAGCGCGGGCAGCGGCGCCGGCCCGTGCGCGGCCGTCTCCTTCACCCCGTACGCCACCGGCAGCATGGTCGCGAGCGAGAGCGCGATGCTGACGACGTCGACGCCGCGGGCGCCGGCCGGGTCCCGGTGCTCGGGCAGCAGCGCCGGGCCGAGCACGAGGAGCAGCAGCATCACCGGCACGCCGAGCAGGAACACCGAGCCCCACCAGAAGTTCGCCAGCAGCACCCCGCCGACGATCGGGCCGAGCGCCACCCCGGCCGAGAACGTCGTCATCCACACGGCGATGGCCGACGTCCGCTGCACAGGGTCCCGGAACATCGTGCTGATCAGCGCCAACGTGGACGGCATGAGGGTCGCGCCGGCGATCCCCAGCAGCGCGCGGGCGGCGATGAGCAGCTCCGCGGTGGGCGCGTAGGCCGCCACCACGGACGCCACGGCGAACGTCGCCCCGCCGGCGAGCAGCAGCCGGCGGCGCCCGATCCGGTCCCCGATCGAGCCCATCGTCACGAGGAACCCGGCGATCAGGAACCCGTAGACGTCGAGGATCCAGAGCTGCTGCGTGGCGCTCGGCCGCAGGTCCGCCGCCAGCGCCGGGGCGGCGAGGTAGAGCACGCTGACGTCCACCGCGAGCACGAAGAGCGGCAGGGCGAGCACGGCCAGCCCGGCCCACTCCCGCGGCCCGGCCCGCTGCGGTCCCGTCTCCTCGGATCGGTCCGCGAACCGGTCGGAACGGTCGGAAGGTGCGGAATGCGTCATGCGAGGAGCTTCCGACCTCGACCCGTGTTCAGGTCAAGCCGGTTCCGCCGATCAGCGGCGGGGCAGCCCGAACCGGCGGCGGCGCACCGCGTCGAGCAGCTCCGCGGCCCGCTGCTCCACCTCGGCCTCGTAGTGGCCGAGGTGGGCCGGGTCGGCCCGCGGGTCCGGGGCGGGACGGCGGCGCAGCGTCATCCAGGACTCCACCCACAGCGCCTCCAGCGCCGCCTCCCACTGCAGCTCGACGCCGAGCGTGGTGAGCGCGGCCCGCTCGGCCACGCGGTGCCGCTCGTCCTCCAGCTCGCCGAGCTGCACGGCCAGCTCGGCAGCCCGCCGCCGGTCCCGTTCGCGCAGCTCCTCGGCCGCCGCGGCGATGCCGGCGACGATCTCCTTGTACTGGCGCACGGCGCTGTAGTCCGTCACGCGTCCTCCAGCGACGGGACGATCACGACCTCCGGCGCCGAGTGCTGCGCGCGGTCGAAGAAGAGCCCGCGGCCCGGCCGCGGCGACCAGTTGACCAGCATCCCCGGCACGAGCGGCTGCAGCTCCGAGCCCTGGACGTCCAGCGCGACCCAGGCGCCCAGGTCGTCCACGGACGCGCTCATCATCAGCAGCGCGCGCAGCCGCGGCACGCTGCGCCACCAGCCCAGCACGTGCACGCCGGTCTCGGGGCCGAACCGCACGAGCTTGCGCATGGCCTCGGTGCCGTCGCGCTCCAGCACGGTGTCGGCGGCGTCGGCGGCGTAGAGCACCACGGCCAGCGGACGGCGCGGCGCGGCTCCGCTCAGCCGGTCGGCCACGTCCTTCGCCAGCGCCTCGACGCGCGCCCGCAGGCCGTCGAGCGGCACGGTCTCGACCGTCTGCCCGGCCGCGGCGAGCTGCTCGGCCAGCCGTCGCGCCGGCCCGGCGGCCTCGGCGACGAGCGGCGCGACCACGACGTCCAGGCCACCGGGCGGGAACTGCCCGGCCAGCGACGCGGCCGCCGCGCCGAGCACCCGCACCGCCTCCCGCCCGACCGACGCGAGCACGCCGACGTTGCGGCCGGGCGCGTCCGGGAGCCCGACCGCCGCGGCGCTGCCCGCGACGTCGATGCACTGCCCCACCAGCGCGCGCGGCGTCTCGTCGCGCGGCAGCACGTCGACGAGGTCGGCGAACCGCGGCGAGCGGCTGCCGTCGAAGAGCCGCGGCTCGGGCCGCCCGGCCGCGTGGTCGGCGTGCAGGAGCCGCTGCACCTCGTCGACGGAGCCGCGCGCGGTCGCGTCCGGGATGCGCACGATCTCGTTGCCGTGCCGGATGCCCGACTCGTGGTTGAGCACGGCATGCCAGCGCGGCAGGTCGAGCGTGGCGTCATTGAGGTCGGCGAGCACGCGGCGCGCCCGCGGCAGCGCGATGCGCAGCACGAACTGCTCGAAGATCGCCGGCCGCCCCCAGAACGCCTCGATCCCGGAGACGTCCTGGCTGGCCAGCACCAGGTGGATGCCCTGGGAACGGCCGCGCCGGGCGACGTCCTCCAGCAGCAGGATCGCCGCGCGGGTCACGGCGTCGCGCTCGGAGAAGAGGTACTGGAACTCGTCGATCACCGCGACGATCCGCGGCCAGCGCTCCTCCGGCGCCTCGCGGCGCAGCTCCTCCAGCTTGGTGACCTCACGCGCTTCGCGGCGGCGGCGCGGCGGCGCATCTCGTCGGAGAGGAACTGGAGCAGGGCGAGCCCGAACTCGCGGTCGGTGTTGATGTTGACGCCGACCAGGCGGGCGTGCGGGAGCCAGGTGCGGTCCCTGCGGCCGGGCGTGAACTGCGCGAACGACACCCCCTCCTTGAAGTCGAGGAGGTAGAACTCCAGCTCGTCCGGGTCGTACTGGGCGGCCATCGAGCTGATCATGGTGAGCAGCAGGTTGGTCTTGCCCGACCCGCTCGGCCCGCCGACCAGCGCGTGCGGTGAGCCGTCGGCCAGCGTCATCTCCACCGGCCGCCCGTCCGCGAACCCGACCGGCGCGTGCAGACCGGTGACGGACTGCTGCTGGCCCCACTGCCCGCGCGGCGGCAGCAGGTCGGCGAACGTGCCGATCCGGCTGCGCCAGCGCTCGTGCTCGTCGGCGATCGCGTGGCAGGCGCGGGCGACGTCCGGCGCCGGGAGCGGCGGCTGCAGGTGCACGGTGACGTCCCGGCCGGTCATGGACGAGACCGCGGTGCCGTCGTCGCGCACGTGCACGGTCTCGACCGGCGCGTTGATCGTCATCGGCACGTCGAGCAGCACGAGCTGCACGCCGCAGGCCAGCCCGCCGCGGGCGACGCGCTGCAGCTGGCGGTGGTCCTCGTCCTTGAGCGCGGACCGGTTGCCGACCAGCACTGCGACGAGCCACGGCTCCGGCCGCGCGCCGGTGGTCTCGGCCAGCGCACGCAGGGACGGGTGCCCGTCCACGAGCACCCGGGTGTGGACGCGCCGGATCCGGTCGGACAGCTCGTCGAGCAGCTGCGGCAGCCGGGTGGGGTCGTGCACGGTGAGCAGGCCGGTGCGGGTGAGCGGGTAGAGCCCCGGCAGCGCGCCGGTGAACTGCCCGACGTCCCAGACGTGCAGCTGCACCATGCCGGGGCGGAAGTGCGTCATCACCCGCAGCAGCAGGCCCTCGACCAGCGACTCGGCCCGGTCGCGGCCGTCGTGCGTGGAGCTGACCTGCAGGTGCGACTCGTCCAGCAGCGGCACGGCCACCGGGAACGCGCGCTCGGCCGGGTCGACCGGCCCGGACCCGATGCGGCCCGTCCCGATGGACCACAGCTCGGGCACCGGACCCACGCCGTCGGCCTTGCCGACCTGGCCGAGCCAGTGCTCGGGGGCGCGCCCGGCGGCGTCCGGGGCGACGGCGGCGAGCAGGTCGGTGAGCATGTCCGGGCCGGTCGCGAGCCAGCTGCGGAACGCGGCGGTGCGGTCGGCGCGCGCCCGTTCGACGGGGCCGCGCAGCCGCGGGTTGCCGAGGACCGCCCGCAGGCCCGGGTCGGTGACGGCGGCGTCGAAGCCGAGGTCGCGCAGCCAGCTCTCGACCATCGCCTCCGCGTGGGCGCGCGCGACGGCGTCCCGGGCGCTCGCGCGCACCGAGGGCCTGCGCCGCCGCGGCGCACAGCGCCTCGAACGCCTCGGTGATCCGCTCCTGCCTGCGGTTCGCGCCCTTCGCCACCGCTACATCCGCGCCGTGATGTCGGCGACCGCGGCACCGGCACCGGAGATCGTCCCGAGCCCGCGGTCCAGCTCCTCGGCGGCCGCACCAGATCGGGGGGGCAGCAGCGGGGGTGGAGTGGTGGCTCCCCCAGCTCGCCCAGCACGGACACCGCGCGCGATGCGGGCGCGCGCGAGCCCGGCGTGCTGGTAGGCGCTGCCGATCTGCTCGGCGACGCCCGCCAGCACCAGTCGGATCTCCCCGAGGTCGGTCACGCTTCACAGCCGGTTCGCGATGTTCTCGGACGCCTGGATCGCGGCCTGGACGGCCTGCTGCACCTCGCCGATGCTCCCGACGGCCTGGGCCAGCAGCCCGTTGGCCTCCGAGACGTCGGCCTGTGAGCTGCCCTCGGTGACCCGCTGCAGCGCGCCCTGCGCCTGCTCCAGCGACGAGTGCGCCTGTTGCAGCGCCCCGAGGCTCTCCGAGGCCTTGTCGTTGGCCAGCGCGATGCCGGCCCGGACCTCTTCGATGCTCGCCATGTTGCGGATACTCCCGATCGCTCCCGTAACAGCGTCACACCGTGCGCTGTCACGCCGTCACCGTGCGACGAGGAATCTACTGCCCCGGCGGGCGCTTGGGAGCAGGCACGAGGGTCGTGTATCGACGTGCGACCCAGGTCATCACCCCTTACGGTCGAGCTGACCATGATCTCCGGCGCAGCGAGGAGCGGGGGGCGCGATGGCGACATCGAGCGAGGCGTCGACGGCAGCGGTAGGCACACCACCGGTCGGGTTGAGGGCCCGGCTCAGACAGGTCGGACCAGGGCTGCTCGCGGCGGCCGCCGGCGTCGGATCGGGCGACCTCGTCGCCACGATGGTCGCCGGCTCGGAGTACGGGCTCACGCTGCTGTGGGCGGCGGTGCTCGGCGCGATCCTCAAGCTCGCGCTCGCCGAGGGCGTGGGCCGCTGGCACCTCGCGTCCGGCGCCACCCTGCTGGACGGCTGGCGGCGGCTCGGCCACTGGGCCACCGTGTTCTTCGGGATCTACATCGTGATCTGGGGTTTCGTCTACGGGGCCACGGCGATGTCGGCCGTCGGGCTGCCGCTCAACGCCCTGTTCGGCGGCCTGGACGTGCGCTACTGGGCGATGATCGCGGGCGTCGTCGGGCTCGCGCTGGTCTGGGCGCAGCGCTACGAGTTCTTCGAGAAGTTCATCACCGTGCTGGTGCTGGTCAAGTTCGTCTCGGTCGTCGCGGTGGCGGTCCTGGTGATGCCGAACCTGCTGGACCTGGCGAACGGGCTGGTCCCGCGGCTGCCCGAAGGCTCGGTGATCTACGTCCTCGGCCTGGTCGGCGGCGTCGGCGGCACGATCACGATGGCCGCGTACGGCTACTGGATGATCGCCAAGGGCTGGAAGGGCACCGGCTGGCTCTCGGTGATGCGGCTGGACAACACCATCGGCTACGTGATGACCGCGATCTTCGTGATCGCGATGCTCGTCGTCGGCGCCGAGATGCTGCTCGGCCAGGACATCGTCTCCGGTGACGAGGGCCTGCTCGTGCTCGGCGGCGAGCTCGGCTCCCGGTACGGCGAGTGGGCGCGCATCCTGTTCCTGATCGGCTTCCTCGCGGTGACGACCACGTCGCTGCTGGGCGTCTGGAACGGCGTGAGCCTGCTCTTCACCGACTGGACGCGGATCATCCGGCTGCCGCACGGCAGCAGGGCGGCGGTCGGCGCGGACGCCGAGCCCACGACCACCGAGACCGGCTACGCGGCGGCGGCCGCCGAGCGTTCGGTGCCGTTCCGGGCCTACCTGCTGTGGCTGACGATCCCGCCGATGGCGCTGCTCTTCTTCGACCGCCCGTTCGCGCTGACGCTGGTGTACGGGGTGCTGGGCGCGGCGTTCATGCCGTTCCTGGGCGTCACGCTGCTCCTGCTGCTCAACTCGAAGCGGGTCACTTTGGAGGGCCGCTCGGGCTGGCTGTCGAACAGCCTGCTGACGGCGGCGAGCGCCCTGTTCGTGGTGCTGCTCGCGACAGACCTGGTAGCCCGCTTCACATAGCCCACCCCGACTTGCAGCAAAGCCACCCTCACGCAGCCACGCGGCATGAGGGTGGCTTTGCTGCAACAAGGCAGGGCGGGCTCAGACCATCGTCAGGAGCATCGCGGACATCGCCACCGCGCCCACCAGGTGGCCCGCCGCGCCGGCCTGGGGTGTGCGGATCGAGAGCGCGACGGCGCCGTCGCCGGCCGGCTGCTCGGCGCAGTGGGCCGGGTGGGCCGGGTGGTGGCGGCAGCGGTCGACGCAGCGCAGGGCGTGCCACGCGAAGTAGCCGGTGAGCGCCATCGCCGTGATCGGCACGAACGCGGGTGTGGGGCCGCCGTGCGCGCCGTGGTCCGCGGCCAGCATGAAGAGCATCGCGCCGCTGCCGACGACGTGGTGGACGGACTCGCCGTCGACCGTGCGGGTGCGCAGGACGGACGCCGCGAACCAGGCCGCGACCAGCACGAACACCGAGGTCCACACGGGTTCGGGCACCGGGTCCCCGAGCGGCGACGCCATGGCGGCCATGCCGAGCGCCATGGCCGCGTGCGACGCCTCGGCCGCCCTGTCGCGGCGCACCACGACGAGCCGCACGACGTGCAGCACCGCCGCCGCGAGGCACGCGACCGCGAGCGCCCCGGACCCCCACTCCATGCGTCCTCCCGGGTCCGGTCGGAGGAACCTGATCGATCGAGAACGATAGGTCAGGTGCGGCCCGCCGTTCCATACCGTGCGGGGGTAGGCACGTGCTCGACGGTCGTGTGACGAGCAGATGTCGGGCCCCGGACGGGTCTTGCGACCGGGTACCCCGACGTTCGATCGTGTCCCCTTCCACCCTTCCTGGGCGAAGATCGGCGGAGGTTCGAGATGACGGATTCCCGGGTGGTGCGGGCCGCGCTGCTCCAGGCGAAGTGGACCGGCGACACCGCATCGATGATCGACGTGCACGAGTCCTACGCGCGGGCGGCGGCCGGGCAGGGCGCGCAGGTGATGGGCTTCCAGGAGGTCTTCAACGCGCCCTACTTCTGCCAGGTGCAGGAGGCCGAGCACTACCGCTGGGCCGAACCGGTGCCGGACGCCGACCGTGCAGCGCATGCAGGCGCTCGCCAAGGAGCTGGGCATGGTGCTGGTCGTGCCGGTGTTCGAGGTCGAGAGCGCCGGCAACTACTACAACACCGCCGCCGTGATCGACGCCGACGGGACGTTCCTCGGCAAGTACCGCAAGCACCATCTCCCGCAGGTCAGGGGCTTCTGGGAGAAGTACTACTTCAAGCCGGGCAACCTCGGCTGGCCGGTGTTCGAGACGGCCGTCGGCAAGGTGGGCGTCTACATCTGCTACGACCGGCACTTCCCCGAGGGCTGGCGGGCACTGGGCCTGGCCGGCGCCGAGATCGTCTACAACCCGAGCGCGACGAGCCGCGGCCTCTCGGCGTACCTGTGGAAGCTGGAGCAGCCGGCCGCCGCCGTCGCCAACGAGTACTTCGTCGCGGCGATCAACCGGGTCGGCATCGAGGAGTACGGCGACAACGACTTCTACGGCACGAGCTACTTCGTGGACCCGCGCGGGCAGTTCGTCGGCGAGGTCGCCAGCGACGCCGACGAGGAGCTGGTGGTGCGCGACCTCGACCTCGGCCTGATCGACGAGGTCCGCCGGCAGTGGGCGTTCTACCGGGACCGCCGCCCCGACGCGTACGGGTCGCTGGTGACGCCGTGAACGACACCGTGAACGACGACCTGCTGGCCCGCACCCGTGAGGTGCTCCCCGCCTGGCTCGCGCTGTACTACGAGCGGCCGATCGAGATCGACCGCGGCGACGGCCGCCGCGTCTGGGACGCCGACGGGAACTGCTACCTGGACTTCTTCGGCGGCATCCTCACGACGATGACGGCGCACGCGCTGCCGGAGGTGACGAAGGCCGTCAGCGACCAGGCCGGGCGCATCATCCACAGCTCCACGCTGTACCTGAACCGGCCGATGGTGGAGCTGGCCGAGCAGGTCGCGACGGTGTCGGAGATCCCGGACGCGAAGGTCTTCTTCACCACCAGCGGCACGGAGGCCAACGACGCCGCGCTGCTGCTGGCGAGCACGCTGCGCCGGTCCAACCAGATCCTGGCGATGCGCAACAGCTACCACGGGCGCTCGTTCTCGACGGTCGCGATCACCGGCAACCGCACCTGGTCTCCCACGTCGCTCTCCCCGTTCCAGGTCTTCTACCTGCACGGCGGGCAGCAGTACCGCTCGCCGTACGCGGGCCTCTCCGACGGCGAGTACGTCGCGGCGTGCGTCGCGGACCTGAAGGACCTGCTCGACCAGGCCGGCGGCGACGTCGCGGCGCTGATCGCCGAGCCGATCCAGGGCGTCGGCGGCTTCACCTCGGGCCCGGACGGGCTCTACGGCGCGTTCGCCGAGGTGCTGCGCGAACGCGGCATCCTCTGGATCAGCGACGAGGTGCAGACCGGCTGGGGCCGCACGGGCGAGCACTTCTGGGGCTGGCAGGCGCACGGCGCCACGCCGGACGTCGTCACGTTCGCCAAGGGCATCGGCAACGGGCTCTCGATGGGCGGGGTGATCGCCCGGGCCGAGGTGATGGACTGCCTCGGCGCCAACTCGATCTCCACGTTCGGCGGCTCGCCGCTGACGGCCGCCGGCGCGCTCGCCAACCTGCGGTACCTGCTCGACCACAACCTGCAGGACAACGCGGCCCGGCACGGGCCCACGCTGCTCGCGGGGCTGCGGGCGGTGGAGTCGCCGATCGTGGGCGACGTCCGAGGCAAGGGCCTGATGATCGGCGTCGAGCTGGTGCGCCCCGGCACGGGAGCCCCGGGCGAGCCCGCTCCCGAGCTGGCGGGCGCCGTGCTGGAGGCGACCCGGCGGCGCGGCCTGCTCGTCGGCAAGGGCGGCCTGCACGGCAACGTGCTGCGCATCGCCCCGCCGCTCACCCTCACCGCCGACGAGGCCGCGGAGGGCCTCGCCGCGCTGGTCGCGTCGATCGAGGAGGTGACCCCATGACCACCCTGATTCGGAACGGCCTGGTCATCACGGCGTCGGACGAGCTCGCCGCCGACGTCCTGGTGGACGGCGAGAAGGTCGTGGCGATGGCCGCCACCGGCTCGGCGCTCGCCGACGGCTGGAACGCCGACACCGTGCTCGACGCCACCGGCATGTACGTGGTGCCGGGCGGGGTGGACGCGCACACGCACATGCAGATGCCGTTCGGCGGCACCACCGCGGCCGACACGTTCGAGACGGGCACCCGGGCCGCGGCCTGGGGCGGCACGACGACGATCATCGACTTCGCGATCCAGCAGGTCGGCGGCTCGCTGCGGGAGGGCCTGGACACCTGGCACGCGAAGGCCGACGGCAACTGCGCGATCGACTACGCGTTCCACATGATCCTCGCCGACGTCAACGAGGGCTCGCTCAAGGAGATGGAGGCGCTCGTCGGCGAGGGCGTCACCAGCTTCAAGCTGTTCATGGCCTACCCGGGCGTCTTCTACAGCGACGACGGCAAGATCCTGCGGGCGCTGCAGAAGAGCGCCGAGACCGGTGGGCTGATCATGATGCACGCGGAGAACGGCATCGCGATCGACGTGCTCGTGGAGCAGGCGCTGGCCAAGGGCACACCGACCCGCGCTTCCACGGCGAGGTGCGCCACGCCCTGCTGGAGGCCGAGGCGACGCACCGGGCGATCAAGCTCGCGCAGGTGGCCGGCGCGCCGATCTACATCGTGCACCTCTCGGCCGCGCAGGCGCTCGCGCAGGTGGCGGCGGCCCGCGACGAGGGTTTCAACGCGTTCGCCGAGACCTGCCCGCAGTACCTGTTCCTCTCCACCGACGACCTCGCCCGGCCGGGCTTCGAGGGCGCCAAGTACGTCTGCTCCACGCCGCTGCGCCCGGCCGAGCACCAGGCGGCGCTGTGGCGCGGGCTGCGCACCGACGACCTCTCGGTGGTCTCGACCGACCACTGCCCGTTCTGCTTCAAGGGGCAGAAGGAGATGGGGATCGGCGACTTCTCGAAGATCCCCAACGGGCTGCCCGGCGTGGAGACCCGGATGGACCTGCTGCACCAGGGGGTCGTGGAGGGGCACATCTCGCGCAAGCGGTGGATCGAGATCGCCAGCGCGACCCCGGCGAAGATGTTCGGGCTCTACCCGCGCAAGGGCACGATCGCGCCCGGCTCCGACGCCGACATCGTGCTCTACGACCCCGACGCGACGCAGGTGCACTCGGCCGCCACGCACCACATGGCCGTCGACTACTCCTGCTACGAGGCCGCGAGACCACGGGCAAGGTGCGCACGGTGCTGTCGCGCGGCCGGGTGATCGTCGACGGCGGCGCGTACCGCGGGTCGGCCGGCGACGGCGCGTTCCTGACCCGCGACACGTGCAAGTACCTGCGGTGAGCAGCATGGACATCGGGCTCGTGCTCCAGACCGACCCGCCCGCACAGACGGTCGTCGACCTCATGGTGCGCGCGGAGGGGCTGGGGTTCAGCCACGGCTGGACGTTCGACTCGCACGTGCTCTGGCAGGAGCCGTACGTGGTCTACCCGCGCATCCTGGAGCGCACGTCCCGGCTGGTCGTGGGCCCGATGGTGACGAACCCGGCCACCCGCGACTGGAGCGTCATCGCGTCGATGCACGCCACCCTCAACGAGTCGTTCGGCAACCGGACCGTCTGCGGGATCGGCCGCGGCGACTCGGCCGTGCGGGTGCAGGGCCGCCCGCCGACCACCCTCGCCCGGCTGGAGACGGCCATCCACGCCATCCGCGACCTCGCGGAGGGCCGGCCCGTCGACATCGACGGCACCACCGTGCAGATCCCGTGGGTGCGCGAGGGCACGACGCTGCCCGTCTGGATGGCCGGGTACGGGCCGAAGGCGCTGGACCTCGTCGGGCGCGCGGCCGACGGGTTCGTGCTGCAGCTGGCCGACCCGTACCTCGTCGAGTGGACGATCAAGACCGTGCGGTCCGCGGCCGCCGCGGCCGGGCGCGACCCGGCGGCGATCACGATGTGCGTGGCCGCGCCCGCGTACGTGGGTGACGACCTCGCGCACGCCCGTGACCAGTGCCGGTGGTTCGGCGGGATGGTCGGCAACCACGTCGCCGACCTCGTCACGCGCTACGGGGAGACGTCGGCTGCGGTGCCCGCGGAGCTCACCGGCTACATCAAGGGCCGCGACGGCTACGACTACTCCCACCACGGCCGGGCCGACAACCGCAGCACGGACTTCGTGCCCGACGAGGTCGTCGACCGGTTCTGCCTGCTCGGCCCGCCCTCGGCCCAGCTGGAGCGGCTGGCCGGGCTGCGCGACCTGGGCGTCGACCAGTTCGCGATCTACGCCATGCACGACGCGCGGGAGGCGACGATCGAGGCGTACGGGGCGGCGGTGATCCCGCACCTCCCCTAGTTACTCGGCCAAGTTAATATTTACCTGTGCCAGTAAAGATGCGGACGGGCGACCCTCACCAACCAGGCGCGGCGCGCGCAGATCGTGGCCGCCGCCATCGCGACGATCGCCGAGGTCGGTCTGCACCGGGCGACGTTCGCGCTGATCGCGGAGCGTGCGGGCCTGTCCAGCACGCGGCTGATCTCCTACCACTTCGCGGGCAAGGACGACCTGCTCGAAGCCGTGGTGACCGAGGCGTTCCGGGTGGCGGCCGAGGTGATCGACCCCTACGTCGTCGCGGAGTCGACCCGACCGGGCAGCTGCGCGGGCTGATCGTCGGCAACACGCGCTACTACGACGAGTACCGGCAGCACGTCGCGGCCGTCCGGGACATCTGGTACGGCTTCCGCCGCGCCGACGGCACCCGCCGCTACGGCATGGCCGCGCTCGGCATGGAGATCGACGTCGTCTCCCAGCTGCTGGCGGCCGGCCAGGCGAGCGGCGAGTTCCGCGCGTTCGACCCGCGGATCATGGCGCTCACGCTGCGGCACGCCGTCGACGGGCTGGCGGAGCTGATCGCCGACGACCCCGACGTGGACGTCGACGCCTACACCCGCGAGATCGTCGCCCTGTTCGAGGGCGCCACGAGGAGCGCCGGGTGACACCCACGCAGCAGCTGCTGGCCGACGACCCGATCTGGCTGATCCTGCTGAAGGTCCTGGCCCTCTTCGTGTTCGGCCTGCTCGCGACGATGGTCATGATCGTGCTGGAGCGCAAGGTCGTCGGGCGGATGCAGCAGCGCCCCGGGCCCAACCGGACCGGCCCCGGCGGGTGGCTGCAGAGCCTCGCCGACGCGCTCAAGCTGGCGTTCAAGGAAGACGTCATGCCCACGCACGCGGACAAGCGGGTGT
>MKJX01000034.1 GCA_001942415.1 Pseudonocardia sp. CNS-139
CGGGCGAGGCCGCGGCTGGTCGAGCAGGGCCGTGGTGCCGGGGAAGAAGCTGGACTCGGTGCCCCACTTCTGGGCGAACTCGCCCGTGCTCATGAGCTGCACGAGCTGCCACGCGAGGTCCTGGTCGTCGCTGCCCTCGAAGATCGACAGGTGTGAGCCACCGAGGAACGACGGGGCCAGCCCGCCGGTCGGGCCCGGGATCGGGAACGCGCCGATGCGGCCCTCCAGCTCGGGCGCGGCCTCGACGATGGACTTGGGCGTCCAGCTGCCGGAGATGATCATCGCCGACTCGCCGCGGGCGAACGAGTCGCGCAGGTCCGTCTCCTTCCACGTGGCCGCGGCCGGGCGAGAGCCCGTGCACGGTCGCGAGGTCGGCGTAGAACTGGAGGCCCTGGCGGGCCTGCGGCGAGTCGAGCGCGCTGGTCCAGGTGCCGCCGCTCTGCGTCGCGATCTCGCCGCCCGCGCCCCAGACGAAGGGGTAGACGCCGTACTCGTTGTCGCCCGCGACCGGGAACGGCACCAGCTCCGGCCGGGCCGCCTTGATCGCCTGCCCGACCTGGACGAGCTGGTCCCACGTGGTCGGCGGCTGCAGGCCCAGCTCGGCGAACACGTCGGTGCGGTAGACGATCGAGCGCACGCCCGCGTACCAGGGCATCCCGTAGAGCGCGTCGCCGACGGTGCCGGCCTCGACGAGGCCCTCGACCAGACCGTCGCCGAGCCCGGCCTCCTGCACCCGCGGCGCGAGGTCGACCAGCGCGCCGGCCTCGCCGAACTCGCCGGTCCAGGTCGTGCCGACCTCGGCGACGTCCGGCGTGGTGTTGCCGGCGATCGACGTCACGAACCGGTCGTGCGCCGACGACCACGGCAGGAACTGCACGTCGAGCGCCGCCCCGGTCTGGTCGCGGAACGCGGTGGTCAGCTCGTCGAAGAAGGGCCGGGCGTCCGGGTTGGTCCCCTCCATGATCCAGACGGTCAGCGTGCGGCCCTCGCCGCTCGCGCCGCCTCCGGCGTCGGGACCGCTGCTGCAGCCGGCGACGGCCAGCGCCGCGGCGGCGACGAGGGCGGCGGCTCTGGCGACGGGCTTCGACCACATGAGGACTTCCCCTTCCGACGCACCAGACCTGTCATTCAGACCAGAGGTCTAAGTGCCGGGAACTGTAGCGTCGGTCACCCGCCGGGCGTCAAGGCTCGGCGGCGCTCGGAAACCTGCTCGTGACCGGGCTAGGTCGGGAGCTGGGTCGGGAAGATGTCGACCATGATCCGGTAGCGGTCGCCCCGGTAGACCGAACGGACGAACTCGGCCACCCGTCCGCCGTCCACGCGGCAGGTCCGTTCGAAGCAGAACGCGGGCGCCCCGACCGGCACCTCCAGCACGGCGGCGTCCTCGGGCTGGGTGAGCGCGGCCTCCGCGGTCTGCGTGCCGGACGCGATGCGGTGCCCGTAGCGCTCGGCGAGCAGCTCGTAGAACGAGTGCCGTTCGAGGTCGGCGCCGGTGAGGCCGGGCACGAGGTCGGCCGGGACGTGCAGGTCCTCGACGGCCATCGGGGCGTCGTCGGCCAGGCGCAGCCGGCGCACGTGCAGCACGGGCGAGCCGGGCGGGACCTCCAGCAGCGCCGCCAGCATCACGCCCGCGGGCGCGGTGCTCGCGAAGAGCGTCCGGCTGCCCGGGCGCAGGCCGCGGGCGCGCATGTCGGCGGAGAACGAGTTCGCCGCGAGCCGGTGCGCGACCTTCGTCGGCGCGACGAACGTGCCGGCGCCCTGCCGTCTGACCAGCAGCGAGTCGGCCACCATCGCGTCCACGGCGCGGCGCAGCGTCATGCGGGCGACGCCCAGGTCGCGCGCGAGGTCGCGCTCGGCGGGAAGAGGTTCGCCCGGCGCCATCGCCGCGATCAGCTCGGCGAGCCGAGCGCGCAGCATCCGCTGCTTGTCGGTCTCGGTGGGCGGGGCACTCATAGCCCATTGGTACACCAGTGCCCCGGGAAGGGCCATCACCGCTGGTCGGTAGCCTTGTCAGGTGCTTCCTGACAGGCTCGATCTCGTCGACCTCGCGCTCACCGTCGACGTCACCGCGGCCGCCGCTGCCGTGCAGGTCGCGGCCGTCACCGAGGCGGGCCGCCAGGCCGACGCGATCCTCGGCGAGCCACCGCTGCCCGGGAGCATCGAGTGGCACGCCGAGGACGGCACCGACCTGCCCGTCGAGCGGCAGCGGGCCTGGCAGCTCCTGCAGCTGCGGATCGGGCTGGGCGCCGGCCTCGACCCGCTGCCCACCCTGGTCGGCCTGCGCCGCCACGGCGCCACATGGGAGCAGATCGCGCAGCGGCCGGCATCACCCGCCAGTCCGCGCACGAACGCTGGGCCGGGAAGGTGGGCGCGCTGCTCGACCGCGACGACCACGACGACCGGGACGAACTCGGTTCGTTAGGGTGAACTAACTGGATTTCGCAGTCCTGCCGCGCCTTTCGTCCGGTCTAGCGTCGGTCCCGCGAAGGGGAGTAGCTCCCAACGTCGCGGTCGACACACTGGCCCTCGCTCCCCGCTGGGGCCCGGCCGCGCGGCCTGCGCCACCAGGCGAGCGAGACCTTCGATCCGGCACGACGAGATCGAAGGGTTCGGCCTGCCATGGACGGCTTCCTGGTCGCGTTCGCGGTCAGCTTCGGCGTGGTGTTCGTCGCCGAGCTCGGCGACAAGTCGCAGCTCATGGCACTCACGTTCGCCACCCGGTACCGGACGCTCCCGGTGCTCGTCGGCATCACCCTGGCGCGTCCGTGGTGCACCTGGTGTCCGTCGCGGTCGGCTACGGGCTCGGGGCCGCGCTCCCGACCGGCTGGATCGCGCTGGTCGCGGCCGTCGCGTTCGTCGGGTTCGGCGCCTGGACGCTGCGCGGCGACCGGCTCTCCGAGGACGAGCGGGCGAAGGCGGAACGGTCGAGGGGCTCGGCGGTCGTCGCCGCGTCCGTCGCGTTCTTCCTCGCCGAGCTGGGCGACAAGACGATGCTCGCGACGATCACGCTGGCCACGCAGTACGGGTGGTTCGGCGTGTGGGTGGGCTCGACGCTCGGCATGGTCGCGGCGGACGCGCTCGCCATCGTGGTGGGCCGCCAGCTCGGGCGCACCTGCCGGAGCGGGTGGTCAAGGTCGGTGCGGCCGCGCTGTTCTTCGTCTTCGGCGGCTGGCTGCTGCTGGACGCCACCGAGCAGCTCACCGGGCAGCCGGCCTGGACGGCGGTCACCGCGGGCCTCGACCACCACGTCGCCGCCTGGATCGCGCTGGTGCTGGGCGTCGCGGCCACCGTGATCGGCGTGTCCGGCCGGCGCCCGGCACTCGGGCGGGCCGTGGGCTCGGGCCGCTGGTGGGCGCGCGGGCTCTTCGGGCTCGCGATGGTGCTGGGGCTCGGCGCGCCGCTGCTGGTCGCCGCGGACGTCATCGATCCCGTGCCGTTCTTCGACGACCCCGGCGTGGTGGTCGTCGGCGCGGGCCTCGCGCTGCTCGGGATGGCGGTGCTGCTGGCGTCCCGGGTCGCGGGCGTGCGTGGCTGCGGTCCGTGCACTCGACGAGCGGCCCGTACGCCCGCGTCCGCAACCCCGGGCTGACGGGGATGGTCGTCGCGATGGCCGGGACGCTCGTGATGGCGCCGACGCTCGTCGGGGTGCTCGGCGCGCTGCTGCTGGTGGCGGCCGTGCAGGTGCAGGTGCGGGCCGTGCGCGAGCCGATGCTCGCGCGCACCTACGGGCCGACTTCGCGGACTACGCCGCGCGGACCGGCCGCTTCCTGCCGCGCGTGCGCTGAGCGGACGCTACCGGCGTTCCCAGGCCCCGCCGGACATCGCGGCGGACCGCTCCCGGTAGCCCGCCGTGCCCGCGATGATGTCGCGGCGCAGCTGGGCCTTGGTGCGCCCGGACGCGTGACGGTGGGGCCGAGGGCGCGCGCGATCTCCTTCAGCACCGCCACGGTGAGCTCCGCGTCGCGCCGGTGCAGGTAGGCCTCGACGTCGGCGGGCGTGGCGAGCCGGTTGATGTCGGCGACGGCCGCGGTGACGTCCACCGCCGACTGCCGCAGGGCCGCCTCGCGGCGCCGGGCCGCCCGCGGCGCGGGCCGGTAGACGAGATGGGCGTCGCCGGAGGCGATGGCGGCCAGCTCCTCCCTGCTCAGCGACTCCAGCAGCGCCACGGCCTTCTGCAGGGCGATGGCCAGCGGCGGCGAGGGGAGCGGCGAGGTGGGGAGCGACTCGAGCGGGATGGGGGAACCCAGGCCGACCGTGCCGAGGTCCATGGTGCCGTCGGTCATGCGGCGATCGCCTCGAGCTTGCCGGACAGCTCGGAGACCATGTCCCGCAGCTCGCGGGTCTCGCGCGGCCGGTGCCGCCGAGGATCACGGGCACGCCGTGCTCGGGCGCGGCCCGTAGACGGCCTTGCTGTCCCGGATCGTGGTGCTGAACGTCGGCACCTCGCGGGCCTCGATCCGGCTGATGACGCTGCGCTGCGCGTCGATGGGGGAGCCGTTCTGGTTCTGCACCATCGTGAAGACCACGGCGGCGGCCGGGCGCTCG
The DNA here is from genome assembly GCA_001942415.1 of Pseudonocardia sp. CNS-139. GTDB lineage: Bacteria > Actinomycetota > Actinomycetes > Mycobacteriales > Pseudonocardiaceae > Pseudonocardia. The sequence goes on from MKJX01000034.1 coordinate 4,546, forward strand.
ACGGGCACGGCCGAGTACTGGTTGTACTCCTCGATGAACGTGCGGATCTTGAGACCGAGCGAGTCGATGCCGTTGGTCGACAGGTAGTCCGGCTTGGTCGGGATCAGCAGCAGGTCGCTCGCGGCCACGGCGTTCTTGGCGATGAGCCCGAAGTTGGGCGCGCAGTCGATGAGGACCGTGTCGTACTCGGCGAAGTCCTTGTGCGTGAGCGCCTCGCGGAGCCGGCCGTGGAGCAGGCTGAACCCGGCCGGGTCGGACAGCAGCTCGGCGGCCAGCGCCGTCTCCACGTCGGTGAGGTCGCGGTGGGCGGCGATCAGGTCGAGGCGCCCGGAGCTGCGCGCCAGCTTGTCGTGGACGCGCGGCGGCGACGACACGAGGTCGGCCGGCGTGTCCAGCGCCCCGTCGGTGCCGATGCCGTCGAACCAGTGCTTGACCGTGCGGTTCGGCAGCAGGTCGGCCGTCCACTCGCTCTGGGTGAAGAACGAGATCGTGAGGCTCGCCTGCGCGTCCAGGTCGATGAGGAGCACCTTCTGGCCGCGCGCCGCGAAGCCCGCGCCCAGGTTGGCGGTGAGCGTGGTCTTGCCCACGCCGCCTTGTGGTTGATGACCGCGACGACCTTCACCGCTCTCCTCCCCGCCGCCTGCCGCGCGAACGATGCCATACGTCCGGATGACCCCTGTTGCTAGGCCGTCCGACCGCGAACGGTTGCTCCAGAGGCCGGAGCCGACGCTGGACGCTGCGTGCGCGCAGCACAGCTTAGGGTCGCGGCCGTGGCGCCGAGCAGGGGGGACCCCTGGCGCGGGGCCGTCCGCCGTGCTCCGGCGGCGGCCGGTGATCGTCGGCCGGGTGCGGCGGGGTGGGTGCGGAGATCGTCACGCGCGGGCCCGACCGGGTGATCCCCGACAGGGTGGCCGGGAGCGGGCGGGGTGACCGGCGGGAGTCCCACCTGGGCCGCGCGCTCGTCCCCGCTCCTTACTTCGGGGGCGCCCCCCGAGATCCATTCTGCCAGGTGGGGCGCGGTTCGGGGGTCGGGCGGGCCGCGGCGAGTTGTCCACATCGCGGCCCGGCCGTCCACAGCCACCCGGGTGGTCGCCGGGAGCGGGCCCCCGGCGACCGGGTCGGTCACGTGCCGGTCAGCGGTCCCAGTCGTCGTCGTCCGGGATCTCGGCCCGTTGCTCGGCCACGTCGGCCGGGTCGGCCTCGACCGGCAGGAAGCCGGCGTCGGCGACCGGGATGTCGTCCTCGAGAACGCCTGCGCGCTGCTCGGCGACGTCGTCGTCCGGGTCCTCGATACCCATGCGTCACCTCTCGTCGGGCGGGTACGGGCAGAGGATGCCCGCCGCCCCACGGGCGCACACCGCCGGGTCAGGCCGGGGCGGGCGTGTGCACGGTCTGGGTGAGGATCGCGGCGGCCAGCGGGGCCACCACCGTGCGGTTGATCGCGTGGCCCATGCCCGGGATGCGGACGGTGCGCCCGCGGCCCAGCGACCGGGCGAGGTGGCTGGAGTGCGGCGGCGGGTAGGCGGGGTCCTCCGGAGCTCGATCACGAGCGTCGGCACGGCGACGCCGCGAGCTCGGCGCCGCGGGTGATGCCGTCGGTGTCCATCCGGGCGTGCGCGACGACCGGGTCGTACCGCCCGGAGTGCGCGACGACCCGCTCCTCCATCGCACGGAACTCCGCCGCGTCGAACGCGGTGCCGGTGCCGTTGAGCAGCCGCCAGTGCTCCACCCGCCAGTCGAGCTCGCCCTCCGCGTCGCGCGGGTCGTCCAGCTCGCCCCAGAGCCGCAGCAGGGCCTCGTCCGGGGCCGGCAGCTCGGGTCCCGAGCCGTCGGCCGCGGGCAGCGCGCCGGTGCAGAAGAGCGTGGCCGTCGCGATCCGGTCGGGGTGGTCGAGCAGCATCAGCTGCACGAGCAGCCCGCCCATCGACATGCCGACGACGTGCGCGCGCGGCACGTCGAACGCGTCGAGCACGGCGACGGCGTCGGCGGCGAGGTCGGTGATGCCGTAGGGCTGCTCGTCGAACGCTGCGGTGGAGCGCCCGGTGTCGCGATGGTCGTAGCGGATGACCCGGTGGTGCTCGGCGAGCTGGGCGACCAGCGCGTCCGGCCAGACGAGGGCGGACGACGCGGCGCCCATCACGAGCAGCAGCGGCTCCCGGGGCTCCGGCCCGGTGGGGGCGATGTCCTCGGCCCACAGCCGCACGCCGGGGGCGACGTCGACGAAGCGATCCACTGCGTCAAGGCGATCCACTGTGTCAGCCTGCCCGTCCGGGCGGGCGCCTGTCGAACGGGCGGCGTGTCGGGCGCGGTGTGCCGCCGGTCACGCCCCGTGTGACCCCGCCCGGCGCCGGCACGGACGGGCCGGGCACCGGGCGGCGGGTGTCACTTGAGGGCGTCGAGCAGCGCCTGGCGCTGACGCTCGCCCAGCCCGGCCGCACGGCGGGAGGCGTCGATGCCGGTCTTCTCGAGGAGCTGCGTGACCTTGGCGGGGCCGTAGCCGGGCAGGCTCTTCAGCAGGTCGGCGACCTTCGTCTTCCCGACGACCTGGTCGGACTTCGCACGCTTGAGCACGGACGGGATCGTCTCCTCGCCGCGGGCGATCGCGTCGCGCAGCTCCTTGCGAGCCGTGCGGGCGGCCGCCGCCTTCTTGAGGGCCTCGGCGCGCTGCTCGGGAGTGAGCGTGGGCAGTGCCATGTCTCTTCTCTCCTCTCCACTGGGGTCCATCCCGGACGGGATGCGCTGGCCATAGTGAGGCTCCAGCCTGACAGAACCCGGCAGCGCCACGCCGCGGAACCCCCGTTCCGGCGCCCAACGGTCCCTTGTCGCCCGGCGAGAACTCCCTCGTCAGGAGACCGTCACGGGCTTCCGCGGGCCGTCCGCGGGGTCGCCGGAGGGCTCGGCGGCCGGTTCCGGGTCGGCGTCGTCGAGCATCGTCGCCTCGTCGAACGGGTCCTCGCCGCGGAGTACCCGCTGGGCGCGGTCGCGGTCGAACTCGCCGACCCAGTGCCCGATGAGGACGGTCGCGACCGCGTTGCCGGCGAAGTTGGTGAGCGCGCGGGCCTCGGACATGAACCGGTCGATGCCGACGACGAGGCCGACGCCGTCCACCAGGTCGGGGCGGTGCGAGGCGAGCCCGCCGGCCAGCGTCGCGAGGCCGGCGCCGGTGACGCCCGCCGCGCCCTTCGAGGCGATGACCATGAAGAGCAGCAGGCCGATCTGCTCGCCGATGGGCATCGGCCGGCCCAGCGCGTCGGCGATGAACAGCGACGCCATCGTCAGGTAGATCGCGGTGCCGTCCAGGTTGAACGAGTAGCCCGTGGGCACCGTGATCCCGACGACCGGCCGCGAGATGCCGACGTGCTCCATCTTCGCGATGAGCCGCGGCAGCGCCGACTCCGACGACGACGTGGAGACGATCAGCAGGAACTCCCGCCCGAGGTAGCGCAGCAGCGAGAAGAGGTTGACCCGGGCGCCGAACCACAGCACGAGGCCGAGGAAGCCGAACACGAAGATCGCGCAGGTCAGGTAGAACGCGGCCATCACCTGGAACAGCGCGGCCACCGCCGACCACCCGGTGTCGCCGACCACGGCCGCGATCGCGCCGAACGCGCCGACCGGGGCCACCCACATGATCATCGCGAGTACCCGGAAGACCAGCCGCTCGACGTGCTTGACCCCGCGCAGGACCGGCTCGCCGCTGCGCCCGAGGGCCTGCACGCCGAACCCGACGAGCAGCGCGACGAACAGCGTCGAGAGCACGCTGTCGCCGACGAGGGGGGAGAACAGGGTGGTCGGGATGATCCCCATCAGGAAGTCGGTGGTGGACTCGGCCTCGGGGGCGTCGTAGCCGGTCGTGCCGGCCAGGTCGAGCCCGGTGCCGGGCTGCAGGACGTTGCCCACCACGAGGCCGACGACCAGCGCGATCGTCGACATCGACAGGAAGTAGACGAGCGCGAGCCCGCCGACGCGCCCGACCTTCGCGGCCTGCCGGATCGAGCCGATGCCCAGCACGATCGTGCAGAAGATGATGGGCGAGATCATCATCTTGATCAGGTTCACGAACGCGGTGCCGACCGGGCGCAGCGCCTCGCCGAAGGCCGGCGCGACCAGCCCGACGATCACACCGGCGACGACCGCGGCGATGACGGCGATGTAGAGATAGTGGGTGCGGTCGCGCTTGCGGGCCTGCGCGTCCGGGGGTGGCTGGCGGTGCCGACACGGGGTGTTCCTCCTCCGGCGACGACGGCGGGGACGTTGCGCGGGTGCCTGGTGACCCGCGACCATCGCGCGGCGAGCATGCAGCGCGACGTGACGTGCGTCGCGCTTTCGTTCATTTCGTAGACGGGCGGGACGGCGCGATGCAGGGGGTCCGGGCGTGGAGCCTCGCGCGCCAGCTCTTCGCGCTGCAGGCGGCGATCGTCGTGGTCGTGCTGGCCGGGGTGTCGCTCGCGACCTACCTCCAGCTCGACGAGGCCAACCACGACGCCACGGCGGAGGAGATGCTGGCCGTCGCGCACACGCTCGCCGTCTCGCCGGACCTGCTCGCGGCGCTCGCCGCGCCGGACCCGACCGTCGTGCTGCAACCGCTCTCCGAGCGCGTGCGCGCCGACACCGCCACGGACTTCGTCGTCGTCATGACGCCGCAGGGGGTGCGCTGGTCGCACCCCAACCCGGCCGAGATCGGGCACCGGTTCCTCGGCACGATCGCGCCCGCGGCGCGCGGCGAGACCCAGTTCACCGAGACCTACACGGGCACGCTCGGCCCGTCGGTGCGCGCGGTCGTCCCGGTGTTCGACGCCGGGCGGGTTGTCGCGCTCGTCTCCGTCGGCCGCTCGGTGACGGCCGTGACCGCCGAGCTGGAGCGGCGGGTGCCGCTCGTGCTCGCTGCCGCGACCGCCGCGCTGCTGCTGGCCGCGGCCGGGTCGTGGCTGGTCAGCCGGTGGTTGCGGCGCAGCACGCACGACCTCGGACCGGCCGAGCTGGCCCGCATGTACGAGTACTACGACGCGGTCCTGCACGCCGTGCGCGAGGGGCTGCTGCTGCTCGACCGGGACGGGCGCGTGCAGCTCGCCAACGACGAGGCGCGCCGGCTCCTGCGGCTGCCGCCCGACGTCCAGGGCCGCCGGGCCGACGCCGTCGGGCTGCCCGCGGAGCTGGGGGCGGCGTTCGTCACCGGGGCGGCGCGCGACGACGAGATCCATCTGACGGCCGACCGGATCGTCGTGGTCAGCCAGAAGCCGGCCCGCTGGGCCGGGCGCCACCTCGGCTCGGTCGTCACGCTGCGCGACCACACCGAGCTGCGCGAGCTGGTCAGCGAGCTGCAGACGGTGAAGGGCTTCGCCGACTCGCTGCACGCGCAGGCCCACGAGGCCGCCAACCAGCTGCATACCGTCGTCTCGCTGATCGAGCTGGGCCGCGCGGACGAGGCGCTGGCGTTCGCGAGCGCGGAGCTGGAGGTCGCCCAGCACCTCACCGACGCCGTCATGGCCGGGATCGCGGTGCCGGAGCTGGCCGCGCTGGTGATCGGCAAGGCGGCCGAGGCGGGGGAGCGCGGCGTGGAGCTGCAGGTCGCCGACGGCACCCGGGTGCCGGCCGGCGTCGCCGACCCGCGCGACCTCGTGACGATCGTCGGCAACCTGCTCGACAACGCCGTCGACGCCGCGCAGGACGGGCCCGCGCCGCGCTGGGTCCGGTTCACGGGCGCGGCCCGCGGGGGCGCCGTCGAGATGCGGGTCACCGACAGCGGCGCGGGGATCGCCGCGGAGGACGCCGAACGCGCGTTCCAGCGCGGCTGGAGCACGAAGAACGGCGACGACGGACATGTGCGCGGCATCGGGCTGGCGCTCGTGCGGCGCGCCGCGCAGCGCTACGGCGGCACCGTGCGCCTCACCGGGGACCCCGAGGGCCACACGGAGCTCGCGGTGGTGCTGCCGCTGGTGCGCGCGTGATCCGGGTGCTCGTCGTCGAGGACGACCCGGTGGCGGCCGCCGCGCACGCCGGGTACGTCGGCCGGGTGCCCGGCTACACGGTCGTCGCCAGCGCCGCCACCGGGGCGGACGCGCTGCGCAGCCTCGCGGCCGGGCCGGTCGACCTCGTGCTGCTCGACGTGCACCTGCCCGACACGAACGGGCTGGAGGTGCTGCGCCGGATGCGCGCGGACGGCCGCAGCACCGACGTGATCATGGTGACCCGGGCCCGCGACGTCGACGTGGTGCGGGCCGCCGTCGCGTTCGGGGCGACGCAGTACCTGGTGAAGCCGTTCACGTTCCGCGCGGTCGCGGCGAAGCTGGAGAGCTACCGGGAGTACCGCGAGCGGCTCGGGACCGGCGCGGTCGTCGCGCAGGACGACGTCGACGGGCTGCTCGGGGCGCTGCGCCCGGCTGCCGACGCCGCCGGGCTGCCCAAGGGCATCGGGCGGGAGTCGCTCGACGCCGTGGTGGCGGCGCTGGCCGGCGCCGGGCCCGCCGGGCGCACGGCGGCCGAGGTCGCGGCGGCCGTCGGGGCGTCCCGGGTGACGGCCCGGCGCTACCTGGAGCACCTCGTCGAGACCGGGCTCGCGGAGCGTTCGGCGCGCTACGGCGCCGGCCGGCCGCAGACCGAGTACCGCTGGCAGCCGCGCGGCGCCCGTTCCTAGTCCACCGGAACTGACCAAATGAACGATCTGGTCAGTTCGGGTACGGTGGGGTGCGGGAACAACGAGAGGGACGTGGGATGACGGTCGGGGAACGGGGCGCCGGGCACTGGTGGTCGGGCTGGGGATCGCGGGCATCGCCACGGCGATCCGGCTGCGCGAGGCCGGCTGGGAGCCGGTGGTGGTGGAACGGGCGCCGCAGCGCCGCGCCGGCGGGTACTTCATCGTGCTGTGGGAGGCGGGCACCGCCGCGGCCCGCCGGCTCGGCGTGCTGGACGCGCTGGGCGACCGCGCCGACCCGGACACGGCCGTCTACGAGGTGAACCGCGCCGGGCGCCGGCACAAGGGCGTCTCGTTCGGGTCGATTGCGAACGGGCCGCGCGTGCTGCTGCGCGGCGACGTGGAGGACGCGCTGTTCAGCGGACTGCCCGGCGACGTCGAGATCCGGTACTCCACCGTGCCGGCGCACATCGTGCAGGACGCCGCCGGCGTCGACGTCGCCCTGCACGACACCGCGGCCGACGCGACGACGACGGAACGGTTCGACCTGGTCGTGGGCGCGGACGGGCTGCGCTCCACCGTGCGGCGGCTGGTGTTCGGCCCCGACGCCAACCACCTCCACCCGCTGAACTACATGATCGGCGTCTGCCTGCTCGACGACCAGGTCCCCGGCTTCCGGCCGCACGACGGGCTGGTGCTGGCCGAGCCCGGCCGCTCCGCGTGGACGTTCCCGTTCGGCGACCGCCCGCCCAGCCTGCTGTTCTCCTACCGCACCGCGGACGTCGACGCCGAGTTCCGCCGGACCCCCGCCGGGTCGGTGCGCGCGGCGTTCGGGCCGGAGCCGGCCGGACCGACGCTCGGGTGGCTGCTGGACCGCTTCGAGGGCGCAGGCGACGTGCTGTTCGACTCGGTGCACCAGGTGCGGATGCGGCAGTGGCACCACGGCCGCGTCGCGCTCGTCGGCGACGCCGCCTGGTGCCTCACGCTCTACACCGGGCTGGGCGCGTCCAGCGCGATCGCCGGCGGCGACCTGCTCGGCACGATGCTGCAGCGCCACCCCGACGACCTCGGCCGCGCGCTCTCGGACTGGAACGCGCGGCTGCTGCCGTTCGTCGTGCAGCAGCAGGAGACGGTGCAGACGATGCGCCGGTTCTTCACGCCGGCCGACCGGGGCGAGCAGGCCCGGCGCTCGGCGATGCTGCGCCTGGCGACCGCGCCGATGATCGGCCCGGCGATGGCCCGGCTGCGGGAGCGCAGCCCGATGCTCGCCATGCGGCGGCTGGACGTGGCTGCGCCGTGACCGGCGCGTCGCCCCGGGCCGGCCGGGTGTTCGCGGCCGCCCGCGACCTCGTGCTCGAACACGGCGTGCGCAAGGTCACGATCGCCGAGATCGCGCAGGCCGCGGGCGTCGGCAAGGGCACGGTCTACCTGTACTGGCCCACGAAGGAGGACCTCGTCCTCGCGCTCTTCGCGCGCGACCTGCTGGCCTGCGTGGAGGACGTCGTGCGGGCGCTCGCCGACGACCCGTCGCTCGTGATGCCGCGCCGGCTCGCGCCGCTGCTGGTGCGCACCGCGCTCGGCCGCCCGCTGTCGCGCCGGCTGCACACCGGCGACGTCGACGCGCTGCGGCTGCTGGCCCAGCACGCCGCCGACCGCGAGGTGTTCGACCGGGCCGACGCCAGCGCGCTGTCCTACGGGGTGCTGCCGATCCTGCGGGCGCACGGGCTCGTCCGCGCGGACCGGCCCGTCCTGCACCAGGCGTACACGGTGCACGCCCTGCTCACCGGGTTCATCGCCACCGAGGCCGGCCGGGTGACCGGCCCGCTGCCCGTCGGGAACGCCGAGGAGATCCTCGCCGAGACCGTGCACGTGCTGCTCGAACCCGGCGTGGACCCGCCGCCGGACGTCGTCGCCGCGGCCGCCACCGAGGCCGTCGCGTCGCTGAACGTGGCAGCAGCGGCGCTCGCGGAGATCGCCGGACCCGGTTGACCGGCTAGCCGCAGGTCTCGGCCAGCGACGTCGGCGCGGTGCCGTCGTCCTCCT
>MKJX01000035.1 GCA_001942415.1 Pseudonocardia sp. CNS-139
GGAACTCCCGTACGGCTTCACCCTCACCCCCTGCGTCGCAGCCCGCGGTGCGTCCTCGCAGCGCGTCCGACCACGGCTGCGAGGAGCGGCGCGCACGCGTGACGTCAGGTTGCTACTGCTGGGGCGGGGCCGGGTAGCCGGGCAGCGGCGGGTCCTGCCGTCCGGGCTGGACCGCCGGGAACCCGCGCGGCGGGGTCGGCATCGCGCTCTCCGGGGCCGGGCGGGCCTGCGGCGCCGGCGGGTACGCCGGGCCCTGCGGCGCCGGGCCGCCGTTGCCTCCCCCGTTGCCGCCGCCGTTGCCGCGGTGCAGGTGCGGCACCGGAACCGGCTCGACGGCGGGCGTGCCGATCGCCGGCACCTCCTTGCGGGCCTGCGCCTCGGCGTCGGCCACGACCTTGGCCAGCTCCGGGTCGCCCGCGGTGTCGAACCACTCCTTGATCGACTCGTCGTCGTCCTCGGGCTTGGCGGTGACCGCCTCGACCGGCGACGGCTCGAACCGGAACACGCCGTCCTCGCCCGGCGCGCCCAGCATCCGCGTGAAGCCCTCCAGGGCCTTGCCGAAGTCGCTCGGCACGATCCAGACCTTGTTGGCCTCGCCCTGCGCCATCTGCGGCAGCGTCTGCAGGTACTGGTAGGCGAGCAGCTCGGGCGTCGGGCGCCCGGCCTTGATCGCCGCGAACACCTTCTCGATGGCCTTCGCCTGGCCCTGCGCCTGCAGGTAGCGGGCGGCCCGCTCACCCTGCGCGCGCAGGATGCGGGACTGCCGCTCGGCCTCCGCGTTGAGGATCGCCGCCTGCTTGGCGCCCTCCGCGGTGAGGATCTGGCTCTGCTTCTGGCCCTCCGCGCTGCGGATCGCGGCCTCCCGCTGGCCCTCGGCCGTGAGGATCATGGCGCGCTTCTCGCGGTCGGCCTTCATCTGCCGCTCCATCGACTCCTGGATGGACGGCGGCGGGTCGATCGCCTTGATCTCCACGCGGGCCACCCGGATGCCCCAGCGCCCGGTGGCCTCGTCCAGCTCGCCGCGCAGCACCGTGTTGATCTCGTCGCGCGAGGTCAGCGTGCCTTCGAGGCTCATCCCGCCGACGACGTTGCGCAGCGTCGTCGTCGTGATCTGCTCGACGCCCGTGATGTAGTCGGAGATCTCGTAGACCGCCGACTTCGGGTCCGTCACCTGGTAGTAGACGACCGTGTCGATGTTGACGGTCAGGTTGTCCTGCGTGATCACCGGCTGCGGCGGGAACGACACCACCTGCTCGCGCAGGTCGATGCGCTCGCGCACCTTGTCGATGAACGGGACCAGGAACACGAGTCCCGGGTCTGCCGTGCCCTTGAACCGGCCCAGCCGCTCGATCACCGCCGCAGTGGCCTGCGGGATGATCTGCACCGCCTTGACCAGCGAGATCACGACCAGCAACACGATCAGCGCCACGATCACCAGCAGCACCGTGCCTTCGGCCACCGAACTCCCCTCCTCGCTCCCGACCACTGTTCACAGCGGTGCGGAATCATGGCGCACCGGCCGGCATCGGCGTCGGCCGGTACTCCCCCGGTCTACTCCTCGAACGGCCGCCGCGCCCGTCCGGCGGCCGCCTATTCCTGCCCCACGACCAGCGCCGTTGCTCCCGAGATGGCCATCACGGTCACGTGCCGGCCCTCCTCGATCACCTCGTGGCCGTCGGACGAGCGCGCCGACCACAGGTCCCCGCCGATCTTCACGCGGCCGCCGTGCCCGTCGACCCGGCTGACGACCACGGCCGTGCTGCCGACGAGCGCCTTGTGGTGCATCACGTCGTGCCCGATGCCGCGGTCGAGCCGCCGGCGCAGTGCGGGCCGGACGGCGAACAGCAGCAGGACGGACGCGACGGCGAACACGACGGCCCCCACGACCGGGCCGCCGACGAGGAACGAGGCGCCGCCCGCGAGCAACGCCCCGCCGCCCAGCATCAGCAGCACGAACTCGCCCGAGAGAACCTCCGCGGAGACGAGGACGAGACCGACGATGAGCCAGATCACACCGGCTGACATGCCCCGAATCCTGCCACGGACGGGTGGCCGGGACGGGGCCGGGAGATCAGCCGGAGATCAGGTCGTCACGAAATCGATGAGCTCCTCGACCGCCCCGATGAGAGGGCTTTCCAGATCCCGGAAGCTCCGGACGGCGCCGAGCACCCGGCGGGCCCCGTCGGCGGGCTCGCCCCAGCCGAGCGCCGCGCAGACGCCGGTCTTCCAGTCGGTGCCGCGCGGCACGTCCGGCCACGCCCGGATGCCGACGACCGCCGGCTTCACGGCCTGCCACACGTCCACGTAGGGGTGGCCGGTGACGCGCACGTGCGGCCCTTCGACGGCCGCCGCGGCCCGGGACTCCTTCGTGCCGGCCACGAGGTGGTCGACGAGCACCCCGAGCCGGCGCTGCGGGCCGGGCCCGAACTCCGCGACGGCGGCGGCGAGGTCGTCCATGCCGTGCATCGGCTCGACCACCACACCCTCCACGCGCAGGTCGTGGCCCCACACGCGTTCCATGAGCTCGGCGTCGTGCAGCCCCTCGACCCAGATCCGCGCGGCCCGCGCCGTGCGGGCGGTGTGGCCCTGCACCCGCACCGACCCGGACGCCGAACGGGCCGGCCCGGCCGGGGCCCGCCTCGGCACGACGAGCGTCGCGGGCGCGCCCTCGAACAGGAACGCGGCCGGGCGCAGCGGGAAGACGCGCTGCCCGCCGCGGCGGTCCTCCAACGTCACCGACCGGCTGTCGACGGCCACGACCGCCCCGCAGAAGCCGCTGGCCGGGTCCTCCACCACGAGCCCGGGCTCGGCCGCGACCTCCGGCACCTCCCGCCGCGCCCTCGTCCGGGTCCCGTCGGCGGCGAAGGCGCCGCGGTAGTCGTGGGAGCGCGTCACCCGGCCGTTGTACCCGGCCCGGGCCGGCGTGTCGGGGAGCGACACGCCGGACCCCGTCGACGGACACAGCGTCCCCGGGCGACGACACACCGTATGCAGTTCACTCCGACGCGGCAGTGCTTCGCCCACCGGACGTGGCTAGCCTGACGCCGTGCCCTGCCCCTCAGCCACCTTCACCGTGTGGACCTCGGCCTGGCTCGTGGGCGCCGCCGCGCCCGACGACGTGCTCGACGCCCTCTCGCCGTGGGCCGACGCGCACGACGTCCAGGCCGCCGACACGGACACCGCACGCCAGACCGGCCTGCCCGCACCCGGCACGCCGGTGACGTCGCTGACGTTCCTGCTCGCCGCGCTGCGCCGCACCGCGGGGGCCGGCCGGGAGCCGAGCCCGGCCCGGCTCGTGCTGCCCGCGCCGGGCGACGTGCGGGGGCTGCCGGGACCGGGGCCGTTCAGCCGGGCGGCCCTGACGGCCGGCGAGGGCGTGCTGTTCGCCGAGGCGGGGCTGGGCGCGGGGCTGGGTGTCGTCCCGGCGCCGGTGGCCGACGGCGTGCTGCGCTGGACGGTGTACCGCGTCCCGGAGCCGGGCCCGCCCCCGGAGTTCGTCGCGGTCGGCCAGGCCGAGCGCGACCTGCGCGAACAGGTGCGCCAGGCCACCTCCGTGCTGACGTCGCTCGGCGTCGCGCGGCACCGCCCCGGCGTGCGCGAGGAGATCGCGGCGGCGCTGCGAGCCCGCCCGCGGTCGCTGTGGCCGGCCGGGATGCCGCAGCAGGCGCTGCGCGTGCTGCAGCAGGCCGACGAGGTCGAGGCCATCCTCGCCGCCGCCCGCGTGGACGAGCCAGGCGGCGCGCTCTCGGCGTCGGCCGCCTCGGCCCGCCACGGCGCGCTGCGCCCGATCGAGACGGCCGTGCGGGTGGCCCGGCGGGCCGCCGTCGCGGAGGCCGTGCGGGTGCTGGCGAGCGCGCCGCTCGTCTGACCGGACCTCTCGTGGCAGGGGCCTCGGGAGGTCAGGCGCAGCCGGTTCCCACGAGCAGGCCCTTGTCCGCGAGCACCGCGCGGCACGCCTGCGGTCCCTCCCACACGTGCGCCGACCAGCCCAGCTCCCGCGCCGCGGCGACGTTGCCCGGCCGGTCGTCGAAGAACGTCAGCGCCGCGCCGGGCAGGCCGAGGGCCGTCTCGACGGCCCGGTAGCGCCCTCGTCCGGCTTCATCACGCCGATCTCGCAGGAGAACACCTTCACGGGGAACCACGCACCCCACGCCGCCGCCCGCACCGCGGCCGCGAGCGGGTGCGGCGCGTTCGACAGCAGCGCCGTGGGCGCACCGGTGGCCCTCACCTGCTCGACGAGCCCGGCGATCTGCGGGGCCAGCACCGACCAGCGGCGCGCGTCGGCGTCCGCGAGCGCGTGCACGTCGTCCGGGCCGAGGTCGCGGCCCAGGTCCCGGGCGACCGCACCCCAGTAGTCCGCGGGCGGCACGCCCATGTCGTAGCGGTCGCGGTGGCGCCAGTACGCGGCGGTGAACTCCGCCGGGTCGGCCGCGAGCCCCGCGCCGACCGCCGCCACCCCGCCCTCCGGCGCCGCCAGCAACCCCACCGATGTCGAAGAGACCGCGTTCACGGCTGCGAAGGCTAACCACCGCAGCGCCGGCTACCGGAGCTCGGTGCCCTTCGTCTCGGGCAGCGTGAGGATCACCAGGAACGCGACGACCGCGCCCGCCGCGACGTACCAGAAGAACGCCGAACCGAGCCCCACCTCGCCCAGTGCCTGCACGACCAGCGGCGCCGTCCCGCCGAACAGCGCGACCGTCAGGTTGTACCAGGCCCCGATGCCCAGCCCGCGCAGCTCGGTGGGGAACAGCTCGCTCATGATCGCCGGCGCGATCGAGGTCATCATCGTGTAGAGCCCCAGCCCCACGCAGAACACGACGAGCAGGTTGCCCAGCCCCGGCCCGATCAGCGTCGAGAGCGGCACGATCAGCACAGCCGTCGCCGCCGACCAGACCAGCAGCTGCGGCTTGCGCCCGTACCGGTCCGACACCGCGCCCATCGGGTACTGGAGCAGCACGAACAGCGCCGTCGCCACGGACAGCGCGACGAACACCTCGTTGGGGTCGGCGCCGCGCGACCGCGTCGCGTACGGGGTGAGCGCCGAGAAGAACGTGTAGTAGCAGAGCGTCGAGAGCAGCGTGAAACCGACGAGCTGCCCGACCGCCCGCGGGTGCTCGCGCAGCGTCGTCAGCAGCGGGTGGCGCAGCCGCTGCGCCTTCGCCCGGTTCTCCTCGTACAACTCGGTCTCGGGCATCGCCCGCCGCAGCCACAGCCCGACCACCCCGAGCACCCCGCCGACGAGGAACGGGATGCGCCAGCCGTACGCGGCCAGCGCCTCGTCCGAGAGCACCTCGGTGAGCAGCGCCCCCAGCAGCGACGCGACCAGCACCGCGCTGCCCGTCGAGATGTAGAAGAACGCCGAGTACCGGCCCCGCCGCCCGGCGGGGGCGATCTCCGCCAGGTACGCCGACGCGTTCGACACCTCGCCGCCCAGCGACAGCCCCTGCCCGATGCGGGCGAGCAGCAGCAGTACCGGCGCGAGCCAGCCGACCTGCGCGAACGTCGGCAGGATGCCGATGACGAGCGACCCGCCGGCCATGAGGCCGATCGTCACCAGCATCGCCGTCCGCCGGCCGTGCAGGTCGGCGAACCGGCCCAGCAGCCAACCGCCGAGCGGCCGGAAGAAGAACGCCAGCGCGTACGTCGCGAGGGTGCTGATCAGCGCCAGCGCCTCGTTCTCCGCCGGGAAGATCTGCGTGGCGAAGAAGATGCTGAACGTCACGTAGATCGACCAGTCGTACCACTCGATGGCGTTGCCGATCGACGCCGCCACCAGCGTCCGGACGGGCAGCTTGTGCGTTCCTGCGGACGTGGTGGACGTGTCGGCCATGACGCTCCCCCGAGGCTCCGGCGACAGACGGTGACCAGACGTTAGGCCACCCGGCGGAGCCGCGCCATTCGCACGCGCTACTCGGCGGGCCGGTCGGTCGCCAGCGCGCGCTCCTGCACGGCGTCCAGGTCGGCCAGCTGCTTCGTGAGCTTCGCGCGGATCCGCTCGACCGACTGCTGCCCGAGCGGGAGCCGCAGCGGCGCCGACTCCGCGCGCACCGTCTCGACGATCGCCTCGACGGCCAGCACCGGGTCGCCGGGCTGCGTGCCGTGGTTCTCGGCGAACCGCGACCGCAGCGAGCCCGCGATCCCGTCCTGGGTACGCCGGGATCGGCGTCGCGTACTGCATCGAGCGGCCCAGGAAGTCCGTGCGGAACGGGCCCGGCTCGACGATCAGCACCCGGATCCCGAACGGCGCCACCTCACCCGCGACGCCTCCGACGCGCCCTCCAGCCCGAACTTCGTGGTCGCGTAGATCGCGTGGCCCGGGTTGCCGACCACACCGCCGACCGACGACATCTGCACGATGTGCCCGGTGCCGCGCTCGCGCATGTGCGGCAGCACCGCCCGCGTCATCGCGAGCGCCCCGAGCAGGTTGACGCCCAGCACCTCCTGGATGTCGGCGTCCGACAGCTCCTCCAGCGCGCCGAGCAGGCCGTGGCCGGCGTTGTTCACCAGCACGTCCACCGGGCCGGCGGCCGTCGCCGCCGCGACCGCGTCCCGGACCTGCGCCGGGTCGGTGACGTCGAGCCGCAACGCCTGCGCGGTCTCGGGGTACTTCTCGACGAGGTCGGCGACGGAGTCGGGGTTGCGCGCGGTGGCGACCACCTGGTCGCCCTTGGCCAGCAGCACCTCGGCGAACGTGCGCCCGAACCCGGCCGAGGCACCGGTGATCAACCAGCGGAGTGAGGTCATGCCGACCATCCTCGGTCGCCCGGGCCTCCGGCCAAGCCGGGTGCCGTGCGGCAGCATGGGCCCGTGGCCCGTGTTGTGGTGGTGACCGGCGGGAACCGCGGGCTCGGCCGCGAGGTCGCCCGCCAGTGCGCACTGCGCGGCGACACCGTGCTGCTCGGCTCCCGCGACCCGGCCGCCGGCGAGCGCGCCGCCCGCACGGTGCAGCCGCACGTGCCCGGCCGGATCCGGCCCGTCCGCCTCGACGTCACCGACACCACCGGGCTCGCCGCCCTCGCCGCCGACGTCACCGCCACCGAGGGACGCGTCGACGTGCTCGTCAACAACGCCGCGATCCACTACGACACCTGGCAGGACGCCGCGCACGCCGACCTGGCCGTCGTCCGCGAGGCACTGGAGACCAACGTGCTGGGCGCCTGGCAGACCACGCTCGCGTTCCTGCCGCTGCTGCGCCGCAGCCCGCACCCGCGCGTGGTCATGGTCAGCAGCGAAGGCGGCTCCCTCGCGTCCATGGGCGGCGGCGCCCCCGCCTACCACGTCAGCAAGGCCGCACTCAACGCGCTGACCCGCACCCTCGCAGGCGACCTGCGCCGCGACGGCATTCTCGTCAACGCCGTGTGCCCCGGCTGGGTCGCGACCGACATGGGCGGGCCCGGCGGGCGGCCCCTCGAGGACGGCGCGGCGAGCATCATGTACGCCGTCGACCTGCCCGACGGCGGCCCGACCAGCACCTTCACCCGCGACGGCCGTCCCGTCCCGTGGTGAACGCTTGCCCTTCCGCCGACGGCACCCCCTAGCGTCTCGCGGCGTGACGTTCGCGGTCCACCACAACCCCGCAGCCGAACGGCTCCTGCTGGGGTCGCCGTAGCAACCGCCGAAAATCGGGCGAATATGCCCCTGACCTGGACCGTCAGCCGCGTCGGCGGTGATCGTGGCTTGCTTGTCGGGCAGGTCGAGGTCCTCGACATTGAGGGCGAGCACGGCGCTGGCGCGGCTGGTGGACTCGTGGAGCAGCCGCCACAGTGTCTTCTCCCGCAGCGGCACGTCCCGGCGGCGGCAGAGCCGGTCGATGCGGGAGCGGGAGACGGCCTTGGTGGCGTCGTTGTGCTCGCGCTGCCGCTCCGCGGAGCGCGGCAGCGTGGGGCCGGCCCAGTGGTGCGTGTCGGCGCACCAGGCCAGCCAGGAGCCGACCGGGGCGCGGTTGCGGTTCCACGTCGCCGGCTTCGCGTCGCCCCACAGCTGCGCGAGCGCATCAGCTATTCACTGTTGCTAGGTACTGGTAGTCAGTGTTACTGTCTACCGGTACTCAGCAACACTTGGTAGCTGAAGAGGGTGCGCTCCATGGGCAAGCAGCTGACGGAGATGCTCAAGGGAACGCTGGAGGGCATCGTCCTGGCGATCCTGTCCGACCGGCCCGCCTACGGCTACGAGATCACGGCGTGGCTGCGGGATCAGGGCTTCTCCGACATCGCCGAGGGCACCATCTACGCCCTGCTTGTCAGGATCGAGCAGCGCAGGCTCGCCGATGTGGAGAAGATCCCGTCCGAGAAGGGCCGCCGCGCAAGGTGTACTCCCTCAACGCTCAGGGACGGGAACATCTCGAAGAGTTCTGGAGGACCTGGAGGTTCCTCACAGAACGGCTCGAACAGCTCCGCGAAGGGGGCGCGTAGGCATGGCCGCAGGGACGAGCGAGCCGAAGAGGGGCTTGCGGCAATACGTCGAGATCGTCACCGGGCCGATCGAGGACAAGCGGCGCTGGTGGCAGTACAAGGCGCGCATGAAACGGCTTCCCGTGAACTATCGCACGGCGGTCGATGCACTGCAGCGATATCTGCTGATCTTCGGCCCGGCGGACGGCGGCAGTGTGACGTCGATGTTCGAGGACCTCGCCGATCTCTTCGAGCAGAGCGCGGCGAACGGAACCTCGGTCCGCGCGATCGTCGGGGACGATCCTGTGGAGTTCGTCGAGATGTTTCTTCGGAACTACCCGGAGCTGGATCGGCAGGGAGCGGGCACGGTTGGCCAAGGCCATCGATCGTGCCGCGGGTCACGAATCGTGACGAAAGAGAGGGTGGATATCCAGATGAGAGTCGATCAGGCCCGGGGGTCGGCGATCCGCGTCCAGGGCCTGGAGAAATCGTACAAGGAGTTGCAGGTGCTACGCGGAGTGGACTTCGACGTGGCGCGGGGCAGCGTCTTCGCCCTGCTCGGCTCGAACGGGGCGGGCAAGACCACGGTTGTGAAGATCCTGTCCACGCTGCTCAAGGCCGATGCGGGGACCGCCGCCGTCAACGGCTTCGACGTCGCCACGCAGGCCGCGGACGTGCGGGAGTCCATCAGCCTCACCGGTCAGTTCGCGGCCGTCGACGAGATCCTCAGCGGGCGGGAGAACCTCGTGCTGGTCGCCCGGTTGCGGCACCTCGAGAACCCGGGCGCGATCGCGGATGATCTGCTCGATCGCTTCTCGTTGACCGACGCGGGCGCGCGGAAGGTGTCGACGTACTCGGGTGGCATGCGCCGCCGCCTGGACATCGCGATGAGCCTCATCGGCAATCCGTCGGTGATCTTCCTCGACGAGCCGACGGCCGGGCTCGACCCCGAGGCGCGCATCGAGGTGTGGGAAACCGTGAAAGGTCTCGCCGGGCGCGGCACGACGGTACTGCTCACGACGCAGTACCTGGAGGAGGCCGAGCAACTCGCCGACCGGATCGCGATCCTCCACCAGGGTCGGATCATCGTGAACGGCACCCTCGTCGAGCTCAAGCAGTTGCTACCGCCCGCCAAGGTCGAGTACGTCGAGAAGCAGCCCTCTCTGGAAGACGTCTTCTTCGCGGTCGTCGGGGACGCCGGCAAAGACCGCACGACCTGATCGAACAAGAAGTAAGGAACAACCATGGCCACGCATTTCCTCGGCGACACCGCCGTCCTCACGGGACGGACCATGCGCCACGTCACACGCAGCCTGGACACGATCATCACGACCGTGATCACGCCGATCGCCATGATGTTGATGTTCGTCTACGTGTTCGGCGGCGCAATCGACACCGGTCCGATCCAGTACGTCGACTTCCTGCTGCCCGGCATCCTGCTCATCACGATCGCGTCGGGCATCGCCTACACCGCGTTCCGGCTGTTCACGGACATGAGGAGCGGGATCTTCGAGCGGTTCCAGTCCATGCCGATCGCACGGTCGGGCGTGCTGTGGGCCCATGTTCTGACCTCGCTCGTCGCCAACATGATCTCGCTGGTGGTCGTCGTGGGCGTCGCTGTGCTCATAGGCTTCCGCTCGGGGGCCGGACCGCTGGCGTGGCTCGGGGTCGCCGGCATCCTGCTCCTGTTCACCCTGGCACTGACCTGGATCGCGGTGATCCCGGGTCTGTCCGCGACGTCGATCGAGGGCGCGAGCGCGTTCTCCTACCCGCTCATCTTCCTGCCGTTCCTCAGCTCGGCGTTCGTGCCCACCGAGACCATGCCCGGTCCGGTGCGCTGGTTCGCCGAGAACCAGCCGGTGACCTCGATCGTCAACACGATCCGTGACCTGTTCGCCGGGCAGCCGGTCGGCGACGACATCTGGACCGCCCTCGCCTGGTGTGTCGGCGTCCTCGTCGTGGCGTACGTCTTCGCGATGGTCACCTACCGCCGGAAGATCTCCTAGCAGCACCGCGACCTGCCCCAGCGGCGCGGACTCGCCGACCAGGTGCTGCCGGCCCTGGCGGCAGCCATGAGCCTGCCCAGACGCCACTGTGGCGTCACCCACGCCCATCATGAGGTACAGCTGTGACCACAACGCAAGACACTCGACCGAACCGGATAGTCGAGCGGCTGCTGGCCGACCGCCACTCCCTACCACGGTCCATCGCGCTCCACCTCGTTCCCGGCGCCTTGATCGTCGCCGTCTACCTGCTCATCACCGGACCGCTCGTCAAAGCCATCGGCTATCCGCCGTTCCTGGGCTGGGCGATCGCCATGTGCCTGGCTCTGGCACCAGTCCAGCTCGGTCTGCTGCTGTGGTTGGGCCGCCGGCGCAACGGCCGGCTCTCACTGCGCGAGGTGGTGAGCTACCTGGACAAGCCGATCCCACGCGTGCAGCTTGTCGCCATCGTCGCCGCCCTGATCGTGCAGATGGTGGTGCTGTCGTTCGCGTTGATACCCGTGGACAACTTCGTCTACCAGTGGCTGTTCTGGTGGGTCCCGTTCGAAGGCGCCGGCAGCGCCACCGGATACCTCAGTAGCCGAGCACCGCCCCCGCGAGTCGCCGGAAAAGTGCGCGCGAGTCGCGCCTGCTCACTGCTCGTTCAGGGTTCCTCCGCCACCCCACGGACCGCCGCCACCAGCTCCCGCAGGTCCGCCGCCGACCGTTCCCGCAGGTCGGCCAGCTCCGCCCGGATCCGCTCCAGCTCCGCGGCCAGCCGGTCGCGTTCGGCGTCGGCGCGGGTCCGCAGCGCCGCCTCGGAGCCCGCGCGCTCCCGGGCGGCGGCCAGGTCGTGCTCGGCCCGCAGCCGCGCCGCCCGCTCGTTGTCGAGCGCGTGTACGGCGGTGTCGAGCGCCTCCGCGGAGCTGTCGGCCCGGGCGAGCGCGTCGGCCCGGGCGGTGCCGGCCGCCGCGAGGTCGCGCGGGCGGCCGTGACCTCGGCGCGCAGCCGCTGGGACTCGGCCCGCCACTCCTGCGCCCGGGACTGCGTGGCCGCCCGGTCGGCGTCGGCCCGTTCGGCCCGCACGACCGCGTCCTGCGCGGCCCGCTCCGCCGCGGCGGCGCGTTCGGCCGCCTGCCGGGCCGTCGCCCCCGCCTCCTCCGCCTGCTGACGCGCGGCGCCGAGCGCCTCGGTGGCCTCCAGCGCCTGCCGCGCCGCCGCCGCGGCCCGCGCGACGGCCGCCGCCCGCTCCTCCCCCGCCTGCTCGGCCTGTTCCCGGGCGGCCCGGGAGTCCCGCTCGGCGCGCTCCTTCGCCTCCTGCGCCGCGACGCGCGCGGCCTCCGCCTCGGCCGTGGCCCGCTGCGCCCTGTCGACGGCCGCGAGCGCGTCGCCCTCCACCTCGTCCAGCCGCGCGGACACGCCCGCGAGCGCCTCGGCCAGCGCCGCGACCGGGCCGCGGACGGCGTCGACGTGCTCGCGGAGCCGGTCGCGTCCAGCCGGAACGTCTCCGCGCCCGCGTCGAGCCCGAGCGCGTCCAGCGCGTCCCGCTCCGAACGGGCCATCTGCGCACACGTCCGCCCGCCCGGCCAGCGGGTGTCGCGGCAGAACGACCGCCGCCGCCCGCCCTGCGGCCCGGGCGGCGGCAGCGCGGCCCGGCACTTGCTGTAGCCGCAGCGTGCGGCCTCGTCGATCACGTTCCGGACGCTAGCAGTTCACAACCACAAACTGATCAACCGGTTCCCGGTTCGTGGTCACGAACCAGGAACCAACGAAACCACTGTTTTGTTGGGTCAGCTCGGCGTGGCAACGTCCACGGGCGCCCGAGAACTGGGACCCTCCCCGCGTGACCGCCGACGCCCTCGCAGTGCTGGAGTCGCTCCCCGCGGAGACCGCGGAGACGGCGCCGGCCGTCCGGAGCGCCGAGCCCGAGGAGTGGCCCGGCGTCGCCGACCCCGACGCGCTGCGCGCTCAGCTCGCCGACTGGCTCGCCCAGTACGCGAACGCCGGCACCCGCCGCACCTACGCCTACGCGCTCGGGCTGCCCGTCGCCTTCGCCGACGCCGCCGGCGGCCGGGCCCCGCAGACCGGCCCGCCGCGCCGCGCCCGCCGGCCGCGGCCCCCGGCCCGCTGCACGGGTTCGCGTGGTTCCGCTGGTGCGCCGCCCGCCGCCTCGACCCGCGCGCGGCGACCGCCGCGGACGTCAAGGCCTGGCTGCACGCGCTCGACGCCGCCGGCGCGCAGCGGCGCACCCGGCAGCGGATGCTCGCCACCCCTCTCCGCGCTCTACGGACACCTCGCCGAGACCGGCGTCACGGCCAACCCCGCGGCGCTCAACCGCGCCCGGCTCGGGC
>MKJX01000036.1 GCA_001942415.1 Pseudonocardia sp. CNS-139
TGGATGCGATCGAAGGTCAGTGCGTCGCGTGAGGTCGCGAAGGCCGGGGGCCCGGTCACGGCCCCAGGCCCCGACGGCCCCCGCTTCCCCAAAGCTTGTCTTAGCTAAACAGCCCGTGCGCGCGACTGTCAACGAAATCGTCAACGATCTGCTTGGGCGATCCGCCGACATCCACGGCCCCCATGGTTTCCCGTCCCGTGGAAGCGCTAGGAGGGTGCTGAAGGACTCCGGCCGTAGCGAGCGGCGTCCAGGTGGCCGCATCGCAAGGCGGAGGAGGAGCCGATACCGCTGTTGTATCGGCGACGACGACAACGCCGCGAGGCGGTCGCCTGGGCGGCGCGCAGTAGGCCCGAGTCCTTCAGCGCGCTCCTAGTCCTCCAGGTAGGAGCGCAGCTGGGACCGGGTGCCGTGGTCCTCGCCGGTGACCACGTAGAAGATCATCCCGCGTCCGAGACGTCGCCCACACCGTCGAGGGCGATCCGCGAGTGCAGCCACTCCATGTCGGGGCCGTCGTCGGTGAGGTAGTCCCAGTCGCCCATGTCGGTGGGCCCGAGCTGCGAGTTCTGGTCCGAGAGGTGCCGGTCCCGGCAGCCCAGCTCGACCAGGTCGGCGAAGTCGTGGCCGCCGTGGTCGTCGCGCCCGTGCTCCATGTTCCAGTCGCCGTGCGTCACGCACTTGACGTGCTGGCGGGCCTCGGGTTCGGCCGCGTCGAGCGCCATCCACGCGACCTCCATCGGCCCGGCCATCACGAGCCACAGCTCGTCGTCCGCGGTGGAGGCGTTGATCTCGGCGGTGAGGTTCGCGACCCCCGCCGCGAGGCCGTCCTCGTCGGCCGCGTCGTAGAAGCGCGACAGGTCGAACCCGAAACGCTCGCCCGCGCGAGCACGCTCTCGGTCATGTTCCGGCGCATCTCGGGGTCGGAGTCCCAGATGTGGTCGTTGTAGGTGTAGCCGACGAGGTTGGCCTGCAGCCCGCGTTTCGCGAGGATCGCCAGCCCCATCGCCGAGGACGCCCAGTCGTCCGGGTCGTGCTGGTTGCCGTCGGCGGAGAGCGCGATGCGCCCGACGCCGTTCGCCGGCGCCGCCCGGTCGCGTGCGGGCGGCTCGTTCTCGTCCTCGTCCTCGCACGCCGGTGGCGGCGGGCCGTCGGCCGTGACGCCCAGCCGGTCCAGCTCGGCGCGGATCGCGGCCGCCCGCGCGTCCGTGACGTCCGCGATCGACTCCGCCAGCCGCTGGGCGGCGGGCAGCCACGCGCACGTCGCGGGCCCGCCCTCGGCGCCCCCGTACCGGTCGAGCACGGAGGCCACGGCCGGCGCCCAGACCTGCGCCATCGCCGCGTAGCCGGCGGCGTCCGGGTGGATGCCGTCGGGGATCTCCTCGCCCGCCCGCGGCCCGCCGTCGGCCATGTCGGCGAGCAGCACCCGATCGCCCGCCGCGGCCCGCTCGGCCACGAGGTCGGCCAGCGCGGCGTTGGTACGCCGCCACGTCGCGTCGCCGCCGAAGAGCGGCACCAGCGTCGCGACGACCACCGTGCGTCCGGCGCGGCGGTGGTGAGCGTGTCCAGCAGGGCGGCCGTGCGGCGCGCGACCTGCTCCGCCGACGCACCCTGCAGCAGGTCGTTGGTGCCGGCGTGCAGCAGCACGCGTCCGGGTCGTAGGTCCGCAGCCAGCCCGCCGCCCGCTCCTCGATCTGGTCGACCCGCCAGCCGCGGTGGCCCTCGTGGTCGCGGTCGGGCAGGTCGGCGGGCCCGTCCTGCTGGGAGCCGACGAAGTCGACCGACTGCCCGCCGGACGTCAGCAGCTCCCACAGCCGGGTGCGGTAGGAGCCGTACTCGTAGCCGTAGGTGATCGAGTCGCCCAGCGGGAGGATGCGCACCGCGCCCGGCTGCGGAGCGGCCGCGCCGACCGGCAGCGGCGGTGCCCCCGCACCCGGCGGGACCGCGGCCTGGGACGCCGCGAGCGCCGCCATCACCAGCAGCGCGCCCACCGCGTACGACCACCGCCTTCTGCTCCGCACCAGGCGGATCCTCCTCGAAGCGATGATCGTCCGTGGCGTTTTCGGATCATCCGTCCCGGTGCGATCTCGGCGCCGGTCGTCACGCTCCGCGCAGGGCGGGCAGCACCGTCTCGGCGACGGTCTCCACGATCCGCCGCGACACCGCGGGGTCGTGGCCGAACGGGAGGACCACCACGAGCTCGTCGGCCGCGGCCAGCGCGACGTCCGCGCGGAGCGACTCGACGATCTCCTCGGGGCTGCCCTTGTGCACGATCCCGAAGTCGATCGGCGGCGCGTCCGGCGTGCCGCGGGCGGCCTGGCGCTTGCGGTCGCGTTCGATGAGGAACGCGTAGTCCTCGTTGTCGGACCCGCGCAGCAGCGGCAGGATCATCCGGCCCACCGAGACCGACCCGTCCCCGCCGGTCGCGGCCCGGTGCGCGGCGCGGTACTCCTCGATCTGCTTGGCCTGGTAGCCCTCGAAGCCCAGGTCGGTGACCTCGGTCGCGAGCGTCGAGAGCTGCAGGCCCAGGCCCAGCTCCCCGGTCCGGACGGCCGTCGCGACGCGCCCGGCGCCGTAGGAGATCCGCCCGGGCAGCGTGGGGGAGAGCGGCAGCGCGGTGAGCGCCGTGCCGGCGGGCGCGACCGGGCTGTCCGTCTCGGTCACGACGAGCGTCTCGCCGCGGACGGCCGCGAGGAACCGCCGCAGCCGCGCGTCGACCTCCTCGTCGAAGGGCCGGTCGATCGGCCCGAACACCGGCCCGAACAGGGCCTCGCCGTCGGCGTATCCGCCGCTCAGGCCGATGTGCAGCCGGCCGCCGGTGAGCAGGTCGGTCGTGGCGGCCTCCTCCGCCAGCCGCACCGGGTTCTCGTAGCGGATCGGGATCACCGAGGTGCCGAACGCGATGCGCTCGGTGCGCTGGGCGAGCGCCGCGAAGAACGGGAACGGCGCGGAGAGGTAGGCCTCCAGGTGCCGGGTGCGCACCCAGCCGGCGCCGTAGCCGAGGCGCTCGGCGAGCTCGTAGAGGCGGAAGCCCTCCTCCAGCCCCGCGGAGCGCGTGCCGTCCACGCCCGTGTGCTCGACGAAGGCCAGGAAACCGACACGCGACGGGCCCATCGGCGACCGTCCTTTCGGGAGGGGAGGCTGTTCACGACGTTACGACGCCGCCGACCACCGTGGCGACGACCTTCCGCACGGCGGCGGCGTCCGGCGGGGCGCCCGTCCGGTCGGCGAAGAGCAGGTGCCCGGCCCCGACCAGCGTCGGGGCCAGCCCGTCGACCTCGGCATCCGCCGCGATGCGGCCGAGGTCACGCTCGGCCGCGAGGTAGTCGGCGATCATCGTGACGGCCTCGGTCAGCACCGGGACGCCCGCCGGCCACGTCTCGCGCAGCCGGGCGCGCAGCCCGTCCCGGAAGGTAACGAGCGCGACCATCGCCACCGCGGCCGACCCGAACACGGCCGCCAGCGCGTCGGCGAGGTTGCCGACGACGTCGCCGGTGCCCGCGGCGGCCCGCAGCGCGGCCGCGCGGGCGTCCATCCGGGCGACGCGGTCGAGCACGAAGTCGGCGAGGAAGTCGTCGAAGTCGGCGAAGTGCCGGTGCAGCACGCCCTTGGCGACGCCCGCCTCGGCGGTCACCGCGCGGCTGGTCAGCCCGCTGGGCCCGGCCCGCAGCAGCACGCGTCGGCTGCGTCGAAGAGCTGTTCGCGCACGTCGCGGATGGCCACCCCGGTCGGCACGGTGCCCTCCCTCCAGTTCGGTCGACGAGTGGGCGCTTGCCCACTAGGGTGGGCGCATGCCCACTTTACGGTCCGGTGATCCCCGGCCCCACGAGCACCGCGGGATGGCGGAGTCGTTCGGGATCGATGCCGCCCGCTACGACCGGGCCCGCCCGCGGTACCCGGAAGCGCTGGTCGAGCGCGTGCTCGCGGCGAGCCCCGGCCCCACCGTGCTGGACGTGGGCTGCGGCACCGGGATCTCCTCCCGGCAGTTCCGGGACGCCGGTGCGCGGGTGCTCGGCGTCGAGGTGGACGGGCGGATGGCCGCGTTCGCGCGCGGCACCGGGATCGACGTCGAGGTCGCGAGGTTCGAGGACTGGGACCCGGCCGGTCGCCGGTTCGACGCGGTCGTCGCGGGCCAGGCCTGGCACTGGGTCGACCCGGTGGCGGGTGCGGCGAAGGCGGCCTCGGTACTGCGGCCGGGCGGGCTGCTCGCCCTCTTCTGGAACGCCTACGACCTGCCGCCCGCGCTGGGCGAGGCGTTCGCCGCGGTGTACCGCCGCCTGGTGCCGGACGTGCCGATGCTGCACCGGCCGACCCCCGGCCCGGACGCTACGGGGCGATGCTGGACACGGCCGCCGCCGGGATGCGGGAGGCCGGCGGGTTCGGCGCGCCGCAGCGGTCGCGGTTCGACTGGGAGCGGACCTGCACCCGGGCCGAGTGGCTGGACCAGGTGCCGACCTCGGGCGCCATCACCTCCTGCCACCCGCCGCGCTCGACGATCTGCTCGCGGGCGTCGGCGCGGCGATCGACGCCGTGGGCGGGGAGCTCCCGCTGCGCTACGGCACGGTGATGATCACGGCGGCGTCCAGGTTCTAGGCCACGGCGTGTCTGGACAGCGGACAGATGTCCGACCTACGGTCAGTAGGCGCGTGACGTGCATCCCCGACGAAGAGGAGCGCACATGTCCCATGCCGTGGGAACGGACCCCGTCGCCACCAGGCTGCCGATAGGCAGCGGGGCGATCAGCCTGTTCCGGGAGGGGCGCGGCCGGCCGACCCTGTTCCTGCACGCCGCAGGCGGTGCGGGTGCGTGGAGCCCGTTCCACGAGCTCGTGAGCGAGCGGGCCGACCTCGTGGCGCCCGACCACCCCGGTTTCGGCGGGTCCGACGACCTGCCCGAGCTGCGCGACGTCGACGACCTCGTCTACCACTACCTCGACCTGCTGGACCGGATGGAGCTCGACCAGGTCGACCTGGTCGGGGCGTCGTTCGGCGCCTGGGTGGCGGCCGAGCTGGCCGTGCACTCGCCGCACCGCGTCCGCCGGCTCGTGCTGCTCGGGCCGATCGGGCTGCGCGTCCCCGAGGAGCCGGTCGCCGACCTGTTCCTCATGAGCCCGCCGGAGCTGGTGCGCGCGCTGTTCCACCGTCCCGAGCTGGTCGAGGCCGCGCTCGCCGCCGAGCCGGACCTCGACCAGGTGCTGCGCAGCTACCGCGAGCTGGGCGCGCTCGCCCGCTACGCCTGGCGCCCGTTCCTCAACAACCCCAAGCTCGAACGCCGGCTGCGCCGCATCACCGCCCCCACGCTCGTCGTCGCCGCGGCCGGCGACCGGATCGTGCCCCGCGTGCACTGCGAGCGCTACGCCGCGGCCGTGCCCGACGCCGAGCTGGTGGTCGTCGACGGCTGCGGGCACGCGCTGCACAACGAGGACCCCGCGGCGGTCGCCTCCGTCGTCACCGACTTCCTGGCTCGCTGAGGAGCGCACAGGCGTGAAGTTCAACTTCTTCCACCTCATGCCCTACCCGTACCTGCCGGCCGACTTCGACGACGTCGAGAAGTACCCCTCGCCGTCGCTGACGTTCTCCAACGGCCACTTCGACCCCGTGCTCGGCATGCGGCTCTACCACCGCTACCTCGACGAGCTGGAGTACGCCGACCAGCTCGGCTACGACGGCGTGGTGGTGAACGAGCACCACCAGTCCGCGTACGGGCTGATGCCCTCGCCCAACATCATGGCCGCCGCGCTGGCCCGCCGGACCAGCCGCTCGACGATCATGGTGGTCGGCAACGCGCTGCCGATCCGCGGCAACCCGCTGCGGGTCGCGGAGGAGATCGCGATGCTCGACCACCTGACGAACGGCCGGCTCGTCTCCGGCTTCGTCCGCGGGATCGGGTGGGAGCACTTCGCGCACAGCGTGAGCCCGGCCGAGTCGCGCTCCCGGTTCAACGAGGCCCACGACCTGATCAAGAAGGCGTGGACCACCGAGGGCCCGTTCTCCTGGTACGGGGAGCACTACGAGTACCGCTACGTGAACCTCTGGCCGCGCCCGCTCCAGCGCCCGCACCCGCACATCGCGGTGCCCGGCGCGGGCAGCCCCGAGACCATGCGGTGGGTCGCGGAGAACCGCTATCTCTACATCTCCGTCTACGCGCCGACGAACGTGGTCGCGACCTGGTTCGACGGCTACCGCCGGGCCGCGGCCGACCTCGGCCACGAGCCGGACCCGGACAACATCTGCCTGGCCACACCGGTGTTCATCGCCGAGTCGGACGCGGCGGCCTACCGCGAGGGACGCAGGCACGTCGAGTGGCTCTTCCGGCGCGGCCTGCGCCACCAGAGCCACGTCGTCAGCCCGCCGGGCTACCTGTCGGTGAACGGCCTGCGCGGGATGCTCCGGACGCCGACGCGCTCCTACGCGGACGCGACCGTGGAGGAACTGGTCGAGGACGGCTACGCGATCGTCGGCGGGCCGGACACCGTGCGCAACCGGATCGCGGAGCTGCGCGACCGCCTCGGCTTCGGCCAGATGATGGTCATGCTCGCGATCGGGGACATGCCCGCCGAGATGACCCGCCGCAACACCCGGCTCTTCGCCGAGGAGGTCATGCCCCACTTCCGCAGCAGTCCCGCCGAGCCGGCGGGCGTCAGCCCGGGAGCCACCCGCGTCTGACGGGCCGGGGCTACGGCGCGGCCTGCGAGCGGACGTCGGCCCGTCTGAAGGGGCGGATCTCGTCGAACCGGCCGTCGCGGACCTTCGTCACCCACTGCGGGTCGGCGATCTGGCCCCGCCCCACCGACATGAGGTCGAACTCGCCCGCGTTGAACCGGCGCAGCAGCTCGGCGAGCCCGGCCCGGCCGGTGGGGTTGGCCTCCTTCCGGGTGCGGAGGCTGTCCATCACGTCGAGGTCGTAGCCGACGCTGCCGACCGCGACGACCGCGGCGTCGGTCAGCTTCTTCGTCCAGCCGGCGATGCCGAGGTCGGAGCCCTCCCACTCGGGGATCCAGAACCGGCGCGCGGACGCGTGGAACAGGTCGACGCCGGCGTCGCGGAGGATCCCGAGCAGCGTCTCCAGCTCGCCCGGGGTGTCGACGATCCGGGCGCCGTAGTCGATCTCCTTCCACTGCGAGAACCGCAGCGAGATGGGGAAGCCGGGCCCGACGGCGTCCCGGACGGCGGCCACGACCTCGGCCGGGAACCGCGCGCGGTCGCGCAGGTCGGGGCGCCGTAGCCGTCCGTGCGCCGGTTGGTGCCCGCCCAGAGGAACTGGTCGAGGAGGTAGCCGTGGCAGGAGTGCACCTCGACGCCGGACGCGCCGGCTTCCTTGGCGATCCGGGCGCTGCGCGCGAACGCGTCCCGGATGTCGGCGAGGTCCTGTGCGGTCGCCGCGCGGCCCCTCGGCTGGTCGGGGTGCACGAGCCCGGACGGGCTGAGCGTCGGGTGGTGGGAGAGCGGCCCGTCGCTGCCCTCCTTGCGGCAGGCGCCCTCGTGGAAGATCTGCACGAAGACGTGCCCGCCCACCGCGCGCACCCGCCGGATGCCGTCGGCCCAGGCGTCGCGGGTGGCCTCGCTGACCCAGCCGTAGTGGGGCACCTGCGTGGCGCTGGGGTGGTCCGCGCAGAGCGCCTCGGTGATGACGAGCGTCGTGCCGCCGAGCACGCGCTTGCAGTAGTACTCGATCAGCTCCGGCATCGGCTCGCCGCCGGCGCACCACTTGCGCTGCATCGCGGGCAGCACGAAGCGGTTGCCCAGCGTCACACCGGAGATCGTGATCGGCTCGAACATGGGCGAGAAGTCCAGGTCGGGCTCGCGCGTGCAGACCGCCGTCACGACTGCGCCGACGGGACGGCGGCGAGCTCGGCGATCCGCGCCCGGCCCGCCACCTCGTAGTTCTCGTCGGAGATGTAGACGTGCTGCATCGCCGCGGTGAGGTTGCGCAGGTGCCGCTGCATCGGGCTCTTGAGGCTGAGCGCGCGCCCGCCGCCGTAGCGGAAGATGCGCGAGACCACATCGAGGCACTCCTCCACGAGGTACGTGTGCTGGGCGCGCAGCCGCAGCACCGTGACCTCCGAGAGGTCGACGCCGTCCTGCGCGGCCGCCCAGCCCTGCGCGACGGCGTCCCGGTAGAGCAGCTGCACGGCCCGGATCCGGCTCTCGGCGAGAGAGATGTCCTTCTGGAAGGCGAGCCGGTCCGACAGCGCCGCGCCGCCGGGGCGGCGGGCGGTGGCCGCGGCCGTCTCGTACATGTCGTCGACGGCGCGGCGCGCGATCCCGACGCCACCGGGCTCAGCTCGTTGGCCAGGAAGAGCAGCTTGGCCTGCCGGAAGAGCGCGCCGCCGCGCAACGGTGGCGAGGTGAACCA
The DNA here is from genome assembly GCA_001942415.1 of Pseudonocardia sp. CNS-139. Classification (GTDB taxonomy): domain Bacteria; phylum Actinomycetota; class Actinomycetes; order Mycobacteriales; family Pseudonocardiaceae; genus Pseudonocardia. Next base: position 8,350 of record MKJX01000036.1, read on the forward strand.
GCGGCAGGTGCGCCGCGCCGGGACGTACGCGTCGGTGAGCGAGAAGTCGCTGCTCCCGGTGCCCTGCAGGCCCGCGACGTACCAGGTGTCGTGCACGGTCGCCTCGGCCTTGGGCACGACGACGAGCAGCACGGACTCCGGATCGCCCTCGATGCGGCAGCCGCCGACCACCCAGTCGGCGTGATGGATGCCGCTGCAGAAGCTCCAGCGGCCGGTCACCCGGAACCCCTCGCCGTCGGGCACGGCCGTCCCGCGCGGGGTGAACTGCCCGGCGAGCACGGGCGGCTCGGCGCCGCCGAAGACCTCGCCGATGCCCTCGTCGGAGAGCCAGCCCGCGATGCAGCCGGTGGTGCCGTTGCCGACCATCGCGGCCCAGCCCGCCGAGGCGTCGTAGTAGGCGATCTCCTCCAGCACGTCGCAGAAGGCGACGGGGTCCAGCTCGGAGCCGCCCAGCTCGGCCGGCGTCTTCATCCAGAAGAGCCCGTGCCCGCGCATCATCGTGACGACGTCGGCGGGAAGCGTCCGCTCCTCCTCGGCGCGGCGGGCCGCGTCCTCGAACGTCGCGCGTTCCTGCCGGACCGCGTGCAGCAGGGTGCCGGCATCGGGCACGAGCGTGTTCGTCACTGCCGGGCTCCTCGTCGGTGAGGGGTGATACGGAACGGACTTCTGTCCGCTCGACGGACGCCTGTCCGCTCGAATCCTGTACGCGAGCGGTCGCCTTGTCAACGCGTCACGGGCTGCGCGACCGTGCCGATCACTGGCCTTTGCCCTGCATTTTCAGCATGTGAACTGGGGTGGCCGAGCGGGTGGCGACAAGGTCCATTCCGCGTTCTCCTCCCATTGACAGGAAAAGTGGGCGAGCCCTAACCTCCGCCACGGACGAATGTCCGCTTGACGGACGCTCAACGGTGCAGTCGACTCGACGAGGAGTTGCGATGAGGCACGTGCGTTCGCGGACCCGATGGCTCCCCGCCCTGGTCGCGTCGGCGGCGCTGCTGCTGCTCGCCGGCTGCGGGGCCGGCCCGACGGCGCCGGGCGCGGCTCAGGAGGAGCCACGGATCACCTCGATCAACCCCTACGGCGGCGACCTCGCCGCAGAGGGCACGCCGAAACGCGGCGGGACCGCGCGCATCGGCATGGACCGTGAGGTCGTCAGCTTCGACACGACGGTGCAGAACGCCAACGCCGCCGCGTTCGCGGTCTACGACACGCTGCTGCGGATCAAGCCGGACGGCAGCGCGGAGCCGTACATGGCGGAGTCGATGGACACGACCGACGGCGGCACGACCTGGCGGCTGGGCCTGCGCGACGGCGTCCGGTTCACCGACGGCACCCCGCTCGACGCCGAGGCCGTCCGGATCAACATCCAGCGCCACATCGACAAGCTGACCTCGCCCGCGCACGCGCTGGCGACCCGGATCACGTCGATGCGCGTCGTGGACCCGATGACCCTGGAGATCGTGCTCGACCGGCCGTTCGGCGCGTTCCCCGTCATGTTCGGCACCCCGATCAGCACCGGCAGCCTCGGCGTGGTCATCTCCCCGGCCGCGCTGCAGCAGTACGGCGACGACATCGGCAGCCACCCCGTCGGCGCCGGGCCGTTCAAGTTCGTCGAGTGGGTCCGCGACTCCCGGATCGTGCTGGAACGCAACCCGGACTACTGGCAGGCCGGGATGCCGTACCTGGACCGCCTGGAGTTCCGCCCGCTCTCCGACACCGAGAGCCGCTACGCCTCGATCCAGAACGGCGACGTCGACCTGATCTACGGCGCGTTCAACGAGGAGCTGGTGCGGGCCGTCGAGAACCCGAACCTGCGCGTCTACTACGGCGAGCAGAACGGCGGCGAGCTGATGTACTTCAACTTCGCCCGGCCCCCGTTCGACGACCGGCGGATGCGGGAGGCGGTCGTGCGCGCGATCGACCTCGACGCGCTCTCCGCGGTGCACTACAGCAACCAGATCGTCCCGGCCGACAGCCTGTTCACCGGCGCCAGCCCGTACCACGACGCCACGGCCTCGCAGGAGTGGCCGGCGCACGACCCGGAGGCGGCCCGCCGGCTCGTCGAGGAGTACAAGGCCAGTGGCGGGACGACCGAGATCACGCTCAAGACGGTCAACACCTGGCTCAACTTCGCGCAGTTCATCCAGGCCCAGCTCGCCGACGTCGGGATCACGGTGAACGTGCAGGTCTACGACCTGGCGCAGTACGCGGCGCAGGTGGTGCAGAGCGGTGACTTCGACCTCTCGACCACCGTCGGCTCCTTCGACTCCCCGTACCCGGCGCCGTGCGGCTGGTCAGCTCCAGCGGCAACCAGAACTACGGCAAGTACAACAACCCGCGGGTGGACCAGCTGCTGGACGTCGGCGCGAGCACGGTCGACGCCGGCGAGCGGGCCACGGCGTACAAGGAGATCGAGCGGATCGTGAACGAGGACCTGGTGTTCTGCTGGCTCAGCCGCGGGTTCGTCTCGACGATCACCCGGCCCGAGGTCAAGGGCGTGGTGCGGTACCTCTTCCGCGACATGCACTACGCGACGCTGTGGCTCGACCGGTGACGGGGGCTCGACCGGTGAGCGGGGACGTCCGCTTCCTCGACACGACGTTCCGGGACGGGTCGCAGAGCCTGTGGGCCATGGGCATCCGCCACGGGATGATGGAGGCGCTCGCCGCCGACCTCGACCGCGCCGGGTTCGACGTGGTCGAGGTGCCGGCCAACCCGATCTTCTTCAAGAAGATGGTGCGGGACCTCAAGGAGGACCCGTGGGAGACCATGCGCATGCTCGCGCGCACCATCACCCGCACGCCGAAGACGTGCATGGGCGGCGCGGGCGGCAACCTCAACGGGTTCGGCACACCCACCCCGCCGGTGCTCGGGCGGCTGTTCGCCACGATGCTGGTGCGGATGGGCGCGCTCGACCGGGCCCAGCTCGTCGCCAACACCGCCGACCAGCTCACCCGCCAGCTCCCGGCCGCCGTCCCGTTCGTGCGGGAGCTGGGGATCAAGCTCGCGATCGGCGTCTGCTACACCGTCTCGCCGCGGCACACCGACGAGCACTTCGTCGACGTCACGCGGCGCACGGCGCAGCTGCACCCGGACGTCATCTACATCAAGGACGCGGGCGGGCTGCTCACCGTCGACCGGATCCGCACGCTGCTGCCGCCGATCCTGGCGGCGGCCGGGGACATCCCGGTGGAGTTGCACTCGCACTGCACCACCGGGCTGGCCCCGCTCGTCTACCTGGAGGCGCTGCAGCTCGGGGTGCGGACGCTGCACTGCGGCATCCCGCCGCTGGCCGACGGGTCGGCCCAGCCGTCCGTGCTGGACGTCGCACACAACGCGCGCGTGCTCGGCTACGAGCCGGCGGTCGACGAGGAGCTGCTGCGCTCGATCTCCGCGCGGCTGGCCGGGTTCGCCCGGCAGGACGGGCTCCCGCCCGGCGCGCCGCTCGCCTACGACCGCAACCACTACCGGCACCAGATCCCCGGCGGGGTGATCTCGAACCTGCGGTTCCAGCTCGCCGAGATCCGCATGGAGGACCGGCTCGACGAGGTGCTCGAGGAGTGCGTGCACATCCGCGCGGACCTCGGATACCCGATCATGATCACGCCGTTCTCGCAGTACATCGCGACGCAGGCGGCGATCAACGTCGCGTCGGGGGAGCGGTACGGGGTGGTGATCGACGAGCTGGTGCGGTTCGCGCAGGGCGGCTACGGCGAGACTCAGGGCACCCGTGGATGGACGAGAACCTGCGTGACCGGTTCCTGTCCCGGCCGCGCGCGGCGGAGCTGGCCGAGCTCGACCGGCGGCCCAGCGAGGACGTGACCGTGGCCGACGTCCGGCAGTCCATCGGGGCACCGGGGATCTCCGACGAGGAGCTCGTCCTGCGGGCGATCATGCAGGGGACCGGTGAGATCGACGCGATGCGGGCCGCCGGCCCGCCGAAGCGGTACACGAGCGCCGGCACTCCGCTGGTGGCGCTGATGGACCGCCTCGCGAGCACGAACGTCAGGTACGTGCGGGTGCAGCACGCCCGGACGACGATCTCCCTGAGCACCCGCAGCTAGCCTGGCGCTTTCATGCCGGTTCGGCGCGGAGGTGTGTCGAACAGCTGAGAGGTGCTCCTGAGCAGCAAGGATGTGACTT
>MKJX01000037.1 GCA_001942415.1 Pseudonocardia sp. CNS-139
CCGGCAAGGCGCCGACCGGGCCTCGTACCGGGCGTACTCGGCCCGGTCGGCAACGTGGCCGGCGGGCCGCTGGGCCGTCGAGTTCCGTGCTGAACCTTTCCGGACGGGGCACTAGCCCTCCTGGAGCCTGTGCAGCATCGCCGGCAGCGGCGCGGAGTGCACCACGGCCAGCCGCTGGGTGGAGCGGGTGAGCGCGACGTACAGGTCGTTGGCGCCGCGCGGGGACTCGGCGAGCAGCTCGGCCGGCTCGACGACCACCACGGCGTCGAACTCCAGGCCCTTCGCGGCGGTCACCGGCAGCACGACCACCGGGGCGGCGAGGTCGACCTCCCCGTTCTCCCCGACCGCGCCCGAGACCCGTTCGCGCAGCGTGGCGACCCGCGGCCCGGGCGCCAGCACCGCGGTGCGGCCCTCGCCGACCGCGCCCGCCTCCTCCGCGACGACCTTCGCGACGGCGTCCTCCAGCCCGCCGTCGGCGCGCACGGCCCGCGGCGGCACGCCGGTGCTGCGCACCGAGCGCGGCGGGGCGAGCCCGGGCTCGATCGCGGACAGTACGTCGTCGGCGACGTCGGCGATCTCGGACGGGGTGCGGTAGTTGACGGTGAGCTGCTCCAGCCGCCACCGGTTCGCCACGAACGGGGAGAGCACCTCGCCCCACGAGCCGGCGCCGGCGAGGTCGCCGGTCTGCGCGATGTCCCCGACGATCGTCATGGACCGGCTCGGGCAGCGGCGCATCACCAGCCGCCACGCCATCGGCGAGAGCTCCTGCGCCTCGTCCACGATCACGTGCCCGTAGGTCCACTCGCGGTCGGCCGCGGCCCGCTCGGCGGTGGAGTCGTAGCGCCGCGCCCGCTGCCGCTCGGCGAGCCGGTCGGCGTCGACGATGTCGGTGGCGCGCAGCAGCTCCGGGTCGAGGTCCTCCTCCAGGTCCAGCACGTCGAGCACGCCCTGCGCGTAGGCCACCTCCTCGCGCAGCGCCGCCGCCTCCCGCGCGGCGGCCTCCGCGCCGTCGTCGCCGAGCAGCTCCGCGGCCTCGTCGAGCAGCGGGACGTCGGCGGCCGACCAGCACAGGTCGGGCGGCACGTCGGCGGCCGGGCGGGGCCGCAGCAGCAGCTCCCGGTCGGCGGCCGGCAGCCGGCGCGCGACCGAGCTGAGCCGCCTGCGGTCCGCGAACAGGTCCGTGAGCAGCTGCTCGGCCGAGAGCGTGGGCCACAGCGCGTCCAGCTGGCGGGTCAGCTCGCGGCTCTCGGTCAGCTCCTCGCGGATGTCGGCGAGGTCGCCGCCGTCCAGCAGCGACCGGCCGCCCGGCCCGGCGAGCGTGCGCGCCACCTGCTCGGCGAGCAGCCGCACCGCCTCGCGGTGGAAGATCCGCTTCGCCTCGTTGTGCGGTTTGCGCGACCGCCGCGCCCGGCCGCGGGCCGCGTTCGCGATGTCCCGGTCCAGGCGCACCGGCTGCTGCTCGACGACCAGCTCGACCGGGCGCCGCGGCACCTGCTGGCGGTCCCGGACGGCGGCCGCGATCACCCCGGCCATCTCCGCCCGCCCCTTCACGGCGGCGGCCGCGACGGGCTCGGCGCGCCGCGCGTCCATGCCGGGGAAGAGCTGCCCGACGGTGCCGAGCACCACGCTCGTCTCGCCCAGCGACGGCAGCACCTGCCCGATGTAGCGCAGGAACGTCGGGTTCGGCCCGACGACCAGCACGCCGCGCCGGGCCAGCCGGTCGCGGTGGGTGTAGAGCAGGTACGCGGCCCGGTGCAGGGCCACCGCGGTCTTCCCGGTGCCGGGCCCGCCCTGCACCACCAGCACGCCCGACGGCTTCGAGCGGATGATCGCGTCCTGCTCGGCCTGGATCGTCGCGACGATGTCGGACATCCGGCCGGTCCGGCGCGCGCTGACCGCGGCCAACAGGGCCGCCTCGCTGGTCAGGCCGCTGCTCTGGGACGTGGCCGACGCGTCGTCGAGGTCGAGCACCTCGTCGTCGACGGCGAGCACCTCGCGGCGGCGGGTGCGCAGGTGCCGCCGGCGCCGGATGCCTCCGGGGACGCGGCCGTCGCCGTGTAGAACGGGCGCGCGGCCGGCGCCCGCCAGTCCATCAGCAGCGGCTCGTACTCGTTGTCCTCGTCGAGCAGGCCGAGCCGCCCGACGTAGCGGCGCTCGCCGTCGTCGGCGTCGAGCCGGCCGAACGCGAGCCCGTGCTCGGCGGCCCGCAGCGCAGCCAGCCGGTCGCTGTACATGGCCGCGGCCGCGTCCCGCTCGGTGAGCGCCTGGGGGGTGCCGACGGTCTCGTCGTGCAGGACGTCGTCGAGCCGGCGGGCGGTCTCCGCACGGCGCGCGTCCAGCCGGTCGTACAGCATCCGGACGTAGGCGCGCTCGTGCTCGATGCCGTCGCCGTCCCCGGTTGCGCTGTCGCTCGCGTGCGCGGCGGACGTGCTGTTCGACACCGGCGGATCACCTTCGACACGGATGAGGGAGAGGGCGGCTTATGAACGTACCAGCGGGCGAGTTTCCCGCCAGCGGGCCGCGGGTAGGTCCCCGCGTGCGTTCCGTGCCGAGCACGATCCGTCCTCCGGGCCGACGGCCCCGGAGATGAGCGCGTCATGACGAACGACGCCGCGCGCGAGTCCGGGACCGAGACGTCCCGCGACTCCGACTACGCCCACCTCGCGCCGCTCTTCGAGGAGCTCGCGGGGCTGGCGGCCGACGACCCGGCCCGCGCCGACGTGCGCGAGAAGCTCGTCACCGGCTACCTGCCCGTGGTGCAGCACATCGCCCGCCGCTTCGCGGGCCGCGGCGAGCCGGTGGACGACCTGGAGCAGGCCGGCACCGTGGGCCTGCTCAACGCGGTGGACCGGTTCGAGCCCGACCGCGGCATCGACTTCCTGTCCTACGCCGTGCCGACGATCACGGGCGAGATCCGCCGGCACTTCCGCGACCGCACCTGGTCGATGCGGGTGCCGCGGCGGCTCAAGGACCTGCAGAGCGCCATCAACGGCGCCGTCGGGCCGCTCTCCCAGGAGCTGGGCCGGGCCCCGCGCCCGAGCGAGATCGCCGCCCGGCTCGACCTGCCCACCGAGGACGTCGTGGAGGGCCTGGACGCCCAGCAGGCCTACCGCAGCAGCTCCCTGGACGAGCTGGTGGCCGGCGCCGACACGACCCTCACCGACACCCTCGGCAGCCTCGACGCCGAGCTGGACAAGGTCGAGTACCGCCAGACGCTCGCCCCGCTGCTCGACGAGCTGCCCGAGCGTGAGCGGACGATCCTGCTGCTGCGGTTCTTCGGCAACCTCACCCAGACCCAGATCGCCGACCGCGTCGGGATCTCGCAGATGCACGTGTCCCGGCTGCTCGCGCAGACCGTCGGCCAGCTGCGCCGCCGGATGACCGAGGACATCTGACCGGCAGGCATCCGTCCCGGCCGGCGCCGGTCAGCCGCGGGGCCCGGCGGCCGCCCGCGCCCGGCGCAGGAGCGGCAGGGGCAGCACGAACCACAGCCCGAGCAGGAAGACCCCGACGCACGCCGCGACGGGCACCGCGACGTCCCGGCCGACGGCCACGTCGACCACGAGCAGGACGGACCCCGTGAGTGTCGGCGCCAGCGTGGCCAGCCCGGCGGTGAAGAGGCGGTGGCCCACCCGGACGGTCTCGAACTTGAGGCCGCGGCCGAACGTCATCCGGTGCACCGCCGCCGGCGCGACGAGCAGCCCGGCGGTGACCACCGAGAGCAGCAGCGTCACGACGTAGGTCCAGCGCTGGAACGCGTCGACCGACTCGAACCGGTTCGTGAACGACAGGGACAGCAGGAACGCGAAGAGGATCTGCACCCCGGTCTGCGCGACCCGCAGCTCCTGCAGGAGCTCGATCATGTTCCGGTCGGCCCGCTCCAGCGGGCGTTCCCCCCGGCCCTCCTCGCTCACGCGCGGGAGGGTACCCGCGCGTGAGCGGGGTGCGTCGGCACGAGCGGCCGGGGCGGGCTCAGCTTCCCGGGTGGCGGCCCTTCGGCGCCCGCCCGAACGGCTGCTCAACCGGCTCGACCGCTCGGCCGCCGGGATCGCCCGCACCTGCGGCTCGTCGGCCAGGGCGAGCGGCTCGCCGTGGTGGCGCAGCCGCATCGGCGGGCCCGAGACCAGCCGGTACTCCGCCTCCTCCGGCCGGATCTCCACCCGTATCTGGCGGCCCTGCCAGCGCAGCCCGAACGAGATGCGGGAGAGCGCCGGGGGCAGCCGGGGCGCGAACGCGAGCCCGCCGTTCTCGTACTGCATCCCGCCGAACCCGGAGACGACCGCCGTCCAGGTGCCGGCCATCGACGCGATGTGCACGCCGTGGTCGGAGTTGCCGGCCAGGTCGTCGAGGTCGATCAGGGCCGCCTCGGCCAGGTAGTCGAACGCCAGGTCGAGGTGCCCCGTCCAGGCCGCGACCACGGCCTGCGTGCACGCCGAGAGCGACGAGTCCCGCACCGTGATCGCCTCGTAGTAGGCGAAGTTGCGGCGCATCTGCTCCGGGGTGAACGCGTCCGGGCGCAGCTGCATCGCCAGCACGAGGTCGGCCTGCTTGACCACCTGCTTGCGGTAGAGGTCGAAGTAGGGCACGTGCAGCAGGAGCGGGTACTTCTCGGGCTCGGTGTTCTCGAAGTCCCACACCTGGTGGTGGGTGAAGCCCTCCGACTGCGGGTGCACGCCCAGCACCTCGTCGAACGGGAGGCGCATCGACTTGGCCGCGTCCGCCAGCTCGCCATCTCCTCCGCGTTGACGCCGAGCCGGGCGGCCACCCGCGCGTGCCGGGCCGCGGTGTCGGCGGCGACGCGCAGGTTCTGCTGCGCCATGAGGTTCGTGTAGACGTTGTTGTCCACGATGGCCGTGTACTCGTCGGGGCCGGTGACCCCGTCGATCCGGAACTCGCCGGACGAGTCGTGGTGCCCGAGCGAGCGCCACAGCCGGGCCGTGTTGACCAGCAGCTCCAGCCCCACCTCACGCTCGAACTCGACGTCCCCGGTGGCGGCGACGTGCCGGCGCACGGCGTCGGCGATGTCGGCGTTGATGTGGAACGCGGCCGTGCCCGCCGGCCAGTACCCCGAGCACTCGTGCCCGCGGATCGTGCGCCACGGGAAGGCCGCGCCCTTGAGGCCGAGCTGCTCGGCCCGCTCGACGGCCTGCGGGAGGATCGACTGCCGCCAGCGCAGCGCGTCGGCGGCCGCCTCGGGCGCGAGGTGCGACAGCACCGGCAGGCAGAACGTCTCGGTGTCCCAGAACGTGTGGCCGTCGTAGCCCTCGCCGGTGAGGCCCTTGGCCCCGATCGCGCGGCGCTCGGCCCGGGCGCCGGCCTGCAGCACGTGGAACACCGCGACCCGCACGGCCTGCTGCAGCTCCGCGTCGCCCTCGATCTCGACGTCCGCGGTCTCCCAGAACTCGTCCAGGTACTGCCGCTGCTCAGCGAGCAGCCCCTCCCAGCCCGTGTAGCGGCCGCCGCGAGCGCGGCACGCACCTGGTCGTGCAGCGCGGGCAGCGACCGTCGCGACGACCAGCCGTACGCCAGGTACTTGATCATCCGCAGCTTCTGGCCCGGCTGCAGCCGGGCGATCACCGTGGTGCGGCCGATGTCCTCGGTGGCCTCGGACGTCAGCTTGATCCCGTCCGGCCCGTACACCTCGTGGTCCATCGCCGCCGCCACCCGCAGCCCGGACTGCCGGGTCTGGTGGATCAGCGTGGCCCCGGCCTCGTCGCTGCGGGACTGCTCGGCCACCAGCGGGTCGGTCAGCGCCGCCTCCACCCGCGGGTCGGCCTCGTCGCGGGCCGGCAGCTGCTCGTTGGCCACCAGCTCCGACTGCACGACCAGCAGCGCCTCCGCGTCGAGGACCTCCACCTCGTAGCAGATCGCCGCGACGGCCCGCTGGGTCAGCGACACCATGCGCGTGGAGCGCACCGCCACCGCGCGCCCCGCCGGCGAGGTCCACTCCACCTCGCGGGTGAGCGTGCCCGCCCGCAGGTCCAGCACCCGCTCGTGGCGCTGCAGGTGGCCGTAGCGCAGGTCGAACGGCTCGTCCTCGACCAGCAGCCGGATCAGCTTGCCGTTGGTGACGTTGATGATCGTCTGGCCGGACTCCGGGTAGCCGTACCCGCCCTCGGCGTACGGCAGCGGCCGCCGCTCGTAGAACGAGTTGAGGTACGTGCCCGGCATCGCGTGCGGCTCGCCCTCGTCGAGGTTGCCGCGCAGCCCGATGTGCCCGTTGGACAGCGCGAACACGCTCTCGACCTGGCCCATCTTGGCCAGGTCGAGCCGCGGCTCGCGCACCACCCACGGCTCGACGGTGAACACCCGCCCCGGATCAGGGCTCATCGTTGGCCCTCGCTGCGCTCGGTCCGCGCTTCGCGGGGACGCCGTGTCGATGACTCGCTCGCAAGCTCGCTCATGCGCGTGCCTCCAGCAACTCTGCGAGGTCGGCGACGACGACGTCGGCACCGTGGGCACGGAGGCGTCCGCCTGCCCGAGGCGGTCCACCCCCACGACGAAACCGAACCCGCCCGCCCGCCCGGCCGCCACGCCGGCGAGCGCGTCCTCGTAGACCACGGCCGCCTCCTTCCCCACGCCCAGGTCGGCCGCGGCCGCGAGGAACGTGTCGGGCGCGGGCTTGCCCGGCAGGCTCCGCTCCTTGGCCGTGACGCCGTCGACGCGGTGGTCGATGAGGTCCGAGAGCCCGGCGACGTCGAGCACCTGCTCGGCGTTGGCCGACGAGGACACGACGGCCGTCGCGAGCCCCGCCTCCTTCACCGCGTGCAGGTAGCGCACCGACCCCGGGTAGACCTCCACCCCGACGGCCCGGATCTTCTCCTGCACCAGCGCGTTCTTGCGGGTCGCGAGCGCGTACACGGTCTCGGCGTCCGGTGCGTCGTCCGGGCCGCCGGCCGGCAGCACGATCCCGCGCGAGCGCAGGAACGTGTCGGTGCCGGCCAGGCGCGGCTTGCCGTCCACGTACGGGCCGTAGTCGGCCTTCACGTCGAACGGCACGAACGGCGTGCCCTCGCGGGCCGCGCGCGCCTGCAGGTAGTCGTCGAACATCTGCTTCCACGCGGCGGCATGCACGCTGGCCGTGTCGGTCAGCACGCCGTCGAGGTCGAACAGGCACGCGCGGGTGCCGTCTGGGAGGCCGAGCATGGGCGCACGGTACCGACCCGTAGATCCCGTTCGCAGTCGGCGTCTGTATCGGTCCGGGATCGACACGCCCACGACCCGGCGATCCTGCGCCGTACGGCGTAACGGCTGGTCAGTGGGGCAGCACGAGCGCGTACGGGCGACCGGCGCCGCCGGTCACCCGCACCTCACAACCGGCCGCTGTGGGTAGCGCCGTGACCGTCAGCACCCCACCCTCCGGGCGGGGCTCGATGTCGCGCTGCACCGCGTCCCGGACGGCGGTCAGCACCTGCAGCGGGGTGACCGGCACGGCGTCCAGGCCCGGGCCGACCTCCACCGCCACCCGCAGCCGCCGCCCGAACCGGGCCTGCTCCAGCCGCAGGTACTCGTGCACGGCCGCGAGCTCCCGCCCGAGCGTGCTCGGCCCGGTCTGGTCGGCGGCCCGGGAGAGGTCGGCGAAGTCGTTGAGCAGCTCGCGGGCCCGCCCGGGGTCCGTGCGGATCAGCGCGCCGATCGTGTTCAGCGCGTTGTAGACGAAGTGCTGCTCCAGCCGGCGGGCCTCGACCGGCTGGGGGGCGGGCTCGGGTTCCGGCGGCGGCGGAGGCGGCGCCGCGGCGGACTCGGGCGGGCGGGCCCACCGGTCCGCGCGCAGCGCATCGGGCGCGAGCAGCCCGCGCCAGAGCGGCCGGCGCATCCGGGCCCCGCCGATCCAGCCGGTGAACTCGACGAGCCCGGCCAGCTCCGGCTCGGCCCACACCGCGTGCCGGGCGGCGTCCGGCGGCACCGGGCCGGCGAAGGGCGACGCGGCCGGCTCCCGCGGCGTGAGCTGCGCGGCGAGCTGGCGGCGCTGCTCCACCGACACCCCGACCCGCCCGACGTAGTGCAGGTCGCCGTCGACCAGGCCACCCAGCAGCAGCGCCGCGACGGTCTCCGGGCGGCGCGGGTCGGCCGGCGTCCAGCCGCCGACGAGCACCTGCCGCGTCCGCTTCACGGGCACCCGCACCCAGAACCGGGACCGCGCGCCCGGGTGGTAGCGCCCGCGCAGGTGCCGCGCGTGCAGGCCGTCGGCGCCCTTCTGCTCGGCGATCGCGAGCATCGTCTCCAGCTCGGTGGCCGGCAGCGGCGACGTCGTCCAGACCGGCGGGCTCGCCAGCCCGAGCCCGTCGAGCAGGGCGCGCCGGTCGGCGTAGGGCAGCTCGACCGTGCTGCGCCCGTCGAGCCACAGCAGGTCGGCGACCTGGAAGTCGACGGGGATGCGGCGGATCGTCGCCTCGGTGGGGCGGTAGCGGGCGCTGCGGCGCTTGAGCAGCCGCGGCCGCACCGCGTGCTCCTCCCCGCGCGCGACCAGCGTGCCGTCCAGGACCATGCCGCCCGGCGGCGAGCGGCGCAGCAGCGGCTCGGCCAGCTCCGGGTAGGCGGCCGTCATCGAGTTGTCGGCGCCGGAGAGCAGCCGCACCCGGCCGCCGGGGTGGACGTAGGCGATGCAGCGGTGCCCCGTCCAGGCGACCTCGACCACCCAGTCGGCCCCGCGCGGCGGGTCGCCGGACACCGTGGCCGCCTGCATCGGCCGGACGAGCGCGGGCGGTTCACCCGTTGGCCCGCCGCTCGTCACGCACTCACCGTATCCGTTTGTCTCCGGCGCCCGACCCGGGAGCGCGCCGACCGGCCCGTGAGGGACGATCGACGGACCATGACAACGCTCACGGACCGGCTCCCGCCCAGCCCCGACGACCCCGACGCCCTGGTCGAGGCGTTCACGGACTGGGCGTTCGAGGAGCGCGGGCTGTCGCTCTACCCGGCGCAGGAGGAGGCCCTCCTGGAGCTGGTGACCGGCGCCAACGTGATCCTCTCGACGCCCACCGGCTCCGGGAAGTCGCTGGTCGCGGTCGGCGCGCACGCCGCGGCGCTGGCCCGCGGTCGGCGCACCTTCTACACGGCGCCGATCAAGGCGCTGGTGAGCGAGAAGTTCTTCCAGCTCATCGACGTGTTCGGGGCCGAGAAGGTCGGCATGCTCACCGGCGACGCCGCCGTCAACGAGAAGGCGCCGATCATCTGCTGCACGGCGGAGATCCTCGCCAACATCGCCCTGCGGTCGGGCCGGGACGCCGACGTCGGCTCGGTGGTCATGGACGAGTTCCACTTCTACGCCGACCCGGACCGCGGCTGGGCGTGGCAGGTGCCGCTGATCGAGCTGCCGCAGGCGCAGTTCCTGCTGATGAGCGCCACGCTCGGGGACGTCACGTTCTTCCGCGACGACCTCACCCGGCGCACCGGGCGGCCGACCGCGGTGATCACGTCCGTCGAGCGGCCGGTCCCGCTGCACTACCGCTACGTGCTCACCCCGCTGCACGAGACGATCGGCGAGCTGCTGGAGACGCACGAGCGCCCGTCTACGTCGTGCACTTCACGCAGGCCGCGGCCGTCGAGCGGGCGCAGGCGCTCATGAGCGTCAACGTGTCCTCCAAGGAGGACAAGCAGGCCATCGCCGACACGATCGGCCGGTTCCGGTTCACCGCCGGGTTCGGGAAGACGCTCTCGCGGCTGGTCCGGCACGGCATCGGCGTGCACCACGCGGGGATGCTCCCCCGCTACCGGCGGCTGGTGGAGACGCTCGCCCAGGCCGGGCTGCTGCGCGTCATCTGCGGCACCGACACGCTCGGCGTCGGGATCAACGTGCCGATCCGCACGGTGCTGTTCACGGCCCTGTCCAAGTACGACGGCCAGCGCACCCGCCCGCTCAAGGCCCGCGAGTTCCACCAGATCGCCGGGCGGGCCGGGCGCGCGGGCTACGACACCGTCGGCACCGTCGTCGCCGAGGCGCCCGACCACGAGGTGGAGAACGCCCGGCTGCTCGCCCGCGCCGGCGACGACCCGAGGAAGCGCCGCCGGGTGGTGCGCAAGCAGCCGCCCGAGGGGTTCGTCGGGTGGTCGCAGACCAGCTTCGAGAAGCTCCAGAACGCCCAGCCCGAGCCGCTGACCAGCCACTTCAAGGTCACGCACGCGATGCTGCTCAACGTCGTCTCCCGGCCCGGCGACGCCTTCGCGGCCATGCGGCACCTGCTGGAGGACAACCACGAGCCGCGCTCCCGCCAGCGCCGGCACATCCTGCGGGCGATCGCGATCTACCGGGCGCTGCGCACCGCGGGGGTCGTCGAGCAGCTGTCCGAGCCCGACGCGGAGGGCCGCCGTGTGCGGCTGGTCGGCGACCTGCAGCTGGACTTCGCGCTCAACCAGCCGCTCTCCCCGTTCGCGCTCGCCGCGTTCGAGCTGCTGGACCGCGCGTCGCCGACGTACCCGCTCGACGTGCTGTCGGTCGTCGAGGCGACGCTCGACGACCCGCGCGCCGTGCTGCACGCGCAGCAGAACAAGGCCCGCGGCGAGGCCGTCGCCGCGATGAAGGCCGAGGGCATCGAGTACGAGGAGCGCATGGCGCTCCTGGAGGACGTCACCCACCCCAAGCCGCTCGACGGGCTGCTCACCGCCGCGCTGGAGACCTACCGGCGCGGCCACCCGTGGGTCGAGGACGCGCCGCTGTCGCCGAAGTCGGTGGCCCGCGACATGTTCGAGCGGTCGATGACGTTCGTCGAGTACGTCGGGCACTACCAGCTCGCCCGGTCGGAGGGCCTGGTGCTGCGGTACCTGGCCGACGCCTACCGGGCGCTGCGCCAGACCGTGCCCGACGAGGCCAAGACCGAGGAGCTGGCCGACGTCGAGGAGTGGCTGGGCGAGCTGGTGCGCCAGGTCGACTCCAGCCTGCTCGACGAGTGGGAGGCGCTCGCCGCCGGCGAGGGCACGGGCGAGCAGCCGCACCCGCCCGCGCTCGACGAGGGCCCGGCCGCGGTCACCCGCAACACGCGCGCGTTCCGGGTGCTGGTGCGCAACGCGCTGTTCCGCCGGGTGGAGCTCGCGGCCCTGCACAACTGGCACGGGCTGGGTGAGCTCGACGCCGAGGCCGGCTGGGACGCCACGGCCTGGCGGGAGGCGCTGGTGCCGTACTTCGCGGAGCACGGCGACACGTTCACCGCCATCGGCACCGGCCCCGACGCCCGCGGCCCGCGCATGATCACGATCACCGAGGAACGGGAGCGCTGGCTCGTCCGGCAGGTGCTCGCCGACCCCGCGGGCGACCACGACTGGGCGATCTCCGCGGAGGTCGACCTCGCCGCGTCCGACGAGCAGGGCTTCCCCGTCGTCTGGGTGACGGCCGTCGAGCCGCTCGGCGGGCCGTAGCTCCGCTCCCCCGCGCTGCGGCCTTCCCGGCCGCCGTCGAGGTCGTCGATCGGTTGACGATCTGCTGGCGTCAATCTATCATTGACACATGAAGTACGACGAGGCCATCCGGTGGCTCGACCGCGTCGACCCGGCCGTCGCCCGCCCGGACCGGTCGGTCACCGCGCGGCTGGACCGGCTCAAGGAGCTCTCCGCCGAGGGCGGGCTCACCCGCGACGCCTCCGCCGCCTGGTACGCCCTCGTCCAGGAGATGCGCCGGCTCGCCGACTACTACGAGCGCGACCTCATCCGCCGCCTGCGCTCCGACGGGCTCACGTGGGCCCAGGTCGCCGACTCCGTGCAGGCCCAGCTCAGCAGCCGGCAGGCGGCGCAGGCCAAGTGGAAGCGGCTGATCGACCCGGGGCGGCGCACCACCACGGGCGACATGCGCCGCGGCGGCCGTCCGCGCCAGACCCCCGAGCCGTAGGAGTGGCGGGCGTTCGCGCAGGTCCGGCGCACGTGTGACACGTGTCCGCCGGGTGGGGCGCGTTCCCCCGACGAGCGGGTGGCCGCGGCCGGAGAGCGGTACGCTCCGGCGAAGATCGCCCGCGGGCAGCGGGCGCCGGCCGACCGAGCGGGGGCACGGGGATGGGGCACGTGAGCGCGCCGCAGCTCCCGGCCGCCCCGCGGGTCGCCGAGGCGTGGCTCGCCGCGGTCGCCGTCGGGATCGGCCGCGCGGTGCTGCGCGACCACGGCCTGCCGCA
>MKJX01000038.1 GCA_001942415.1 Pseudonocardia sp. CNS-139
TCGGCCGTCAGCTTCGTGCTGCTGGAGATGCTGCCGATCGACTTCGGCTACTGGGCGTTCGCCGGCATCCTGCTCGTCAACGGCATCGGGATGGGCCTGTTCACCTCGCCCAACCGGGCCGACGTCATGAACAGCCTCCCGGCGAGCGCGCGCGGCGCCGGCGCGGGCATGACCGCGACGTTCCAGAACTCCGCGATGGTGCTCTCCATCGGGTTCTTCTTCTCGCTGATGATCGCCGGGCTGTCGACGAACCTGCCGTCCGTGCTGGAGACCGGGCTGCTCGGCCACGGCGTCTCGGCGGCGGACGCGAGCCGCATCGCCGAGCTGCCGCCGGTGGGTGTGCTCTTCGCGGCGTTCCTCGGCTACAACCCGGTGCAGCAGCTGCTCGGCGGCGTGGTGAACACGCTGCCGCCGGACCAGACCGCGTTCCTCACCGGCCGCAGCTTCTTCCCGCAGCTCATCTCGGGGCCGTTCGCCGACGGGCTGACCGCGGCGTTCTGGTTCGCGGTGGCCGCGTGCGTCGTCGCCGCCGTCGCGTCGTGGTTCACGCGCAGCCGGCGCCCGGCGCTCGCGCTCGCCGGCGCCGAGACCATCGGCGCCGAGCTGGCCGCGTCGACCGGTGAGCTGGTCGGCGCGGAGCCGGAGGCGCCCCGCACCGCCCACCACGCCGGGCCCGGCGAGATCGTCGGGAACGTGTGGACCGCGGGCGGCAGCGCCGTCCCGGACGGGATCGTCACCGTCACCGACGCGTACGGCCGGCAGGCCGGGCGCACCGGCGTGGACGGCCACGGCCGCTACGCGCTGCGCGGGCTCCCGCCGGGCACCTACACCGCGGTCGCGACGTCGTCGGGCTTCCGGCCGGACGTCACCGCGGTCGTGCTCAACGGCGACGGCGCCGTGCACCACTTCGCGCTCGCCGGCGACGGGACGGTGGCCGGCTGCGTCCGGACCGGCGGCGCCCGCCCGCTCGACGGCGCGATGGTGCTCGCCACCGACGCCGCCGGGCGGGTGGTCGGCAGCGTCCGCACCGGCGCCGACGGCGTGTTCGCGCTGGTCGGGCTGCCGGTCGGGGCCACGACCGTGACGGCGAGCGCCGCCGGGCACCTCCCGGCCGCCGCGTCCGTGCGGGTCGGGCCGGAGCCGATCGGCGGGCTGGACGTGACGCTCGCGCCCGCGGTCACCGGCGTCACCGGCACGGTCACCACACCCGAACGCGCCCCGCTCGCCGGCGCGACCGTCACCGTGCGGGACGCCGACGGCACCGTCGCCGCGACCTGCCGCACCGACGAGCACGGCAACTACGCGGTCGGCGGCCTCAGCCCCGGCGCCTACACGGTGGCGACCCAGGTGGAGCTGCGGCTCTGAGCGGCGCCCGCCCCCGATTGCAGCAAAGCCACCCTCATGCAGCCTCGTTGCGTGGGGGTGGCTTTGCTGCAACGGGGGGTGCCGAACCGGCCCGTTCCGTCGCCCCCACCCGGTAGTGTGGATCTTCGGGGGAGCCTCCCCAGCGGTACCTGATCAGGTGAGCCGGATCGGTTGACGCGGATCAGTTGATGCAGGTCGGAAGCAGCCCAAGTGCCCGGTCCAGGTCGGCGCGCGGCGGCTCGGCGTAGCCGAGCACCAGGCCGTGCCGACCGGGCGGGCCGAGGTGGTGGCGGGCCAGGCCGTCCAGCTCCACACCCTGCTCCGCCGCGGCGGCCAGCACCGCCCGTTCGGTCGCGGCGTCCGGGAGCGGGACGAACACGTGCGCGCCCGCCGCGTCACCCGCCACCGGGAGCCCGGCCGCCCGCACCGCGTCGACGACCGCGGCCCGGCGCGCGGCCAGCTCGCGGCGCAGCCGCCGCAGGTGCCGGGCCAGGTCGCCGTGCGCGGCGAGCGCCGCGAACACCCGCTGGCCGGCGCGGGCGGGCCGGGCGCCGGTGCGTTCCCGCAGGTCCAGCACCGCCGCGCGGACGGCGGGCGGGGCCACCAGCCAGCCGACGCCGAGCGTCGGGGTGAGCAGCTTGCTGGCGGTCCCGAGGTGCGCGACGACGTCCGGGCCCAGGGCTGCGAGCAGCGGCAGCGGGGCGACGTCGTAGCGCAGCTCGCCGTCGTAGTCGTCCTCGACCACGAGGAACCCCTCCGCGCGGGCCCGCTCGACCAGCGCGACCCGCCGCGCCGCGGACAGCCGCGCGCCGAGCGGGAACTGGTGGGCGGGCGTGCAGTACATGGCAGCGAGTCCGGCCGGGAGCGCGTCGACGACCAGCCCGGCGCCGTCGACGGGCACCGGGACCGGCACGAGCCCGGCGGCCCGCAGCGCCCCGACCGCCCGCTGGTAGCCGGGCTCCTCGACGGCGACCCGCGCGCCCGCCGGGAACGTGCGCGCCAGCTCGGCGACGGCCGACGTGCTGCCGCCGGTCGCGAGCACCGCGGCGTCGGGGAGGCCGCGGTGGCGCAGCAGGTGCTCGGCCACCGCGGCCCGGAACGCGGGCAGCCCGACGGGGTCCGGCTCGGCGTCCGGGAGGGCGTCGGCGGCGGCCCGCCAGGCCCGCCGCCACGCGGCCCGGTCCAGCACCTCGACGCACGGCGCGCCCGCGCTCAGCGGGACGGACGGCGCACGTCCGCGGTCGGGCTCGGGCGGTTCCGGCTCCCGGGCCGCGCCCGGCCGGCGGGGGCGCCGACCACGAACGTCCCCGCGCCGCGGCGTCCGACCGCCCAGCCCTCGGCCAGCAGCTGGTCGTACGCCGCGGCCGTCACGGTGCGGCTCACGCCGAGCGCGGCCGCGAGCGCCCGGTGGACGCCGAGCGCGGCCGCGAGCGCCGGGTGGACGGCAGCCGGTCGCCGCGCGGAGTGTGCCGCCCGCGGTGGCCGACCGCAGCGCGTCGGCGAGCTGGACGGCCAGCGGACGGGCGTCGGCGCGGTCGAGCAGGAGTGGCGGCAGGTCCACGAGTGGCCTTCCGAAGTCGGGTGGGATTGGCTCTGCCACGATGCCACCTCGCGTCCGACGATGGTGGCGTGAGCCTCTCCACCACACCCCGCAGCACCGTCACCCGCCTCCGGGACCGGGCCCGCACCGACCGCGCCGACCTGTACGCCGTGCTCGACGCCGGCCTCGTCTGCCACGTCGGGCTCGTGCGCGACGGCGCGCCGGTCGTGCTCCCCACCGGCTACGGACGCCTCGGCGACACCGTCTACGTGCACGGCTCGACGGGCGCGGGCTGGCTCCGCATCCCCGACGGCTCGCCGCTCTGCCTCACCGTCACGCACGTCGACGGGATCGTCTACGCGCGGTCGGTCTTCCACCACTCGATGAACTACCGCAGCGCGGTCGTGCACGGCCGCGCGCGGCTCGTCACGGACCCGGACGAGGTGCTCGCCGGGCTGCGCGCCGTGGTCGAGCAGCTCGCGCCGGCTCGTGGGCGCACGCGCGCGAGCCCGGGCGCAAGGAGCTCGCCGCGACGGCCGTGCTCGCGGTCGACCTGGCCGAGGCCAGCGTGAAGGTGCGCACCGGCCCGCCCTCCGACGACGCCGAGGACATCGGGGCCGGCGGCCGCTGGGCCGGGGTGCTGCCGGTCCGGACGGCGTTCGGCCCACCCGAGCCGTGCCCCACGCTGCCCGTCGGGGCCCCGGTGCCTGCGCACGTCGCGGAGCGGGTCCCGCGCCAGCGCGACTACGGAACGGAATCGCACCTGGCCGAGACCATGGTCCCGCCACCGGACCGGGTGACGTAATCTCCGCCTGCGTGGACGCTCCCCGCTACCCCGTGGCCGAACGGCTGGATCTCGTCGAGGTCCGGCACGGGCACCGCGTCCCCGACCCGTACCGCTGGCTGGAGGACCCGGCCGACCCGCGCACGGTGGCCTGGTCGGAGGCACAGGACGACCTGGTCCGCCCGGCGCTCGACGCGCTGCCCGGCCGCGACCGGCTCGCCGGGCGGCTGACCGCGCTGCTCTCGGCCGGTTCGGTCTCCGTGCCGCTGTGGCGGGCCGGGCGCGCGTTCGCCATGCGCCGCGAGCCCGGCCAGGAGCACGCCGTGCTGTACGTCCGCGA
The DNA here is from genome assembly GCA_001942415.1 of Pseudonocardia sp. CNS-139. Lineage (GTDB taxonomy): Bacteria > Actinomycetota > Actinomycetes > Mycobacteriales > Pseudonocardiaceae > Pseudonocardia. The sequence goes on from MKJX01000038.1 coordinate 4,030, forward strand.
GCCGGACGGCGCCGAGCGCGCGCTGCTGGACCCGGCGACGCTCGACCCGACCGGCCGCACCACCCTCGACGGCTGGGTGCCCGACCTCGAAGGCCGGCGGCTGGCGTACTACCTCTCGGCCGGCGGCGACGAGCACTCCGTGCTGCACGTGCTCGACGTCGCGACCGGCGAGGACGTCGAGACGCCCATCGACCGCTGCCGCTACTCCGACGTCGCATGGCTGCCCGGCGGCGACGAGCTCGTCTACGTCCGGATGGTCGGTGAGGATGAGGTTCCCGCTGGTCAGCAGGCGTTTCACCGGCGGGTCTGGCGGCATCGGCTGGGCACCTCCGCCGACGGCGACGAGCTGGTCGACGGCCCCGGCCTCTACGCCGAGCACACCTACTACGGCGTGCACGTCTCCCGCGACGGGCGCTGGCTCGTCGTCACCGGCAACGTCGGCACGGCCCGGCGCGACAGCGTCTGGGTCGGCGAGCTGCTCCCCGACCGCACCCCCAAGCTGGCGGCCGTGCTCACCCAGGCCGAGACGTGCGCTGCCACGCGTGGGTCGAGCGGGACGGGCGCCTGTACCTGCACACCACCGACGGCGCCCCGCGCTTCCGGCTCGCCGTGACCGACCCGCGCACGCCCGGCCGCGAGCACTGGCGCGAGCTGGTCCCGGAGGACCCCGGTTCGGTGCTCACCGCCGTCCGGCGGCTGGCGGACCCGGCCGGGGAGCCGCTGCTGGCGCTCGCCCGCAGCCGCCACGCCGTCGCCGAGATCGCGCTGCACCGCGCGTCCGACGGGGCGCCGGTCGGCGCCGTGCCGCTGCCGGCCAACGGGTCGCTCACCGGGCTGGGCGTCGCCGACCGGGACACCCCGGAGCAGGCGGGCCGGCTGTGGATCGGGCACACCGACCTCGTGACGCCGCCCGCCGTGCACCGCTTCGACCTCGCGACGGGCGCGACCGTGCTGGAGACCGCCGCGCCGGGCACCGTCGACGTCCCCGGGGTGCGCACCGAGCAGCGCGCGTTCACCTCGGCCGACGGCACCACCGTGCGCATGTTCGTGATCGCCCCGCCCGGGAACGCCGGCACCGGCCCGCGCCCGGCGCTCGTCACCGGCTACGGCGGGTTCGGGATCAGCCGCGAGCCCGCCTACAGCGCGGCCGCGCTGGCCTGGGCCGCGGCCGGCGGGACGTACGCGCTGGTCTCGCTGCGCGGCGGCGGCGAGGAGGGCGAGGACTGGCACCTCGCCGGCAACCGCGCGAACAAGCAGAACGTCTTCGACGACCTCCACGCCGCCGCGGAGGCGCTCGTCGCCGCGGGTGACACGACGCCCGGGCAGCTGGCGGTCATGGGCGGCTCGAACGGCGGGCTGCTCGTCGGCGCCGCGCTCACCCAGCGCCCCGAGCTGTACCGGGCGGTCGTCTGCTCGGCGCCGCTGCTGGACATGGCGCGCTACGAGGAGTTCTCCCTCGGCCGCACCTGGAACGACGAGTACGGCACCGCCGCCGACCCCGAACAGCTCGGCTGGCTGCTCTCCTACTCGCCCTACCACCACGTCCGCGACGGGGTGCCGTACCCGGCGGTGCTCTTCACCGTGTTCGACTCCGACACCCGGGTGGACCCGCTGCACGCGCGCAAGATGTGCGCGGCGCTGCAGCACGCCACCGCGGGCGACCCCGCCACCCGGCCCGTGCTCCTGCGCCGGGAGACCGACGTCGGGCACGGCGCCCGTTCCGTCTCGCGCACCGTCGCGCTCACCACCGACCAGCTGGCCTTCCTCGCCGCACACACCGGATTGGAGCTGACGACGTGACGGCCTTCGTCGCCGCCTCGACGCCCGCCGCCCTCCCCCACCCAGCCCGTCTGCGCCGGCGACCCCGGCTCGTGGTGCTCGGTGATCTACGACGTCACCGGCAACGACTTCCTCGCCCGCTCCGCCGACACGGTGATCACCTCGGCGATGGCCATCGTGCTGATCGTCGTCCTGTCGCTCGTGGCGCGCTGGCTCGCCCACCGCGTGATCAACCAGGTCGTCGAGGGCGCGGTCAAGACCCGCATACCGCGCCTGCACGGGATCGCGCGGCTGCGCCTCCCGCGCCGTCGCGAGCAGGTCGCCGTCGCCGAGCCGGACGACGACGACAAGGCCGGCAACGGCACGGTGGTCGTCACCACCCCCCGGCGCGAGCAGCGGGCCCGGACGATCGGCTCGGTGCTGCGCTCGCTCAGCTCCATCGTGATCCTGACGATCGGCTCGATCATGGTGCTCGCCGAGTTCGGCGTGAACCTCGGGCCGATCCTGGCGTCCGCGGGGATCGTCGGCGTGGCCGTCGGCTTCGGCGCGCAGAACCTCGTGCGGGACTTCCTCTCGGGGGTGTTCATGCTGCTGGAGGACCAGTACGGGGTCGGCGACGTGATCGACGTCGGCGCGGCGATCGGCACCGTCGAGACGGTCGGGCTCCGCATCACGACGATCCGGGACGGCAACGGGACGCTCTGGTACGTGCGCAACGGCGAGATCATGCGGGTCGGCAACAAGAGCCAGGGCTACGCGGTGGCGACCGTCGACATCCCGCTCGCGCACAACGCCGACCTGGCCAAGGCCGCGGACATCGCCGGCCGCGTCGCCACCGAGCGGCTGGCCGCCGCCGACCTCGCCGAACACGCCCTGGAGGCACCGGAGATCCTGGGCGCCGAGCGGATCGGGCCGGAGGGCGTCACGTTCCGGGTGACGGTCAAGACCGGCGCCGGCCAGCAGTACGCCGTGCAGCGCGCGCTCATCGCCGCGCTCACCGACGCCTTCGAGAAGGCGGGCCTGCCCTCGGCCGGCGCGCTCCCGGGGCCGACCCTCCCGGCACCCGCCACCGCGAGAACCGGGGGATGATGGGACGCGTGGGTGACCCGCAGAACTTCTACGCCGAGGTGGGCGGGGCGCCGGTCTTCGAGAAGATCGTCGCCCGCTTCTACGAGCAGGTGGCACAGGACGAGGTCCTGCGTCCGCTCTACCCGGAGGAGGACCTCGGCCCGGCCGAGGTGCGGCTGCGGATGTTCCTGGAGCAGTACTGGGGCGGCCCGCGCACCTACTCCGACCAGCGCGGACACCCCCGGCTGCGGATGCGGCACATGCCGTTCAAGGTCGGCCCGATCGAGCGCGACGCGTGGCTGCGCTGCATGCGCGTCGCCGTGGACGAGGCCGGGCTCGACGACGCGCACCGCGACCAGCTCTGGCAGTACCTGACGTACGCGGCCGCCAGCATGGTCAACAGCGAGTTCTAGCGCGGCCCCGGACCTCGCTCGGCTGCTCCGTTCGCCTGGCAAGATCTCGCCCGTGCAGTGGTGGGCCGACGCCGTGGTGTACCAGGTCTACGTCCGGTCGTTCTGCGACTCGGAGACGACGGGGTGGGCGACCTGGAGGGGATCCGGTCGCGGCTGGGCTATCTGGAGCTGCTGGGCATCGACGCCCTGTGGCTGACGCCCTTCTACACCTCCCCGATGGCCGACCACGGCTACGACGTCGCCGACCCCCGCGACGTCGACCCCGTCTTCGGCGACCTGGAGGCGTTCGACCAGCTGCTCGCCGACGCCCACGAGCACGGCCTGCGCGTCACGATCGACCTGGTGCCCAACCACACCTCCAGCGAGCACGAGTGGTTCCGCGCGGCCGTCGACTCGGCGGCGGGCAGCCCCGAACGGGCCCGCTACCACTTCCGGCCCGGCCGCGGCCCGGACGGCGAGGAGCCGCCCAACAACTGGACCAGCGTGTTCGGCGGACCGGCGTGGACCCGGGTGCCGAACGCCGACGGCACCGGCGGCGAGTGGTACCTGCACCTGTTCTCCCCCGAGCAGCCCGACCTCGACTGGGCCAACCCCGAGGTGTGGGCCGACCTGGAGAAGACGCTGCGGTTCTGGCTCGACCGCGGCGTCGACGGCTTCCGCATCGACGTCGCGCACGGCATGAGCAAGGCCGACGGGCTGCCCGACGCGCGCCGGCTCGACGTGGACCTGCTGCGCAACGCCGAGGACGACCCGCGCTTCGACCAGGACGGCGTGCACGAGATCCACCGGCGCATCCGCGCGGTGCTCGACGAGTACCCGGACCGGATGGCCGTCGGTGAGGTCTGGGTGGGCGACGACGAGCGGTTCGCCCGCTACGTGCGGGCCGACGAGCTGCACCTCGGCTTCAACTTCCGGCTGGTCCGGGCCGGGTTCGACGCCGCGGAGATCCGCGGGGCGATCGAGCACGCCCTCGCCGCCGTCGCCGCCGTGCCCGCGCCGCCGACCTGGACGCTCTCCAACCACGACGTCTCCCGCCCCGTCACCCGCTACGGCGGCGGCGAGCTGGGCACCGTCCGGGCCCGCGCGCTCACGCTCGTCGAGCTGGCGCTGCCCGGCGTCGTCTACCTCTACAACGGCGAGGAGCTGGGCCTGCCCGACGTCGACCTCCCCGACGCCGTGCTGCAGGACCCGGTGTGGGAGCGCTCCGGCCACACCGAACGCGGCCGCGACGGCTGCCGCGTGCCCGTCCCGTGGGAGGACGGCGGCCCCGGCTACGGGTTCACCGGCGGCGACCCCTGGCTGCCGATGCCGCCCGAGTACGGCCGGCTCACCGTCGCCGACCAGCTGGAGGACACCGGCTCGACGCTCTCGCTGGTGCGCCGGGCCATCGAGCTGCGCAAGACCCACGACGGGTTCCGCGGCGGCGACCTGGAGTGGTTCGGCGCACCCGAGGGCTGCCTCGCGTTCCGCCGGGCGGGCACCACGCTGGTCTGCGCGCTCAACACGTCCGCCGAGCCGGTGCCGCTCCCGCCCGGCGAGCTGCTGCTGTCCAGCGGGCCGCTGGCCGGCGACATGCTCCCGCCCGACACGGCCTGCTGGCTGGAGTAGCGCTCAGCCGACCAGCAGGGGCAGCGTCGTGAGGCGGCGGCGGACCACCGCGCCGTAGCGGGCGTCCAGGCGCAGCCACGCCCCGGTCGCCGACACCCGCACCACCCCCGCGTCCGGGCCGGTGTCGCCGAGGAACCCCATCCCGGAGAGCGCGAACAGGCAGCGCAGCGGCACCTTCACCGCCGGCGCGGCACCGGTCCCAGTGACCGTCAGCACCGTCTGGTCCAGCAGCGACGCGGGCGGCCCGTGCGGTCCGGCGCTCTCCCGCGCCACGGTGAGCCCTCGTTCGGTGAGCCGCTCCAGCTCGGCGGCCGGCACGTCGTCGACCGGTGTCCAGCCCTCGTCGGGGGGCAGCTCGCCCGGCCACAGCCCGCCCATCCCGGGGTCGACCGTGTCGGCCCGTTCCACCGTGAGCGCGGTGAGCAGGCCCGTCGCCGGCACCGTGACGTCCGCCGGCTCCAGCGCGCCGTGCACCGTGCGGGTCGCGAGCACGTCGAACGGGGTGCCCGCCCACGCCGTGACCGTGTCGCCGCCCGCGCGCAGCCGCACCGGCGCCGCCTGGTCCAGCCGCACCACCCGGGCCACGAAGCGCCCAGGTCGTTGCGGTCCGCGCCGTCCGGCACGGTCAGCCGCGTCGCCAGCGCCGTCATGCCGCCCACCTCCCCAGGAACTCCCGCTCGGCCTCGGTCAGCCGCCGCGGCCGCTGCGCGTCCATGTCGAACGTCACCATGCGCGTCCACGCGTGCACGGCGACCGGGTCGTCCTCGCCGGCCCCGTCGTGCATCCGGTACCCGATCCGGAAGGACGCGGCCCGCACCTCGTCCACCTCCATCGCCACCCGCAGCGTGCGCGCCCGGTACGGGATCTGCCGCCGGTACTCCACGTTCAGGCCCGCGACGACCAGCCCGCCGGCGAACCCGGCCACCCCGCCGGACGCCGCCTCGTCGTGGAGCAGCTGGATCCGGGCCTCCTCCAGCAACGTCACCGCCTTGCCGTTGTTGACGTGCCGGTTGGAGTCCTGGTCGGTCCAGCGCACCGGTACCTGCGCGACGTAACGAGCCACGCCGCCCACCTTCTCAAAACCCGTGCCGCGCCCCGTTCAGCGGGCGAGGCCGCGCATCTGCCGCGTGATCACCGACAGCGTCGCCAGGTCGAGCTGACCGGCGCTGCTCACCTCGTGCAACGCGGACCGGGCCCGCACGAGCCGCGACGCGTTGGCCGCCTCCCACATCGCGATCGCCTCCTGCACGGGCGTGCCGGGCGGGGCCTCGCGCAGCGCGTCGAGCGTGATCGCCCGCAGCGACCCGTACAGGTCGTCGCGCAGCGCCAGCCGGGCCAGCGCGTGCCAGCGGTCGCCGCGGTGCAGCGCGCTCACGGACGTCAGCGCGAGGTCGATGCCCAGGTGCTCGGACAGGCCGTAGTAGAGCGCCGCCACCTCCCGCGGCTCGCGCGGCTCGCGGTCGCGTTCGGCCAGCTCCGTCAGCTCCACCACGTCGAGCAGGCTGAACCCGTACATCAGCGCGGCGCAGCGCAGCGCGCACGGCTCCCCACGCCCTCCGCGACGAGCTGCGCGGCCCGCGTCTGCACGGCCGCCCGCTCGCGCCCGCGCAGCAGGTGCGGCAGCTCGGCCCGCAGCTCTCGTACAGTGGCCGCGAACCGGGCCGTCTCGCGCCGACGGCCAGCGGCTGCGGCCGGTTCGTCAGGAACCACCGCGACGCCCGGTCGAGCAGCCGCCGGGTCTCCAGCACCAGCCCGTCCGACACGGCCGTCGGGATGTGCGCGCCCGCACGTCCGTCCACAGCGCGGGCAGGTCGAACACCGCGGTCGTCACGGCGTAGGCGCGCACCGCGTCGGCCGGCCCCGCCGAGAGCTCCTCGCCCAGCCGGAACGCGTAGGTCATCCCGGCGCCGTCGACCATCTCGTTGACCAGCATCGTCGCCACGATCTCGCGGCGCAGCGGATGCCGCGGGACCGCGTCGGCGAACCGCTCCCGCACCGCGTGCGGGAAGTACTCCGGGAGCCGGCCCGCGAACGCCGCGACGTCCGGCAGGTCGGTGGCGAGCACCTGCGCGGTGAGGTCCAGCTTCGCGTGCGCCAGCAGCGTGGCCAGCTCCGGGCTGGTCAGCCCTCGCCGACGGCCTCCAGCGCGGCGAACCCGTCGGCGCTCGGGAGCACCTCCAGCGCGCGGTCCAGCCCGCGGCGGGCCTCCAGGTCGGCGGTGAGCGCCCGTGCACGTTGACCATCGCGGGCGCGTGCGCCCGGCCGACGCCCAGCACCGCGTTCTGGTCGCGGTTGTCGCCCAGCACGAGGTCGGCGACCTCGTCGGTCATCTCCAGCAGGAGCGCGTTGCGGCCCCTCCGGTCCAGCTCGCCCGCCGCGACCAGCCGGTCCAGCAGGATCTTGATGTTGACCTCGTGGTCGGAGCAGTCGACGCCCGCCGAGTTGTCGATCGCGTCCGTGTTGATCCTGCCGCCGCGGCGGGCGAACTCGATCCGCCCGCGCTGGGTGAGCCCGAGGTTGCCGCCCTCCCCCACGACCTGCGCGCGCAGCTCGGTGGCGTCGGC
>MKJX01000039.1 GCA_001942415.1 Pseudonocardia sp. CNS-139
GCTCGCCCGCGTCGACGCGATGGCCGACCGCGCGCGGGCGCTGGGCAACCAGGTCACGGCGACCCCGCGCGCGGCCGTCACGGCGAGGAAGGGCGCATGAGCGCGCCGGCCCCGCAGCTCGGCTCGGTGGTCCGGGTGCTGCTGCGCCGCACGATCGACGCCTACCGGGACAGCCCGCAGGCCGTCGGCTGGCTGCAGCACAACCTTCAGCGCTTCGACGAGCCGCTGCGCGTCGCGATCGCCGGGAAGGTCAAGGCCGGCAAGTCGACGCTGCTGAACGCGCTGGTCGGCGAGGAGATCGCGCCGACCGACGCGGGCGAGTGCACGCGGGTGGTCACCTGGTACCTCGAGAGCCAGGTGCCGAAGGTGACGATGTTCCCGCGCACCGCGCCGCCCCGGCAGCTGACGATCTCGCGCACCAACGGGGCGCTGGCGTTCGACCTGCAGGCACGCCGGTGGAGCAGGTCGACCGGCTGGAGGTCCAGTGGCCGTCGCAGAGCCTGCGCGCCAACACGCTGATCGACACGCCGGGCATCGCGTCGCTCTCCCGTGACACGTCGGCCCGGGCGGGCGCGTTCCTCGCCCCCGAGGACGCGCCGACGCAGGCCGACGCCGTCATCTACCTGATGCGCCACCTGCACGCCACGGACGTGCGGTCCTGGAGTCGTTCTTCGACCAGGGCGTCGCGAAGGCCACCCCCGTCAACACGATCGCCGTGCTGTCGCGCGCGGACGAGATCGGCGTCGGCCGGCTCAACGCGCTCAGCTCGGCGCGCAAGATCGCCCGCCGCTACCGGTCGGACGAGAAGGTCCGCGGCCTGTGCCAGACGGTCGTCGCGGTGGCCGGGCTGCTCGCGCAGACCGGCCGGACGATGCGCCAGCAGGAGTTCACGGCCCTCACCGCGCTCGCCGAGGTGCCGCGCGCCGACCTGGAGTCGATGCTGCTGTCGGCCGACCGGTTCTCCCGCGTCGAGCTGGACACCGTCGACTCCGACACCCGGGCCCGGCTCATCGAACGCTTCGGCCTGTTCGGCGTGCGGCTGTCCACCACGCTCATCCGGCAGGGCACCACCGACCCGAACGCGCTGGCCACCGAGCTGGTGAAGCGCAGCGGCCTGGACGACCTGCGCAGCGTGCTCGCCACCCAGTTCACCGAGCGCCGCGACCTGCTCAAGGCCCGCTCGGCGCTGCTGGCCGTCGACCTCGTGCTGACCCGCGAGCCGCGCCCGGCCACCGCGCCGCTGGCCGCCGAGGTGGAGCGCATCCTCGCGGCCGCCACGAGTTCGCCGAGCTGCGCCTGCTCTCGACGCTGCGGGCCGGCGCGGTCAAGCTGCCCGTCGAGGCGCTGCAGGAAGCCGAACGGCTGCTCGGCGCGGACGGCGGCGCGGCCGCCGCGCGGCTCGGGCTGGAGCCGGAGGCCGGCCCCGACGAGCTGCGCGCCTCCGCACTCGACGCCCTGACCCGCTGGCAGCGCCGCGCGGAGAGCCCGCTCTCCACCCGCGCCGTCTCGGACGTCGCCCGCCTGGTCGTGCGCAGCTGCGAAGGAGTGCTGGCGGGCATCCGCCTGTAGGGGCGTGTGGACAACTCCGCCCAAGGCCCCGAAACCGTCGCCCCCCACCCCTACCCTGTGTATTTCGGGGGCCCAGAGAATCGCTTCGGCACCGTACGTTCCCGGGCCTGATCGTCTCAGGGACCGACGATCCGCCGCAGCTGCGCGAACAGCTCGCCCCGGCTGCCCGAGCCGAGCCGTTGCCGCATCCGGGCCACGTGGTGCTCCACCGTTTTCGCCGAGATGAAGAGCTGCTCGCCGATCTGCTTGTAGGTCAGCCCCTCCAGCACCAGCGCCGCCACCTCGCGCTCCCGTTCGCTGAGCGGGCCGTCGGCCTCCGGCTCCGCCGCGTCCGGCACCGCCACGACGGGGATCCCACCGGGCTGCGTGTCCGTGTCGGCGCCGGGCTCGGGGGCCGGCCGCGCCGCGGGGCCGCTCGCCTGCAGCGCGCGGGCGCAGCCCAGCAGCGTGGTCATCGCCTTGCGGTCACGGGTGCGGATCGCGGCCTGACCGGCCAGCTTCCCGCCCTCCCACGACATCCCGACGGCGTGCAGGCCGCGGGCCGCCGCCTCGACCGCGTCCGCGTCGACCTCGGCGTCCAGCAGCCCGACCCAGTGCGGGGCCGCGGTGGCCATCGCGGCCGCGTAGCGGCTCGCGCCCGCCGCGGCGGCCAGCGCGTCGCCGTGCCGGGCGGCCTCGGCGCGGTCCTCGGCGACGATCGCCGCCTGCAGCCCGGACCAGTGCAGCGGTGCCGCCCACAGCGCCGGGTCGCCGAGCCGGGCCAGCAGCGCGGTGGCCTCGTCGAGGTGCGGACGCACCCAGCTCACCTCGCGCAGCCGGGTGGCCGCGATCGACAGCTCGCCGAGCTGCTGCAGCACGAACAGGTCCACCGGGTGCCGGACGATCGCCTCCCGGGCCCGGCCCCACGCCGGCATCAGCGCCGCCAGGTCGCCGGTGCGCCGGGCCAGCGCGACCTCCAGCGCGGCCGCGAGGAACTCGTCGCGCGGCTCCAGCCGGGCACCCGCCGGGGACGCCGCGAGCGCCGCCCGCGCGGCCGGGATGGCCCCGCGGAACAGCGCGATCCACCCGAGCAGGAGCCGGTGCCGCACGGCCGCGCCGCGCCCGCCCAGCCGCGCCCGCACGGCCCGTTCCAGCAGGGACTGGGCGACGTCCAGCTCGCCGCAGTGCACGGCGACGAGCGCGGGCCAGCGCAGCGCGCGTCCGGCAGCAGCGCCGCCCGGTGCGTCGGCTCCAGCAGCGCGGCCGCGCGCGTCAGCTGCGACAACGCCGCCGTGGGCGAGCCGGCCACCGAGTCGTAGACGCCCTGGGCCATCAGCTCCTCGGCCCCGGCGAGCAGCGTGGGGGGGCGCGGCGGCGCGCCGGGTGCGGGGGCCGGGCCGCGCAGCACGTCACGGGCCTCGTCGAGCGCACCGGTGCCGATCAGCGCGGGGACGGCGAGCACGGCTCCGGTGCCGACGGCCGGGCCGAGCGCCGACCCCATCCAGCGGTACAGCTCCGCGCTGCGGGCGAGCATCCCGCGCCGGGCCAGCACGGCCGCGGCGACCGCCCCGGCCCGCACGCGTCCGCGGGCGGCACCTGGCCGGGCTCGGCGAGCACCTGGTCGGCCTGGGTGAGCGCGAGGTCGAGCTCGTCTGCCAGCATCGCCGCCTCGGCCCGCCGGGTCGCCAGCACGAGCGCGGGCGCCCCGGCCCGCACGGCCGCCGCGTACAGCTCGCCCGCGGGCTTGCCGCCGCCGGTGCGCAGCGCCTCGTCGCCGGCCGCGGCGAACACCGACGCCACGCGGGCCCCGGTCGCGCCGGTGCCGAGCAGCCCGCGCGCCGCGCCGAGCACGTCACCGCCGCGGGCCAGCTCGGCCTCGGCGAGCGCGGCCGAGGCTCCAGGCGCGCCGCCTCGGGCGTGCGGGCCAGCACCGCGGCCGAGACGAGCGGCACCGCGCGCCCGTCCGCGGTCAGCACGCCGGCCGCCCGGGCGGCCTCCAGCAGCTCGTCGAGGTGGGCCGCGGCGTCCAGGCCGAGCAGCGGGACGAGCACGTCGGCGTCGAGCGGTGCGCCGAGCGCGCGGGCCAGCAGCAGCCGGGGCACGTCGGTGCCGAGGCCGTGCACGACGTACCCGACCTCGACGAGCAGCTCGGGCGGCAGGCCCTCGCCGTCCGGGAGCCGGCGCAGCGCCACGAGCAGCCGGTCGACCAGCCAGGGGATCCCGGCCGTCCGGTCGAGCACGTGGTCCAGCACGTCGGGGGGCGGCGCGCCGTCGCCGTGCAGCAGGCCCGCGCGGGCGGCGATCCCGCCCCGGTCGAGCGGGCCGAGCACCACCGGCGGCCGGGACGCGGCGAGCGTCGCGCCGAGCACGGACGTGCCGGCCGGCCGCGGCCACGGCCGGTGCGCGACGACCACGTGCCCGCCGTCCGCGGCCGCGAGCGCGGCCAGCCGGGCCAGCTCGGCCGGGCTCAGCAGGTGCGCGTCGTCCACGAGGAGGGCGGTGGCGCCGAGCCCGTCGCCGTCGGCCGGGATGTCCCGCCGGACCGGCACCCCGGCCTCGCCGAACGCGGCGGCCAGCGCGTCGAGCAGCACGGTCTTGCCGTGCCCGCCCGGCCCGATGACGTCCAGCCGGGCCACCCCGCCGGCGCGCGCCTCACGCACCACGGGCCGCACGGCCGGCGCCCCGGCCAGCCGGTCGGCGCCGGCGGCTGCGTTCGCGTCGACACCGGCCACCCCCAGCGTTGCGGTCGTGCGGACTTCCCCCGAGGGGGAGGGTACTCAGACGAGGGCCCGCCTCCGCTTGCCTCCTGACTGCGCAGCGTGTAGGGGCGTGTAGCCCGATCGAGTGTCCGATTCCGGGGCAGTGGCACGATACGGGCGCACGACACGAAGGGAGCGTGATGGGCGGGCCGGTATGGGCGATCGTCCTCGCGGGCGGGGTGTCCAGGCGGTTCGGCGCTCGGCCGAAGCAGTTCGAGCACGTCGGCGGGCTGCGCATGGTCGACCACACGGTGGCGGCGGCGCGCCGCACCTGCGACGCGTGGCGCTCGTCCTCCCACCGGGCCGCCCGTGGGACGGCGACCCGGTCGACACGGTCGCCGAGGGCGGCGACCACCAGTCGGAGTCGTTGCGGGCCGGGCTCGCGACGCTCCCCTCCGACGCGGAGATCGCCGTCGTGGCCGATCCCGCACACCCGCTCGCGTCCGACGCGCTCTTCCGGGCGGTGATCAGCGCGGTACGGGCCGGCGCGGACGGGGCCGTGCCGGTGATGCCCATCCTCGAGGTCGTCCAGCGCGTCGGAAACGGCCGGGTGCTGGACACCGTGCCGAAGAACGATCTCGTTCTGACGCAGTCGCCGCACGCCTTTCGGGTGAACGTATTGCGAGTCCTGCACGCCGATCGGCCACGGCCGCCGGAGAACTCCGGCCTTCTCGTGGAGAACGGGCACCAGGTCGTCACCGTGCCGGGCGAACCAGACAATCTGCACGTCACAACACCTGCGGAACTCGAAGTCGTGCGCCGGCTCACACTCGGGAGATTTGCCGAGCAAGCCCGATCTGCACTACGAAATGACCCCGACGCCACGTGCTCCCCGATCACTCACAGTGGCGTTCCATACACAGCGGAGGGACACGCTTCCTGATGGACTACGACACCCCGGTGGTCATCCTCTGCGGAGGACAGGCACCCGTATCCGCGAGGTCAGCGAGCGGCTGCCGAAGGCGATGGTCGACATCGGCGGTCGCCCGATCCTGTGGCACATCATGAAGCTGTACAGCCATTACGGCTATCGGCGCTTCATCCTCTGCCTGGGCTACAAGGCTGGGAGATCAAGCAGTTCTTCCTCGACTACCGCGCCCACATGTCGGACTTCACGCTGTCGCTCTCCGAGGGTGACCACCAGCGCAGTTCCGCAACGGCGTGGCCGACGAGAACTGGGAGATCACCTTCGCGGAGACCGGCCAGGACGCCGGCACCGGCGCCCGGCTGCGGCGCATCCGGCAGTACATCGACACCCCGCAGTTCATGATGACCTACGGCGACGGCGTCAGCGCCGTGGACATCGCGAACCTCGCGGAGCTGCACGAGACGGGCGGCCGGGTCGGCACCGTCACCGGTGTGCACCCGACGTCGAAGTTCGGCGAGATGCGCGTCGAGGGCGACGTCGTCGCGGAGTTCAACGAGAAGCCCACGCAGGTCACCGGCTGGGTGAGCGGCGGGTACTTCGTCTTCGACCGGTCCTTCCTCGACGACTACCTCGACGACGAGGAGGACCTCTTCCTCGAGGCCGAGCCGCTGCAGAAGCTGGCCCGCGACCAGCAGCTCACCGTGAACAAGCACGAGGGCTTCTGGGCCGCGATGGACACGTACAAGGACTACCAGTACCTCAACGGGCTCTGGACCACCGGCAAGGCGCCGTGGAAGGTCTGGGACGACGACGACCTGCAGGCGTGGTGATCCCGGCGCGCCCGCCCGCGCTCGCTAACGGCGGGCGGCGCGCGAGGAGCTCCTGCCAGTCGGCCGGGGCCCGGAGTGCCCGGTTGCCGCCGAGGACCTGCACCGCACGTGTGACCTCTGCGTCGCCTGCCCGGGTGTCGGCCTCGTGCCCCGCGACGGCCACGAGGATCGGCCACGACTCGCCGCCGATGATCCCGTTGACCTCCTCCGTCCGGTGCGTGGACTGCAGCGCCCGGACGGCGTCGGCGGTGCGGCGGTCGAACTCGCCGTCGGCCACGACCTCGCGCATGCCCGCCGCCCGCAGCAGGTGCTGGGCGACGAGCACGGTGGGCCCGCGGTCGGCGTAGCGCAGCAGCGGCCACGACGCCAGCGTGGTCGCCGCCCGGGAGAGGCGCTGCCCGAGCGCGCCGGCGACCTCGCCGCGCAGCCGCGGGAGCATGCCGTACAGGGTGTCGCCGGGGCAGGCGGTGTCCTTGAAGTCGCGGTGGCCGTAGATCTCCGTCGGCCGGATGCCGTACTGCTGGCAGACGTAGGCGCACATCTCGCGCAGCCGGTCCCACAGCGGGGCGGGCGGCTCGCCCGCGGTGTACGTACCCTCGTTCTCGATGCCGATCGCGACGAGGTTCTGCCCGCTGCAGTGCGCGCCCTCGACCTGACGGCGGCCCGCACGCAGCACCTCCAGGCTGCGGTGCCGGCCCTCCAGCACGAAACCGCCGCGGCTGATCGTGAAGTGCTGCCCGGTGTCGATCCAGCCGCGCTTGTCCATGTGGAAGTTCTGGATGCCGCGGGCCAGCGCGTCCGCGGCGGCGCGGCTCAGGTCGGGGGTGTTCGGCGTGGCGGTGTGGTGCACGAGGATCTTGACGGGCCGCTGGTTCCAGACTGGCACGACGGTGCGGTTGGGCCGGGCGCCCCAGCCCTCGCAGTCGACGATCTCCGGCGGGGTCAGCGCGAACGCCTCACCGGTGGCGAGCAGCCCGGTGCCGGCGACCGTGAGCCCGCCGACGAGGAAGGCCCGGCGGGAGAACCGGCCCATGGTCGCGCTCCCCTCGTCCCAGTCACACGTGTCCCGGTACCGATCTTCCGAACCATGCGTCACTCATGCTCCACAGACAACGCGGCGGATCGATCGTGTGTCGCCCGTCCGGGACGCAGTTGCGGACGGTGCCGGCTTGTCTTGGGTTACCCACGAGTAATACCCTGTAGTTACCGAGCGGTAGGCCGTGTCCTGGGTGAGGAGCGAGCGCCATGGGCCACTTCAAGAGCAACCTGCGAGACCTCGAGTTCAACCTGTTCGAGGTCTTCCGGGTGCAGGAGCAGCTGGGCACCGAGCCGTTCGACGGCGTCGACCTGGACACCGTCCGCGGCGTGCTGAAGGAGCTGAGCTCCGTCGCGACGGGGCCGCTGGCCGAGGCTACGCCGAGGCCGACCGCAACCCGCCCGTGTTCGACCCGGCGACGCACTCCGTGACCGTCCCGCAGGAGGTCAAGGACGCGTACCAGCTGCTGTGGGACGGCGAGTGGTGGCGCATCGGCCTGCCCACGGAGCTGGGCGGCTTCGGCATCCCGCCGACCGTGCAGTGGGCGGCGTCCGAGCTGATCCTCGGCGCCAACCCGGCGATCTTCATGTACATGGCCGGCCCCAACTTCGCCGCCGTGGTGCACCGCAACGGCACCGACGAGCAGAAGCACTGGGCCGAGCTCATGATCGACCGCGGCTGGGGCGCCACGATGGTGCTCACCGAGCCGGACGCCGGGTCGGACGTCGGCGCCGGGCGCACCCGCGCCGTCCAGCAGGAGGACGGCAGCTGGCACGTCGAGGGCGTGAAGCGCTTCATCACCTCGGCCGAGCAGGACATGACCGAGAACATCATGCATCTCGTGCTCGCCCGCCCCGAGGGTCCCGGCCTCGCGCCGCGCGCGGGCACCAAGGGCCTGTCGCTCTTCCTCGTGCCCAAGTTCCACTTCGACAGCGAGAGCGGCGACCCCGGCGAGCGCAACGGCGCCTTCGTGACCAACGTCGAGCACAAGATGGGCCTCAAGGCGTCCACCACGTGCGAGCTGACGTTCGGCCAGCACGGCGTGCCGGCCAAGGGCTGGCTGCTCGGCGACGTGCACGACGGCATCGCGCAGATGTTCCAGGTGATCGAGTACGCCCGCATGATGGTCGGCACCAAGGCCATCGGCACGCTCTCGGCCGGCTACCTGACCGCGCTGGAGTACGCCAAGGAGCGCGTGCAGGGCGCCGACCTGCCCCGGCAGCTCGACAAGTCCGCCCCGCGCGTCACGATCACCCACCACCCGGACGTCCGGCGCATCCTCATGCTGCAGAAGGCGTACGCGGAGGGCCTGCGCGCGTCTACACGTACACGGCCACCTACCAGGACCGGGTGCGGATCGGGCGGCCCGCGGCGAGGACGTCACCCTCTACGAGCGCGTGAACGACCTGCTGCTGCCGATCGTCAAGGGCGTCGGCTCGGAGCGCGCCTCCGAGCAGCTGCTGCTCTCGCTCCAGACCCTCGGCGGCTCCGGCTACCTGCAGGACTACCCCATCGAGCAGTACATCCGGGACGCCAAGATTGACTCCCTCTACGAGGGCACCACGGCGATCCAGTCGCTCGACCTCGTGTTCCGCAAGATCGTGCGGGACAACGGGCAGGCGCTCGGGCACGTGGCCGGGGAGATCCAGGCGTTCCTGGCCGCGGAGGCGGGCAACGGGCGGCTCAAGGAGGAGCGCGCGCTGCTGGCCGCCGCGCTCGGCGACGTGCAGGGCATGCTCGGCGCGCTCACCGGGTTCCTGCTGGCCTCGGCCGAGGACCCGGCGAACCTCTACAAGGTGGGGCAGAACAGCGTGCGGCTGCTGATGGCGGTCGGCGACCTGCTGGTCGGCTGGCTGCTGCTGCGCCAGGCCGAGGTCGCGCTGGCCGCGCTCGGCGCCGAGCCGTCCGAGCGCGACCGCGCGTTCTACGAGGGCAAGGTGGGCGTGGCCCGGTTCTTCGCGAAGAACGTGCTCCCGCAGCTCAGCGCGCAGCGCACGATCCTGGAGAACACCGACAACTCGCTGATGGAGCTGCCGGAGGCGGCCTTCTAACCGGCGATGTAGCTCTGGAGCTGCGCCCGCTCGGACTCCAGCAGGTCGATCCGGGCCTTGACCAGGTCGCCGATGCTGACGATCCCGGCCAGCCGGCCGCCGACCACCACGGGCAGGTGCCGGAAGCGGCGGGCCGTCATGATCGCGGCGAGGTCGGCGACGCTGTCCTCCGGTGAGCACGTGGTGACGTCGGTGGTCATGATGTCGCCGACCGTGGCGGCGAGCAGCTGCGGGCCACCGGCGTCCAGCCGGCGCACGACGTCGCGCTCCGAGACGATCCCCACCAGCCGCTCCCCGTCGATCACGGGGAGCGCACCCACGTTGTGCGCGGCGAGCTCGGCGATCAGCTCCGCGACGGTGGCGCTGGCGACGACCGTCGCAACGCCGCTGCCCTTGCTCCTGAGGACGTCCGCGATGCGCATTTCGTACCCCGATCTCATCGAGCCGACGAGATCGAGGGTACGAAGTGTGACGCAGGTCGCGAAACCCCCTGAGCCGGGCTGGTACCTGCGGCTTACCCGCAGACCACCCGTGGGCTGGGGTTGTAGCGGGTCGTGAACGTCTCGCTGCGGGTCTCGCCGGTGTTGACGTTGCGCAGCGTGCGGGTGTCGGTGATCGTGAAGCCGGGTGCGCCGTTGCTCGGCGTGCACTGCTCGCCCGGCGGGATCGTGACCGTGTTGGGCTGGGTCGGGTTGGTCCGCGGGCCGAACGTGCCGGTCACCTCGAACTGCCGCTGCCCGTAGATCCACACGGTGAGCGACGTCGGCGTCCACGCCGTGCGGATGAGCACCGGGGTGGGGTTGTCGTTGCGGAACCGGTTGTCGAGGGCACCGGTCACGATGGTCGCCTCGCGCCCGGCGGGATAGCGGCTGATGTAGAAGCTGTGCGGCCGGTGCTCGACGAGCGTCATGCCCGCGAAGTACGCGGCGTTGTAGAGCGTGGTGGACACCTGCGACACGCCACCCGCCGGGCCGCGGGACGGCCGGCCGTTGTCGATCACGCCGGCCTCGACGTAGCCGTTGGCCAGGGTGCGCGGGCCGGTGGCCGCGTCGAGGCTGAACGTCTCGCCCGGCTGCACGACGATGCCGTTGATCAGGTCGCCGCCCGGCGGATGTTCACGCCCGAGTCGCGGGCGAAACCGCCGGTGGTGAACTCGCCGATGACCTCGGGTGTGCCCAGCGCCTCCAGGTCGGCCGTGGTGACCTCGGCGGGCTGGTCGGCGTAGACGGCCGTGATCTCCCGCGGCCCCGGGCCGGTGAGCACGGTGAGCAGGTTCGTGAGCGTGGCCGCGTAGTCGATGCCGCGCCGTCCTGGGACGGGACGATCACCGGGCTGCCGCTGGAGAAGTCGAGCGTCGCGTCCCGGCCGGGCCGCTCCGACGGCGCCATCTGCGGCGCCACCGCGTCCTGCACGACCTGCTGGTTGAGCTCCGGCACCAGCACGCCGTTCTCGGCCCGGAACACCAGCGCCGCCGCGATGGCCTCCGGGGTGATCGTGCCGCGCACCCCGTTCTCGCCGATCAGCGTGACCGGCGCCGCGACGGCCGGCCGGGCGACCGTGGCGATCGCGGTGACGACGTCCTCGGGGGTGGTGGTCGGCGACCGCACGGTCAGCGGCAGCGCGACGGCGGCGCCGCTCGTCCAGTCCCGCTGGAAGACGCGACGGCGGCGGCCACGTCGAGCTGCTGCCCGGGCGCCGGGTCGACCGGCTGCGGGTCGGTGCCGTCGAACCGGACCGAGCCCTCCGTCGGCTCCCGGTCGACGACCGGCGCCAGCTCCTCCAGGCCGCGTTCAGCACGGTGCGGTCCGCCGACGTCACGACGCCGACCGAGCGCTCGGTGAAGAACGACGTGATGCGGGTGAGCGGGTCGAGCGGCTGCTCGCCGGCCTGGGCCAGGGTGCCCGCCCAGTCGACCGACAGCCCCGACGCCACCGGGTCGATCTCGCTGGTGGCCTCGCCGACCGACACCGGGACGGGCCGGGTGGTGCGCGGCTCGATCTCGGTGCGCAGCCGCTGCTCGGCCTCGGCCAGCGGGAGACCGCCGACGTCGACGCCCGCGACGACCACACCGCGCGGGACGCTGCCCGAGGTGAGCAGCAGGTCACCGGCGTAGAGCAGGCCGAGCACGCCGATCACCGCGGCCGTGACGACCAGGCGCGCC
>MKJX01000040.1 GCA_001942415.1 Pseudonocardia sp. CNS-139
CGAGCGTCGCGTCCTCGGCGACGAAGGTCTCCCACAGCTTCACGATCACGTCCGCGGCCTGGTCGGCGACCTCGGCGGGGAGCCCGGCGGCGGCGACGATCTCGGCGGCCTTGGCCCGGTCGACCCCGGCGATGGCGTCGACCGGCACCCTGGCGAGGGCCTCGGGACGCTCGACGGCCAGCAGCTCGATCTCCATGCCGCCCTCGGCCGAGCACATGGCCAGGAAGGTGCGGTTGGAGCGGTCCAGCAGGAAGGAGAAGTAGTACTCCTCGGCGATCTGCGACGCCTCGACCACCAGCACCCGGTGCACGGTGTGGCCCTTGATGTCCATCCCGAGGACGGCGCCGGCCTTCTCCTCGGCGTCCGCCGGGTCGACGGCCAGCTTGACGCCGCCGGCCTTGCCCCGTCCGCCGGTCTTGACCTGTGCCTTCACCACAACCGCCCCGCCGATCGACGCGGCGATGCCCGCGGCGTCCGCGGGGGTGTCGGCGACGGCGCCCCGGGGCACCGGCACTCCGTGCGCCTCGAAGAGGTCCTTGGCCTGGTGCTCGTAGAGATCCACGCTGCGCGTTCTCCCGTCTGACCGCCGCTCGCTGCTGGTCGACTGTATGCAGTATGGGAAAAGTTGTCCAGGACTCTTGTGCTCTGGGTCACGCGTACCGCATGATTCCGCATACAGTATGGAAGGAGGGTCGATGAGCGAGCAGCAGCAGGCCGGTATCCAGGGGATCCGCGAGATCCGGGACTACAACGGTCGCAGTTACCGGGTCGGGGAGTCCCCGCGTGAGCTCATCGGCCGTCCGCGTTCGTCCGTGCTGACGCTCGCGTGGCTGCCGATGGCGGCCGTCGGGGTGCTGCAGTACGGGTTCGGCGCCGCCGTCCCCGCGCTCCTGGAGCGCAACGGGTGGGGCCTCGCGGGCGTCGCGTGGCTGCTCGCCGGGTGGACGGTGTTCCAGGCGGGCGTCGGGTTCCCCGTCGCCTACCTGCGCGAGCGCAACCGGCTCGACCCGCGCACCGTGATGGTGGCCGGGGCCGCGCTCAGCGCGCTCGGGCTGGTCGCGCTCGCGCACAGCACCGGCCTGGCCGGCGCGCTGCTCGGGTACGCGGTGCTCGGCGGCACCGGGGCCGGCCTCGTCTACGCGGCCTGCACCTCGACCGTCGCGAAGTGGTACCCGGAGCGCATGGCCGGGCGCGTCTCGGTCGTGACCGGGGCGTTCGCGTACGGGTCGGTGCCCTTCCTGCTCGCGGCCGTGCTCGGGCTGCACGCCGGCAACCTCACGCCGGTGCTCGACGTCGCCGCGGTCGTGCTGTTCCTGCTGGTCGCGGGGCCGGGGGTGTTCTTCCGCGACCCGCCGCCGCGCTGGTGGCCGGCCGAGGTCGACCCGCGGGCGTGGGCGCTCGGGCGCAACACCAACCCCGGGCGGCGCCAGAACCCGCCGGCGTCCGCGAGTTCTCCGCGGTGCAGGCGCTGCGCACGCGGGTGATGCCGGTGGTCTACCTGATCCTGGTGGCCGCGGGTGCGGTGTCGCTGTTCAACGCCGCGTTCCTCGTCGTGTACGCCGACGGCCTGGGCTCGCCCGCCGTGCTGGTGGCGCTCGCCGCCGGGCTGCTCGTCGGCATCAACGGGGCCGGGCGTGCGCTGTCGGTGGGTGTGTCCGACCGGGTCGGGCGCAGCCGCACCCTGAGCGCGGTGCTGGTGGTGCAGGCCGTCGCGCAGCTGCTCCTCGCGGTGTCCGCCACCACGGGGTCGGCGCCGGCGCTGGTGATCGCCGCCGCGCTGGCCGGGCTGGGCGGCGGTGGCTTCTACCCGCTCTTCGCGAGCCTCGCCCGGGAGTACTTCGGCGAGCAGAGCGCACTGGAGGTGCACGGGCTCGTGTACAGCGCGAAGGCCGTCGGCGGCCTGCTGGGTGTCGGGCTGGCCGCCCTCGCGGTCACATCGTGGGGTTGGGCCGCTACGTTCGGCATCGCCGCCGCGGTGTCGCTGGCCGCCGGCTGGGCCACCGGCCTGCTGCACCGCCCCGGACTGCCGAGCACGCTCCCGTCGATGCGGGTGGCCGAGCAGGGCGCGGCACCGTCGCGCTACGCCGTGTAACAGACCACCGCCCCCGTTGTGAGCTCCGTGCGGGGGGCTCACGAACCGGGGGCGATCCCCAGTGCGGTGACCACGGACGTCATATGGGTTCCTCGCCCCGGCCACGTCCGTGGTCACCGCACCGCTCTTGCCTCGTCGACGCAGGTCAGGAGGCGCGGGTGTGCGGGACCTCCGTGGCCGGACGCGCCGGCCGGATCGGCTGGACGTCGGCGCCCGCGGCCCGCTGGGCCTTCATCGCGGCGTCGAGCCCCAGGCCGATGGCCCGGCCGTCGGCGTTGAAGCCGAGCGGCATCTCCATCAGGGACCGAACGATGGTGCGGATCGTTCGCATTGTGTTCTCACCTCCGTGACAGGGTTTCCCACTCCGTGCGCCGGCCATGTGCGAGCCGGCCCACGGCTGCGCCGACCTTCGGCGCGTGGTGGAACGCAGGGCGGCGCGCAGCTCTGTGCGCCGTGCGGTGATCCCGCGCACCACCGTGGTGCGCAAGCGCGATGCCCCCGCTGCGTCCGTCCTCGACGCGGGGGGTGGGTGACGGGGCGGCAGCGCCCCGGGTGCGGCTAGCGGACGCGACCCCTGAGCGCGGCGGCCGGGCCGTCGCCGGCCTCGCTGCGCTGGGCCAGGTAGGAGCGGCGGGTGTGCTCGGTGTGCGCCGCCATCACCGCCGCGGCGCGGTCCGCGTCGCCCGCGGCGATCGCGTCGATGAGGTCCGAGTGCTCCTGCCAGGACTGCGCGCCGCGGTGGCGGGCCACCGGCGTGTAGTACCAGCGCACCCGGCGGTCGACCTGGCCGGCGAGCTCGACGAGCACGTCGTTTCCGGACATCCGCATGACCGCGGCGTGCAGCTCCGCGTTGAGGGCCACCATCGTGGCGACGTCCTCGGCCTCCAGCGCCGCGTGGCCCTGCCGGCAGATGTCGCGCAGCCGTTTGACGCCGTCGTCGGTGACGCTCTTCGCGGCGAGCCGGGCCGACTCCGTCTCCAGCAGGCTGCGCACGGCGAGGAGCTGGTCGGCCTCCTCGACGGTGGGCGTGTGGACGAACGCGCCCAGCCCCGGCCGCAGGTCCACCCAGCCGTCGTTCTTCAGCCACTGGAGGGCCTCGCGCACCGGCTGCCGGGACACCCCCAGCATCACGGCGAGCTCGCTCTCCACCAGGTGCTGACCCGGCTGGAGGTTGCGGCTGACGATCATGTCCAGAATGGCGCTGTAGACGCTCTCACGCAGCGGTACCGGCCGGGCGATCCGGCGGCTTGCGGCTTCCGGCGTCTCGGACAGTGACATCAGGTGCTCCAGGTCGGCGGGGTCGGCCAGGCGGCCCTTCTGGGGGTGGTGCTGTGCTTGGTCGACTGCTTACAGCATACAAAGTGCCGCGCCGGTTTGCCCGTGAAGCTCCTCACTCAGGACGGAACCGGCAATTGCACAGCGTGTACCGCCATTCGGGCTAATCCGTTCGGCCGTGGAGGGGCCCGATGGCAGGTGCGGCATCCTGACATCGTGGCCGACGGTGATCTGCCGGTGCAGACGCGGGTCGTCCTGCCGGAGAACGAGCTGCACTGGCGCTTCTCCCGCTCGTCCGGGCCGGGCGGGCAGGGCGTCAACACCACCGACTCGCGGGTCGAGCTGTCGTTCGACCTCGCCCGCTCCCCGTCCGTGCCCGACCACCTGCGGGAACGCGGGCTGCGGCGGCTCGCGTCCCGGCTCGTCGACGGCGTGCTGACGATCACCGCGTCGGAGCATCGCAGCCAGCTGCGCAACCGCGACGCCGCCCGCGAGCGGCTGGCCGGCACCCTCCGCGCCGCGTTCGCGTCCGACCCGCCGCAGCGGCGCGCCACCAAGCCGTCCGCGGCGTCCAAACGCGCCGGCTGGACGCGAAGACCCGCCGCGGTGCGGTGAAACGGTTGCGGTCGCGGCCCGACGAGTGACGCAGAAATTCACCCGATCCGCGTCAGGATTCGCCTAATCTCTATGGCGGTGTGCCGGGAAGCCTGGTCGGCGACGTTCCCGCCGTTGACCGCCGATCCGGAGCCGCCCGTGAGCCCACGCCGCCTTGTCGCCCCCGTCAGCGAGTTCGCCCGCTACCTCCGCACGGAGACCGTCGGTGGCTTCGTGCTGCTCGCGGCCACCGCCGTCGCGCTGATCTGGGCCAACTCCCCGTGGTCCGACGTCTACGAGACCGTGCGGACCACGGTGGTGGGGCCGGCGGCGCTGCACCTCGACCTCACGCTTGCCGACTGGGCCACCGACGGGCTGCTCGCGCTCTTCTTCTACGTGGTCGGGCTGGAGCTCAAGCGCGAGCTGGTGGTCGGCGAGCTGTCGACGTGGAGCCAGGCACTGCTGCCGGTGGCCGCCGCGCTCGGCGGGATGATCGTCCCGGCCGGGCTGGCGTTGCTGGTGGGCCGCGGTGCGCCGGGCATGGAGCAGGCGTGGGCGATCCCGGTCGCCACCGACATCGCGTTCGCGCTCGGTGTGCTCGCGCTGGCCGGCGCCGCGATGCCGGTCACCGCACGGGTGTTCCTGCTCGGCCTGGCCGTCGCCGACGACCTCGGCGGGATCATCGTGATCGCGGTGCTGTTCAGCCACGGGCTGAACCTCGCCGCGCTGGCCGCGGTGGTGCTGCTGGCGCTGCTCTACTGGTGGCTGCAGCGGCAGCGGGTCCGGGCCTGGTGGCTCTACGTGCCGATCGCGCTCGCCACCTGGTACGCGGTGCACGAGGCCGGCATCCACGCGACGATCGCCGGGGTGCTGCTCGGCGTGCTCACCCGGGTCCGGCCCGACCCGGGGGAGGAGTTCGCGCCGGCCCTGCGCCTGGAGCACCGGCTGCAGCCGTGGTCGGCGGGGTTCGCGGTGCCGGTGTTCGCCTTCTTCGCCGCCGGCGTCCGATCGGGGAGCAGGCGCTGCGTGCGGTGTTCACCGAGTCCGTGCCGCTCGCGGTGATCGCCGGGCTGCTCGTCGGCAAGGTCGTCGGCATCTTCCTGGCGTCCTGGCTGGCCATCCTGATCACCCGGGCGGCGCTGCCGCGCGGGATGGGCTGGCGCGACCTGGTGGCCGTCTCGATGCTCGGCGGCGTCGGGTTCACGGTCAGCCTGCTCGTCGCCGAGCTGGCGCTGGGCGACGACCCGGCGCTGCTCGCCACGACGAAGGCGGCCGTGCTGATCGCGTCCGCGGCCGCGTCGCTGCTCGGCGCCGCGATGCTCGTGCGGCGCAGCCGGGTACACCTGCGCAACGGCGCGAACGACGACGACGCCGAGACGGATTAGCGGCGCGCCCGCACCTGTCCGGGCGTGCGGCGGGCCGCCGTGGAAGGATGGCGGCCGGTTGATCAGGCTGGGGCGACCTGGCTGGGCGAGCATGCGAAGGAGAACCGCGGTGGCCAGCCCGAACAGCGCAGGCGGCACGGAGGTTCCGCCCGTCCTGCCGTCGATCCCGCTCGCGCCGGAGCCGGCGCGCTCGCCCGAGGACATGTCGATCGGCGGGCTCGTGCGCGAGGCCACCGAGCACGTGTCGACGCTCGTGCGGGCCGAGGTGGAGCTGGCGCGCGCCGAGGTCACGGCCGAGGTCAAGAAGGGCCTGCAGGGCAGCATCTTCTTCATCGTCGCGCTGACGGTCCTGCTCTTCTCGCTCTTCTTCGCGTTCTTCGCGCTCGGTGAGCTGCTCGCGCTCTGGCTGAACCGGGCCGCCGCGTTCGGCATCGTCTTCGGGTTCATGCTGCTGGTCGCCGGCGGGTTCGGGTTCCTCGGCTACCTGCGCGTCCGGCGGATCCGGGCCCCGGAGCGCACGATCTCCTCGCTCAAGGAGTCTGCGCAGGTGCTCACCCACCGCGGCCGTGACGGCGACGGGCTCACCCCGCCCGAGCTGAACGGGCACGCGGGCGCCCGCTAGCCCCTAGCCGGTCCTGTGCGCCGGGGTGGCCCCGACCCGTCGTCGGTGCGCCTGCCCGGGCCGTGGACCCACCGCAGCGTCTCCGCCAACGGGATCCGGCTGCACGTCGCCGAGTGTGACGGCGGCGGCCCGCTCGTGGTGCTGCTGCACGGCTTCCCCGAGTTCTGGTGGGCGTGGCGGCACCAGCTCACCGCGCTCGCCGAGCGCGGCTACCGCGTGGTGGCGCCCGACCTGCGCGGGTACGGCGACTCGGACAAACCCCCGCGCGGCTACGACCTCTGGACGCTCGCCGGTGACGCCGCGGGCCTCGTCCGGGCGCTGGGCGAGCCGCGGGCGCACGTCGTCGGGCACGGGTGGGGCGGGCTCGTCGCCTGGACGATGACGGCCCTGCACCCGCGACTGGTGCTCTCCCTGACGACGCTGGCGGCGCCGCACCCGCTGGCCCTGCGCTCGGCGGTGCTGGGCGACCCCGGCGGCAGGGCCGCGCCACGGCCCGGTACGCGCTCGGGTTCCAGCTCCCGCGGTGGCCGGAGCACGTGCTGACGGCGGACGGGGGCGCGGGCGCGAGCGGTACCTGCGGGCCTGGGCGGCGCCCGGGTGGGCGGCGTCGGACGACTTCGCGGCGGCGGCCCTGCGCTACCGCGAGGCGATCCAGGTGCCGGGCACCGCGCACTGCTCGATGGAGTACTACCGGTGGGCGGCCCGGTCGCAGCTGCGCGCAGAGGGCCGCCGGTTCGCCGCGGCCGTCGCGCGGGTGCCCGCCGTGCCGGTCCTGCAGGTGCTCGGCGACCTCGACCCGTGCGTGCTGACGCGCACCGCGGCCGCAGGCCACCGGTGGGCCGGGCCGGAGCACCGGCTGCACGTTATGTCAGCGGCCGGGCACTTCCCGCATGAGGAGTGCCCGGCCGTGATCACAAGGCTACTGCTGGACTCCCTGCCGGCCTGACCATCCGGCGGGGGCGGTTTCCGCTGGTCGAGCTAGGACTCGAGCGCGTCCCGGGCGGCGACCGCGGTGTCGGGGTTGTCGGCGAACACCCCGTCGACGCCGGCGGCGAAGAACGCGGCGTACTCCGCGAACACGTCGCCGTAGTCGGACGGCGCGCCGGCGCTGCGCAGGTCGGCGGGCAGGAACTGGTTCTCGTTGCGGAACGTGTACGGGTGCACCAGCAGGCCCGCGGCGTGCGCGTTCGCGACGAGCGGAGTGGGCGCGCCGAGCGTCTGGTCGGCGTTGCGGGCGACCACCATGTTCTTGTCCGGGCCGATCCCGGCCGCGTACGTGGCGATGTCGGCGAGCCCCTCCGGCGTGACGAGGTCGGCGTACGTGCGCGGGTCACCGGCCGCGACCAGGTCGGCCGGGGCGCCCTCCGCGCTCAGCAGCTGGACGAGCGGGACGTGCAGCTCGCCGTCGAGCTTGCGCAGGTTGGACGTCTCGAACGACTGGACGAAGACCGGGGCGCCGTCGCGGTTGAGGCCGGCACCGTCCAGCGCGTCGACGAGCGCGGGCTCCAGCGGCTTGCCGATCGACGCGAAGTACGTGGGGTGCTTGGTCTCGGGGTAGACGCCGATCTCCCGGCCGAGCTCGTCCGAGAGCCGTTCGCGCAGCTCCAGGACCTCGTCGAAGGTCGGGATCTCGAACCGGCCGTTCCAGACGGTGTTCTCCTGGCGGACCGCGGGGATGCGCTCGGTCGCGCGCAGGGTCTTGAGCTCGGCGAGCGTGAAGTCCTCGGTGAACCAGCCGTGTACGCGACGCCGTCGATCGTCTTGGTCGTGCGGCGGTCGGCGAACTCGGGGTGCGCGGCGACGTCGGTGGTGCCGCCGATCTCCGGCTCGTGCCGGGCGACGAGCACGCCGTCCGACGTGGTCACGAGGTCGGGCTCGATGAAGTCGGCGCCCAGGCGGGCGGCGAGCTCGTAGGACGCGAGGGTGTGCTCGGGCCGGTACGCGGACGCGCCGCGGTGGCCGATGACGAGAGGGGCCACGGACTCCTCGTCGGTGGTGGCGAGCGCGGTGGGAGCGACCGGCGCGACGACAACGGCGAGCGTGACGAGCGCGGCCACGACAAGTCCTCGAACGGGGGATGGCATGCGCGCACCCTCTCTCGGTCGAGTGACGTGGCTCTCACTGGCGGTGAGCGGAGCTGGGTCCATGAGGTGAACGACCGACGTGCACAGGAGGTGACGCGTTTCGGGATCTACGATCCTGCGACGTGCGCGTCCTGGTAGTGGGGTCCGGAGCTAGAGAACACGCGATCGTCCTCGCCGCGGCGCAGGACCCGGGGGTGACGGCGCTCGGCTGCGCGCCGGGCAACGCCGGGACCGCCGCGGTCGCGGAGCAACTCGGGGTCGACATCGGCGATCCGGCAGCCGTCGCCGACCTCGCCCGGTCCTGGCGGGCCGACCTGGTGGTGATCGGGCCGGAGGTGCCGCTCGTCGCCGGCGCGGCCGACGCCGTGCGGGCGGCCGGCATCGCCTGCTTCGGCCCGAGCGCGGCCGCGGCCCGCATCGAGGGCTCGAAGAGCTTCGCGAAGGACGTGATGGCGGCGGCCGGCGTGGCCACCGCGACGTCCGAGGTGGTCGACAACCCGGCCCGGCTCGACGCGGCGCTCGCCCGCTTCGCCCCGCCGTACGTCGTCAAGGACGACGGGCTGGCCGCGGGCAAGGGTGTGGTCGTCACCGAGGACCTCGACCTGGCGCGGGCGCACGCGAGCACGCTGCTCGACGGCGGGCACCCCGTGCTGCTGGAGTCGTTCCTCGACGGGCCGGAGGTGTCGCTCTTCTGCCTGGTCGACGGCGAGACCGTGGTCCCGCTGGTGCCGGCGCAGGACTTCAAGCGGGTCGCGACGGCGACACCGGGCCCAACACCGGCGGGATGGGCGCCTACGCGCCGCTGCCGTGGGCGCCGCCGGGCCTGGCCGACGACCTGGTCGCGACCGTGGTCGCACCGGTCGCCGCCGAGATGGTCAAGCGCGGCACGCCGTTCAGCGGCCTGCTCTACGCCGGGCTCGTGCTCACCTCGAACGGCCCGGCCGTGATCGAGTTCAACTGCCGGTTCGGCGACCCGGAGACCCAGGTGGTGCTCGCGCTGCTGCGCACGCCGCTGGTCCCGCTGCTGCACGCCACCGCGACCGGCGTCCTCGCGGCGCAGCCGCCCGTGCTGTGGGCCGGGGGCGCGGCCGTCACGGTGGTCGTCGCGGCCGAGGGCTACCCCGGCCCGCCGCGCACGGGCGACGTGATCGCGGGCTCCGACGGCGAGGGCGTCCTGCACGCCGGCACCCGCCGCCGCGACGACGGGGCCGTGGTCTCCGCCGGCGGGCGCGTGCTGTCGGTCGTGGGCACCGGAGCGGACCTCGCGGCGGCCCGCGAGGACGCCTACGCGCGGCTGGAGCGGGTCCACCTGGCCGGGTCGCACCACCGGACGGACATCGCGCTGCGCGCCGTGCGTGGCGAGATCGCCGTTCCGGTCTCGCACTAGGGGTCGCGTGTCCCCCGATCGGGTGACATTTGGCAACGCGCTGCGTGCCCCAGCCGTCCACCAAAGAGCAAGCTCATTGCGCCAATCGGGCCCTCTGGACGCCGCCAGGCGTCGCTCTGCGCAACTTGCGTCCGGTCCGGCAGCACGTCAAGGTCTCGCGCACCCGGAGTGATCCACATCGCGTTGCTCCCCGTGAGGACGCATGGCCGGTCCCGCTCCGGGATCCGTTCGCTCCCCCGAGAACCTGAGGACTCGAATGACGAACAACGCACGACCCCGACACGCTGTCCAGGGCCGCGTGTCGCGCATCGCCGGGCGCGCTGCGCTCGGTGCCCTCGCCGCCCCGGCCGCGATGCTCGCGGTCGCGGGCCCGGCGGCGGCCGCCGGTCTCGACCTCGACGGTGCGTTCGAGGACGGCAGCCTGGACGTCGCCCTCACCGCGGACGGCGTCTCGCTGCCCGCCGTCGGCGACATCGCCCTGCCGGAGCTCCCGGCCCTCCCGGTCGACGGCCTCCCCATCGACGGGGTGGACTTCGCCGGCGTGGCGCTGGACCTGTTCGACGTGGCGGGCGCCTGCCGGCCGTGCCGGCGCTGCCGGGCCTGCCGGCCCTCGGTGACCTGGCGCTGCCGGAGCTCCCGGCCCTGCCGGC
>MKJX01000041.1 GCA_001942415.1 Pseudonocardia sp. CNS-139
GGGCGCACTCCGTCGACTGGGGAGCCGGTCGGGAGAGTGGAACGGGACCACCCCGCGTGCCGCGGGCGCACCTGGCCGCCGCCCGAGCCGAGCGGTCCGCGAAGGGGCCACCCCCGCGTCCGCGGGGCGCACTGCCTCCACACTCGGATGCCGGTGACGGGCGCGGGACCACCCCCGCGTCCGCGGGGCGCACCCACGCCCTCCGGTCGACGTACTCGGTCACGGGGGACCACCCCCGCGTCCGCGGGGCGCACGTCGAGGGCGGCGTGCTTGGCGACGGTTTCGCGGGACCACCCCCGCGTCCGCGGGGCGCACGAGTACGTCCGCCTCCACAAGATCGTCACCGGGGGACCACCCCCGCGTCCGCGGGGCGCACACTTGCCTACCTGCGGCTTCTCCGGAGTCAGGGGCGATTTTGCATTAACTTCATCGGCCTCGGAATCGCCGCTGACGGCTGGCGCTGCTCCAGCCCGCGGTTCGCTCCGACGTCCCGGTCGGGCGGGGGTTGTCGCCGTCGTTGGGGCGGAGCATGAGGGTGAGGCCCTCGATCTCGACCGGGGTCCACTCGTGGCGGTGGACCTCGAAAGCGAGGCCTTGCTCGTTGTCCGCCGCGTAGACCATGATCGCTCGCCCGTTCTTGACCATCTCGATGGTGCGGATCCAGAGCAGGTCGCGGACGCGTGCCGACACCTTGCCGACGAAGACGCCGGTCGAGATCTCGAGCAGCCAGCGGGTGAGGTGGCCGCGCAGCCCGACCGGGCAGGCGGCGACGACGATGACAGTCACCGTCGATCCTCGGGCACGAGATCGTCGACGTCGGGTAGATCGGCGCTGTCGTCGAAGCTGTCGTCGAAGTCGTCGTAGCCGCCGGGTTCGTCGCTGTAGGCGATCCCGGCGCTGACGGCTCCGTCCGCGCCGTCCCAGAGCATGACGAGGTCCGAGTCGAACGCGTCCGGCCCGTACTCGGCGATGTCTTCGGTCTCCTCCAGGAGGGCCTTGACGTCGCGGACGCAGGTGTCGAGGAAGTGTCCACTTTTCATGTGGTCGCGGACGGCACGGCGGGTCTCCGCGCCGATGTCGGCGACCTCGCGCGCAGCGATGTCGAACGCGATGGGGATGGACACGTCCGCCTTGTACAGGTCGGCGATGTCGAACACGAACGACAGGGCGTGGCCGGTGTGGACGAACCCCAGCCCGGGCGCCAGCCCCAGCGCGACGATCACGGCGTGCACGACGCCGTAGAGGCTCGTGTTGGCTGCGGACAGGGCCTGGTTGACGGGGGTGCCGCCGGCGAAGTCGGTGGTGTCGTAGTCGCGGCGGGTCCACTCGACCCCGGTGCGTTCGGAGTGCTCGCGGTAGAGCCGGCGGACGCGGGCGCCCTCACGGCCGCGCAGTTGCTGCATGGTGAGGCTTCGGGTGTCCTCGCCGGGGAACCGCATCGCGTACATCTCGCGGGCCACCCGCAGCCGGGTCCGCTGGTTGGAGACGAGCGCGGCCTGGGTCTGCAGCAGCGTTGCGGAGCGGGCGAGGGACCGTCCGTGGGCGTAGTAACGGACGCCGTGCTCGCCGACCCAGACCGCGGTGGAGCCGCTCTCGGCGATCAGCACCATCGCCTGCTGACTCACCGTGGTGCCAGGGCCGAGCAGGACGGCGCCGAGCATCGCGGCGGGGATGTGCCGGGTGCCGGACGTGTCGCGGGCGGTGATGGCGTTGGCGTCGCGGTGGACGACGCAGTGCTCGAGGTAGACGAAGCTGAGCCGGTCCTGGGCGCGGACGAGTTGCCCGAGCGGGACCGGCTTGGCTCCCGGGATCTCCTTCGCCATGTCGCTAGCGGGGCGCGGCGAGGGTCAGCAGCCCGCAGCCGTATCCCTTCGCCGGGCCGATCCCGCTGACGAGCGCGGCCCGCAGCGCGGCCGGGTCTCGGACGACGAGCGTGCCCTCGAACAGCGCCGTGGAGAGCGTCACGGCGCGGCCGCGGCGGTCGAAGCGCAAGGTCCGCCGATCGCGGAGCACGAGATCCGGCGCTTCCGCGGTGCCGTCGGCCACGGAGAACCCCGACCGCTGCGCGCGTTGCAGGAACCACTCCGTCTGCTGGGCGGCGGTGACGTGGGGCAGCCGTTTCCCGCGGGAGTTCCGGTCGGCTGATGGCCCGTTGTGGACGGGGTTGCCGCGCAGCCGGAACGCCCACCGGTCCCCGGCGGCGAGCTTGTCGAGGAACGGGCCGTAGTCCTTGGTCAGCCAGCCGTATGTGGGCCGTCCCACGCTCTCGGCGAGGTGGTTCAGGTCGGGTTCGAGCGGGCTCACGACGTACAGCAGGTGGTCGTGCTGCCCCTCGTCGAGGCGCCACAGGATCCGGCCCTCGTCGGATTCGGGACGTGACGACGGGAACGCGGCGAGCACGGCGGCGTGCAACCGTTGCGGCGAGGCGAGCAACGCACGGGCGTCGCGGCGCTGGGGGTTGATCTCGAAACGGGTCAGGTGCATCGCTACAGCGCGTCCAAAGGGTCGTGGATGTCGCGGAAGGCCGGGTTGGGCACGGAGACGGGCACGCGCTGCACCGACCGCCATCCCCACTGTCGGTGCGCGGGATCGAACCCGTTGGCGACGGGCTGGTCACGGACCAGCTCGGCGTCAGGATCGTCGCAGTCTGCGGCAACCCACAGCTGGACCCGGGGCTCCCGGCGAGCCCGCGCGACAGCGGGGGCTGCCAGCCACGGCTCGTCGCTGAGTGCGTCCAATGCGGTGCCGTCCCGCAGCCCGACGGCCACCGGGCCCACCGGTGGACACGAGCGCCGTCCGAGGAACAGCGGGAAGTGCGGGCGCCGGACCGCCTCCAGCAGCCCCGCCAGCAGCGCGGCGTCGCCTTCGACGGCGGCGAGGAACACCGCGTCGGAGAGGTAGTGCCGGGTCGACACCGACACCGGGGTGCGCTCGCCGCGCCGCGCGGCGGTCTGGAAGTCCCGTTCCACCTGCCCGGACTGCTCGGTACGCACGGCGAACCGCAGGTCCAGCAGGTGCTCGATCGACTCTGTCCGGCGGATTCCCTCAGCGGCGGCCAGCAGGCCGATGACGGCGCTCTTGCTCGGCACGCGGTCGGTGCCACGGCGGGTGAACCGGCTGCTCGTGCCCCAGGACTGCAGGGGTGCCGCCAGCCGCAGCAGCAGCGCCGTCACGGCAGGCGTGCCGCGACGGCTTCGCCCACCGCCGCGACGGTCGAGTCGGCGTCACCCCGGGTCGCGATGTCCGCCAGCGGGGCGAGCCGGTCGCCGGGCCCGAACGTCCACGCGGCGACGGGTGTCTCGCCGTACGCCGCCTGCACCTCGGTCGCGTGCGTGGCGAGCGCGGTGATCGCGGCGGGAATGCGCGGCTGCTCCGTGATCTCCTCCTCGAAGGCGCCGACCAGGTTGATCGACTGCGTCTCGCGCAGCACCACGTAGACCGCGTCGGCAGGGTGCGGTTGGCGAAGGTGTTCTGCTTGCCCGTCGCATGCTCAGCACGAAGCCGCGCACGAACGCCTCCACCGCGCGGCGGGTGCCTTGGCGTCGCCGAGGTTGTCGGCGAGCCGGTCGACGTCGACGGTGGCGTACCGGTAGAGCGTGGACGAGTTGAACTCGACGGTGCCGATCATGCCCGCACCGGCGTCCTCCTCGACGTCGGCGTTCTTGTGGTCGTCGACGGCGGTGAAGTAGTCGTACTCGGTCTCGACGGCGTGCACGGACAGCGCGTGCGCGAC
This sequence comes from Pseudonocardia sp. CNS-139, assembly GCA_001942415.1. Classification (GTDB taxonomy): domain Bacteria; phylum Actinomycetota; class Actinomycetes; order Mycobacteriales; family Pseudonocardiaceae; genus Pseudonocardia. Next base: position 3,734 of record MKJX01000041.1, read on the forward strand.
CTGCGCGGCCGCGTCGACGTTGAGGTCGGTGTCCTCGGCGACCATGCGCCCGAACAGGGCGACGTCGACGGAGTGCTCGCTGTCGGCGGCCTTCTTCGCTGCCTTCTTGTCGATCGCCGCACCGGTGCGCCCGTGCTCGACGCCGAGTGCGGCGAGCGCGGTGACCTGCAGGTTGCTCAGGAAGACGAGGTAGCCCGACTCCTCGGGCAGCTCCTTCTTCCCACGCGGCGGCGCGACCTTGACGCCGAGAGCGGTGAGCACGGCCTTGGCGAGATCGGCCGCGCGATCGGTCAGCGCCGGGTCCTGCTCGGCGATCTCGTCGCCGAGCATCTCGACCAGCCGCTTGCTGCGCACGCCCAGCTCGCTGCTGTCGAGCAGCTCGCCGAACGCGGTGCGGGTGGCCCGCTTCCACGCCTGGCTGGAGACGCGGGCGCGGACGACGCCGCCGTAGCGGGCGGTCTTCGGGGAGCCGGTGTCGTCCCGGTTGAGATTGCTCGGCGGGACGGTCTGCAGAACGTGGACGTCGATGATCGTGCGAGGCATGGGTGGGGAGCTCCGGTCAGTCGTCGGTCTGGTCGGTCTGGACGTCGGCGCCGGCGTCCTTGTCGGCGCGGTTCTGCCGGTAGAACTGGCGGCCCCAGGTCATCCGGACGCGGGATGGGTCCTTCTGCCAGTCGAGCAACTGCTCGGCCAGCAGGCCGTAGTCGAGCGGGGCGCTCTGCGTTCGGAGCAGCTGGACGACGCCGCGCAGGTGGTGGGTGAGCTCACCGAAGGAATCGGCGGTGCCGAGCATGCGGAACCGGCGCACGATCGGGTCCGGGGTCGCGTCGCGGCCGGAGTGCAGGCGGCGCAGCGCCGTGCCCAGACCGCGTCCGCGGTGGTGCATGCGCTCACCGCGGGACTGCTGGTGCAGCGCGAACAGCGTGACGGCGACGTGGGCGGCGCGCTCCGCAGGGCTGGGACCCGGATCGTCCTCGGGATGTCCGTGCAGCAGTCCGGGCGTGAACGTGTACTCCAGCGCGTCCATGATCGCGCCCGGCTCCTTGCCGACGGCCCGGCGCAAGCGGGCGAGCGCGGCGACGGCGCCGGGGTCTGCGGTATGCGCAGGAAGCGGTTCTGCAGACCGCGGACGCGCTCGTCGACGAACGTGCCGACGAACCCAGCCGGGGTTCCGGCTCGGCCGGTGTGGAAGTGGCGGTGGTGGGTGCGGTCACGGTGCTCCTGATCTGGTCACGCCGGCGCCGGGGCGTAGGCGTGGGGGAGGGCCTGCTTGAGCGAGCGGCGGAACTTGTTGTCGGCGTGGGCGGCCGTCATGACCTGCCCGCGGACCGTCCGGCCCTCCCAGACCGCGGGCGGCACCGTCCGCAGAAGCTCCGCGGCGGCTGTCCGGGTGATCGCGTCGGCCCGCTTGTGCCAGTCGATCGCCAGGTCGGTCGGGTCGGAGTCGGGTTCGACGCCGGCGAGCCATTTGCGGAACGCGCCGTCCAGGTCGGCGTAGAGCCGTTCCCGTGCGCGGCTGCGTGGACCCGTGCCATCGCCTCCCGCCGCCGCCACCAGGTCGCCCGCGAGGTTGCCCAGCACGAACGCGGCGTCGTCGGCGGCGCGCACACACGACTTGACCGTCTCGACGAGGTCCGTGGCGTCCTGGCGGGCGAGGGCGGCGGCGAGGTCGACCGAGTCGTGGACGACGTCCTCCACGACGGAACTCTGCGAGCCGTAGATCATCCCCACGGCCCGGATCGTCACCGGGAAGTCCCGGGGAAGCGCCATCCGCATGCAGAGGTGGCCGAGCCAGTCGAGCACACCCGGTGCGATCCGTTCCGCCGGGCCTTGCCCTGCTGGACGGCGGCGGCCGGGAGCAGCGACTCCAGGCCCCGCCAGATCGCGCGGTCCGGGTCGTGGGCGCGCGGCATGTAGACCGGCACCGCGCTCTTCAGCTGTTTCTCCTGGTTGGTGCTGCGTCGCCACGCGGTGTGCGGCTCGAACCGCTCGCGGTTCTGCGGCTGCAGCCGGTTGCCGTTGGCGAGGATCACCCGCGTCACCCGCCCTCCGTCCGCGACGAGCCGGATGCGACGGCTGGGCCAGGTGTAGAGATCCACGGGCCCGGCCGGCTCCCGGCCCTGCTCGGCGTATCCGGACTCGTCGCGGACGGTCAGCGGCTTGCGCTCCCACACCGGGACGTCGGCTTCGGGATCGCGCTTCGCGACGTCGGCGGCGAGGAGGTTCAGCAGCAGCGTCTCCCTGAGGGTCTTGCCTTCCACCAGTACCCCGCCGAGCCAGCCGCTCCAGGCGATGCCGATCGGGTAGCCCTTGCCGTTCTTGACCCGCTCGTCGCCGATCGCCCCCGATTTGATGCCGGACGGGTCGTAGGCGTGTGCGTGGACGAGCCAGCGCGCCGCCTCGGCGTAGGTCAGGGACAGCTCGCCGCGGCGGGTGGCGAAGAACGGAACGCCGTTGGGGACGTCGGCGATCAGCCGGTCCAGCGGGAAGGTCTCGTCCTTGGCGGTGCGCAGCTCGGCGGTCTGCAGGAACGGGGTCTCGGGGTGGAACAGGTCGAACCGGTCTTGGTGCTTCGCCAGGTACGCCTCGATCGTGTCCACCGGCAGCGTCGGCGCCCGCCACAGCTGCTTCCACCCTTCGAGGTCCTTCGGACCGCGAAGGCGCCGTGCAGGACCGCGAGGAGCAGGCGGGTCAGCGCGAACGTCTGGGTGGGCAGGTCGCCGCTGATCCCGACGATCTCGTGTGCCCGGCGCAGGACGTCGAGAACACCCCGCTCGGTCACGCTGCCGTCCGGGGCCCGGCAAGGGATCCACGGTGCACGGATCAGGCAGGACGTGTCGTCGGACCGCATGTCGGTCTCGGTCAACCGGTCGCTCCGTTCAGTTGCTCGTGCAGCAGCCCGCGGCGCAGGTCGTAGGTGACGCGGAACGCGGCCGGGCCGTCGTACACGTCGGCGGTCCGGTTCGCGTCGAGCGCGAGGACGAGTTGTCCGGCGAGCAGCGGCTGCTTGTCGAAGCTGGTGTAGTGGTTGTGCTCGAGCGCGCGGATCACGGCGTCGCCGACCGCCCCGCGACTCATCGCGAGCGGCAGGCGCAGCGCGCAGGCGGCGACGACGCGGGCGGTGTCGTCGTCGACCGGGCTGTCGAGCGGGATCTGGCGGCCGCCGCCCGGTACCCAGTCGGGGGTGAGGATGCCGCCGTCGCGGTCCCGCTGGACGACTAGCACCTCGATGGACTCGTCGCCGTCGCGCACCTGCCCGGAGCCCTGCCGGGGCTCGTCCTGCGGGTCTCCGACGCCGGCGCGGATCCAGCCGTCGAGGGTGTCGCGGTCGCGGCCGACCTCGCCGAGGAGGAAGTCCTCGCGCGCGCCCGACGGGCCTCCACCTCGCGAACGTGCAGCTCCTCGGCGTGCCGCATCGCCTCCTGCCAGCTCTGCGGGCCCAGCGGGTCGCTGCCGTACGCGGCCTGCACCAGGGTCGGGATGTCGCCGGGCAGCGTCACGGTAGTCCGGTCGTCAGCAGCGCCGCGGCACGCAGCAGGGCGTGCTCGCCGTACACCGTCCGGCTTCCGGGCACGGCCCGCGGGGGCTCCGCGGCCCAGTCCTCCACCCCCACGAGCACGCACCGTGCTGCCTGAGCCGCGCCGGTCGTTCCCGCTGATGCCGGTGCAGCCGGCCCATGCGCTGCAGCACCAGGTCGGTGGGCGCGAGGTCGGTGATCATCAGATCGAAGTCGACGTCCAGGCTCTGCTCCACGACCTGGCTCGCGACGACGATATGCCGGAACGGACGTTCCGTTTTCTCGCCGGGCGGGCCGAACCGGCGCAACAGCGACGTGTCGAGCGCCGTTCGGTCGCAGGCGAGGAACCGCGAGTGCGTGATCGTCACCCGGTCCTCGCCGAACTCGGCAGCGAGCCGGTCCGCGGCCTCCTGCACCCGCCCGACCGTGTTGCGGATGACGACCGCGCAGCCGCCGTCGGCCAGCGCGTCCCGCAGCGAGTCGACGAGGGTGTCGAGGTCGTCGGAGATCCGCTCGACCGTCACCGTCTTCGGCGTCCCGGACGCGGCGACCGGGCGCGGAGGCGCTCCGGAGGCGAGGACGACCGGATAGCCGGGATCGTCGTCGACGACGGTGCCGCTCACCCCGCGTCCGCTCTCGTACGCCTGCATCAACTCGGCCCGGCGCACGGCGGGCAGCGTGGCCGACAGCAGCACCACAGGGGTGCCGTAGGCGCCCAGCCAGTGCAGAATCCGGTCCAGGTAGCGGGACATGAAGACGTCGTAGGCATGCGCTTCGTCGATCATCACGACCTTCCCGGCCAGACCGAGATGGCGCAGCATCACGTGCCGGCTCTTCAGCGCCCCGAACAGCGCCTGGTCGATCGTCCCGATCACGAACTGCGCGAGCGGCCCCTTCTTCCTGCCGCGCAGCCAGTGGTGGGCGATGCCGTTCTCCCGGTCCCCGTCCTCCCCGACACCGCGGACGTGCGCCGCCCGGAGCAGGCCGCGGTAGTTGTCGTTGAGAGTCGCGGTGCCGTGCGCCAGCACCACGCTCACGTCCAGGGGCATGCCCGGCAGCGCGCGCAGCCACGACAGCACCCGGCCGAACATCGCGTCGGTCGTCGCGCGGGTCGGCAGCGCCACGAAGCAGCCGTCGGCACCTGAGCGGGCCGCCAACGCCTCGGCGGCCAGCAACGCGGCCTCGGTCTTGCCCTCGCCCATGGGCGCCTCGACGATCAGGAGCCCCGGCTTCTCCTGCACCATGGCCGCCTCGACCGCGGCCAACTGCACCGGGCGGGCATCCTCCGACGCGCGCCCGAACCGTTCAGCGAAGGCCGCGGCCGCGTCGTCGAACGCTCGCGGCCGCCACGGCGCAGGCAGATCGAGCCCTCGCCACGCATTCGCGATCCGAGTCGCGGTGAGCGCGGGGTCGGGCTCGACGGGCGGTTCGAACGCGGTGTGCAGCGGGCGCAGTGGGAACAGCTCGGTATTGGAGGCGATCCAGTCGGCCATGATCACGATGGCCGTCAGCAGGGCCTGTGATGGGCGGCTCACGCGGACCGAGGCGTAGGTTTTCAGGATCTCCGGCCCGCCCACGAGATCGGTCGCCCACCGCAATGCCGCGGCCCGCGCCTCCGCCCACGGGCCCGCTCCGACGAGTACTCGTTGCCCGCTGACGAAGTACTGCAAGCCCGACTCCGGCGGTACCCCGTGGTGAGCGCCGACCACACACGCCAGCTGCATGGCCGTTGCGTCGAACTCGAACCCGAGTTCGTTGGCGAGGAATTCCTGCACCGCGAGTTGGCCCACGACCTCATGGCGAACCTTCGAGCGCTCCGGAGCGTGCGCCAGTTCCGGGCGTGCGGCAAGGCCGTGTCTGCGCATCGCGTCGGCCAGCCGATCGGCCTGCACCACGAACGCCGGGCTGAGCTTGCCGACGTCGTGTACGGCGGCCAGCCAGGTCACGACCGTCCGGACGTCCTCCACCGAGCCCAGATCAGCGGCGAGCCGACGCACCACCTGCGGCGACACCCAGTGGTCCACCAGCAGGCCGGCGACTCCCGCCGTGTCGGCCAGGTGCTGGTGCAGCGGCAGCATGAGGTGACGTCCTGCGGAGACTGAGGGTTACGATCGGTCTTCGCCCACGCACACAGCCAAGCGTCGAGCACGTGGAAATCCCTTCACATCCGCCGACCAGGTCGCACCGACTCCCTCCGTGAAGGCTTGCGTTCTGTTACGCCGCGGAGCCAAACGGTGTCCCTGCAACGACGAACGGCGTGCGATTGGTTCATGTCGCGAACTCGTGACGCGCTCTCGGCCCTGATGAGGAGATCGTGTCATCCGGCGGAGGGCCTTATCGCTCGCCCGATGGATCTGATATCTGACTCGTAAGGTCCCGGACGGACTGCCACACGTCACGAGAGTGGTACTTCGGACAGCCCAGCTGATGCGCCCGACTGGCTTGAATAGGGAACCTGCGATTGACCGCCGTTCCCGCTGGTGCCGGAGATCCCGTGCAGTACATCGGCTCCCTGAGGTGTCCCGACCGCTGACGTGCCCTGACAGGTGGAGGGGACCCCCGCGTCCGCGGGGCGCACGTCTTCAGCACCCTCGTGCCCTTCACGATCACGGGGCCACCCCCGCGTCCGCGGGCGCACTCCCGGACGAGGTCCATGTCTCCGGCGGCCCAGGGACCACCCCCCGCGTCCGCGGGGGCGCACCTGCTGCTGGGCCCGGTGGCGATCATTGC
>MKJX01000042.1 GCA_001942415.1 Pseudonocardia sp. CNS-139
TGCCGTAGAGGATCTTCATCAGCGTGGACTTGCCGGCGCGTTCTCCCCGCAGAGCGCGTGCACCTCGCCGCGGCGCACCCGCAGCGAGATGTCGCGGTTGGCGACGACGCCGGGGAAGCGCTTGGTGATCCCGGCCAGCTCGACGGCGTGGTCGCTGCGGGGTTCCGCGACCTCCGGTGGGGGCGGTGGCACCTCGGTCTCGGCCATTCCCTCCAGCCTTCTCCCCGGTACGTGCTCGGGGGCCGGGTCACGCGGACCCGGCGGCCCCCGAGGACTGTTCGACCAGCTCGGGGCCCTACGGGGTCGTGGGCACCTGGATCTCGCCGCCGATGATGGCGGCCTTGTAGGCGTCGAGGTCGCCGGTGATGTCGTCGATCCGCCCGCCCGTCGTCGAGTATCCGACGCCGTCCACGGCGAGGTCGAAGGCGTCCGGGATCGACGCGGTGGAGCCGCCCGCGACCGCGTTGATGTAGTTGAACACGGCGATGTCGACGCGCTTGAGCATCGAGGTGATGATCACCTGGTTCACCGGCGGCTCGATGGTGTTGTACTGGTCGGAGTCGACGCCGATGGCCTCCTTCGGCGACTCCGCCGTGTTGGCCGCGTTGACCGCCTCGAACACGCCCTGCCCGGACGCGCCGGCCGCGTGGTAGATCACGTCCGCGCCGCCGTCGAGCTGGCCGCGGGCCACCTCGGTGCCGCGCGCGGAGTCGTTGAACCCGGAGAAGTCACCGGCCGGGGAGATGTAGTCGATGTCGATCACGATGTCCGGGGCCACGGCCCGCGCGCCCGCGACGTAGCCGGCCTCGAACTTCTGGATCAGCGGCGACTCGACGCCGCCGACGAAGCCGATGTGGCAGCTCTGCGTCTTGAGCGCGGCCGCCGCGCCGACCAGGAACGAGCCCTGCTCCTCGGCGAAGACCAGCGGGGTGACGTTCGGCAGGTCGACGGTGTTGTCGTCGACGATCGCGAACTGGACGCCGGGGTTCTCGGCGGCGACGGTCTGCGTGGCCGTGGCGTACTTGAAGCCGACCGCGACGATCGGGTTGAAGCCGTCGGCGACGAGCTGGCGCAGTCGGGTCGCGGCCGCGTCCTCGCTCTCGTTCTCGGCGGCCGCCAGCTCCCGGGTGTTGGCCTGCTGCAGGCCCAGGTCGCTGATGGCCTGCTCCAGCCCGGCGGCGGCGGAGTCGTTGAACGACCGGTCGCCGCGGCCGCCGATGTCGTAGGCCAGCCCGACGCGCAGCGCGCTGCGTCCGCGTTCGGGGCGGCGGCGGCCGGCGTGGCGGCGCCGCCTCCGGCGGCGGCCGGCGGGGTGGGGTTGCGCACGCACTCGCCCGCGGCGGCGCCGCCCTGGGGCGACCCGGTGTCACGGGCGCAGCCCGCCACCACCAGTGCACTGGTCAGCACCGCTGCTGCCAGCACGAATCCTCGTCTGATCCGCACTGCGACTCTCCTTGTCCCGGCCGGCCAGGTCAACGGCCCGCACGACGGTGGGAGACCGTAACCGAGGGATCGGGGGGTTCACGTGATCGAAGCATCTGCGTGACCGAATCGTCGGCTCCGGTTCGTGAACAGAATCTCACTGAGAGTGCTTGATCCGACACTGCAACACGGAAAACTCTCGCAAACGCCGCTTGCCGGGCGTTGGCCCGCGCGTCATGTCGCGTTCGGCCGCGGACCGTTCGCCGGAAGGCTGCTGCGGCATCCCGCTCCGCCGAGTGGTTTGAACGCCGTAGCCGCCCCGGAACGGGTGTCCGGGCGGGTCCGGCAAGGCGATCATCGACGTACTGTCGCCGGTGTGAGGTGGGTGGGATCGGTGGCGCTGGCGGCAGCGCTCGTGATGCCCGCCGTGGCCCCGGTTCAGGCCACGGCGGCGCCCCTGCTCGTGGCGGCGCCCGCGCCGGCACCGCAGGCCGGATGCCCGAGCCGGCAGGCCCCGCCGCCGCCCGCGGCGGAGGAGGAGCGCACCGGCCCGGCCGTCGAGCCGCTGGCCTGGCCCGACGAGCCCGTCGGCGGCGAGCAGCTGGGCACGTGCGACACGGTCGGCCCGTCCGGGGCGCCCGACGTGACGGCACAGGGCTGGGTGCTCGCGGACCTCGACTCCGGCGCGGTCATCGCCGCCCGGGCGCCGCATGCGCGGCACCGCCCGGCGTCCACGCTCAAGATCCTCACCGCGCTCGTCGCGATCCGGCGGCTCGACCCGAACGCCGTGGTCGAGGGCACCGCGCAGGACCAGGCGATCGACGGCAGCAAGGCCGGGATCGGCCCCGGCGGGCAGTACACCGTTCGCCAGCTGCTGGCCGGGCTGCTGCTCAACTCCGGCAACGACACCGCCGAGGCGCTGGCCCGGGCCGCGGGCGGGGACGCCGCGATGCTCACGGCCATGACCGAGACCGCGCAGGAGCTCGGCGCGCTCGACACCCGGCCCGCCACCCCGTCCGGGCTCGACGGGCCCGGCATGGCGTCGTCGGCGTACGACCTCGCGCTGCTCTTCCGCGTCGCGATGCGGGAGCCGATCTTCGCCCAGACGATCAGGACCCGCTCGGTCGACTTCCCCGGCTACGGCGACCGGCCCGGCTTCGTGCTCTACAACAGCAGCAAGGTGCTCGCCCGCTACGAGGGCGCGCTCGGCGGCAAGACCGGGTACACGGTCGCGGCCCGGCACACCCTCGTCGCCGCCGCCGCGCGGGACGGCCGGCGGCTGGTGGTGGCGCTGGTGCGCGGTGAGCAGTCGCCGGAGCCGATGTGGCGCCAGGGCACGGCCCTGCTCGACTGGGGTTTCGCGCAGCCGGCCGGGCAGCCCGCGGTCGGGCAGCTCGTCGACGCCCGCCCGGTGCCGCCGCCCCCGCCCGTCGCGGCCGCGGCGAGCGCGCCGACCCCGGCCACCACCCCGACGGCGGCCGAGCAGGCCCTGATGCCGATCGCGCTGGGCGGCGTCGCGATCGCCGCGATCATCGTCGGCTGGGCGGCCCTGCGCCGCCGCCCCCGCCGCCGCTGACCCCGGGGCGTGTGCGAGCCTCAGCGCGCAACCGCGACGCGACAGGGGAGGCCGCGTTGGGACTCGTCACGGTGGAGCTGCCCACGCCGGAGGACATGCGCGGGCGCTGGGCCGCCTTCGCCGCCATCTGCGCAGCTCACGGGTGGGGTGACATGTGCCGGGCGGACGGGCCGCTCTGGCACTTCGACGACGCCGGCGGCAACTGGGCCGACCTGCACCACGTCGGGGCCGGGCGGGCCCTGCTGATCGGCCACGACCACGAGTACTCCGACACCTACTACGCCACCGCCGCCGAGTACTTCCAGGAGCCCGAGACCGACCTGCTCGCCGGCGCGCCCGCCTGGTGGCAGCCCCCGGTACGCGAGGCGCTCGACCGCGGCATGTGGGTCGGGTTCGTCTACGCCTTCGAGGACGGCGGCTGGCTGCGCGCCGCGTACGACATCTCCGACGGGTTCGGGTCCGTCGGGCTGCCGGCCGCGAGCGACGCGCAGTGCCGCGACCTCGTCAGCGAGTTCGCGTCCAACGCGCCCGACCTCGGCGGCGAGCCGCCGGACCCGCGGGCCGTCGACGCGCTGATGGCGGCGGGCGTGGGGATGACGGGAGGACCACCTGGTCGCCGTCATCGGGCGGACCGGATGGGACGTGCCGGCCGGGCTCGCCGCGGCGCGCGAGTTCCTGGCCGCCTGACCCGCGGGTCTCAGCGCGGCCGGCGCACGCCGACCAGCAGCCCGGCGAGCACGCCCGCGCCGAGCAGGCCCGCGGCGAGCGCGTTCGTCGGGCCGCCGCGGACGGTCACCTCGGACCGGATCACCGCCGGTCCGGGCACCGGCACCGGCTGCTCCTGCTCGTTCTCGCGGGCCGTCGCCGCCCACGCCGTCACGAACAGCACGAACCGCGACGCGAAGAACGCGAAGACCATGAGGCCGATCAGCGAGCCGAAGACCGTGCCGGTGGGCGACTCCAGCACCGTGCGCAGGTAGATCTGCATGACCTGCTTGAGCACCTCGAAGCCGACCGCGCCCAGCAGCGCGGCCTTCGCGGCGCTGCGCATCGTCACGTGCTGGCGCGGGAGCCGGGCGATCACCCACAGGAAGATCAGCCAGTTCGCCAGCAGGCCGAGCAGGAACCCGAGGACGCTCAACATGAAGCGTGCCCAGCCCTGGTCGGCGAGCCCGACCAGCTGCAGCAGCAGCGCGGCGAACCCCGACGCCGCCCCCGTGATCGCGAACGAGCCGACGAGCGCGATCCCCAGGCCGAAGAGGGTGAGCAGGTCGAAGAGCAGCCGCTTGGGCATGGCGGGCGTCGACGGCGGCTGAGCCCACTGCTCGGAGAGCGCCTCGCGCAGGTTCGACATCCACCCCACCCCGGAGTACAGGGCGACCAGCAGGCCGAACCCGAAGATGGAGTTCCGGGCGGCGATGGCCTGCTCGATGATCGGGTTGATGATCGTGTCGAGCCCGGCGGGCAGGTTCTGCGAGATGCCGGTCCGCAGCTGGTCCAGCAGCGCCGGGTTGCCCGACAGCACGTAGCCGGCGATGCCGAAGCCGACCATCACCAGCGGCACCAGCGACAGCACGCTGAAGTACGTGATCGCCGCGGCATAGTGGTCGCCGTGGCGTTCGGTGTAGCGGGTGGCGGCGCGCAGCACGTGGTCGAGCCACGGCTGGCTCCTGCGGAGCCGGTCCAGCTGCGACGGTTTCCGGGCAGGCGCGTCCTCGGTGGCCACGGCTCGTCCCCCTCGCTCGGCGGCAGGTAGGAAGGGCTACCCGCAGCGACCGGGCCCAGTCAAGGAGCCGGGCCCGGCGCTCACCCGGCGGGCGGCAGGAACCCGACCTTCGTGTACACGTCGGCGAGGGTGGCCGAGGCGATCTCCCGGGCGTGCGCGGCGCCGCGGGCGAGCACGGCGTCCAGCTCGGCCGGGTCGTCCAGGTAGGTGCGCACCTTCTCGCGCAGCGGGCTGACGAACTCCCCGACGACCTCGGCGAGGTCCTTCTTCAGGTCGCCGTAGCCCCTGCCGGCGTACTCCGCCTCCAGCTCGGCGACCTTCCGGTCGGAGAGCGCCGAGTAGATCGTCAGGAGGTTGGAGATGCCGGGCTTGGCCTCCGGGTCGAACCGGATCTCGCGTTCGGTGTCGGTGACGGCCGAACGGATCTTCTGGCGCTGACCTTCGGGTCGTCCAGCAGGTCGACGATGCCCGCCGGGCTCGACGCCGACTTGCTCATCTTCGCCGTCGGGTCCTGCAGGTCCTGGATCTTCGCGATGCCCTGCGGGATGAACGGCTCCGGGACGGTGAGCGCCCTGCCGAAGCGGGAGTTGAAGCGCTGGGCGACGTCGCGGGTCAGCTCCACGTGCTGGCGCTGGTCCTCGCCGACGGGCACCCGGTCGGCCTGGTAGAGCAGGATGTCGGCGGCTGCAGGATCGGGTAGGTGAAGAGGCCGACGGTGGCGCGGTCGGTGCCCTGCTTCGCGGCCTTGTCCTTGAACTGCGTCATGCGGCTGGCCTCGCCGAACCCGGTGAGGCACTCCAGCACCCACGACAGCTGCGGGTGCTCCGGCACGTGCGACTGCACGAAGATCGTGCAGCGCTGCGGGTCCAGGCCCAGCGCCATCAGCTGGGCCACGGCGTTGCGGGTGCGGGCGGCGAGCGTCTTCGGGTCGTGCTCGACGGTGATGGCGTGCAGGTCCGGCACGAAGTAGAACGCGTCGTGGTCGTCCTGGAGGGCGACCCACTGCCTGATAGCACCGAGGTAGTTGCCCAGGTGGAACGACTCCGCGGTCGGCTGGATGCCGGACAGCACCCGCGGTCGGCGGTCGGTGGCAGCGGTCATGGCCCGATTCTCGCAGGACACCGCCACCCGGTTGCGCGGGAGATCAGTCCTTCTCCTCCGCGGCCGGCTCCTCGGGCGTGACCCGCTGGAGCGTGACCGTGCGGTTGTCGAGGTCGATCGGCCCGAGCTCCCACTGCTCGCCGTCGCCGGCCTCGGAGGACTCGTCGCGGATCTTCGGCCCGGGGAACAGCTCACCCATCATGCCCATGGGCCCCAAGGTACGCGCCGGCCACCGCGACTCGCGCGCTTCCAGAGCCCGACTCGCGTGCACTCAGAGCCCGACTCGCGTGCTTCCAGCCCGCGACTCGCGGGAATGGCCGCCCGAACCCCGCGAGTCGCGGCCTGAGTGCACGCGAGTCGCGGTGTGAGTGCACGCGAGTCGCGGGCTGGGTGTGCGCGAGTTGCGGTCAGCGGACGTGGACGACCGTCATGCCGGGTGGGGTGGGGCCGTCCATCTCCGCGAGGGCCGCGCCGGCCCCGTCCAGCCCGACGACGCGGCCGACCAGCGTCGCGGGGTCGAGGTCGGCGCGGGCGAGCAGGTCGAACAGGCCCTGGTACTCGTGGGCGGCGATGCCGTGGGAGCCGTGCAGCGACAGCTCCCAGGCCAGCACGCGGTCCATCGGGAGCGGCGGGGCCGCGGCGGCGCCGAGCAGCAGCCCGACCTGGACGTGCCGGCCGCGGCGGCGCAGCGACAGCAGGGAGGCCAGCGCGGTGGCGGGCGAGCCGAGGGCGTCGAGGGCGACGTGCGCGCCGCCGCCGGTCACCTCGTGCACCCGCGCCGCGACGGCCGCCGGGTCCGGGTGCGCGGAGCCGTCCAGCGCGGCCATCGCGCCGCGTTCGCTGGCCAGCGCCAACGCGCCCCGCGCGACGTCGACCGCCACCACCCGCGCTCCGAGCGCCGCGCCGAGCAGCACGGCGGACAGCCCCACGCCGCCGCAGCCGTGCACCGCCAGCCACTCGCCGGGGGCGAGCCGGGCGTGCGCGGTGAGCGCCCGGTACGCCGTCGCGACGCGGCACCCGAGGCCCGCGGCCGCGAGGAAGTCCATCCCGTCCGGCAGGCGCACGAGGTTGTGCTCCGCCGCCCGCACGACCACCTGCTCGGCGAACGAGCCGTGGTGGGTGAAACCGGGTTGCGTCTGGTCGGGGCAGACCTGCGGGTCGCCGGCCCTGCACACCGCGCAGACCCCGCAGCCGCACACGAACGGCGCGGTCACGCGGTCACCGGGCCGCCACGACCGGACGTCGGCGCCGACCCGGGCGACCACCCCGGCGAACTCGTGCCCCGGCACGTGCGGCAGCGCCACCGGGTCGTGCCCGCGCCACGCGTGCCAGTCCGACCGGCACACGCCGGTGGCGTGCACGTCCAGCACGACGGCGTCGGGCGGGCAGTCCGGCGCCGGCAGCTCCCGGACGGTCAGCGGCCCGCCGACCTCGTCGTAGACGACCGCGCGCACGCTCAGGCGGGCGTGAGCGGCAGCATCCGCGGCCCCGGCCGCACGGCCGGCTCCAGCCGGGCGACCGGCTCCCGGTAGGTCGTGCTGCGCTGGCGCACCGGGCGCCCGGCGGCGGTGGCGATCGCGGTCAGCTCGGTGACCGTGCGCGCCGAGCCGTTCTCCGACCCGGCCATCCGGCTGATCGTCTCCTCCATGAGCGTGCCGCCCATGTCGTCGGCGCCGCCCCGCAGCACGTCGGCGGCCAGGTCGTCGCCGAGCTTCACCCACGAGACCTGCACGTGGTCGATCCGGCCGTGCAGCGCGAGCCGGGCGAACGCGTGCACGGCCCGGTTGTCGCGCGTGGTCGGGCCCGGCCGGGCGAGGCCGGCGAGGTAGATCGGCGCGTTGGTGTGCACGAACGGCAGCGGCACGAACTCCGTGAAGCCGCCGGTCTCGTCCTGCAGCGCGGCGAGCGTGCGCAGGTGGCCCAGCCAGTGCCGCGGCTCGTCGACGTGCCCGTACATCATGGTGGACGAGGACGGGACGCCGAGCCTGTGCGCCGTGCGCACCACCTCCAGCCACTGCGCGGCGGGCAGCTTGCCCTTCGTCAGCACCCAGCGGACCTCGTCGTCCAGGATCTCGGCGGCCGTGCCCGGGATCGAGCCGAGCCCGGCGTCGCGCAGCTCGGTGAGCCACTCCTCGATCGAGACGCCGGCCTTCGCGGCCGCGCTGACGATCTCCATCGGGCTGAACGCGTGCACGTGCATGCCCGGGACGGCGGCCCGCACCGCGCGGACCAGGTCGGCGTAGAACGTGACGGGCAGCTGCGGGTCGATGCCGCCCTGCATGCAGACCTCGGTGGCGCCCGCCTCCGCCGCCTCCACCGCGCGGGCCGCGACCTCGTCGAGCGAGAGCCGGAACGCGTCGGCGTCGCGCTCCCGCTGCGCGAACGCGCAGAACCGGCGGCCGACGTAGCAGACGTTGGAGAAGTTGATGTTGCGGTTGACGACGTAGGTGACCTCGTCGCCCACCACGTCGGCGCGCACGGCGTCGGCGAGGCGGGTCAGCTCCTCCAGGGCCGGGCCGTCGGCGGTGAGCACGGCCATCGCGGCGGCCTCGTGCGCCGGGTCGAGCAGCGCGGCCGGGTGCTCGGCGGCCAGCGCGAGGCCCGCCCGCACGTCGGAGTCCAGCCGTTGTGGCGCGATCCGCTGCTGGGCGGCCAGCTCCTCGCGCAGCTCGTCCCAGTCGCCGTAGACGGACGCGAAGTCGCCGCGGCGGTCGGCCGTGCGGCCGTCGGTGTCGATCGTGGTGTTCAGGTCGATCCGGCCGGTCGAGGCGAACCCGCCGTCCGGCTCCTGCCACGGCCGGCCCACCAGACGGGCGCTCTCGTTGGCCAGGCCCGTCTCCGGGTCGGCGAGCGCGGCGACGTGCGCGTGCAGCCGCGCGTCGATCCACGGCGAGCCCGCGAGCACGTACTTCGGATAGGCGGCGAGCCGTTCACGCATCGTGAACCCGGCCGCGGCGGTGCGGGTGGCCAGCTCGTCGAGCGCGGGCCACGGCATCTCCGGGCTCACGTGGTCGGGCGTGACGGGGGAGACGCCGCCCCAGTCGTCGATGCCGGCGCGCAGCATCAGCGAGTACTCCTCGCCGACGAGGTTCGGCGGGGCCTGGACGCGCATCCGCGGCCCGAGCACGAGCCGGGAGACCGCGATCGTCGCGGCGAGGTCCTGCAGGTCGGCGTCGGGCTGCCGGGCCATCGCGGTGTCCGGCTTGGCCCGGAAGTTCTGGACGATCACCTCCTGCACGTGCCCGTGCGCGCGGGCGGCCGTGCGGATGGCGAAGATCGACTCGGCCCGCTCGGTGCGGTTCTCGCCGATGCCGATGAGGATGCCCGTGGTGTACGGGACGCCGACGCGCCCGGCGTCGGTGATGGCCCGGACCCGGACGGCGGGCTCCTTGTCCGGGCTGCCGTAGTGCGGGCCGCCCGGCTGGCTCCACAGCCGTTCGGCCGTGGTCTCCAGCATCATGCCCATGCTGACGGCCACGGGCTTGAGCCGCGTCAGCTCCTCCCACGACAGGATGCCGGGGTTGAGGTGCGGGAGCAGGCCGGTCTCCTCCAGCACCGCGATCGCGGACGCGCGCACGTAGTCGAGCGTGGAGGAGTAGCCGCGCGCCTCCAGCCACTCACGGGCGGCGGGCCAGCGGTCCTCCGGCCGGTCGCCGAGGGTGAACAGGGCCTCCTTGCAACCGAGCGCGGCGCCCTGGCGGGCGATCTCCAGCACCTCGTCGCGTTCCAGGAACGCGGCGGGCAGCCGGTGCGGCACGGTCGCGAACGTGCAGTAGTGGCAGCGGTCCCGGCACAGGCGGGTCAACGGGATGAACACGTTGCGCGAGTACGTCACGACGCCGGGGCGGCCCTCGGCCACCAGCCCGGCGTCCCGCACCCGGCCCGCTGCGGCGAGCAGCTCGTCGAGGGCGTCACCGCGGGCCGCGAGCAGCACGGCGGCCTCGGTCACGTCCAGCACGGCGCCGTCGCGGGCCCGCCGCAGGGCACGGCGGAGCGCAGCGTCGGTCGGCGCCGGCTCGGGGTGCAGATCGACCATGAGATGAACACTAGGTCGACGGCCCGGCGGGGTCGACGTCGGCACCTCCGCACACGTCACAGCAACCGACCTCCCATCAGCGGGAATATGTGGCGTGCTGCTGCGGATCGCCG
>MKJX01000043.1 GCA_001942415.1 Pseudonocardia sp. CNS-139
CCCAGCGCACGGCCACCGACGCGATCGGTCTCGGGCGGCTCGTCATGGCCGTGCCCGGGCCGGTCACGTCGGCCATGTCGGTCGGCTGTCACCGGCTGGTCCGCGACGGCGCGTTGCTGGTCACGCGCAGCGAGGAGGTGCTGGAGGCCGTCGGGCCGCACCGGACGAGCAGCGATGCAGGCACCCGATGAGACGCAGGCACCCGATGAACAGCCCCTTCCCCGCCTCCGGCGACGAGGACAAGAACGAGGACGGACAGCGGGTGGCGGCATGACGCAGGACACGGCACGCCGCGCGCTGCGGGCCGATCTCGCCCGCGGCATGTGCTCTACGTGTTTCGCGACCTTGACCAGCACCAAGCGGATCAAGAAGAGCGACCACCAGCGCGGCTGCAACCTGATCAACGACGCGGCCTGCGCCGCCCGGCATCGGACCGGTTCACGGTGACCGCCCGCGGCATCGGCGGCGAGCTGCGCACGGTGACCTTCAGCCTGTCCAAGGGCAACCGGGACTCGGTGAACGAGGCCGCCGAGAAGCGTCTCCAAGCTCGGTACGGCGGCGCCTGGACCGTCGTGCACTGCTACTGGCACAACGCACCCGCGGGGCTGATCCAGACCCGGGAATGGAACGGGCGATGACTGAGGAAGAAACCGCAATGGACGAACCGCAGGAAGTGGACCAACCGCAGGAAGTGGACGAACCGCAAAACTGGCCGCGGACATCGTGCGTGGTGTGCGCCCGGACATGGGACAAGCCCGGCGACTACGGCCGCTGCCGCGACGGCACGTCGCACACCTGGGACCCGGCTGTGGGACTGCCCGCGACGGTGCACATGTTCACCGACGCCTACCCGGTCGTCGTCACGAAGGTCAGCGCCCGCAGCCTCACGGTGGTGCAGGTGGCACAGACGAGAGCAGCGGCGCCGGATCAACAACCCCCAAGAGCCCTTGGCGTGCATGGCCTGGGACCCGCAGCTGCCACTGCGGACCGTGGGCCGCAACCCGGAGCGGTTCCGCATCGTCACCGACCACCACGGCGACCGCCAGTACCGCAGCGCCGACGGCGAACTCGGCCTCACGTTGGGCAAGGCCATCATGATCACGGACTACAGGCAGTAATGCAGATGACCGACCCGGCGGACGAGATCACGCACGAGCCGCACACCCCGCACGTGCGGACGGTCACCGCGAGCGGCTAGCAGGCCGCCACACCCAGGGCCCGGCCCCGAGCACAGCGCTCGGAGACGGGCCCTTCGTCATGCCCGGATCGATCCGGTCGGGTGCGTCGAGGTGCGACCTGGTCCCGGGGCGGCTGTGGCCTGAGGCCGTATGGCCGACGGGCGGGCAGGGGTCGCGGGCTGAGCGGTCCCTGCCTTGCCCGCCGCCATGGGGATGAGGTGGCGGGGACAAGGACGGACAACATGAGCGACGACAACAGCGACGACAACGTGAGCGATGAGGAGGTCCCGGCGCGCGGTCTGCGCGCCGACATCTACCGGTCCACCTACCGCTGCACGCTCAACATCCTGGACCGCGTCCAGCGGGTGACGCTGGTCGGCCGGTTCGAGGGTGCGCGCATCGCCCCGGTGACCGAGCCGCACGAGGGCGCCCCGGCGATCGTGCTGGGCGAGACGACGCCCGGGCACATCGTGGCCCGGCCGATGGCTGCCGGTGACCGGTGGCTGATGTTCGGTGGGAGCTTCGTCTACAGCGGCGACTCGCGCTGGCCCGCGGGCCGGCCGATCCCGCTGCACGACCGCTACGAGGGCGACGACTGGGACTTCGCGGCCGGCAAGCCGAAGGCCGTGGTTCCCATCCGGATGCTGGCGGCCACGTGCGGCCCGACCGTGATCGACGACGAGCTGAGCGCCATGACCGACGGCTCGTACCGGGTCGCGGCGTTCGAGGTCTACGACCATCCGGGGGCGGTGCACGCGGCCGACGAGGTGACCGCCCGCCGGCACGGGGTCGACCCCGGCACGACGCTCGGGGCTTGGGTGCTGGGCCGCCCCGACCAGGTGGAGGCCTACCTGGCTGAGCAGGGCTGGAAGCACTACCAGCTGCTCTACACCAAGGGCCGCGACCCGGAGACCAACTGAGTCCTGCCGCTGACGGGCACGCAGGTCCGCGCGGCCGGGGGACCTGCGTTGCCCGCCGCCACAGGGGCGGATCTGGGTCGAGGAGGTGTGCGCGATGGCGACGGCCAAACGCACGGACGGCAGCGTCGTGAAGCCGGGCGACCGGCTCGTGGACGCCACTTGGGGCACAGAGGCCGAGTTCGTCTCGGCGGAGACGTCGCGGGTGTCCGGGCAGTGGGCCGGGACGTCGGGCAGCTACTACCCCCGGGTCTTCGACCTGGTGGAGCCCATCGAGGACTGAGGCCGGGCAGGTCGATCGCCTGCCGCCGACGGGCGTGCACGTCCTCGTGCGGGGCGAGGACGTGCGCTGCCCGCCGCCGCAGAGGGATGAGCTGCGGGGAGCACCGGGAGGGGGCCACACGTGGCCAGAAGGAGTCAGGAGGAGCGCGAGGAGCGCCTCGCGGAGATCAAGCAGGCCTACGAGGACCGGCTGGCCAAGATCGCGAGCGACCCCACGCTCTGGGTCGAGTTCATCGAGGGCGTGGCTGCGTTCGGCGCGCGGTACTCGCTGGCCAACCAGATCCTGCTGGAGTGGCAGGCGGTCGAGCGCGACATCGAGCCGCGCTACTTCCTGCCCTACGGCGGGAAGGACGGGCGCTCGGGCTGGCTGGGCATGGGCCGGCAGGTCCGCAAGGGCGAGCGGAGTTTCGCGATCTGGGCGCCGGTCCGTCGCCGGCCGACCGAGGACGAGGCCCGGAAGATCGAGGCGCTCGGGCGCAAGGTGCCCCGGGACGAGCTGGGCCGGCCGATGAAGATGCTCATGGGCTTCCGGCTCTCCTCGACGTTCGAGCTGTCCCAGACCGAGGGCAGCGAGCCGTTCGAGGTGCCCAGCGTGCAGGTCCGCCGCCGCAAGCGGGTGGGGCCCGGGCCCGTGCGCCTGGAGGGTGAGGACCCTACCGGCGCGTTCGACGACGTGATCGGGCTGCTGGCCGCCCAGGGCTACCGGTTCGAGCTGGTGGCGCCCCGATCGAAGGACCTCGGCACCGCGAACGGGCGGACGTGGTTCGCCAGGCGCCTCGTCGTCGTCGACGAGACCCTCGCCCCGGCGCAGCGGATCAAGACCACGATCCACGAGCTGGCGCACATCCGGTGCAACCACGAGACGCGCCGCGAGCTGGAGGCGGACCTGCACCAGGGCCGGCGGGAGACCGAGGCCGAATCGGTGGCGCACATCGTGTGCCTGGCGCTGGGGCTGGACTCGCAGCGTTACACCGACGCCTACGTCCTGGGCTGGGCCGGCGGCGACATGGAGCTGGTCAATGACTGCATGGGGCTGGTGCTGCAGGTGGCCAAGGCGATCCTGGCCGACCTGGACCCGGGCGAGTCGGCCGAGCCCGCCGACGTTGCAGCCGGCGACGAGGCCAGCGACGCCGAGGCGGCGGCGTGACGGTGCCGACGGTGCCGACGGTGCTGACGTTGCGGCACACGCCCGCGGAGGGCACGACCCTGGCCGGCACGCGCAAGAACGACGGCACCGGGCAGGCGCTGCGCAGCGTCCGGCACGTGGCGGTGTGGAGGTTTTCCCGGGCACTGGAGTGCTGGTTCATCCCGCGTTCCCGGGACCGGCAGGCCTACAGCTACCAGCTCGACGAGACGGTCAAGGCGCTGCGCGCGGCCGGATTCGAGGTCGTGGTCGAGCGCGGCGACGAGCGGCGGCCGGTGGCCGAACGCGAGGCCGAGCGAGCCGGACGAGCCGAAGCACGCACCGAACGCCAGACCGAACGCGCGGCCACGCTCCGGGCGGCCGGCGAGGCCGGCTGGGCGGCTGCCCGGGAGATCGCTTCGCGCCTCCCGCTGGGGCAGCCCGTTCTCGTCGACCACTACTCCGCGCCCGGGTACCGGCGGCTCTTGGCTCGGATCGACCGCATGGAGAACCGGGCGATCGACCAGGTCAGGGCCGGCGACGAGGCGGCCCGACGAGCCGAGTCGGCGGCGCAGACCCAGTCGCATCGCGAGCACGGGGCGACGACGATGCGCCGCATCCAGAGGCTGGAGGCCGACCTTCGGCGTGTCCAGCGCGGGCAGAGCACGCAGTCCGCCGAGGACCTGGAGGAGCAGCTCGCCTACTGGCGAGGGCACCTGCGCGGGCTGGAAGAGGCCGGCGTGTACCGGGTCTGGACCAGCAAGGACTTCACCCGGGCGACTACGTGCGCTTCCGCTACGGCTGGACCGAGGTGCGACGGGTCAACGCCAAGAGCCTGACCATCCCGCACATCCACGACCAGCTCGCCGCGCACGGCCACACATGGCTGCTGCCCTACGACGACGTCCTCGGCCGGATGTCCGCCGAGGACTGGGCGACAGCCCAACAACGACAGACCCAACAACGAGAGGAAGGAGACGGCCGGGATGACCGACCGAACGGCGGCGTCTGACCACGACCCGACCGAACCGGTCACGGAGCCGGTGACGGAGACCTGGGTGTTCGGTGGCCTTCGGGTCGGCGGGGGCGGCCGGCGGATCTGGTGCTGGATCGACCCGATGGTCGAGGACCCGCACGACCGGGAGCTGTGGTTCAAGGCAGGCCGCGGCGCGGCCCCGAGCGTGGGCAGCGAGTACCAGGTGCTGGTGACCCGCCACGGCGACCGCACGTCGCTGCACGCCCAGCCACCGCGCTACCTCCGGCAGCACAGCGACGCCGCGCTGCGCGCCGAGCTGGAAGCGCGGCACCGGGCGGCCGACACCCGGCTGCGGCTGGCGGCGATGGAGGCCTCGGACAAGCGCTCCTCCGCGCTCGACGCGGCGATGGCCCCGCTGCTGGCGGTCGCCGCCACGCTGCCGCCGACCGACCGGGACGCCTCGCCGTGCTCGTCCTGCGCAAGCTTCGCCGGGCGAGCTCATGACGCCTGAGATGACGCCGAAGATGACGCCCGAGCAGGACCTGCGGGAACGTTGGCTGCCCAGCACCGAGCAGGTCGCGGTGGCCAAGGCGATGCTCGCCGCGGCGCCCGGGGCGTACTGCGTGATCGTGCCCATCTGCCAGCCGGGCAAGGTGCACGGTTCTGGCAGATCGGCCAGGAGATCGAGCACCCGCCCGGCTACTGGCTGGCCCGGACCAACAGCTGGCTGCGGAGTGGCACGGCCGAGGCTCGCGACCTCGCCGAGGCAGCAGCCGAGCGGCATCTCGGCGATCGCCCGGGGACACCGGGCTACGTCGTGATCCACCCGGACGGCCACGCCGCAGTGTTCGAGGGCTTCGAGCGAACCCACACGCAGCCTCCCGCCCAGGTCGCCCGCCCCGTGCATCACGTGCATCTCGTGGCGCGCGACACCTTGGACGGGCTCTACGGGTTCGCCGTCGAAGAGCAGGCCGACGCGTACGCGGCGCGGTTCGAGGGCGCCGACCGCGGCACCCTGCAGATTCTCGACGCCGCGGCCGGGGCGCGGCTGCTGGCCGAGCCCGACGACACCGGGCCCGACGACACCGAGCCCGAGGCGGCCATAACGAACGGGGCTGTGGAGAACGCGGCCGGGGAGAACGCGGCCGAGCGGGCGGCGGCGCCGACCGGACGCGCTACGAAATTTGTGCAGTTGCCCGTCCGGACCCAGTTCAGGGTGATCGAGGATCGGCTGGCCGACATGACCGATGGCTCGTTCCCGGTGGCGGCCTTCGAGGTCTTCGACCACCCGGAGGCGATCGTCGCGGACGGCGTGACCGCGCGCCGTCACGGCGTCGACCCCGGCTCCGCGCTCGGCGTCTGGTTCCTCGGCGAGCCCGACGCGGTGCGCCAGCACCTGTACGGGCACGGCTGGACCCACTACCAAGACCTGGCCAGCCGGGGCAGGGACGAGCGGGCATGAGCACCGCGGCGGCGACGGACGCCGACCTCGTCGAGCAGGTGCGGGCGCTCGCCGTCGAGCGCAGTGAGTGGCCCAGCCAGAGCGACGTCATGCGGGCCTTCCGGGTGCCGGCACCCCGCGCCGGCGCGGCGCTGTTCCAGCTGCGCCGCGCTGGCTTCACGCCACCCGACAAGCCACCCGACAGACCACCCGAGCCGCCGCCGATCACGCTCGTCGAGCCGGCCGCCGACATGGAACAGCAGGACGCGCGGACCGTGCCCGGGCCCGAGCAGCACCCGGCACCGGCGCGGCGAGTTGCCCGCTGGCCGCTTGTGCTGATCGCGCTGGGCGCGTTCGTCGCGATCTGGTCCGGGTGGGTCGAGCTGGGCCGCCTGACCGGCTTCGGCCCGGTCGAGCTGCTGCCCGGCATCGCCGACGGCTGGACCATCAACACGGCCGTCGTGCTGCCGCTGGGCGTCGAGGCCTACGCGACCTTCGCCTTGCGGGCGTGGCTGACGACCGCGCCGGTCTCGCCCCGGGCACGCACCTTCGCCCGGCGCTCGGCGATCGGGGCGCTGATCCTCGGCGGGGCCGGCCAGATCGCCTACCACCTGATGGCCGCGGCCGACGTGACGGTGGCGCCGTGGGGTGTGACGGCGTTCGTCTCGTGCCTGCCCGTCGTGGTGCTCGGCTGCGGCGCGGCGCTGGCCCACCTTCTGCAGGACGACGTGACCACCGAGAACGAGTCGTGAACACCGAGAACGACCGGAAGGAGCACAGCCGATGAGCGAGTTGTACGAGTGCACCGACGCGGGCCTCATGCAGGTGCGCGTCGTCCCGGCGGCCGACGTGCTGATCGACGAGGACGAAGCCGCGGATGCGGAGGCGATGGGCCGGGTCGCCGTCGTGCTGGGCGATCCCTACGACGCGGCGCTGGCCGTGATCGGCACCGAGGCCCAGCTGTTGGCCTGGGCGGGCCTGGTTGCCGCGCTCGTCGGCATGGCCGTCCAGCCGAACACGAGCGGCAGCGCGGGCGACGGCGCGGGCGACAGCGCGGGCGACGGCGTCCCGTCGTAGGCGCCGCCCTCCCACAGTGCGGCCGCGCAGCTCGCCTCTGAGCGCATACTGGTGTTCTAGCTGCTCAGAGCTGGGGAGCGGACGGGTAGCCGCGCCGGGTCGGGGCCGTCCTGCGGGGCGCCCGACCCACTCACGGGCCGACCGCGCACATCTCTCGCGCCAGGCCTCGCGCCACTGGACCCGGTGCCCGGGACCAGGGACCTACCTCGTGCTGGGGAGCCTCGCGCCACTGGACCCGGTGCCCGGGACCAGGGACCTACCTCGTGCTGGGGAGCCGTGACCCACACAGGTCTAGCCGACCGACACCAGGTGAACAGCCGAAACACCCGTTTCGTCCGACGAACGTGCTCCTCGCTGCGATGAACCGCCCGCCAGGACACTCCAGCGCGTATCGGACCTCCTGCCCCCGGGAGAACGCCCGCGGGTATGGGCGGCGTCGGCCGCGGCGACGGCAGCAAATCCCGCGCACACGGAGACAGCCCAGGGGCCGGAAGCCGCCGCAGCTGCTCAGCCGGGGAACTGCTGCACGACCCGCTGGAACGCCTCAGGGAACTCCACGGTCGCCGTGTCGAGGAACAGCAACCCGTCGCGGTACTCGCGGAACCCGAGCCGCGAGGCGAGAGCGGTCAGCTTGGCGACCGCGCGGTCCCGATGCTCCTCGGTGTAGTCGAGCAGCCGGCCCTGGTCGTCGCGCAGCGGCGGCAGGTCTGTGGGGTCGCAGACCACGGCGAGCGCGCCGGGCGAGAGCAGGTCGATCGCCAGGCCGGCGACCAGCGGCCCGAGGCCCTGGCCCCGGTAGGGCGGATGGAGTTCGATGTCGGACAGGATCAGGAGCCGGTCCCCGAGGTACTCGATCTGGTCCCGGAACCCTGCGCGAGCTCGCCGCTGTCGCGGTCGAGGAGGATCTCAGCGATCCGCAGCGACGACTCGCTGTGCTCGTCGAGGGCGTCGAACGCGCTGCGTTCGCCGTGCACCGGCACGGTGAGCGCGACGCCGTGCCCGATCCTCAAGTACTCGTCGTCATCGTCGTCATCGTCGTCTGGGTCGGAGCCCGGCAGGCTGGTGTTCGCGGGGATCGCTTCGACGACGAAGTGCCAGTCCACGACGGTTCGCTCGTCCCAGGAGAAGACCGTCTGCTCGTGGGCGTAGTGGATCTGGACGCTGTGCGGGTTCAGTGCGACGCGCTGCACACCGCCTGCGGGATCGTCGGCGGCGGCGTCGTGGGTGGTGTCGGTGGTGTCGCCGCTGGATTTGCTGGGGTGGTGTCTTTCTCGGGCGGTGTTCCGCGGCCGGAAGGGCAGGACCATGCCCGCAGAGCGGGGCCAATCCGACCGTCCAGGACAAGGGATCGATCTGACGTGACCCGCGTGCTGCCGGGCGGAGCGAGAACCCCGGACTGGGCCGTGGCGTTGCCGGTGGGAGGCGACCGCGGACGCGTCGGCCGCGGTGTGGCGCCCCCGGCGTGATCGATCTCGATGGGCTCCGCCCCACACCACGCCGGGATGCGGAGACTGTCGGGCCGCGACCCGGTGGATGATCGAGGGCATGGCGCCGGTCGAGGTACTCGCACTCGGTAACCGCGGCTCGTCGCTGCATGTGACGCTCGAGCGCAACGCGCGGCACGCGTCGTGGTCCACGACGACCATCGCGATCTCGGCGTACCCCTGGCAGGGCACCCTCGACGCCACCTTCACCGACGACGACTTGCACGAGTGGTCAACACGGCTGCGCGGGACGACCCTGCTCGCACGGTCGTGCTCGGCGGGGGCCGCGCCACCGAACTGATCATGCATCTCACGGAACAGCGCGGCGGCACTCCCGGCAGCCTCACAGCTCAGGTCGAGGTGACACCCAGCGGCGACGATCCCTACCCGTTCCTCCGCTTGCTCATCTTCGCGTGCCAGCAGACTTCGCCGACCTTGCCGCGACCGCCGTCGACGCCGCGCTCGGTTCCTGACCTCCGGCACAAGATGGGCACCGGCGCCACGGAGGCCACTGTGGCGAATCGGGGTCGTCGTGCGGCGCAGGCGTGCCAGGGACCCCATGTAGACCGGCGAGGTCTCGACCACGTCGCTGGCTCGCGCCGTCTCCGAGCTGGATGAGCACGTGCTCGCCGCGAGCCTGGCTGGCGACGAACGAGATTCCGAGAGCCGCCAGCACCCCGCACCCCCGTCGAAGGCCCGTCAGGAGCGTCCTGCCGGGCCCGTTGTGTGCCTGGGGCCGACGGGCGGGCTGGTCGGTGTTTCGACCAGCCCGCCCCGCCGCCGCAGGGGCGGAACCGAGAACACGAGAACAGCAGAAGGGCGGTGTCCGAGGGATGAGCGGGCACAACACCAGACTGGCCTGGGGCTACAACCAGGGCCTTCCAGCCGGCTACACGGGCCCGGCGTGGGGATGCCGGGCGATCCTGAACCGGGGGCACGCCGAGCTGGTGCCCGACCGGCAGGACACCGCCGGCGGGTTCGCGGAGGACGTCGAGCTCCTCCACAGAGCGTTGGCCGAACGTGTCGGGAGCGCCTGGATCGACCGCGTCCGGCACCTTCCGATCATGACGGACACCGCGGAGGAGTTCGTCGCCTACGACCAGGACGGGATCGTCGTGAAGGTCAAC
>MKJX01000044.1:0-7537 GCA_001942415.1 Pseudonocardia sp. CNS-139
GCATCGGCTTCGGCAGGTCGGACACGCCGTCCCGCATCCGCATCCCGTAGCCACCACAAAACAGGACAACCTTCACGTAACCCTCCCCGTGCGCGCCCGGGCAATACTGCGTTGCGGCCACCGGCCGTTGCGGGCAACATCCGTTGCAGTTTCCGCAGCAGCTTCCACAACTACTACCAGGACGCCGGGCGAAGCGCCTGAGTTGCTTCGCCCGCGGGCCCGGATCCGGCTCGGATCCGGATGTTCGTGCGCTTTCCGGGCGAATTCCCCGGAATGCTTGCGCCTATTGCCGCCGGACCGGCGGAGTCACACCCCCGTGGTCGCCTCGATCCGCCCGTCGGCGATCGCGGCGGTCAGCTCCGCGTGGTCGCGCTCGGTCATGTCGGCGTAGGTCTCGGCGAAGTCCGTCACGGCGTCGGTGAACGCGTCCGACGTGCCCAGGTACGCGGCGATCGCGATGCGGTCGCCGGTGCGGGCGTGCGCCCGCGCGAGCGTCCAGCCGCACAGCTGCGCGTAGACACGCATCCAGTTCGGCACGAGCGCCTCGACGTCGACCGAGCCCTTCCAGTCCCGCAGCTGCCGGACGTAGAAGTCGCGCTCCTTCCCGTCGATCCCCGACACCCGCTGCCAGCCGAGCAGGATGTCGCCGACGGTCTGCATCAGCCGCTGCCCGACCACCACCCGCTCGCCGTGGTTGGTCTGGTCCGAGCGCCGAGGAAGGGCTCCAGCACGGACGGCCCGGCCTCCTTGGCCTGCAGGAACAGCGGGTCGGTGGCGTCGCGGCCGAGGAACAGGATCATCCACGAGCGGGTCCCGACGCTGCCCACCCCGACGACCTTGCGGGCGATGTCGACGGCCCGGTACTGGTCGTAGAGCCCGCGCCGCTCGAGCGGGAGGCTCTCGCGGTACTCGTGGAGCAGGTCGTGGATGCCCGACTCCAGGTCGGTGCGCGCCTGCTCGTCCGGGAGCAGGTCGCGGAGCGGGACGACCAGCGGCGGGTCCGCGACGATCTCCAGGCGACCGTCGACCGTGCGCGCGAACCGGCCGAGCGTGCCGAGGTTGTCGCGGGTGCGGGCCTTGGACAGGCCGCGCTGCAGGCGCTTGCGGCCCTTGGGCGCCAGCTCCGCGTCGTACTGCCGGCGTATCTCCTCGACGTCCGCGTGGGCGTACCAGACCTGCAGGCCGGTCATCCCGGCGAACTCGTGCATCGCGCGCTGGTACTCCCGCAGCGCCGCCCGCACGATCTGCTTGCGGTCCCGCTCGGGGAAGCCGCGGTCGCGCCCGGCCAGCTCCAGGCTCGCGGTGAGCCGTTTGACGTCCCACTCCCACGGGCCGCGCAGCGTCTCGTCGAAGTCGTTGATGTCGAACACCATCCGCCGCTCGGGCGAGGCGAAGAAGCCGAAGTTGGACAGGTGCGCGTCGCCGCAGACCTGCACGTCGATGCCGGAGGTCGGGGTGCCGTCCAGGTCGTGGGCCATCACGGCGGCCGCGCCGCGGTAGAACGTGAACGGCGACACGGCCATGCGGCCGTAGCGGATCGGGAGCAGCTCCGGCACCCGTGTCACGTCCTGGGCGGCGAGCACGTCGAGCGCGTTCGGGCGCGGCGGCGTGATGCTGCGCCCGCCGTGTGCGGAACGCGGGGCCGGACCGCGGGCCGCACGGCCCCGCTCGGTCCGTTCGGTCACGGTTGCCACGGTCGTCCTCCCTGGTGAGAGCCCTGCCGGCCCTGTCCGAACGGTCAGCGTCGGACCGGGTGCACGGACACGATGGAAAGGCCGAGCACCCGGAAGGTCGAGATGATCCCGTGCAGATGGGCCTCGTCGACGACGGCGCCGCGCAGCAGCAGGCCCGGTGGGACCTCCTCGACGTCCATGTCGCAGAAGGCGTCGCGGGCGTGCGCCGGGAGCCGGCCGTCCACACGGAACTCGTAGACCTGCGTCATCGCCGGCCCTCCTTCCGCTCTCGGGTCCGGGTCGATACTTCTCCTCTGCGGGGTCGGGAACCTCGCCCGCAGGGGGTGAGGGCCGCGTAACGGCGCCGGCGACGGTGCCGAGTGCAGCCCTTACGTCGAAAACGCGCGGCCCGGCGACGGGTCGCGGGACCGGGCCGTACGGGGCGGCCCGGGGAGGCGGGAGGCCTCGCCGATGCCCGCACCAACGCTCGACCCGGCCGCGCTCGACCCGGCGGCACCCGACCGAGCCGCCCGGACCGCGGCCCCCCGGGGCCTGGTGCGCCGGCCGGCTCTGCTCGACGTGCTGGACGACGCGGCCGGGCGTCCGGTCACGCTGGTGAGCGCGCCCCCGGGGTTCGGCAAGACCGTGCTGGTCACGGACTGGGTGCGGCGCCGCGACCGGGCCGCGACGGCCTGGCTGACGCTCGACGCCGCCGACCGCGCACCGCGGCGGTTCTGGGCCCGGCTGCTCGACGCGCTGCTCGCCTGCCCGGCCGTCGCGCCGGGGAGCCCGCTGCGCCGGCTCGCCGCCGCCGGGGCCGGTCCCGACCTGCTCGCCGACCTCGCCGACGCGCTCGACCCGCTCGCGCTGCGGCTCGTGCTCGACGACGCCCACCTCATGCCCGCCGACGTGACCCGCGACCTGTACGCGCTGGTCCGCGGCGGGTCGCCGGGCCTGCGGCTGGTGCTCGTCGGGCGCGGCGACCCGGACGGGCTGCCGGTCGGGCGCTGCGGCTGGAGGAGCGGCTCGGCGAGCTGCGGGCCGACCGGCTCCGGTTCTCCGCGGCCGAGTCGGCCGCCCTGCTCGACGCGCTCGGCGTGCGGCTCCCGCCCGACCAGGCCGCGCTCCTGCACGACGTCACCGACGGGTGGGCCGCGGGCCTGCGGCTGGCCGCCGAGCGCCTGTGCGGCGACACCGACCCGGACGGCGTCCGCGCCGCGCTGGCCCGCGAGATCCTCGCGTGGCTCTCCGCCGACGAACGCGCGGTGCTGGGGCGCACCTGCATCTGCGACCCGCTCCCGGCCGCGCTGGCCGTCGAGCTGGCCGGCCGGTCCGACGCCGCGGCCCTGCTCGACCGGATGGAGCACGGCACCGGGCTCGTCTGCGGCGCGGGGCCGCGCGGCGCGGACTACCACGTCCACACGCTCGTCCGGAGCCGGCTGCTCGCCGACCTGACGCGTGCCGGACCGGACCGCGTGACCGACCTGCACCGCCGCGCCGCCCGTTACTGGCACGGCGAGGGCCGTCCGGTGGAGGCCCTGCGGCACGGCGCCGCGTCCGGCGACGGGACGCTGCTGGCCGGTCTGCTGCACCGGTGGGCCGCGGAGCTGGCGGCCCGCGGCGAGCACGACGCGCTGGCCCGTGCCGCGTCCGCCGGGCCGGACGAGCCGTGGCCCGCGGTCGCGGCCGCGCAGGTGCACCTCGCGCTGGGCGAGCGCGACCGGGTCGCCGCCGACCTCGCCGCCGCGGCGGCCGAAGACGACGACGCCGAGCTGGCGCTGCTGCGGACCGCGACCGGCCGGCTGGGCTGGCTCGACGAGCCGGGCGCCGCGGTGCCCGAGCCGGCCGGGACCGCCGACCCCGCGCTCACCGCGATCGTCACGGCCGGGCGGGCCGCCGGCGAGCTCGCGGCCGGCGACACCGCACACGCCCGGGCCGACGTCCGGTCCGCGCTGCGGGCGGCCCGCGCGCTGGGGCTCGCGTTCCTGGAGATCGAGTGCCTCTGCGTGCTCGCCGCGGCCGACTGGGCCGACGGCGACTACCCGGCCGCCGCAGATGCGGGCGCGGCAGCGGCGGCGGCAGCCGAGCGCGGCGGCTGGCCGGGCTCGCCGTGGACGGCCGGCGCGCACGCCGTCGAGGCGCTCGCCGCGCTCATGCGGGCCCTGCCCGAGCAGGCGCTCGCCGCGGCCGACGCCGGCCTCGGCGCGACACCCGACCTCGACCCGGTCGTCCGGTTCGCGCTGCGCAGCGCGCGGGGCGGCGCGCTGTCCGACGCCGGGGACCGCACCGCCGGGCTCCTGGAGCTGCAACAGGCCCGGGCCGAGCTGGGCGGCGCCGCCGTGCCCGGCCCGCTCGCGCGTCCGCGGCGCTGCTGGAGCACGGCACGGCGCTGCGTTCGGCAACCGCACCGCCGCCGGAGCCGCCGCGAGCTGGCTCGCCAGCACCGGCACCGCCGCGCCCGAGCGGCGGCTCATGCACGCCTCGACCGAGCTGGCGGCGCGCTCCTACCGGAAGGCCCGCGCCGTCGTCGCGCCGCTGCTCCCCCGCGACGACCGGCCGGCGTCCGCGCTCCCGGCCACCCCCGTCGAGGCGGCCGTGCTCGACGCGACCGCCGCCCTGCGCTCCGGCGACCGGCCGGCCGCCCGCCACGCGCTGCGCGCCGGGCTCACCCGCGCCGAGCCGCTCGACGCCGTCCGGCCGTTCGCCCGCGCCGACGCGGACGTGCGCGCACTGCTCGTCGACCAGCTCGGCGAGGCCCCCGAGCTCGACGCCTTCGCCCACCGGGCGCTCGCCGCGGCCCGGCCCGGCCGGGCCCCGGTCGTCCGGCTCAGCGCTCGGGAGCAGGACGTCCTGCGGGAGCTCCCGTCACTGCGCAACCTCGACGAGATCGCCGCCGAGCTGGACGTCTCCGTCAACACCGTGAAGAGCCACATGCGCGCGATCTACCGGAAGCTCGGCGCCGGGTCGCGCCGGGCGGCCGTGCAGGCCGCGGGCGAGCACGGGCTGCTGCCCTGACCGGGCCCGGCACCGTGCCCCGCGTCCCGCAGAGCAAGATCGCCGTCCCCGAGCCCCCGCCGGGTTCGTGGCCCGGCCCGCGCTGCTGGCCCGGCTGGCCCAGGCCCGGCCCGGGCAGCTGCTGCTGGTGGCCGCGCCCGCCGGCTACGGCAAGACGCTGCTGCTCGCGGACTGGGTGCGCCGCGGCGGGCCGCCGACCGCCTGGGTGACCGTCGAGCGGGAGGACACGCCGTCGCGGCTGTGGGCGGCGGCGCTCGCCGCGTTCCCGGCGTTCCCGGACGGCGGCGGGCGGGCGGACCTCGTCGCCGCCGTCGAGACGTCCGGCGAGCCGCTGCGGCTGGTGCTCGACGAGTCCGACGAGACTGACCGGCGCGCGCTCCGCCGAGGTGACCGACCTCGTCCGGCGGCACCCGGCCAACCTGCAGCTCGTGCTCGCCGGCCGGGCCGACCCGCCGCTCTCGCTCCCCCGGCTGCGGCGCGACGGACGGCTGCACGAGCTGCGCGCGTCCGCGCTGCGCTTCTCGCCCGGCGAGGCCGCGGAGCTGATGCGCCGGTCCGGGCTGGTGCTCCCGTCCGAGCAGGTCGAACGGCTGCACCGACGCACGGAGGGCTGGGCGGCCGGGCTGCGGCTGGCGGCGCTCGCGCTGCGCGGCGCGGACGACCCGGCCGGCTTCGTCGACCAGTTCTCCGGGGACGAGCGCTCGGTGAGCGACTACCTCGCCGGCGAGGTGCTCTCCGGGTTCGCGCCGGACGAGCGGGCGTTCCTGCAGGCCGTCAGCGTGTGCACGCGGGTGCCGGCCGGGCTCGGCGTGGTGCTGAGCGGACGCCAGGACGCGGCCCGGCTGCTCGACGGGCTGCACCGCGACACGGCCCTCGTCGAGCGGACCGGGCCGGCCGAGCACCGGATGCACGCGCTGCTGCGGACCCACCTCGCCGCCGACCTCCGTCGCCGCGGCCCCGACCGCTACCGCGAGCTGCACGCCGCAGCCGCCCGCTGGTGGGCCGCGGCGGACGAGCCGGCGCACGCGCTGCGGCACGCCGAGCAGGCCGGGGACGAGCCCCT
Source organism: Pseudonocardia sp. CNS-139 (assembly GCA_001942415.1). Taxonomy (GTDB): domain Bacteria; phylum Actinomycetota; class Actinomycetes; order Mycobacteriales; family Pseudonocardiaceae; genus Pseudonocardia. The sequence continues at coordinate 5,752 of MKJX01000044.1, forward strand.
GCTCGCCGTGCTGCTGCGGCGCAGCGGCGTGCGGCTCGTGCTGTCCGGGGAGGCGGGTCCGGTGCGCCGCGCGCTGGCCGTCGCGGGCCCGGCGGCGGCCGGGCCGTGGCTCGCCGCGGTCGCCGAGCTGGCCGCCGTCGAGGACGGGGCCCGGCCCGCCGACCTGCGCGAACCCCGGCCGGCGGACGCGGAGCTGGCAGTGCTGCGGGCCGGGACGGCGGCGCTCGGCAGCCACGCTCCGGACGTCCCGGTGGACGGGGGCGGTGACGTCGTGACCCTGCACGCGGGCCGGCGGACCGGCGAGGCCGGGACCTCGGCCGAGCGGGACGCGACCGGCACCCCCGACGGGGGCCGCCGCGCGGACGGCACCGCCGACGCCGATCATCACGAGCCGGCAGGCCCCTGGATCGGCCGGGACCCGACCGACCGCACGCAACCGGCCGAGCCCGACACGCACCGAACCGCCCAGGGCACGACCGCCGCCCACGCGGCCGACCAGCCACAGCGCCAACCGGCCCAGCCCCACACGGGCCGCGCCGACCAGGGCGTGACCGAGCCGGCCACAACCGACCTCGGCGGAACCGCCGCCGACCGCCACGAACCGTCCGACCCACGCGAGACCGGCCCGGCCGACCGAGAACCCGAGCCAGCCGAACCCCACACGGACCGCAGCCGCGGCACGACAGAACCGGCCACACCCGACCCGAACCGGACCACAGCGGCCCCGATCGACCCGCACCCAGCCACGCCGCACGGCATCCCGGCTGACCACAAGCGCGCTGCCCATACCGCCGAACCCCACGCCGACCACACCACCCGAGACCGGACGGGACCGGCCACGACCGACCCGACCGAACCCGCCGCCCACGCCCACACGACGGCCCACCCACACGACACCGGCCCGGCCGACCGTGAGCCGCAACACCGACCAGCCGAACCCCACACGCACCGCACCCGTGCCGCGAGGGCCACACCCGACCCGAACCGAACCACCACAGCCCACGCCACCCAAGACCGGACCGAACGGACCGAAACCGGTCCGGCCGACCGCCACACGGACCACACCACCAGAGACCGGACCACCGCAGCCCCGGTCGACCCGCACCCCGCCACGCCGCACCGCATCCCGGCCGACCACACGACCCGACACCGGACCGGACCGACCACAACCGACCCGACCGAACACCTCCATACGACGGCCCACCCACTCGACAACGGCCCGGCCGACCACGAGCACGCCACCGGCGGCCCCCAGAACCACCCCGTTCCGCCCGGCGCGACCGAGCCGGCCGGAGCCGTCGCGTCGATCGACCCGCACGCGACCGACCGCACGGTCGTGGCGGATCGGCGACCGTCCGGCCGCCCGCACGCCCCGGACCGCGGAGCCGTCGCGTCGATCGACCCGCACGCGACCGACCGCACGGTCGTGCGGATCGGCGACCGTCCGGCCGCCCGCACGCCCCGGACCGCGGCCGCGCCGCCGGAGCCCGCCGCCCCCGAGCTGGCGGCCCTGCGGCACCTCGCCGCCGCCTGCGCCGGGTCGGCGGCCGAGCTCGACGAGGCCGTCCGGATGGCGGGGCGGCACGGGCTCGGGTTCCTGGAGGCCCGCGCCCTCGCGCTGGGCGCCGGGCGGGCGGAGGCGGCCGGCGACCATCCGGCGATGGCCGCCGCGGCCCGTGACGCCGTCCGGGTGGCCGCCCGGTCCGGACGCCCGGTGGTGCCCGACGCGTGGCGCTCGTCGCCTACGCCGACCTGCTCGCCGGCGACCCGGACGCGGCTCGCGCCC
>MKJX01000044.1:7551-99057 GCA_001942415.1 Pseudonocardia sp. CNS-139
CGCCGACCTGCTCGCCGGCGACCCGGACGCGGCTCGCGCCCGCACCGCCGACGCCCTGGCCGACGCGGGCGCGCTGCCCGGCGCCACGGTCCACACGCTGCGGGCGGTGCACGGCGCCGCGCGGGCCGACGCCGGCGACCGGGCGGCCGGGCTCGCCGAGATGCGGGCGGCCCGGGCGGCCGACGGGGACGCGGTCCGGGCCCCGCACCGGCTGGCGGCGCTGGCCGCGCTGGAGCACCGGGCCGCGCTGGGCGCCGGCGACCCGGACGCGGCGGCGCACGTCCTGGACTGGCTGGACGCCCGGGCGGGCGGCACGGTGGAGGCACTGGTGCTCGCGGGGTGGGCGGACCTCGCGGCCGGCCGCCCAGGGGCGGCGCGCGCCCGGGTGGCGCCGGTCGTCACCGAGCCGGACGGGGCACTGCTGCCGACGCGCCGGTGGAGGCGCTGCTGGTCGCGGCGGAGGCGGCGCTGCACGCGGGCGAGCCGGCCGCGGCGCTGCTGGACCGCGCGCTCGGGATCGGGGTGGGCATCGGCGCCGTCCGTCCGTTCGTGCTGGCCGGGCCGCGGACCCGGGAGCTGCTGCCGACCCGGCCGCGGGCCCGGGGCCCCGGCTGGTTCGCGGCCCGCCTGGCCGAGCGGCTGGCGGCGGCGCCCGCTGCGGCGGCGCCGCTGAGCAAACGCGAGCTGGTGGTGCTGGAGCTGCTGCCGTCGCTGCTCAACGTGGGCGAGATCGCGGGCGAGCTGACCGTCTCGGTGAACACGGTGAAGACGCACGTCCGTTCGATCTACGCCAAGCTCGGGGCGTCGACGCGGCGTGAGGCCGTCCGGCGGGCCCGTGAGCAGGGGCTGCTCCCGGGCGCCGCGCATCTCACCTTTCCCGGACGAGGCGGGCCCGCGGCCGGGCGATGACGATGTCGGCGCGCGCGGGCAGGTCGGCCGGCGGGCATCGAGGAGGGATCGCGTGCCGGGTCGGCGATACGAGTTCCGGGTGACCGGCCGGTTGTCGGAGCCGACCCGGCACGCCTTCGCCGCGCTGGACACACGCACGGTGGAGGTCCGGGGCGTGGAGATCCGCGACGTCCCGGCCGAGACGGTGATCAGCGCGGACGTCGCCGACGACGACGCGGTGCACGCGGTGCTGGGCCTGATCCAGTCACTCGGGCTGGAGGTCGTGTCGATCGAGCGCATGCCGGGGCCGGTCACCCGCGACGGGTGATGCCCGGCGGCCGCCGGGCCCGCAGAGTCGCCGCGACCGACCGTTCCGAGGCGGAGGAAACCGATGGCGACCCTGACGGTGTGGAAGTTCGACACGGCCGACGGCGCGCGCGCCGCGCTCGACACGCTCGAACGCCTGCAGAAACAGGAGCTGATCCGCGTCGAGGACGCGGCCGTGGTGACGTGGCCGGAAGGCCGGCGCAAGCCGAAGACCGAGCAGTTGCACAGCATCGTCGGCGCGGGCGCGCTCGGCGGCAGCTTCTGGGGCCTGCTGTTCGGGCTGATCTTCTTCGTGCCGTTCCTCGGCATGGCCGTCGGCGCGGCGATGGGCGCGCTGACCGCGTCGCTGGCGGACGTCGGCATCGACGACAGCTTCATCAAGAACGTCCGTGACAAGGTCACGCCCGGCACGTCCGCGCTGTTCGCGATGACGTCGAACGCGGTGACCGACCGGGTGCTGCAGGAGTTCCGCGGGACGAACGCCGAGCTGATCTCGACCAACCTGTCGTCCGAGCAGGAGGCGAAGCTGCGCGAGGCGTTCCAGGAAGAGCAGGCGCAGCAGGCGTGAGCGCGACGGAGGCCGCGATCGCCGACCACGGGCTCGTCGGCGACCTGCACACGTCCGCTCTGGTCAGCACCGCGGGGTCGGTGGACTGGTTCTGCCTCCCGCGGTTCGACTCGCCGAGCGTCTTCGGGGCGATCCTGGACGACGCCCGCGGCGGCCACTTCCGGGTGCGCCCGGAGGGCCCCTACGAGACGCGGCAGATGTACGTGCCCGACACGGCGGTGCTGCTCACCCGGTTCTACACGCCGTCGGGCGTGGGCGAGGTCGCCGACTTCATGCCGGTGCTCGGCACCGACCCGGCCACGCCCAGCCGGCTCGTGCGGCTGGTGCGCTGCGTGCGGGGCCGGATGCGGTTCGCGGTCGACGTCGCGCCGCGGTTCGACTACGGCCGCCGCCAGCACCGCACCGACGTCACCGAGAACGGCGCGGTGTTCACCTCCGACGGGCTCGCGCTGACCCTGCACGCCGTCCGCGAGCCGGACGACGAGCGGCTGGCCCATGGCCGGGTGGACGGGCACGACCTGCGGCTGACCCTGGAGCTCACCGCCGGGCAGCTGCGCGGCATGGTGCTCGACGCCGGCGGCGGGCCGCCGCGCGAGATCCGGGTCGCGCAGGCCCGGCAGCTGCTCGACGACACGATCGGCTTCTGGCAGTCGTGGCTCGCCCGCTCCACGTACTCCGGGCGCTGGCGGGAGACGGTGCAGCGCTCGGCGATCACGCTCAAGCTGCTGACGTACGCGCGTCGGGCGGGCTGGTCGCCGCGCCCACGGCGGGGCTGCCCGAGCAGGTCGGCGGGGAGCGCAACTGGGACTACCGCTACACGTGGGTGCGCGACGCGTCGTTCTCCGTGCTCACGCTGCTGGACCTGGGGTTCGTCGACGAGGCGGCCGCGTTCGGGCAGTGGCTCGGCGACCGCTTCCGCGAGGGCGCCGGCAGCGGCGCGGACGCGGCCGGTCCGCTCAACATCATGTACCGGGTGGACGGCTCGTCGGACCTCAAGGAGGAGGTGTTGGAGCACTGGTCGGGCTACCGGGGCTCGCGGCCCGTCCGGATCGGGAACGGCGCGGCCGGGCAGCTCCAGCTCGACATCTACGGCGAGGCCATGGACAGCCTCTTCGCCGGGGACGCCGCCGGGCTGCGCGTGCCGCACCGCGGGTGGGGCGCCGTCACCGGGGTGCTCGACTGGCTCGCCGAGCACTGGGACCAGCCCGAGGAGGGGATCTGGGAGACCCGCGGCGGCCGCCAGGCGTTCACGTACGGGCGACTGATGAGCTGGGTCGCGCTCGACCGCGGCGTCCGGCTGGCCGACCGGTACGGGCGGCCCGCGCCGGCGGACCGCTGGCGGGCCGAGCGCGACCGGATCTACACACAGGTGATGGACCGCGGCTGGAGCCCACGGCGCAAGGCGTTCGTGCAGCACTACGCCACCGACGTGCTCGACGCGGCGCTGCTGCGGATGCCGCGGCTGGGGTTCGTGACGCCCCGGGACCCGCAGTGGCTCTCGACGCTGGACGCGATGGCCGGCGAGCTGGTGACCGACAGCCTCGTCTACCGCTACGACCCGGAGGCGTCCCCGGACGGGCTGCAGGGCTCCGAGGGCACGTTCTCGCTGTGCACGTTCGCGTACGTGGATGCGCTGGCCCGCGCCGGCCGGCTGGAGGAGGCCCGGCAGGTCTTCGAGAAGATGCTGACCTACGCCAACCACGTGGGGCTCTTCTCCGAGGAGATCGCCCTCACCGGCGAGCAGATCGGCAACTTCCCGCAGGCGTTCACCCACCTGGCGCTCGCCGACGCGGCCGTCACCCTCAACGCCGCGATGGACGCCCCGACGCTGAGACATCGCGACTCGCACGCACTAATCCAGCGACTCGCGGGAAGGGGCCTCCGGCCTCCCGCGAGTCGCCGGAAAAGTGCACGCGAGTCGCGGGAAAAGTGTGCGCGAGTCGCGGGCTGGGGTGCGACGCGAGTCGCGCTCGCTCACCTTGTTCGGAGGATCTGGGCGGGCCGGCCCGGGCCTAGCGTCGCCGCATGACGACGACCGCGGACGGGTCCGACGGCGTTGCGGCGCAGACCGGGATGCCACGAGCGTGGTGGTCCTGCTCGGCACGGCCGCGGCCGTCATCGTGGCGGCCGGCCTCCGGTCGGTGGCCTGGCTGATCGCGCCGGCATTCCTCGCGCTGGTGATCGTGATCGCCGTCGCGCCGGTGCAGCGCTGGTTCCGCCGGCACGGCTGGCCGCGATGGGCCGTGACGATCGTGCTGGTCGTCGCCGTCTACGGGGTCGTGCTGGCCATCGGGCTGACGATCGGCGTCTCGGTGGCCCGGTTCGCCACGGCGCTGCCGGAGTACACCGCCGGCGGCCGCAGCCTCGCCGAACAGGCGACGGGCCTGCTCGCGCAGTTCGGCGTCGGCCCCGACCAGCTGCGGCAGATCCGGGACTCGCTCGACCCCTCCCAGCTGTCCGGGCTGATCGCCGGGCTGCTCGGCAGCGTCGCGAGCCTGGCGACGAACCTCGTCTTCATCCTGACGCTGCTGCTCTTCCTCAGCGTCGAGACCGGCTCCGTCGCAACCGGCTGCGGCTGATCGCCGCGGACCGCCCGGGCGCAGGCACCGCGCTCTCGACCTTCGCGACGGGCACCCGGCAGTACCTCGTCGTCTCGACGGTGTTCGGGCTGATCGTCGCGGTGCTCGACACGGTCGCGCTGCTGCTGCTCGGCGTGCCGCTCGCGGTGACGTGGGGCCTGCTGGCGTTCGTCACGAACTACATCCCGAACATCGGGTTCGTCATCGGCCTCGTGCCGCCCGCGCTGCTCGCGCTGATCGTCGGCGGCCCGCAGCAGATGGTGGCCGTCATCGTCGTGTACTGCGTGCTGAACTTCGTCATCCAGTCGCTCGTCCAGCCCCGGTTCGTGGGGGACGCGGTCGGGCTCTCGGTGACCATCACGTTCATCTCGCTGGTGTTCTGGACGTGGATGCTCGGGCCGCTCGGCGCGATCCTCGCCGTGCCGCTCACGCTGCTCGCGAAGGCCCTGCTCGTCGACCTCGACCCGCGCGCCGCATGGGTGGACGCCCTGGTCAGATCCGACGCGGCGGACCCGGACGCGCCGCCGTCCGCCCCGCCCGCACCGGATCGCCCGCGACCGCGGTGGCGGCGCCTGCGCGGATCGGACGGCCGTTCACCCGTTACGGGCGACGCCGGGTACGGCCCGGGCGGACCACCATCGGCGACCGGACCTACCGGACCGCCCTGAACAAGCCGTGAACGACCCGTGGAAGGAGCCGCGATGAGTACGCAGACGCCCTCGCCGCCCGCAGCCGGCCAGCAGGAACGCCGGGGCACCGGATGGGCCGGCGGGCTCACCGTCTTCGCCGCCGCGATCATGGTGGTGGGTGGGCTGTGGCAGGTGCTCGCGGGCATCGCCGCGCTGTTCCAGAACGTCGTCTACGTGACGACGCCGTCGTACGTCTACTCGTTCGACCTGACCGCATGGGGCTGGGTGCACCTGATCCTCGGGATCCTGATCGTGGTCGCGGGCTTCGCGGTGATCAGCGGGCAGACGTGGGCGCGGGCGGTCGGCATCGGGCTGGCGTGCCTGAGCCTGCTCGCCCAGTTCCTGTTCCTGCCCTACTACCCGATCTGGTCGCTCGTGATCATGGCACTCGACGTCGCGGTGATCTGGGCGCTGGCGACCTACCGGCGCGACGCCCTGTGACCGGTACCAGCCCCGCCCCGCCGGCCCACACGCGCCGGCGGGTCAGCCCGCGGCTGGTGATCGCGCTCGTCATCGTGGTGCTGGTCGGGATCTTCGTCGCGCAGAACCGGGACACGGTGCAGATCCAGCTCTTCGCGGTGACGGTGACGTCGCCGGTCTGGCTGCTGCTCGTGATCATGGTGCTGATCGGCGTGCTCGTCGGCCTGCTCCTCGGCAGACGGAGGTAGGCCATGGGCCGGCGCCTCGCCGCCGCCGGGGCGCTGATCGGCCTGGTGGCGGCGCTCGTGGCCGTCGTGCTCGCGACGTTCCGCAACGTCGGGCTGCTCGTGCTGACGGCCGTGCTCGTGCTGGTCGCGGTCGTCGCCGCGTGGACGGCGCTCGTGCACCGCGGCGCCGTCCGGGCAATCGCCGGGGTGGTGGCCGGGCTCGCGCTGCTGGCCGTGGTGGTGCTGCTCGTCGTGGCCGTGCTGCAGCTGGACGGGGCGGCGGTCGGGCGGATCGTGCTGGTCGTCCTGCTGGTCCTGGCCTCGGCCGCGGCGGCCCGCTACGCGCTGGCCGACGAGCTGGACACGGCACCGGCCGGACGTCCGGTGGGCCCGGCCCGCCACGGCGTGCTGCTGATGAACCCGCGCTCCGGCGGTGGCAAGGCCGCCCGGTTCGACCTGGCCGGCGAGGCCCGCAGGCGCGGCGTCGACGCCGTGCCGCTGCTGCCCGGGGACGACCTGCGCGTGCTCGCCGAGGACGCCGTCGCGGCGGGCGCGGACGTGCTCGGCATGGCCGGCGGCGACGGGTCGCAGGCGCTGGTCGCCGACGTCGCGCGCCGGTTCGGCCTGGCGTACGTGTGCGTGCCGGCCGGCACCCGCAACCACTTCGCGCTGGACCTCGGCCTGGACCGGGACGACGTAGTCGGGGCGCTCGACGCGTTCGGGACGGCGGTCGAGCGGCGGATCGACCTCGCCGCGATCGGCGACCGGATCTTCGTGAACAACGCGTCGCTGGGCGTCTACGCCCGGGTCGTGCAGTCCGACGCGTACCGGGACGCGAAGCTCGCGACGGCCGCGCAGATGCTGCCCGACCTGCTCGGCCCCGACGCCCCGCCGTTCGACCTGCGCTTCGAGCGCCCCGGCGGGGAGCCCACGACCTCGGCCGACATGGTGCTGGTGTCCAACGGCGTGTACCGGCTCGACAGCATGACCGGGTTCGGCACCCGGCCCCGGCTCGACGGCGGCGTGCTCGGCGTCGTCACCGTCAGCGTCGACCGTGCGCGGGACCTGCCGGCGCTGGTCTCGGCCGAGGCGACCGGCCGGATCAGCCGGTTCCGCGGCTACCGGGCGTGGAGCGTGCCGCAGCTCGTGATCGACTCGGGCGAGCCGCTGCTCGACGTCGGCGTGGACGGCGAGGCGCTGCAGCTCCCGCCGCCGCTGATGTTCCGGACGCTGCCGGGCGCGCTGCGGGTGCGCGTCCCGGTGGACGCGCCGGGCGTGGCGCAGCCCGCGCCGAAGCTCGGCGAGGCGGTGCCCGCGCTGCTGCGGGTGCTCGCGGGGCATCCCGCCCGGACGGGGTGAGCGCCGTGGGCCGGTGGAAGGCACTGGTCCCGCTGGGGATGGCGCAGTTCCTCGTCGTGCTCGACACGTCGGTCATGAACGTGTCGATCAGTCAGCTGGTGGTGGACTTCGCGACGGACATCAGCGCGATCCAGGCCACGATCACCCTGTACACGCTGGTCATGGCGGCGTTCCTGATCACCGGTTCACAGGTCGGCGACATCGTCGGGCGACGCCGGGCGTTCGGCGTCGGGCTCGTCGTCTACGGGATCGGCTCGGCGCTGACCGCCGTCGCGCCGACCCTGTGGGTGCTCGTGCTCGGCTGGTCCGTGATCGAGGGGCTCGGGGGCGCGCTCGTGCTGCCCGCGCTGGCCGCGCTCGTCGGCGGCAACTACACCGGCCAGCAGCGCGCGGCGGCCTAGGCGTGATCGGCGGGCTCGCCGGGGCCGGCATCGCGGTGGGACCGCTGCTCGGCGGCTGGGCGACGACCTACCTGTCGTGGCGGGTGGTGTTCGCGGGTGAGGTCGTGATCGTCATCGCCATCCTGCTGACGATGCGCTGGATCACCGACGCCCCGGCCACGGGACCGCGCCGCGCGTTCGACGCGGTCGGTGCGGTCCTGTCGGTGGTCGGCCTCGCCCTCGTGGTGCTGGGCGTCCTGCAGAGCGGCACCTGGGGCTGGCTGCGCCCGCTCGACCCGCCGTTCACGGTGCTCGGCTTCTCGCCCACCCCGTTCGTGATCACCGCGGGGCTGGTGGTCCTCGGCGTGCTGCGCAGCTGGCTGCGCCACCGGGAGCGCCGCGGGCGCGACCCGCTGGTGCGCTGGGAGCTGTTCGACGTGACCCCGCTGCGCGCGGCCCTGTCCACGCTGGTCGCGCAGAACCTCATCCTGCTCGGCCTGTTCTTCACCGTGCCGCTCTACCTGCAGGTCGTGCACGGGCTCGACGCGTTCCAGACCGGGCTGCGGCTGCTGCCCGTCTCGGTCACGATGCTGGTCACGTCGATGTGCGCGCCGCTGCTGAACCGCCTGGCGAGCCGCGGACGATCGCCCGGGTCGGTTTCGCCGTGCTGCTCGTCGCGACGATCTGGCTGGTGGCGACCGTCCGCCCGCAGCTCGCCGAGGCCGGTTTCGCGGCCGCGATGGCGCTGCTGGGCGTCGGGATGGGGCTGCTCGCGGCCCAGCTGGGCAACGTCGCGCAGTCGAGCGTCGGGGACGCGGAGCGCAGCGAGGTCGGCGGCCTGCAGTACACGGCGCAGAACCTCGGGTCGTCGCTCGGCACGGCGCTGATCGGCTCGGTTGTCGTCGGCGCGCTGACCGTCACGGCGCTGAGCGGGGTGCAGGGCGACCCCGGATCTCCGCCGCGGTGCAGGAGCAGGTCGGGGTCGCGGTCGCGAGCGGGGTCGAGTTCGTGCCGGTCGACGAGGTGGAGCAGGCGCTCGCGGCGGCCGGGATCCCTCCCGCCGAGGCGGACGCCGTGCTCGCGGCCTACGGGGACGCCCAGCTGACGGCACTGCGCGTCGCGCTGCTGGTCGCGGCCGGGATCGCGCTGCTGAGCCTCTTCCTCACCCGCGGGCTGCCGGGGGTGCGGCTCGCCCCCGCCCGGCGCACGGAGGCTAGCCCGGCGGCGGCCTCCGCTCCGGCCCGTCCTGTGCCGCCTCCTGCGCGCTGACGGCCCGGCGCACGGCGCCGAGCAGCAGCTTCGCCACCACACCGACCGCGACCAGCCCGACGACCATCTGCGTCATCGTGGCGATGCGGGCGGCGTCGGTGACCGGCACGATGTCGCCGAACCCGACCGTGGCGAACACGGTCAGCGTGAAGTACAGCGCGTCCGTCCGGCCGAGCGGTTCGTTGAAGGACGCCGGGTCGCCGTACGACATCAGCAGGTAGACCGACGCGTAGAGCAGCAGCAGGAACGGCAGCCCGACGGCGACGGTCTCGGCGGCCTGCAGCCGGGGCTTCGTCGAACCGATGATCGCCCGCGTCTGCCAGACCAGCGCGACCGTGAGCCGCCGAGCCCGAGCGCGAGCCGCACCCCGGCGCTCACGTCGAGCGCACGGTCCAGCGGCGCCAGGTAGTAGACGACCACCATCAGCACGATGCTCAGCACCGACCGCACGGACGCGCCGACCACCTGCGCCTTGGTCGCCTGTCCGGCCCACTCCGCCACGAACGGCGAGTCTCGGCCGGTCGGCGCCGTCGGTGCCTCACCTCACGCGGGTGATGTGCCGGTCCGGCCGCGACTGGAGCGTTCCGCCGGTGACCCTCGACTTCTCCGACCGGACCGACTTCGACGACGCCGGGCGCGGGCTCGTCGACGCGCTCGACCCGTGCGTCGTGACCACCCCCGACGGCCGCCGGGTCTGGGACCTCACGGCCTACGCGTTCCTCGACGGCGAGCGCCCGGCCACCGTGCACCCGAGCCTGTGGCGCCAGGCGCAGCTGTGCGTCCGCAACGGGCTGTTCGCGGTGACGGACGGGATCTACCAGGTGCGCGGCCTGGACATCTCGAACATGACGATCGTCGAGGGCGAGCACGGCGTGATCGTGATCGACCCGCTGGTCTCGGCCGAGACGGCGGCGGCGGGGCTGGCGCTCTACCGGCGCAACCGCGGCGACCGGCCCGTCACCGCGATGATCTACACGCACTCGCACGCCGACCACTTCGGCGGCAGCAAGGGCGTGCTGCCCGCCGGCGCCGGCGCGTCCCGGTCCTCGCGCCGCGGGGCTTCCTGGAGCACGCGGTGTCGGAGAACGCGTACGCCGGGGTCGCGATGGGCCGGCGCGCCACGTACATGTACGGCGCGTCGCTGGAGCCCGGCCCGACCGGCGTGGTGGGCAACGGTCTGGGCATCGCGACGTCGGGCGGCTCGTTCGGGCTGGTCCCGCCGACCGTCGACGTGACGCGCACCGGCCAGACCGAGGTGCTCGACGCGTGCGCATCGTCTTCCAGGTCACGCCCGGCACCGAGGCGCCCGCCGAGATGAACTTCCACTTCCCGGAGCACCGCGCGCTGTGCATGGCCGAGAACGCCACGCACAACCTGCACAACATCCTGACGCTGCGCGGGGCGCTCGTGCGCGACCCGCGGGCCTGGTCGCGTTACCTCGACGAGGCGATCGGCCTCTTCGGGGCCGGCAGCGACGTCGCGTTCGCCTCGCACCACTGGCCGACGTGGGGCACCGACAACGTCGTCCGGTACCTCGCCGAGCAGCGCGACCTCTACGCGTACCTGCACGACCAGACGCTGCGGATGCTCAACAGCGGGATGACCGGCGCCGAGATCGCCGAGCGGATCGAGCTGCCGCCCGCGCTGCGCGACGCCTGGCACGCGCAGGGCTACTACGGCTCGGTGAGCCACAACGTGAAGGCGATCTACCAGCGGTACATGGGCTGGTTCGACGGGAACCCGGCCACGCTCTGGGCGCCCCCCGCCGGAGGCCGCGGCCACCCGCTACGTCGAGGCGATCGGCGGGCGGGCGGCCGTGCTGGACAAGCGCGGCGGTACGCCGACGCCGGTGACCTGCGGTTCGCGGCCGAGCTGCTCAACCACGCCGTCTTCGCCGACCCGCACGACGGCGCCGCCCGCGACGCGCTGGCCGGCGTCTACGAGCGCCTGGGCCACGGCGCGGAGAACGCGACCTGGCGCGGGTTCTACCTGACCGGTGCGCAGGAGCTGCGCCACGGCGTGAAGCCGCCGCCGATCCCCGACCTCGTCGGCGGCATGGCCGACGCGCTCACCGTGGAGCAGCTCTTCGACAGCCTCGCCATCCGGGTCGACGGGCCGCGCGCGGCCGCCGCGTCGTTCGTCATCGACTGGCGGTTCGCCGACGGCGGCGGGACCGTGCGGCTGGCGCTGTCGCACGGCGCGCTGATCCCGACGCCCAACCCGCGCGACGGCGGCGCCGACCTCACGCTGACCCTCACCAAGGCCCAGCTGCTCGGCATCGTCACCGGGCGCGGGCCCGGCGACGCGCGCCTCGACGGCGATCCGCAGGCGCTGACCACGCTCATGTCCCTGCTGGAGCCGCCCGACCACGCGTTCCCGATCGTCACGCCGTAGCCGGAAAAGGCGGTGCGAGAGCCGCACATTCGCGCGTGCAACATTCTGGCATTTACGCCGAGAACTGCCGGAATGGCGGCGCGTTGACTATTCTCCGTGTTCATGACGGAGCACGGGCACGGCCACGGGCATGCCCTCGACCCCGCGCTGACCAGCAGCAGGGCCGCCATCCGCGCGCTCGTGCTCAGCTTCGCCGCGCTCGCCGCCACCGCACTCGCCCAGCTGGCCGTCTTCGTGGTGTCCGGTTCCACGGCGCTGCTCGCGGACACCGTGCACAACTTCTCCGACGCGTTCACGGCCGTGCCGCTGTGGGCCGCGTTCGTGCTCGGCCGGCGCGCGGCCGACCGCCGCTACACCTACGGGTACGGGCGCGCGGAGGACCTGGCCGGCGCGTTCGTCGTCGCGACGATCGCCCTGTCCGCCGTCGCGACCGGCTACGAGTCGGTCCGCCGGCTGTTCGACCCGCAGCCCGTCACGAACGTCGGGGCCGTGCTGGTCGCGGGCCTGGTCGGGTTCGCCGGCAACGAGCTCGTCGCGATCTACCGCATCCGGGTCGGGCGCCGGATCGGCTCGGCGGCCCTGGTCGCCGACGGCCAGCACGCCCGCACCGACGGGTTCACGTCGCTGGCCGTGGTCGGCGCCGCGCTCGGCGTGCTGGCCGGGTTCCCGCTGGCGACCCGATCGTCGGGCTGCTGATCACGGTCGCGATCCTGGTGGTGCTCCGCACGACCGCGATCGACATCGGGCGCCGGCTGATGGACGCCGTCGACCCCGCGCTCGTCGACACCGCCGAGGCCGCCGCCCGCGACGTCCCCGGGGTGGTCGACGTGGACGGGCTGCGGCTGCGCTGGACCGGCCACCGGCTGCGCGCCGAGGTCGACCTCACCGTCGACGCCGGGCTCGACGTGGTCGCGCACACGACATCGCCACGGCCACCGAGCACCGGCTGCTGCACGCGGTGCCCCGGCTGGTCGCCGCGACCGTGCACGTGGGCCCGCGCCGGCCCGTGCCCGGCTGATCACGAGCCGACGGCGTGGCGGCGGGCCTCGTAGAGCAGCACGCCCGTCGCGACGGCGAGGTTGAGCGACTCCGCCGTGCCCGTCATCGGGATGCGGACCTGCGCGTCCGCCCTGGTCAGAGCCGCGTCCGGGAGGCCGTCGCCCTCGCTGCCCATGAGCAGCGCGACCGGCCCGGGGTAGGCGGCGTCCCAGTGCGCCGCGCTCGCCCGTCCGGACGTCGCGACCACCTGGACGCCGTGCTCGCCGGCCCAGTCGAAGAACGCGTCGAGGTCCGGGACGTGCGCGAGCGGCACGGCGAAGAGCGACCCCATGCTCGCCTTCACCGCGGCCGGCGCGAACGGGTCGGTGGTGTCGCCGACGAGCACCACGCCGGAGGCGCCGGCCGCGTCGGCGGTGCGGACGACCGTGCCGAGGTTGCCGGGGTTGCCGATCTCGTGCAGCGCGACGAAGACCGACCCCGCCCCGACCGGCAGCGCCTCCGGACCGCCGAGCCCGCCGCGGACGATCGCGGCGATCCCCGACGGCCGTCGCGGTCGGAGAGGCGTTCGAACAGCTCGCGGCTGAGCCGCGCCACCCGTACCCCGCGCGCCTCCTGGCCGGCGACCAGCTCCGCGGCCCGGTCCCCGAGCAGCTCCGGTGCGACGACGAGCGTCTCGATCTCCCACCTCGCCTCGACCGCCCGCCAGACCGGCTGGTTCCCCTCCACCAGGAACACCCCCTCGCGGCGGCGGTGGCGCCGGTCGGCGAGCAGCCGCATCCGCTTGACCAGGGGGTTGGCGGAGCTGCTGATCACCTCGGGCACAGGAGGATTCTCCTGGCCGCGCGCCCCCACCCGCATTCTGGCTCCATAACGCAGTTTTAGAGGGCTTCAGACTGCGTTGTGGAGCCAGAATGCAGTTGGAGCCGGACCGGCACCCAGGTCCGTGCCGACCTCGACCCGTTCGACGTGCGGGCCCTCGGCCTTCCCGATGGCCGGGCGCCTCGCTCGCAGCATGGCTCCATAACGCAGTTTTCGAGCGCTCCAGACTGCATTGTGGAGCCAGAATGCGGCTCGGGGGCGGACCGGCCGCCCGGTAGCGTCGGGAGGGGGGTGCGGCAGTTCGTCCAGCGCGAGGGGCTCTCGTCCGACCTGCTGCTGCCGACGTCGCTGCAGCTGCGCAAGGAGGTGCAGGGGCTGCCCGAGACGGTGCACGACCTGCCCACCGAGGCGGACGTGCGGGCGGCCGTCTCCGACCTGAACCGCCGGATCGCGGAGTGGCTGCGCGCGCCCTCGGGGCCGAGGGTGCCGCTGCGCCCGGTCGACGTGGACGCGGTGGTCGCGGCGTGGGCCGACGCGCGTCCGGCCCCTGCTCCGCCGGCCACGCCGCCCGCGCGCGGCGTCAGATGGCCGTCGGGGTGGGGTCGGCGGAGCGGGCGGCGCGGCGCGCGCCCGTCGTGAGCGCCACGCCGGCCAGGATCAGCACGCCCCCGGCGGCCTGCATCGCGGTCGGCACCTGCCCGAGCAGCAGCCACGACGCCAGCGCGGACGTCACGACCTCCAGCAGCGCCACGAGCGAGCCGCGAGCCGCGCCGATCCGGCCGACCGCGGCCACGCCCGTGAGGTAGGCGATCACGGTCGACACGACGACGAGCAGCCCGGCCGCGACGGGCCAGCCGACGTCGAGGCCGCCGAGGAACACGCCGGTCGCCGCCGGGTCGATGACGACGGGCAGCACTCCGGCCACGCCGAGCACCGCCACCACCACGGCGCCGACCGACATGCCGACGCCGGCCAGCACGAGCGGCGGGGTACGGCTGCCGGCCCGGTCGGCGATCAGGAAGTACGACGCCTGGCAGACCGCGGCGGCGAACCCCCAGGCCAGCCCCTCCCAGCGCAGCTCCACGCCCGTCCACACCTGCACGACGAACGTCAGGCCGAGCACGGCGATCCCGGCGCCGACGAGCGTGCGCCGCGTGGGCGGCTGCCGCCGGACGAGCCACACCCACGCGATCACGAGGATCGGCCCGGTGTACTCCAGCAGCAGCGCGACGGCGACCGGCAGGTAGAGCAGCGCGTTGAAGAACGCGACCTGGACGCCCGCCATGGCGAGCAGCCCGTAGACGAGCAGCGCGGGCCCGTCGCTGCGGAGGGCGGCGACGACTCCCGGCCGGACGCCCGCCAGGATGACCAGCAGGATCGCGGCCGAGCCGGCCAGCCGGACGAGCACGGCGCCGTTGGCCGACCAGCCGGCGTCGGTCAGCGCCTTCGCGAACGGGCCGGAGAGCCCGAACGTCACGGCCGAGACCAGGGCCAGGGCGAGGCCGGGTCCGATCCCGGGTGCCATGCTCAGTCCTCCGACCCCGTCTCGGCGACGAGCCCGGCGGCCGCGATCCCGGCGAGGGCGGCGGCCTCGTCGTTGAGCGAGACGTCGCCGGTGACGCCGACCGCGCCGAGCAGCGCGCCGCCGGCGTCCCGGACGAAGACGCCGCCCGGCACGGAGAGCAGCTTGCCGCCAGCGAGCGCCACCACGGAGGTGAAGAACGCGGGAGCCTCGGCGGCACGGGCGGCGATCGCCCGGTTGGGGATGCCGAGGGCGAGCACACCCGACGCCTTCGCGACGGCGATGTCCGGGCGGAGGTTGCCCGAGCCGTCCTGGCGGCCCAGCGCGACGAGCACGCCCCCGGTGTCCAGCACCGCCACCGTCAGCGGGCTGTAGCCCTGCGCGGTGCCGTGGTCCAGCGCGGCCGCCACGATGGTCTGGGCCTGGGCGAGCGTGATCGACATGGGTCCTCCGGGTCGGCGTTGATCTCGGCGTTGATCGCGGGATCGATCCTGCCCGGTCGCGCTCAGGAGACCGGCGTGAGCCGCAGCACGGGGATGACGCGGCTGGTCTTGCGCTGGTAGTCGCCGAAGCCGGGACGGTCGGTGACGATGCGCTCCCACACGGCCGGGCGCTCGTCCGCGGTCAGCTCCTCGACGGCGACGGGGAACGTGCGCGCGCCGACCTCGACGTCGATCTTCGGGTTGGCCTTGAGGTTGTGGTACCAGGCCGGGTTCTCCGGCGACCCGCCCTTGGACGCCACGATGATCATCCGGCCGTCGTCCTCGGGGAAGTAGACGAGCGGCGAGACCCGCTCGACGCCCGTCCGCGCACCCACGTGGTGGATGAGGATCATCGGCGCGCCCTCGAACATGCCGCCCACGCGACCTTCGTTGGCCCGGAACTCGTCGATGATCTGCTGGTTCCAGTCGCTCACGTGTTGCCCACCCCTTGCCACAGCAGCACCCAGGCCGCGACGACCGCCGCCACCGCTGCGAGCAACCAGAAGAGGCCGGTCCACATTCCGCCCGGGAGCGGGGTGAGGCGGGCGAGCATGTCGCGTCGGAGTTGCTCTGGCCGCGGCGGCGGCCGCGCTGCAGCTCGCGCACCGCGCGCAGGCCGCCGAACAGCAGGAACCAGCAGAGCGCCGCCGCGAACCCGTCCTGCAGCCGGGGCTCGCCGAACCACGCGACCACACCGATCAGCGCGCCCGTCGCGAGCACCGAGAACACCCCGAACACGTTCCGGACGTGCACCAGCGTCGCGACGAGCAGCGCGACCGCGATCCACAGCGCGAGCTCGGCCATGTCGGCGGCGACGAGCACCGCGCCGCCCAGCCCGAGCAGCGACGGCGCCGGGTAGCCGCCGAGGAACGTGAAGACCAGGCCGGGGCCGCGGCGGGCGCCCGTCGAGACGGTGAGCCCGGACGTGTCCGTGTGCAGCCGGATGCCGGTGAGCCCGCGCCCGGCCAGCACGGCGACGAGCGCGTGGCCGCCCTCGTGCGCGATCGTCACGACCACACGCGTCCACCGCCAGAACGCCGACCAGGTGACGGCGACGAGGGCGAGCACCGCGGCGAGCAGCACGCCCGACCGCTGCCCCACGAGCTGTTCGACCGTGCGCTGGAGCGTGTCGACGGCGTCCCCCACGCGCCCCAGTCTGGCACGCTCCGTAATCGGGTTTGACCTTCCAGCCGCTGGAGACTTCAGGATGGCCGCATGACCGAGAACGCCCTGCTCACGATCGGGCAGCTGGCCCGCCGGACGGGCGTGCCGGTCCGCACGATCCGGTTCTGGTCCGACGAGGGCGTCCTGCCCGAGACGGACCGCACGACCGGCAACTACCGCCGCTACGACGCCCGGGCCGTCGCCCGGCTCGACCTCGTGCGCACGCTGCGCGAGCTCGGCCTCGGCCTCGACGACGTGCGGCTGGTGCTCGACGCCGGCGCAGCGTCGAGGACGTCGCGGCGGCGCACGTGCAGGCCATCGACACCCAGATCCGCACCCTGCGGACGCAGCGCGCCGTGTGCACGCTGCTCGCCCGGGGCGCGCTCACTCCCAGGAAGGCAGCCCTCATGAACGACCTCGCCCAGCTCTCGGCGGCCGAGCGGCAGCGGATGATCGACGAGTTCGTCGACGCCACGTTCGCCGGCACCGACCCCGACGCGCCCGGCGCCGGCATCGCCGCCGGGATGCGCATGCTCCCGCCCGAACTGCCCGACGACCCGACCACCGAACAGGTGGAGGCATGGGTGGAGCTGGCGCAGCTGGTCTCGGACCCGGCGTTCCGCGCGCGCGTCCGGGAGATGGCCGTGACCGGCTCCGAGCAGGCCGCTGCACCGCGTCAGGCCGACCCGGCGCTCGTGACCGAGCACGCGGGTCCGGCCGAGGCGGCCGGCACCGACCCCGCCTCGCCGGAGGGCAGGCCGTGCTGGCCCGCATCGTCGGGCCGGACGTGCTCGGTGACCGCGCGGCCCGCGACGAGCTGGCCGCCACGATCGCCACGTTCTCCGACCGGCGCGTCGAGCGCTACTGGGCCCTGCTCGGGGTGCTGAACGGCCGTGAGCCGTTCCCGCCGCAGGTCCCGGCGTTCGAGTGGTTCGCGGCGGCGCTGCGGGCCGGCTGATCGACGGGCCCACCGGTTGCAGCAAAGCCACCCCCACGCAGCCTCGTTGCATGAGGGTGGCTTTGCTGCAACGGGGGGCGAGCGGGTGGCGGGGGAACAGGCCCGGTCAGTCCTTGCGGCCCGTCAGGGCCAGGCCCGCACCCATCACGATCATCATCACGCCACCGGCGCCACCCAGGCGGCGCAGCCGCGCGGGCAAGGTCGCGAACCACGCCCGCGCGGTGCCGGCGGCGAGCCCCCACGCGCTGTCGAGGGTGGCCGCGATCAGCGCGAACAGCAGCCCGAGCACCAGCATCTGCGTGGTCGGGCTGCCCGCGCCGACGCGACGAACTGGGGCAGCACGGCCGCGAAGAAGATCAGCACCTTGGGGTTGGTGAACCCGACCACCACGCCCTGCCAGAACATCCGCCGGTCCACCGGCGCGGCCGGGCGGCCGAGCGCCTCGACGAGGTCGCCGCGCGTGCGGATGGTGTGGACGCCCAGGTAGACGAGGTACACCGCGCCGGCGATCTTGAGCACGGTGAACACCGTGGCCGACTGGGCCGCCACCGTCCCGAGCCCCAGCGCGACGAGCACCACCACGAGCGACGCGCCGGTGGTGTTGCCCGCGACGCTCGCGAGCGCGGCGCGACGGCCGTGCGCCAGCGCCCGCCCGACGATGAACAGCACGCTCGGGCCGGGCACGATCACCAGGACGACCCCGGCGAGCGTGAACGTCAGCAGGGTCTCGATCGAGGGCACTCCGGCAGGCTAACCCCGGCGCCGGCCCCGGCCGCCTCCATTTCGGGAGCGGGTGCGACGCTGGGCCCGTGAGCGAGCCGCACACCGTGGTCCTGGTCGAGGGGGCGAGCGACCGGTCGGCCGTCGAGACGCTGGCGCGGCGCCGGGGCCGGGACCTGGCTGCCGAGGGCGTCTCGCTCGTGGCGATGGGCGGCGCGACCAACATCGGGACGTTCGTCCGCCGGTTCGGCCCGGCCGGCCACGGCCTCCGGCTGGCCGGGCTGTGCGACGCCGGGGAGGAGCCCGGCTTCCGGCGGGCCCTCGAACGCGCCGGTCTCGGGTCCGGCATCGGCCGCCCCGAGTTGGAGGCGCTCGGGTTCTTCGTGTGCGTCGCCGATCTGGAGGACGAGCTGATCCGCGCCCTCGGCACCGCCGCGGTCGAGCGGGTCGTCGACGCCGAGGGCGACCTCGGTGCGTTCCGCACGCTCCAGAAGCAGCCCGCGTGGAGCGCCGGCACCACGCACGACCAGCTGCGCCGGTTCCTGGGGTCGGGCGGCGGCCGCAAGATCCGCTACTCCGGTCCGCTCGTCGCGGCGCTCGACCTCGACCGCGTGCCGCGCCCGCTCGACCTCCTGCTCGCCCGGCTCTAGGGGCGGGCTCCGAGGTCACCAGCCGTAGAGACCCGCTCCACCACCGCTCGGGAGCGGCGGGTGGTGCGGCGGTAGCGTCGAGGAAGCGCCCGGGTCGCCGTCCACCGGGTAGCCCATCGCCACCGCCACGGCCTGCAGCTCGCGCCCGGAGCGCGGGAGCTGGTCGCCCGGCTTGCCGCGCACGAGCATCACGGCGTTGCGGGCGCGGGTGGCCATCGTCCAGCCCGCGGCCAGCTCGTCGGCGTCCTCGGCGCTGAGCAGCCCGGCCTCGTTCGCCTCGCGCAGCCCTTCGAGCGTGGACGTCGTGCGCAGCTCGGGCACGTCGCCGCCGTGCTGCAGCTGCAGGAGCTGCACCGTCCACTCGACGTCGGCGAGCCCGCCGAGCCCGAGCTTGGTGTGCGTGCTGCGGTCGGCGCCGCGCGGCAGCCGCTCGGCGTCGACGCGGGCCTTGATCCGCCGGATCTCGGTGACGGTCGCGGGGCTGATGCCGTCGGCCGGGTAGCGGATCGGGTCGACCATGTGCAGGAACCGCACGCCCAGGTCGGGGTCCCCGGCCACCGCGCTCGCGCGCAGCAGCGCCTGCGCCTCCCACGGCTCCGACCAGCGCGCGTAGTAGCTGCGGTAGGACTCCAGCGTGCGCACGAGCGGCCCGGAACGGCCCTCGGGACGCAGGTCGGCGTCCACCACGAGCGCCGGGTCCGGGCTGGGTGCGGCGAGGCGCCGGCGGACGGTCTCGGCCACGGTGGTCGCGTAGCGCACCGCGTCCTGGTCGGAGGCGCCGTTCACGGGCTCGCAGACGAACAGCACGTCCGCGTCGCTGCCGTAGCCCAGCTCCGCACCGCCGAGCCGGCCCATCCCGATCACGGCGACGCGGGCGGGCGCGGGCCCGCCGTCGATCGCGCGCACGACCGAGTCGAGCGTCGCCTGCAGCACCGCCACCCACACGGCGCTGAGCGCCGCGCACACCTCGTCGACGGCGATCAGCCCGAGCAGGTCCGCCGACGCGACGCGCAGCAGCTCGTGGCGGCGCATCGACCGCGCGGTGGCGGCCGCGGCGTCCGGGTCGTGCTGGCGGGCGACGGTCGCGCGCAGCGACGTCGCGACGTCGACGGGGTCGCGGCGCAGCTCGTCGGCCTGCCCCGGCGCGGGCGCGGCGAGCAGCCGCAGCACCTCGGGTGCGCGCACGAGCAGGTCCGGGACCAGCGCGGACGTGCCGAGCAGCCGCATCAGCCGCTCGGCGACGAGCCCCTCGTCGCGCAGCAGCCGCAGGTACCACGGCGTGGTGGCGAGCGCCTCGGAGACGCGGCGGTAGGCGAGCAGCCCGTGGTCCGGGTCGGGGCTCGCGGCCAGCTCGCCGAGCAGCACCGGCAGGAGCGTCTGCTGGATCGACGCGGCCCGCGTGACGCCGGACGTCAGCGCGCGCAGGTGCGCGAGCGCCCCCTCCGGCGACGCCCAGCCCAGCGCGCCCAGCCGGGCCACCGCGGCCTTCTCCGACAGCCGCGCCGAGTCCGGCGACAGCCGCGAGACGGCCGTGAGCAGCGGCCGGTAGAAGAGCTTCTCGTGCAGCCGGCGCACGCGGCGCGCGTTGTGCGCCCACTCGGCGGCCAGCACGCCGACGACGTCGCGCCGCCCGTCCGGACGCATCCGGGCCGCGCGGGCGAGCCAGCGCAGGGCCGCCGTCTCCTCGGGCGCGGGCAGCAGGTGCGTGCGGCGCATCCGCTGCAGCTGCAGCCGGTGTTCCAGCAGCCGCAGGAACCGGTAGGACGCGGCGAGGTTCGCGCCGTCCTCCCGTCCGACGTAGCCGTTCTCGGCGAGCGCGGCCAGCGCCTCCAACGTGGACGCGACCGGATCGCCTCGTCCGTGCGGCCGTGCACCAGCTGCAGCAGCTGCACCGCGAACTCGACGTCGCGCAGCCCGCCCGGCCCCAGCTTCAGCTCGCGGTCGGCGTGGTCGGGGCGGATGTGCTCCTCCACGCGCCGGCGCATGGCCTGGACGTCGGCCACGAAGTCGTCGCGCCCCGCCGCGCTCCACACCAGCGGCGCGACGGCCTCGGCGTAGGCGGCGCCCAGCTCCGGGTCGCCCGCGACGGGCCGGGCCTTGAGCAGCGCCTGGAACTCCCACGTCTTGGCCCACCGCTTGTAGTACGACAGGTGGCTGTCGAGCGTGCGGACCAGCTCGCCCTGCCGCCCCTCCGGCCGCAGGTTGGCGTCCACCTGGAAACACGCCTCGCCCGCGATCCGCATCAGCCGGCTCGCCAGGCGCGCGGTCTGCGGGTCGGCCGGCTCGGCGACGAACACGACGTCGACGTCGCTGACGTAGTTCAGCTCCCGCCCGCCGCACTTGCCCATCGCGATCACGGCGAGCCGGCCCGCGTCCGGGGTCTCGGCGGCGGCGACGGCCAGCGCGGCCTGCAACGCGGCCGCCGCGAGGTCGGCGAGCTGCGCCGCGACCTCCTCCACCGGGAGCACGGGGAGCCCCGGCTCCCCCACCGCGGCGAGGTCCGCGGCGGCGAGCACCAGCACCTCGTCGCGGTACGCCGTGCGCAGCGCGTTGACGGCCGCGGCCGTCGTGAGCGTCGCCGCCGACCCGTCCTGCGCACCGGCGGGCGGCCCGTCGGGGTCGGCGCCGACGGCGCGCAGCAGCGCCGCCCGCGCACCCTCCCCGGGCGGCGGCGCGGACGCGGTGAGGCGGCGCCAGCGGTCGGGGTGGGTGACGAGGTGGTCGGCCAGCGCCGTCGAGCTGCCGAGCAGGGCGAACAGCCGCCCGCGCAGCACCTCGTCGGACCGCAGCGCGGCGTCCAGCGCCGCACGGTCCGGCGCGGCGTGCATCAGCCGCTCGGCGGCCCGGAGGGCGAGGTCGGGGTCGGGACTGCGGGCCAGCGCCCACATGACGGCCTCGGCGCCACCGGCGGCTTGTCGCCGGCCCACCAGCCCAGATCGGTGGCGGTGGTCTCGGCCCACGGTTCCGTGAGGCCCAGCCTGGCGAGCGAGCTACCGGTGCGCGTCACGGCCTCCGATCCTGCCCTATCCGGAACGCCGGATCACCATCGTCTTGCCGTCATGTGACGATCACGTTCCCGATCCGCCACCCATGGCCTGCATAACGAAGCGATAACGCAACGGTCGGCGAGACCCGCCCCGAACCGCATTATGGCTCCATAACGCAGTTTGGACGGTCTCAGACTGCGTTGTGGAGCCACAATGCGGTTCGGGGGTCGGGGCTCAGGGGGTGCGGTCGAACTCGCCTGCCTGGACGGCCTCCACAGCTGCTCTTCCGCCAGGCGAGCATCCGTCACCTTCTTCCGGATGACTGGGCGATCACCTGCTCGACCAGGGCGACGGAGTCGGCCGGGCTCAGAGCCGCCGAGCGGAGACGATCGAACACGAGCTTCGCCATGGCGACCTCCTCCTCCTTCTCCAGGTGGACGCGCCCATGGCATGTTCGACGTACGCTATGTCCGGCTCACCGAGCCCATCGAAGCTCAGCACCGAGAACGCACCGCTCATCCCGGCATGTGCACCGAGCCCTGTGGGAAGCACCTGGAACGTCAGCGTGTCGAACGCGGCCGCCTCGATCAGCCGTTCCAGCTGGGCGCGCATGACCTCGGCCCCGCCGACCGGGCGGTACAGCACCGCCTCATCGAGGATCGCGACCAGCTCCAGCGGATCCTCGGTCGAGGTCAGCCGCTTCTGCCGGATCATCCGAACCACGACCTCGCGCTCCTTCTGCTCGGTGGTCCAGGGCCTCGCCGATCCGTCGAACAGCGCTCGTGCATAGTCGGCGGTCTGGAGCAGCCCGGGCACGTACATCACCGTGAAGTCCCGAACCAGCGTCGCCTCCGCCTCCAGGGGCACGTAGCCAAGCTCGCCCCGCAGCCCGAACCCTCGCCACCACCCCTTCTTCCCCGCCTCCCGCGTCATCTCGATGACCCGGTCCCACACGTCGGCGCCGTCGTAGAGGTCGAGCATGCTGCGCACGGCATGGACGTCCACGCCCTGACGAGCGTTCTCGATCCGGCTGAGCTTGCTGGCCGACCAGTCCAGCGCCGGAGCCGCGACCTCGATCGTCAACCCGGCCCGTTCCCGGAGCGACCGGAGCTCGCGTGCGAGCTGCCGCCTCCGGACAGTCGAATCCCGCACGATCAGAGATCGTGTCAGGTGCAAGGTGGGAAGTGAAAGTTGCAGATCATGCGGGGCGGATCCCACCGGCCATCCGGAACCTCCAGGTCATGTCGACCAAGACACTCAAGGAAGAACACCGGGACCGGATCAGCGAGGCGGCGGCCGCGATCGCCGACTGGCCGGCGCTGTGGCGCGACCTGCTGAAGCTGCACGTCGCCGGGGCGGACGGGCGCTGCCGGGGCTGCCTCAGCGCCGTCCGGATGGCGCCGCGCTCGCCCTGCCACATCGCGGCCATGGCGAGCCATGCGGCCGTGATCTTCCAGGAACGGGCGCTCAGGAACTGAAGTCCAGCTCGGCCGTGTCGTGCACCGGGCGGTAGCCGAGGCGCGGGTAGAGCCGGTTGGTGAGCGGGTTGGCGAGGTCGGTGAAGAGCACGACGTGCGCGGCGCCGGCGTCGAGCGCCCAGCGGGAGGCCGCCGCCGTCACCGCGGCCGCATAGCCGCGGCCGCGGTGCTCCGGCGGCGTGTAGACCGGGCCGATCCGGGACATGCCCGCCACCACCGGCCGCGCGGTCGCCTGCGCGACCGGGCGCCCGTCCACCTCCCACAGCAGCTCCGCCGTGCCCAGCCGCAGGCTGCTGAGCACGACCTCGCGGGCCTGGCCGACGTCGACCGGCGCGCCGTCGGCCTCCTCGGCGAACGCCACCCGCCACGAGGCGAGGAGCCCGGCGTCCGCGGGCCCGGCACGGCGGGCCGAACCGGCGACACCGGCCGGCGGCACCAGCTCGCCGAGGGCGTAGAGGCGGCTCTGCATGCGGGTCCGGGCCCGGCCGCCCGTGCGCGCGAGGTAGGCGGCCGTGAACGCCGTGACCTCGGGCAACGTGCCACCGGCGCCGGGCAGCCACGGGTCGGCGGCGGCCAGCTCCGCCTCCACCGCCGCGGCGAGCCGGGGCGGCACGGCCGACACGAGCGCCGGACGGCCCGGGCTGCGCAGCAGCGCCGCGGTGACCTCGCCGTGCTCGTGCACGGTGAGCAGCACGGCGGCCGGGTGCCCGTCGCGGCACATCCCGTCGAGCGCGGTCAGCGCGATCGTGTGCCGCAGCGGGTCGGCCCGCAGCAGCGGCCCGGCCGCCGCCGCGTACGCCTCGGGTGTGCCGTGCCGGACGATCTCCACGCCCGGGCAGCCTGCCGTACCACCCGCCCGCGGACGACCCGTTTCACGACTCGCGCGCACTTTTCCCGCGACTCGCGCGCACTTTTCCGGCGACTCGCGGGCGGGCCGCAGGCCCCTCCCCGCGAGTCGCTGGATTCGTGTGCGCGAGTCGCCGGATTCGTGCGCTCAGAGCACCGGGAGGTAGGTGGCCAGCTCGTAGGGGGTGACGTTGCGGCGGTAGGCGTCCCACTCGGAGCGCTTGTTGCGCAGGAAGAAGTCGAAGACGTGCTCGCCGAGGATCTCGGCGACCAGCTCCGAGTGCTCCATCGACGCGAGCGCCTCGTTGAGGTTCTGCGGGAGGGCCTCGTAGCCCATCGCGCGGCGCTCGGTCTCGGTGAGCGACCAGACGTCGTCCTCCGTGGCCGGCGGCAGCTCGTAGCCCTTCTGCACGCCGGTGAGCCCGGCGCCGAGGATCACCGCGAACGCGAGGTACGGGTTGCAGGCGCTGTCCAGCGTGCGGATCTCGACGCGGCGCGTGGACGACTTGCCCGGCGAGTACATCGGCACCCGGACCAGCGCGGACCGGTTCGCGTGCCCCCACGACACGGCCGTGGGCGCCTCGCCGCCGGTGATCAGGCGCTTGTAGGAGTTGACCCACTGGTTGGTGACCGCGCTCATCTCACGGGCGTGCCGCAGCACCCCGGCGACGAACGCCTTGCCCGTCTCCGACAGCTCGTACGGGTCGTTCGGGTCGTGGAACGCGTTGCGGTCGCCCTCGAAGAGCGAGAAGTGCGTGTGCATGGCCGAGCCGGGGTGCAGCGTGAACGGCTTGGGCATGAACGACGCCCGCACGCCCTGGGTGATCGCGACCTCCTTCACCACGTACCGGAAGGTCATGATGTTGTCGGCCATGGTCAGGGCGTCGGCGTAGCGCAGGTCGATCTCCTGCTGGCCGGGCCCGCCCTCGTGGTGGCTGAACTCCACGGAGATGCCCATGGACTCCAGCGTCTCGATCACGTTGCGCCGGAAGTGCGGGGCGACGTCGTGGCTGGCCTGGTCGAAGTAGCCGCCGGAGTCGGCCGGCTCGGGCGTGGTGCCGTCGGAGGGCAGCCCGCGCAGCAGGTAGAACTCGATCTCGGGGTGGACGTAGCAGGTGAAGCCGGCCTCGCCGGCTTGGACAGGGCGCGGCGCAGCACGTGCCGCGGGTCGGCCCACGAGGGCGAGCCGTCGGGCATCGCGATGTCGCAGAACATGCGCGCCGAGTAGTGCTCGCCCTGCGCCGTCTCCCAGGGCAGCACCTGGAACGTCGACGGGTCGGGGCGGGCGACCATGTCCGACTCGTAGACGCGGGCGAAGCCCTCGATCGCCGACCCGTCGAACCCGATGCCCTCCGCGAAAGCGCCCTCCAGCTCCGCCGGGGCGACCGCGACCGACTTCAGATAGCCGAGGACATCGGTGAACCAGAGGCGCACGAAGCGGATGTCGCGTTCCTCGAGGGTGCGGAGCACGAACTCCTGCTGGCGGTCCATGGCCGCCGAGCGTAGGAACGCCGTGTTACAGGAGTGTTTCCTCCCTGCTCACGCCCGCGATCAGGTGCGAGATGCCGCACACGATCACGCCTCAGGAGGACGAACAGCGCCACGTCGTGGAAGGCGCCGTCCTCCAGGTAGCGCTCGTGGAACGTGCCCTCCTGCCAGAAACCGAGCCTGCGCAGGAGCCGGATCGAACGGGCGTTGGCGGCGTCGGTGTGGGCCTCCACACGGTTGAGGTCCATCCGGTCGAACCCGAAGCCGAGTGCCAGCTCCATCGCCTCCGCCGCCAGCCCCTTCCCCCACAGCGAGCGCTTGAGGTCGTAGCCGATCGCGGCCCGGCGGTGCTGCACGTCCCAGTAGTTGTAGCCGAGCAGGCCGACCACGGTGTCGTCGCCGGTAAGCGTGATCCCCCAGCGCCGCGCGCCCAGCTCGCGCTGCTCCCGCACCAGCCGCTCGACCAGCGCGCCGGCCTCGGCGAGCGTGCGCAGCGGCGGGTCGTGAAGCGCTGCTCCTCCGGGTCGGAGCGGAACACGAACAGGTCCGCGGCGTCGGCCGGACGGATCTCCCGCAGCCGCACGCGCGGCCCCTCCAGGACCGGTGGACCGGGGTGCACGTCAGGCCGGACGGCAGACGGTGTCGGGCGGGGGCAGCGCCAGGTCGACGAGGTAGCGCGTCACCGCGTCGTCGACGCACGGCACCCCGCGCAGCGCGACCGTGTGCTGCTCCCCCTCGAACGTCAGCAGGCTGCCGCCCAGCGCCCGCGCGAGGTCGACGCCGGCCTGGTACGGGGTGGCCGGGTCGCCCGTGGTCGAGATGACGAGCGTGGGCGGCAGGCCGCTCACCTGCGGGACGTGCGGGCTGCTCGTCGGCGGCACCGGCCAGAACGCGCACATGTCCAGGGCGTCGACCACGCCGCGGCCGTCGTCGCGGAACGGGGCGGCCTCGTTGGCCCGGCGGATCAGCTCGGCCTGCTCGGCGCGGTCGGTGATGCGCTGCTCGTCGACGCAGCTGATCGCGTTGAACGCCTCGATCCCGTCGCCGTAGTGCCCGTCGGGCCCGCGGTTGTAGTAGAGGTCGGCCAGCGTGAGCAGCACCGTCCCGTCCCCGGACGCGACCCCGGACAGGCCCAGCGACAGGTACGGCCAGAAGTCCGAGAGGTAGAGCGCCTGGATCGTGCCGGTCACGGCGTCGGTGTACGAGAGCTGCCGGGCGCCGCGGTCGGCCGGCAGCGGGGCGTCGATCAGCGGCCGGGTCAGCGCCTGGAAACGGCTCGTCGCGAGCGCGGGGTCGGTGCCCAGCGGGCAGTTCTGCTGCTGCGCGCACGCCGTCGCGTACGCCTCGAACGCCTGCTGGAAGCCGGCGTTCTGGTCCACGGTGCGGTCGATCGTGGTCTGCGTCGGGTCGAGCGCCCCGTCCAGCACGAGCGCCGCACGTTCTGCGGGAACTCCTCCGCGTACGCCGAGCCGATGCGCGTGCCGTACGAGTAGCCGACGTAGTTGAGCCGGTCGTCGCCGAGCACGGCGCGCAGGATGTCGAGGTCGCGCACGACGTCGCGGGTGCCGACGTTGGCGAGCACCTCCGGCCCGCCCGAACGCGCGGCGCACCGCTCCGCGTACTGCCGGTTCTCCGCCTCCGTCTGGTCCACGCCGGCCGGGGACGGGTCGACGTCCAGGTCGGCGCGTTCGGCCTCCCACTCCGGGTCGTTCAGGCAGTCGAGGCGGGGCGTGCTGGACCCGACCCCGCGCGGGTCGAACCCGACGAGGTCGAACCGCTGCCCGATCGGGGACTCCGCGAGGTCAGGCGCCTGCGCCGCGACGCTCTCGGTGCCGGAGGCACCCGGTCCGCCGAAGTTGAACAGCAGCGACCCGATGCGGTCCCCGGTCGCGCGCTGGCGCAGCACGCCGATCTGCGCGGTCTCGCCGTCCGGGTCGGCGTAGTCGAGCGGGACCTCCAGCCGGAAGCAGTCGAACGTCGCGCGGGCGAACTGCTGGCGCAGCTGGTCGCTCGTGGCGAAGTCCTGGCACGGCCCCCACGCCGGCTGCTGCGCGTAGAACCGGCTCAGGGCCGGCGGCGGCGCGGGCGGCGGGGCGGGCGCCGGCGCCGGTGCGGGCTGCGCGCACGAGGCGAGGAGGAGCACCGCGGCGACCAGCGCCGCGGCGAGGGCGGATGTCCTCGGTCCGGGGGGCACGGCCGCCAATATGCCAGCGGCGCGGGCGTCGCCGGGCGAAGCGGGCCGACGCGCCGAGCCGCGACGACCGACCGCGCGCGACGGCCGCCGTCACCCCGGCTCCGGCACCACCCCGGGCAGCCGGGTGTGAACCTCGTCCCACGCGCACGTTTCCGGTTCGTGCCGGTGCGACCCTGACCAGGTCAGCAGCCTGACGACCCGGGGACCCGCCAGGGCCTCGAGGGAGGACGGACATCGATGTCTGAGCAGGAACTCGCGCCTCCGTACGGCGGCGCGGCCCGGCCGAAGCGCGTACGCATCCCGCACCTGCGCGAGATGAAGGACCGCGGGGAGCGGTGGGCGATGCTCACCGCCTACGACGCCTACACCGCCGAGATCTTCGACGAGGCCGGCATCCCCGTGCTCCTCGTCGGCGACTCGGCCGCCAACAACGTCTACGGCTACGAGAACACGCTGCCGGTCACCGTCGACGAGATGCTGCCGCTGGTCAAGGCGGTCGTCCGCGGTGCGCGGTCCGCGCTGGTCGTGGCCGACCTGCCCTTCGGCAGCTACCAGGACGGCCCGAGCCAGGCGCTCGCCACCGCCGTCCGGTTCATGAAGGAGGGCGGCGCGCACGCGGTCAAGCTGGAGGGCGGCACGCGGTTCGTCCCGCAGGTCGACGCGCTGGCCGGCGCGGGCATCCCGGTGATGGCGCACCTCGGCTTCACGCCGCAGAGCGAGCACGCGCTCGGCGGCTACCGGGTGCAGGGCCGCGGCGCCGCCGCCGACAGGCTCGTCGAGGACGCCGTCGCGCTGCAGGACGCGGGCGCGTTCGCCGTGGTGCTGGAGATGGTGCCGGCCGACGTCGCCAAGCGGGTCACCGGCGAGCTCGCCATCCCGACGATCGGCATCGGCGCCGGCCCGGAGTGCGACGCCCAGGTGCTCGTCTGGTCGGACATGGCCGGCATGAACCGGGGCCGTGCGCCGCGGTTCGTCAAGCGGTACGCCGACGTCGGCGGGGTGCTGCTGGACGCCGCTCGGCGCTTCGGCGACGACGTGCGCGCCGGCACCTATCCCGACGTCGAGCACTCGTACACGTAGGACCTCCCGCACGGCGCGGACCCAGCCGCGCCCGTGCGGTGACCTACCTCGTGAGCCCGGCCACCACGTCGCCCGCCTCGTACGCCGCCAGCATGGCGTCGGCCGGGGACGTACGGCGGGCCCACCGCTCCCGCAGCGCGCCAGCCGGGCCAGGTCGTCCGGGCGGCCCGCCAGCGCCGCCGTGGCGGCCTCCAGCAGCACTCCGGTCTGCGCGTGCACCTCGTCGTCGGCGAGCCCCTCCACGGCGACGTGCTGGTGCAGCGCGGCGTCCGGCGTGGTGCGACGGCCGGGCAGCGAGCGGTCCAGCACCAGCCCGGTGAGCAGGCTGAGCAGCTCGCCGTAGAGGTCCGGGTCGGGGCACGCGTCGAACGCCTTGAACTCCACCCGCCCGATCTCCGCGGGCAGCCGGGCCACCTGCGTGAGCGACGGGTCCGCCGGCACCTGCCCGTCCGCACCCGCCAGGAACACCAGCACCGCCGGCCGGGCCCCGGTGCGCACCGCCGTGCGGGCCGACAGCCCGCCCCACGGCTTCCCGTCCCGGAACGGCGAGGAGAACGACAGCGGCACCAGCCAGGGGCTGTAGTGCGTCAGCTTGCGCCCGGCGTCCACCAGCGCGGCGTTGTCGAGGCCGGCGGCCGACAGGTTGAGGTCCGGACCGTACGTCGACATGTGCAGGTGGGCCGTGCGCTCCTCCGGCGAGCCCATCCGGTGCGCCCGCTCCCACGCGTTGAGCGGCGGCTCGATCGTGTACTCCGAGCGCACCGGGTTGAACGAGATCGTCGTCGTGCGCAGCCCGGTGGCCGCCAGCGCATCGTCCAGCAGCGTGACGTCGGCCCGCAGCGCGGCGACCGCGGCGTCCACCGAGGGGTGGATGCGGGTGCGGACCTCCAGCCCCTTCGGGTCGCAGCGGACGAGCCCGCCATGCTCGTCGAACCGCTCGTAGCCCTCGACGTACCAGCGCTTGCGCTTGATGCCCTGGTCGCCGACGCGCAGGTCCGGGTAGTCGGCCGGGTCCTCCGGCAGGGCGTCGACCACGGCCTGGAGCTGCTCGAACGTGGTGTTCGTGTAGTCCGCGAAACGGCCGTCCACCTGGATCAGCGCACACTCGTGCTCGATCCCGTAGCGGAACTCCACCCTGTGACCTCCTCGACCGGTGAGCGGAACCTCCGCCGCGATGAGGGTAGCCTCACAACATCCGGCGACGGAGGTGTTCGTGTCTGGTACTGCGGTGGGCCCGCTGACGGGCCAGGACCTGCTGGCGTTGCTCCACGACCGCCGCTCCCGTCCCGCGCTCGCCGCGCCCGCGCCCGACGCCGCCCAGCTCGCCGAGATCCTCCGGGCCGCCGCCACTGCTCCCGACCACGGCCGCCTGCGGCCCTGGCGCTTCGTCGTCGTGGACGAGGGTGCCCGTTCCGGGCTCGGCGATGCGTTCGCCGCCGCGCACGCCGACCGCGACCCCACCGTCACCCCCGCCGACCTCGAACGCACCCGCGGCAAGGCACACCGCGCGCCGATGATCGTCGTCGTGGTGAGCACGCCCCACCCGCACCCGAAGATCGCCATGTGGGAGCAGCGGGCGTCGGCCGTCTGCGTCGCGCACGGGGTGGTGCTGGCCGCGCACGCCCTCGGGTTCGGGGCGATGTGGCGGTCGGGCTGGTTCGGCACCGCCCCCAAGGTGCGCGCCCACCTGGGCCTGGACGACACCGAGGAGGTGACGGCGTGGGTCTACCTGGGCACCCCCAGCGGCCCCACCCCACCACCCCGCCAACCCGCCCACCTGCCGGTGACCTGGCTCCAGTAACCCCGCCCAGAATGCATTGTGGAGCCAAAATGCAGTCTGGAGCGCCCGAAAACTGCGTTATGGAGCCATAATGCGGTCGGGGGCGCCTCACGTGCGCTGGTCACGTGGCGGTGAACTCCATGCGGCCCGTCGCGGGGTTGGCCTCGGTCAGGCGGACCTTCACCAGCGTGCCCGCCGCCAGCCGGCCCGTGCAGCGGGCCAGCACCGGCGGGGCCGGTACGTAGACCTCACCCGGCTCGCCCTCGGGACCGGTGGGACGCAGCACCACGGCGTCGAACTCCTCCCCGACGCGCGGGGCCAGCAGCGCGGCCTCGGTGCGATCGACGCAGGCCCGGTCGACCTTGCCCGCGAGCGTGTCGGACGTCGCCATGATCTCCGGGAGGTCCGGCAGGGCCGCGCGCAGCCAGTCGGGCAGCTCCTCGCCCGCCGCGACCGCGAGGCACACCTCGGTGCCGAACCGGTCGGCCAGCCGCCGCAGCGGCGCCGTGACGTGCGTGTACGGCGCACCGATGCCGCCGTGGCCGGGGTCCTCGGGCGGCGCGAGCCCGGCCGACGCGTCGAACGCGGCGTACCCGGCCCCGCGCAGCAGCGCCGTCGCCGCCCGCCGGACGGCGAGCGCGGCACGGTCGTCGGCGGGCAGCCCGGCCAGCAGCTCGGCCACCGACGTGCCGCCGGGCCACTCGACGCCCAGCTGCCCGACGGCCCGCCGGAACGCCGCCAGCGCGTCCGGCTCAGGCGCGGGCAGCGTGCGCAGCAGCCCGACGCCCGCCGTCAGCATCATCCGGGCCGCCGCCATGCCCGTGAGCAGCGACATCTCCGCGTTCCACGACTCGACGTCCAACCGGCGGCGGACCTGCACGGTCCAGCCGCCCGCGCCGTCCGGCACGACCTCCTGCTCGGGCAGCTCCAGCTCGATCGCCCCGCGCCGCACCGCCCGCTCGCGGCGCAGCCGCCCCAGCGCCGGCAGGGCGGCGATCGCCGGGTGCAGCCGGTCGCGTCGACGTCGGCCTGCACGCCCGCGTAGTCGAGCCGGGCCCGCGACCGCACGAGCGCCCGCCGGACGTCCACCGCGACCTCCTCGCCGGCGGAGTCGAGGTCGAACGTCCACAGCACGGCCGCCCGCGGCCCGTCCGGGAGCAGGCTCGCCGCGCCCTCCGACAGGACCGGCGGGTGCAGCGGCACCGACCCGTCCGGCAGGTAGACGGTCTGGCCGCGGCGGCGGACCTCGGTGTCGAGCCGCCCGCCCGGGAGCACGACCACCCCGAGGTCGGCGATCGCGTAGTGCACGCGGAAGCCACTCCCCCGGCGTTCGACGCCGAGTGCCTGGTCGAGGTCCTTCGCGCCGGGCGGGTCGATCGTCACCAGCTCGACGGCGGTCGCGCCGTCCGGCCGTGGCCCGGCCGCTCGACCGCGGCCAGCTCCGCCTCCGCGAGCACGTCCGGCGGGAACGCCTCGGGAAGCGCGAACTCGGCCCGGACGGCGTCGAAGTCGGGACGCTCCGCGAAGGCTCCACGGTGGGAGACGCTAGAGCCAGGCCGGAACGGCGGGAAGCTTGCGGCCCCCGTCGGCCAGCAGGGCCCGACCGTTGCTGCGCCCGAGCAGCCAGGCGAGGAGCTCCGGCGCCGGGCCGGAGACGGTCGCGGCCGCGTCTGGTCGCCGACCGGCCAGGCCCGGCCGTCCGGGGTGACCAGGCGCAGCGGCGGGCACTCCGGGCGTTCCCCCAACGACGCCGAGACCTCGGTGAGCAGCTCGGCGACCATCGGCGCGGGCAGGTCGGAGAAGGACGCGCCGACGTCCAGGTCGACGGCGTGGATCCACATCTCTCGCGCCCGCATCCACGGAATGTCGGTCGCCGGGATCTCACGCCCCTGCACGTTGGTGATGTGCGCCGACCACGCGCTCCTGGGCATCGCGCGCACCACGTCCGCCAGCCGGTCCGACGACGCCACGACGTCGGCGCGGATCTCGGCGGGCGACCGCTTGGAGCCCTCCTGGATCGCGGCCTCCCGGGCCTCCCGGCTCGCGTACGCCGGCGTCGGGACCCCGGTGCGCGCCCACGTCAGCAGGTTGATCATCCCGTCGGCGTTGCGCGCCACGTGGGACAGCACGTGGGCCCGGCTCCAGCCGGGCAGCGCCGACGGTGCGGGGAAGGCGTCGTCGCCCATGCGCGTCATCAGCCCGCGCAGGTGGGCGGCCCCGTCCCCGGCCCAGGCCAGGGACTGGGCGAGCGTGCGGGTGCCGCCTGTGGTCACCGTTCTTCCTCGAGCCGACAGAGGTTGCGGCACTCCCCGACCCCGGCCACCGTCGTGACCAGCACGTTCCCGTCCTTGAGGTACCGCGGGGGCGTGCGGGCGTGGCCGACGCCGCCGGGCGTGCCGGTCGCGATGACGTCGCCCGGGTTGAGCGTGACGATCGCCGAGAGGTAGACGACCAGGTCGACCGGCGTGAACACCAGCTCCGCCGTGGTCGAACGCTGCATCGTCTCGCCGTCGATCTCGGTCGAGACCTCCCAGCCGCCCTCGGGCAGCTCGTCGGGCGTGACCAGCCACGGGCCGAGCGGGGTGCTGCGCTCGAACGTCTTGCCCTGCAGGAACTGCTTGGTGCGGTACTGGAAGTCGCGCACGCTGACGTCGTGAGCACCGTGTAGCCGGCAATCGCGGCCGCCGCCTCGGCGGGCGTGGCGTGCCGCACCGGCCTGCCGATCACGAAGGTCAGCTCGACCTCGTAGTCGATGGCCGTCGAGATCCGCGGCAGCAGGATGTCGTCGTACGCGCCGACCAGCGAGGGGGCGTACTTCGCGAACACCGTGGGGTGGTCGGGCAGCTGGTTGCCCATCTCCTGCACGTGGTCGCGGTAGTTCAGCCGACGCAGATGATCTTCTCGGGGGACGGCACCAGCGGCGCGTAGTCCAGCCCGTCGAGCCGGTGCGACGGGCCGGTGGCCGCGGCGGCGTGCTCCGCCCAGCCCGGCCGCTCCAGCAGCGCGCGCACGTCCGCGTCGCCCGTCTCCACCGCCGCGTCCGCGTCCACCCGCACCGCGCGGTGCCCCGCCGCGGTCCGGATCGTCGCCAGCCTCATCCCGTCTCCTCGCCCCTCGTCGCGCGCCGTCACCTGCCGGAGGGAGTCTCACCCAACCGGAGGCGGCCCGCCCTGTCGGGGCCGTCACCGTCACGGGCGACGGCCCCCGGTTCGTGACTCAGATCTCGCCGCCGGCCGCCTCGCCCGCGGCCGGTGCGCGCGTCGGGAGCGTCGCGAAGACGGTGGGCGGCTCGCGCCAGACGTCCGGGAGCGTGCCCGCGCGGGCGTCCTGCACCGCCCGCCACACCCGCTCCGGCGTGCACGGCAGGTCCACGTGCCGCACCCCGAGGTGGCTCAGGGCGTCGACCACGGCGTTCTGCACCGCCGGCGTCGACCCGACCGACGCGGACTCGCCGATCCCCTTCGCACCCAGCGGGTTCATCGGGGTGGGCGTCTCGGTGTTGCTGGCCTCGTAGGTGATCAGGTCGGCCGCGCTGGGCATCCGGTAGTCCGCCAGCGTCGCCGTGAGCGGCTGGCCCTCGGCGTCGAAGAGGATCTCCTCGTACAGGGCCTGCGCGATGCCCTGCGCCAGCCCGCCGTGCTGCTGGCCCTCGACGAGCAGCGGGTTGAGCACCCGCCCGCAGTCGTCGACCGCGACGTGCCGCACGGGCGTGACCCGGCCGGTGTCCGTGTCGACCTCCACCACCGAGACGTGCGCCCCGAACGGGAACGTGGCCCCGGCCTGCTGGAAGTCCAGCCCGGCGGCCAGCGCCTCGCCGTCGGTCTCGGCGGCCGTCGCGAGCTGCGCCCACGTCAGCGTCACCGACGGCACGCCCGCCACGCCGAACACGCCGACGCCGGCGTCGTCGGTGACCAGGTCGATGTCGTCGACCGAGGCCTCCAGCATCGCGGCCGCCCGCTTGCGGGCCTGCTCCAGCACGTCGTCCGCGGCCGCCCGGACGGCGCTGCCGCCCATCTGCAGCGAGCGCGACCCGCCGGTGCCCCGCCGCGCGGCACCACCGCCGTGTCCGACTGCACGAAGCTGATCTTCTCGACCGGGATGCCCAGCCGGTCGCTCGCCAGCATCGCGAACGCCGTCGGGTGGCCCTGGCCGTGGCCGGACGTGCCGGCCGAGATCGTCGCCGAGCCGTCCGGGTGCACGGTGACCGAGCCGAACTCGGTGCCGCCGCCGCCCGCGGTGATCTCGACGTAGACGCAGATCCCGACGCCCAGCTGGACCGGGTCACCGGACTCGCGGCGCTCCTGCTGCTCCTCGCGCACCTTCGCGTAGTCGACGACCCGCAGCGCCTCGCGCAGGGGCAGGTCGTAGTCGCCGACGTCGTAGTTGCGCCCGGCAGCGTGCGGTGCGGGAAGTCGGCCGGGTCGATGAGGTTGCGCCGGCGCAGCTCCACCGGGTCCATACCCAGCTCGGCCGCGGCGATGTCCATGATCCGTTCGAGGTGCGCGGTGGCCTCGGGGCGCCCGGCCCCGCGGAACGCTCCCATCGGCGTGGTGTTGGTCAGCGCCACCGCCGCGTCGAAGCCGATCTTCGGCACCCGGTAGACGCCCGGGCTCATCGTGTACGTCGAGCCGAAGACGAGCGCGCCGCCGAACCCGGCGTACGCCCCGCTGTCGGCCACCACCCTCGCCCGCAGGCCCGTGATGTCCCCGGCGCGGGTGAGGCCCAGCTCGTAGTAGGCGATCTGGCCGCGCCCGTGCGGCATCGAGACGAGGTTCTCCGAGCGCGTCTCGACCCACGTCACCGGCCGGTCCAGGGCCCGCGCGACGCCGACCGCCACCGTGTGCTCGGCGATCATGCCGGCCTTGCCGCCGAACCCGCCGCCGACGTGCGGGGCGATCACCCGCACCCGCTCGGGGTCCACGTCGAACAGGCGCGCCGCCTGGTTGCGGAACGCGTGCGGCATCTGCGTGGACACCCAGATCGTCAGGTCGTACTGCGAGTGCCGGCCGCCCGGCTCGACCGCGATCGCGTTGCCCTCCATCGGCATCACGGCCAGCCGCTGGTTGACCATCCGCGCCCGCACGACCACCTCGCGTCCGCCAGCGGGTCGCCGTCGGCCTCGGCGTCCGAGCGCTCGCCCTTGGCGAGGTTGCCGCCCAGCTCCGGGAACTGCACCGGGGCGTCCGGCGCGAGCGCCGCCTCCATGTCGACCACCGCGGGCAGCGGGTCGTAGTCGACCTCGACCAGCTCGACCGCGTCGACGGCCGCGGCCTTCGTCTCCGCGACGACAACCGCCACGGCCTCGCCGACGAACCGGACCCGGTCGGTCGCGAGCGGCGGGCGGGGCGTGTCCGCGTTGACCACCATCAGGCCGTGGTGGGCCGGCAGGTCCAGGTCGGCGGCGGTGAGCACGGCGACGACGCCGGGTGCGGCGGCGGCCGCGGCCGTGTCGATCGCCGTGACGACGGCGTGGGCGTACGGGGAGCGGACGAACGCGAGGTGGAGGACACCGTCGATCTTGAGGTCACCCACGTAGACGCTGGCGCCGGTGACGAGGTCGCGGTCCTCGACCCGGCGCACGGAAGTGCCGAGTATCGATCCAGGCATACGTCGACACTACGGTTCGCCGATCCGCCCGTACCAGCTGTTGACGGTTGCCCCTGAGCAGGGGAACCTCTCCTCGCGCGCAAGCGCCGCAGACCTCGCGCGACGGCCCGTCCGGCGCGCCAGCCCCGGGAGGTCGGACTGGTCGGGGGCCGGTCCGGCCTCCGACCCAACGTCACACCCGACCCTTCGCAAGGGCTTGTTAGGTTCGGCCCGTGCCCGAATTCGGTTACACCGACGTGCTGCCCCTCGGTCCCGACGCCACCGAGTACCGGAGGCTCGACCTCCCGCCCGGGCGCATCGTCGAGGCCGTGGGCCGCACCTTCCTGGAGATCGACCCCACCACGATCACCGCGCTCGTCCGCGAGGCCGTGCACGACATCCAGCACATGCTGCGCCCGTCGCACTTGGCCCAGCTGCGCGCGATCGTCGACGACCCCGAGGCGTCCCCCAACGACCGGTTCGTCGCCACCGACCTGCTGCGCAACGCCTGTGTGTCGGCCGGCGGCGTGCTGCCGATGTGCCAGGACACCGGCACCGCGATCGTCGTCGGCAAGCGCACCGAGACCGTGCTCACCGGCGGCAACGACGAGGAGGCCGTGTCCCGCGGCGTCTTCGAGGCCTACGACGAGCTGAACCTGCGCTACTCGCAGATGGCGCCCACGTCGTTCTGGGACGAGCGCAACACCGGCACCAACCTCCCCGCCCAGATCGAGCTCTACAGCGCGCCCGGGCAGGCGCCCAAGTACGAGTTCCTCGTGATGGCCAAGGGCGGCGGCTCGGCCAACAAGACCTTCCTCTACCAGGAGACGAAGGCGCTGCTCACGCCGCGCAAGCTCGCCGCGTTCCTCGACGAGAAGCTGCGCTCGCTCGGCACTGCGGCCTGCCCGCCGTACCACCTCGCGATCGTCGTCGGCGGCATGTCGGCGGAGTACACGCTCAAGGTCGCCAAGCTCGCCTCCGCCCGCTACCTCGACGCGCTGCCGACCGAGGGCTCGGCCGCCGGGCACGCCTTCCGCGACGTCGACCTCGAACAGCAGGTGCTGGAGCTGACCCGCGAGTTCGGCATCGGCGCGCAGTTCGGCGGCAAGTACTTCTGCCACGACGTGCGCGTCGTCCGGCTCCCCCGGCACGGCGCCTCCCTTCCCGTCGGCGTCGCCGTCTCCTGCTCGGCCGACCGCCAGGCCAAGGCCAAGATCACCCCGGACGGCGTCTTCCTGGAGCAGCTGGAGCGCGACCCCGCCCGCTACCTGCCGGAGACCACCGCAGAGGACCTGTCCGACGAGGTCGTCCGCGTCGACCTCAACCGGCCGATGGAGGAGATCCGCGCCCAGCTCTCGGCGCTGCCGGTGAAGACCCGGGTCGCGCTGACCGGCCCCCTCGTCGTCGCCCGCGACATCGCGCACGCGAAGATCGCCGAGCGGCTGGAGGCGGGCGAGCCGATGCCGCAGTACCTGCGCGACCACCCCGTCTACTACGCCGGCCCGGCCAAGACCCCCGAGGGCTACGCGTCCGGCTCGTTCGGGCCGACCACCGCGGGCCGCATGGACTCCTACGTCGAGCAGTTCCAGGCCGCGGGCGGCTCGCTCGTGATGCTCGCCAAGGGCAACCGCTCGAAGCAGGTCACCACGTCCTGCGCCACGTACGGCGGGTTCTACCTCGGCTCGATCGGCGGGCCGGCGGCCCGGCTCGCCCAGGACTGCATCCGCAAGGTCGACGTGCTCGAGTACCCGGAGCTCGGCATGGAGGCGGTCTGGAAGATCGAGGTGGAGGACTTCCCGGCCTTCGTCGTGGTGGACGACAAGGGCAACGACTTCTTCGCCGAGGTCAGCCTGCCGACGCTGCAGGTGACCTTCCGCCGCTAACCGCCGATGCGCAGCGTGGCGCCGTAGCGGCGCAGGTCCGCGTCGCGGTAGGTGACGGCGCCGTGCCGGCCCACCTCCA
Organism: Pseudonocardia sp. CNS-139; assembly: GCA_001942415.1. Taxonomy (GTDB): domain Bacteria; phylum Actinomycetota; class Actinomycetes; order Mycobacteriales; family Pseudonocardiaceae; genus Pseudonocardia. Next base: position 45,367 of record MKJX01000044.1, read on the forward strand.
CCAGGTAGAACGCCGAGCCGGCCGGCACGTCGGCCACCGCGAACGCGAACGTGCACGTCGTGAGCCCGGCGGCGCTGACCTGCGACATCGGGCGGCCGGGACCGAGCGCCCCGGTGGCGACGACCGCGCCCATCGGGTCGGCGACCGTGACCGCCGCGCCCTCCCGCACGTCGGTGTAGAGGCCCGCGCCCCGGCACGACGCGCCGTCGGCGGAGGCGCGTGCGTCGGCGAGCGTGACGGTGCCGCGCACCGGGAAGAGCGCCGGCGCGACCGCGGCGCCGCTCTCGGCGGCGACCGCCGGAGCGGCGGCCGGCGGGCCGGCCGCCACCGCGCCCAGCACCAGCGCCGTGGTGACCCCTGCGACCATGGCCAGCAGGATCGCCACCGCGAGCGCCACCGTGGCGCCGTCGCGCGCCGCCGAGGACGGCACCGAGACCGGAACGGCGGGCGGCACCGGCCGGCGCGGCAGCGCCAGCTCGACGGTGGGCGGGTCGGCGCTCGGCGACTCCGCAGGGCGGTCGATCGGGACGTCCGTGAGCACCGCGGGCGCGGCCGGCGGTGTCCAGGAGGTCATCGGCCTTCCTCGGAGGTGCGGGGACGGGTCCCGATCAGTGTCCCGGACCCAGGTCGCGGGACGATGAACGCGTATTACCGCGGGCGTTCAGCCGAGCCGGCGCGGGCCCGCGTCGGCGGCGGCGCCGGGGCGGGTGGGCGGCGGGCCGAGCACCACACGCGCCCCGTGACGAACGCGCCTGCGCCGAGGCCAGCACCGGGTCGAGCACCAGCGACCGCACCTCGGGCAGGTCCCCGGCGATCCGCCCGACCCGCAGCACCAGCTCCTCCAGCGCGCCCAGGTCGACCGGCTCCGTGCCGCGGTAGCCGGCCAGCAACGGCGCCGCCCGCGGGGCCCGCACCAGCGCGGCGGCGTCCTGGTCGGAGACCGGCACCACCCGGAACGCGCGGTCGCCCAGCAGCTCGGTGGCCATCCCGGACAGCCCGAACGACAGCAGCGAGCCGAACGACGGGTCGTCCACGATCTCCAGCACGCACGACACGCCCTTGGGCGCCATCCGCTGGACGTACACCTCCTCCTGGCCGGTGAGCAGCGCGATGTCGGCGTGGGCCCGGCGCACCGCGCCCGCGTCGGCCAGGTCGAGCCGCACCCCGACCAGGTCGGTGCGGTGGTGCCAGCGCTCGCCCACCGCCTTGAGCGCCACCGGGTAACCCAGCTCGCCGCGCCCCGCGGCCGGCTCCGCCCCGGCCACCGTGCGGAACGCGACGACGCCGACGCCGTAGCAGGCCAGCAGCGCCACCGTCTCGGCGTCGGTGAGCCGCCGCTCCCGGCCGCCGCGGCCAGGCCGCCGACCAGCGCGCGGGCCCGGTCGGCGTCGACCCCGGCCGGCGTCACGAACTCGCCCACCGGGCGGGCCCGCCACCGCGCGTAGCGGCTGACCCGGGCCAGCGCCGCCGCCGCCCGCTCCGGGCTCGGGTAGCTGGGCACCGAGCCCGCGCCCGGCGTGCCGTCCGCGCGCGGGACCGCCAGCTCGGCCGGCACCCCTCGGCCGCGAGGAACACGGCGACGACCGGCCGGTCCGAGCCCGCCACCGCCTCCCGCAGCGCCCGCGCGTAGGCCGCGCCCGGGATCGCGACCGGCGGCACGAACACGGCGACCAGCGCGTCGGCGCCGTGCTCGCCCGCGGCCAGCGCGCCCGCGACCGCCGCGGCGAACTCCTCCGGCGGCGCGGCCGTGCCCACGTCGACGGGCGGCCCGGCGGGCTCCAGGCCCTCGTCGAGGAGCGCGTCGGTGACGAGCACGCCGAGCGCGCTGGAGTTGCCGACCACCGCGACCCGCGGACCGGGCGGCAACGGCTGGTAGGCGAGCAGCAGCGCCGTGTCGAAGAGCTGCGAGAGCGTCTCCACCCGGATGACGCCGGCCTGCTCGAACAGCGCCCGCACGCTGGCGTCGTCGATCGGGGCGGCGCGCGCCGCGAGCGCCGCCGTGGGCCCGGTGTGGCGGCCGCTCTTCACCGCGACGACCGGCTTGGTGCGCGCGAGCCGGCGGGCCAGCCGGGCGAACTTGCGCGGGTTGCCGAAGGTCTCCAGGTAGAGCAGGACGAGGTCGGTGTCGGCGTCGGTCTGCCAGTACTGGAGCAGATCGTTGCCCGACAGGTCGGCCCGGTTGCCGGCCGAGACGAACGTCGAGAGACCCAGCCCGCGCTCCTTCGCCGCCGCGAGGATCGCGATGCCGAGCGCACCGGACTGCGAGAAGAACCCGACCCGGCCAGCGCCCGGCAGGTCCGGCGCGAGCGTGGCGTTGAGCCGCACGTCGGGCGCGGTGTTGGCGACACCGAGCGCGTTGGGGCCGACCACCCGCATCCCGTGCGCCCGCGCCTCCGCCACGAGCCGCCGCTCCGCGACCACGCCGCTGCCGCCGACGTCGGCGAAGCCCGCGCTCACCACCACCAGCGCCTTGACGCCCTTCGCGAGGCAGGAGTCCATGACCTCGTCGATGCCCGCGGCCGGCACCGCGACGACCGCGAGGTCCACCTCGTCGGGGATGTCGGTGACCGACGCGTAGGCGCGCACACCGCGGACCGACCGGGCGTCGGGGTTCACCGGGTAGACCGGCCCGGTGAAGTTGCCGCGCAGCAGGTGCGCCAGCACGGCGTGGCCGATCTTGGCCGGGTCGGTGGACGCCCCGATCACCGCGACCGAGCCCGGGTGCAGCAGGTTGTGCACGCTGCGCGCCTCGGCCCGCTGCTCGCGCGCGTCGCGCACGGCGAGCGAGCGCTCCGTGGGGTCGACGTCGAACTCCAGGTGCAGCACGCCCTCCGCGAACTCCCGGCTGACCTGGTAGCCGGCGTCCCGGAACACCCGCACCATCTGGTGGTTCTCCACCAGCACCTCGGCCTCGAACCGGCGTACGCCGTTCTCCCGCGCGCGGCCGCCAGGTGCTCCAGCAGGATGGAGCCGAGGCCGCGGCCCTGGTGGTCGTCGCGCACGACGAACGCGACCTCGGCCGACTCCACCCGGGCCGCCTCCGGGCCGCCGTTCGTGCCCAGCCCCTCGTACCGCCCGACGCCGATGATCTCGTCGCCCAGCAGGCAGATGAACGCGACGCGGGTGCGATGGTCGACCGTGGTGAACCGCACCAGGTCCCTCGGCGGGATGCGCGGGTAGGGCCCGAAGAAGCGCAGGTAGCGGGTGCGTTCCGAGAGCCCGGCGTGGAACCGCAGCAGCGCGTCGGCGTCGCCGGGCAGGATCGGGCGCAGGTGCACGATGCCGCCGTCCGAGGCGACGACGTCGGCCTCCCAGTGCCGGGGGTAGCCGCGCCGGGGGTGGCCGGGCTCCACGCCGGCGGCGGGGTGGCGGACACCGTCAGTCCCGGGGGTCGTGCGGGTCGAGGCCGTGCATCGGGAACACGGCCTTGCGGGTCTCCAGCACCGCCGCGTCGACCCGCTCGGCGCCCTCGCCCCACGGCACGTACGCGGTGTCGCGGCCCTCCGTCATCTCCGTGGGCAGCTGCTGGCCGGTGAGCGGGGCGGTGTGCGCCACCCAGCCGGCCGGCAGCGGGCGGTGCGGCGGGACGTCCCGGTCGAGCACCGTGGCGATCAGGTGCGTCCACGAGCGCGGCACCACCCGGAACAGGCCGTAGCCGCCCCCGCCGGTGGCGAGCCACCGGCCGCCCGCCGCACTTGCCGCCAGGTCCCGCAACGCCGCGTAGATCGCGCGGTGGCCGTCGACCGACAGCCCGAGGTTGGCCAGCGGGTCCTCGAAGTGCGTGTCGACGCCGCACTGCGTGACGAGGATCTGCGGGCGGAACGCCGTGACCAGCGACGGCACCACCGCGTGGAACGCGCGCAGCCACCCGGGGTCGTCGGTGCCCGGCGGCAGCGGGAGGTTGACCGCGGTGCCGGCCGCGTCGCCCTCTCCCAGCTCACCCGGCCAGCCGGTGCCCGGCCAGAGCGTCATCGGGTGCTGGTGCAGGGAGATCGTGAGCACCCGCGGGTCGCGGTAGAAGACGGTCTGCACGCCGTCGCCGTGGTGGACGTCGACGTCGACGTAGGCGATGCGGTCGAACCCGTGGTCGAGCAGCCACGAGATCGCCACCGCACAGTCGTTGTAGACGCAGAACCCCGCCGCGTGGTCGGGCATGGCGTGGTGCAGCCCGCCCGCGATGTTGACGGCGCGGTCGGCCCGGCCCTCCGCGATCTCCCGCGCCGCGCGCAGCGACCCGCCGCACACCAGCGCGCTCGCCTCGTGCATCCCTTCGAACACCGGGTTGTCGATGGTGCCGAGCCCGTGCCCGGTGGCGTACGGGTCGCCCGGCGCGGCCTTCACCGCCGCCAGGTACTCGGCCGCGTGGACCCGCCGCACCTCCTCGTCCGGCGCCGGCTCGGGCACGACCGGCTCGACGCCCTCCAGCACGCCGAGGCCGGTTGGCGAGCCGCATCGTGAGGTCCAGCCGCACGGGGTCGAGCGGGTGGTCGTCGCCCAGGTCGTAACCGAGGAAGTCGGGCGTCCACACCACCGCCGCGCGGGGGCTCACGGCTCGCCCCCTGTCGCGACGGGCCGGGCGTCGTCCGTCACCCAGCTCGACCACGACCCCACGTACAGCCCGATCGGTCCTCCGGCGGGCGCAGCCCGGAGTGCTCGACGGCGAGCACGAGCGCCGCCGCGGTGACCCCGGAGCCGCAGTACGCCCCGGCCGGTGCGGCCGCCGCCACCCCGGCCCCGGCGAACCGCGCCGCCAGCTCCGCGGCCGGCCGCCAGCGCCCGTCGGGTCCGACGAGGTCGGCCGAGGGCGTGTTGCGCGCGCCCGGGATGTGCCCGGCCACCGGGTCGACCGGCTCGGTCTCGCCGCGGTAGCGCGGCGCCGCCCGGGCGTCGAGCAGCACCCCGCTGCGGCCCAGCTCCGCCGCGGCGTCGGCGTCCAGCACCGGCATGCCACCGGGCCGGACGGTCAGGTCGCCCGGCGCGGGTGCCGAAGGCTCCGCCGTGACGGGCAGCCCGGCGGCGGTCCACGCGGCGAACCCGCCGTCCAGCACCGCGACCCGCCCGGCCGCCGCGCCGGCCCAGCGCAGCAGCCACCACGCGCGGGCGGCCGGGGCGCCGTCGCCGTCGTCGTAGGCCACGACCGGCGCGCCCTCCCGCACCCCGGCCCGGCGCAGCACCTCCTGCAGCCGTTCCGGCGCGGGCAGCGGGTGCCGGCCCCCGGCGCGGGTGGGCCGGCCAGCTCGGTGTCGAGGTCCACGAACACCGCACCCGGGACGTGCCCCGCCTCGTGGTCGGCCCGGCCGGGCGGCCCGCCGAGCCGGTACCGGACGTCGAGCACCACGGGCCGCGCCTCCGCCTCGGGGGCCGCGAGCAGTGCCGCCAGCGCCTGCGTGTCGATCAGAGAAGCCATCGGTGCCACCACGCGTCATCCTGCCTGGGATGGTGCCCCCCGAAGGGGGCACTCGCCGATAGGATGGGAGCTTGACGAAAGGGCTGAGCGCGTGAACGAGCTCATCGATACCACTGAGATGTACCTCCGAACCATCTACGAGCTGGAAGAGGAGGGCGTCGTCCCGCTGCGGGCGCGGATCGCCGAACGCCTCGGCCAGAGTGGGCCGACCGTCAGCCAAACCGTGGCCCGCATGGAGCGCGACGGCCTCGTCGTCGTGGCGGGTGACCGGCACCTGGAGCTCACCGAGGAGGGGCGCGCCCGCGCGGTCTCGGTGATGCGCAAGCACCGTCTCGCCGAACGCCTCCTCATCGACGTCATCGGCCTGGAGTGGGAGCACGTGCACGCCGAGGCCTGCCGGTGGGAGCACGTGATGAGCGAGGCGGTCGAGCGCAAGCTCGTGCAGCTGCTCGACAACCCCACCGTCTCGCCGTACGGCAACCCGATCCCCGGCCTCGACGAGCTGCGGAAGATGCCGGAGGCCTCGGAGACCGCCGGCGCCCCCGCCGGGGCGTCGGTGCCGCCCACGCTGGAGGTGGGGCTGCAGCGGCTCGACGAGTTCGCCCGCCGCGGCGGCGGACGCGTGGAGGTGCGCCGGATCGCCGAGCACGTGCAGGTGGACGCGGACCTGATGGCCGACCTCAAGGCGCCGGCATCGTGCCGGGCCACGACGTCGAGGTGCACGCCATCGCCCGCTTCGGCGACGCGGTGCCGGTGGCCGCCAACGGCGAGGCCGCCTCGGTGGCCCCGCTGATCGCGCACGCGGTGCTGGTACGAGCACGCTGACCCGCCGGGAGAACGGGCACTCCCCTCGTGAGACGGTGTGCCGCGCCGACGCGCGGTGACCGGGGCGCCGTGCGCCATCTCCCGAGGAGGAACCCTGTGAAGCTGCTCGTCACCGGCGGTGCCGGCTACGTCGGCAGCGTGTGCGCCGCCCACCTGCTGGACGCCGGCCACGACGTGACAGTGCTCGACGACCTCTCCACCGGTCACAAGGACGCGGTGCCCGACGGCGCCCGGCTCGTGGCCGCCGACCTCGCCGAGGCGGCCGGTGAGGTGCTCGCCGAGGGCTTCGACGGCGTGCTGCACTTCGCGGCCAAGTCGCTCGTGGGCGAGTCGGTGCAGCACCCCGAGCTGTACTGGGCCGGCAACGTCGTGAAGACGTTCCAACTGCTGGAGGCCATGCGCGAGCACGGCACGCCGCGGCTGGTGTTCTCCTCCACCGCCGCCACCTACGGCGAGCCCGAGCAGGTGCCGATCCGCGAGGACGCGCCCACCCGGCCGACCAACCCCTACGGCGCCAGCAAGCTCGCGATCGACCTCGCGATCGCTCGTACGCCGCCGCGCACGGCCTCGCCGCCGTGAGCCTGCGGTACTTCAACGTGGCCGGCGCGCACGGCCGCTTCGGCGAGCGGCACACGGTGGAGACCCACCTCATCCCGATCGTGCTCCAGGTGGCCTCGGGTACCCGCGAGGTCGCGCAGATCTTCGGCGACGACTGGCCCACCCCGGACGGCACGTGCGTGCGCGACTACATCCACGTGGACGACCTCGCCGAGGCCCACCTGCTGGCGCTCGGGCACGCCGCCCCCGGCCGGCACGCCGTGTACAACCTCGGCTCCGGCGCCGGCTTCTCGGTGCTCGAGGTGATCGGGGCCTGCCGCGAGGTGACCGGCCACCCCATCCCCACCACCGTGGCGCCGCGCCGCGGCGGCGACCCCGCCGTGCTCATCGCGTCCAGCGAGGCGGCCAAGGCGCAGCTGGGCTGGCACCCGAGCCGCACCGACCTCACGACGATCGTGCGCGACGCCTGGGAGTTCACCCGCAGCCGCCCGGCCTGAGCCGCGCCCGGCCGGGCGCTCATGCCCGCCACCCGGCCGGCTGCGGCTCACGACCGGCGCCGCCCGCCGACCCCGTGAGCCATGTGCGGATCTCTCCCGGCCGCACGCCGTGGTCCACCGCGAGCCGCAGCAGTGCCGTGAGCCGGTGGCCCGGCCACGCGCTCTCGGCCCGGGCGAGCGCGACGTTGGCCAGCGCGCCCGTCGCCGCGCAGCATCGCCGACACCGCGAGCAGGGCGGCGGGCTCCGCGGCCTCCGGGTCGGGCGTCTCCCGGGTGAGCGCCGCCCACAGCTGCTCGGCCGCCGCCGCGTGCGGCCCGGCGCAGCGCAGCAGCGCGGCGTCGCGGAGCGCCGGCTCGGCCAGCACGGTGGCCAGCGCCACGACCCGGCGGTCGTCCAGCTCGAGACGGCCCGCCACGGCGTCGGCGACCGCGGCGTCGACCACGGCGAGCGCGGTGGCCGGGCCGTCGCCCGGCGCGCCCGCGGTGCCCAGCCCGGCGAGCACCCCGTCGGGGTCGCGCTCCACCTCGGCGACGAGCAGCTCCTCGCGCCGCCGCAGCCGCTCGGGCTCGGCCGGCGCGACGAGCCGCTCCAGCGAGGCCCGGTCCGGGTGCACCACCTGCCCGCCGGCCACCGCGGCCGCCAGCACCGCCGACGCCGCAGGGTCCTCGACCGTGCCGGCGCAGGCACAGGCTCGTAGCAGCGCCAGGGCGCGCCGCCGGCCGTGCGTTCGGCCCACAGCGCGGAGTGCAGCCGGACGCCCTGGGCCTCCAGCGCGTCGACCACCTGCCCCACCAGCGCGGCGTGCGGGGGCGGGCCGGGCCCGTCCTGCCGGCCGTCCGGGCCGCCCGCCGGGTCGTCGGGGCAGACGACCAGCACGACGGCCCCGTCCGGCTCGTCGAGCAGGAGGCCGGCGACGGCTGCCTCGGCCACCTGCGGGACGTCGTCGGGCGGTGGCAGGTCGAGGCGCACGACCAGCCCGATGCGGCCGCCGGACGCGCTCGCGGTGGCGACGAGGACGAGTGACCGGTGCGGGTGGAAGCCGATCAGCGCGGGCACCGCGGCGATCAGTTCGCCCTGGCTGCGCACCTGCACCGGGCGGTCGCGGCCGGCGCGGGAGATGTCGGGAGAGGTCATGGGGCCGAGGATGGGCGGGGGCGGGAGGTCGGCGCTGGGGGGCTGTGGACAGGTGCGGGCGGAGGGGGTGCGACCGGGGGATTCGGGACGGGTTGTGGACAGGTCCGTTCGGAGGGGCCGGATCGCGCGGGAACTGTCGTCGCCGAGTGTTAACCTCCCCCGCTTGCCCGGGGCCGCCTCGGCCGACAACGCTCTATCCGGGCACGGGGCGGCCGCCCCTCCCCTTCGTTCTGCGTAGGAGGACCGTCGCGTGTACGACTACGACCTGCTCGTGATCGGTTCCGGCCCCGGTGGGCAGAAGGCCGCCATCGCCGCCGCCAAGCTCGGCAAGCGCGTGTGCGTCGCGGAGCGCCGGCACATGATGGGCGGCGTCTGCGTCAACACCGGGACCATCCCCTCCAAGACGCTGCGCGAGGCGGTCCTGTACCTCACCGGCTTCGCCCAGCGCGAGATGTACGGCGCGAGCTACCGGGTCAAGTCCGAGATCACGATCGCCGACCTGCTCGCCCGCACCCAGCACGTGGTCGGGCGCGAGGTCGAGATCGTGCGCAGCCAGCTGATGCGCAACCACGTCGACATCCTCGCCGGCACCGCCACGTTCGAGGACGAGCACACCGTCACCGTGCACGGCGAGTCCCGCGGCGACCACTACACCGTCACCGCCGAGAACATCGTGATCGCCACCGGCACGAAGCCGGCCCGGCCCTCGCAGGTCGAGTTCGACGACGAGCGCGTGCTCGACTCCGACGGCGTCCTGCAGATGCAGCGCGTGCCCGGCACGATGGTCGTGGTCGGCGCCGGCGTGATCGGCATCGAGTACGCCTCGATGTTCGCCGCGCTCGGCACCCGCGTCACCGTGGTCGAGAAGCGGCCGGCGATGCTGGACTTCTGCGACCCGGAGGTCGTCGAGTCGCTCAAGTTCCACCTGCGCGACCAGGCCGTCACGTTCCGGTTCGGCGAGGAGGTCGCCAAGGTCGAGGTGACGGCCAAGGGCACCGTCACCAGCCTCGCCAGCGGCAAGCGGATCGCGGCCGACATGGTCATGTACTCGGCCGGGCGGCAGGGCGTCACCGAGGAGCTGCAGCTGGAGAAGGCCGGCCTCGCCGCCGACAGCCGCGGCCGGATCACCGTGGACAAGCAGTACCGCACGGAGGTGCCGCACATCTTCGCCGTCGGCGACGTCATCGGCTTCCCCGCGCTGGCCGCGACCAGCATGGACCAGGGCCGGCTCGCGGCCTGCTACGCGTTCGGCGAGCCGGTGCGCGAGCTGCAGGAGCTGCAGCCGATCGGCATCTACACGGTGCCGGAGATCTCCTACTGCGGCCGCACCGAGGCCGAGCTGACGGCCGCCTCGATCCCCTACGAGGTGGGCATGTCCCGCTACCGGGAGCTCGCCCGCGGCGCGATCGTCGGCGATTCCTACGGGATGCTGAAGCTGCTCGTGCACGCCGACGACCGCACGCTGCTCGGCGTGCACGTCTTCGGCACCGGCGCCACCGACCTGGTGCACATCGGGCAGGCCGTGATGGGCTGCGGCGGCACGGTCGACTACCTGGTCGACACCGTGCTCAACTACCCGACGCTGTCGGAGGCGTACAAGGTGGCCGCGCTGGACGTCACGAACAAGATGCGGGCGCTGGACGCCTACGGAGCTGACGCCCGGCAGACCGCTCAGTAGACGATGCCGCGCTCGTCCAGCCACGGGCGCGGGTTGATCTTCTTGCCGTTCTCGGTGACGACCTCGAAGTGCAGGTGCGGGCCGGTGGAGCGGCCGCGGTTGCCGACCTCGGCGATCACCTCGTCGGCCGCGACCTCGTCACGACGGAGACGAACGTGCGGTTGACGTGGCCGTAGACGGTGATCGTGCCGTCCTCGTGCTGCACCCGGACCCACAGGCCGAACCCGCTGGCGGGGCCGGAGTCGATCACGGTGCCGGCGAGCGGGACGTGGATCGGGGTGCCGATCGGGGCGGCGATGTCGATGCCCTCGTGGAGGGCGCCCCACCGCGTGCCGAACCCGGACGTGACCCGCCCGACGATCATCTCGACGGCGCCGGTGGCGGCCGCGACGAGGCCCTGCGGCTCGGCCGGTGCGGGAGCCGGGAGCTGGGGAGCGGCCGCGGCGGCCGCCTCGGCGGCGGCGCGCTGCAGGTCGGCGGCCTTCACCAGGTCGGCGGCGTCCGCGACGACCGGCTCGGGCGCGACGGGCGCGAGCGGGGTGGCGGCCGCGAGCGGGGCCGGGGGTGCGGCGACGAGCGCGGCGGCGGGTGCGACGGCCGCCGGGCCGGTGCCGGCCAGCTCCTGGATGCCGAGGCGGAGCAGGTTGGCGCCCTCGGCCGCGGCCGGGAGGGCCTCGGCGAGCGCGTGCTGACCGGCCGCGGCGAGCGCGCCGCCGGCGACGACGGTCGCGACGAACCTTGCCGGCAGCGACGTCGAGATCGACGACGGTGCGGATACCGACCGGTGGGCACCGACCCCCGCTGCCGCCACGACGGCGGACAGCGGGGCCCGAGGTGCGCGCGCCGGCCCTGAGGGGAGCGGTGCCGAGCCACGACCTTCCTTCCGGATCGCCGGCGGCTCCGGCCGGACGTCCCGCTCGGGGGTGCGGGCGGACCGTCGGGGGGCGTGCGGTCCGTGTCCGGTCTGTGACCGGGCCGTTATCGATCCGGGCGCAACGCTAACCGCTCCCGCACGTCGGAAAAGGGATCCGGACCGCTGCTGAGGCCGCCGGACTTCCGGACGCGACGAACGGCCGTGGCGGCGTGTCCGGCACGACACGCCGCAGAGTTCCCTTCCGTTCACCGCCGCTCGGCGCACGACCCGGGCCTGTCCCCCGTCCGAAGCCGCTGGTCGCGGCCCTGAACGTGGGTGACGGCAACACCGGACGCCCGGCGGGGACGACGGGTGCCGGTGCGTCTGCGGCAGGCGGCCGGGCCGCGATGATCGGGACCGCCGCCGCGCCCGGCGTCAAGCACGGCGATCGCCGCGAGCCGCATCGGCGCGGCTCGCGGCGACCTCCCTCGCGTGCGGCGGGCCGGCCCCGACCGGCCCGCCGCGTGGCCCTCGCGTCAGGGCGCAGGCGGCGGGACCGGCCGGGCCGGCACGGCGCAGGCCACGCCGCCCTCCGGCAGGGCCCTGACCAGGACCGGCGCGCCGGGCTCCGTGGCACCCTCGCGCACCTTCCGGATCTTCTCGACGTCGACCGGCCGGCCCTCGACCACGACGACCCGGACCTCCTGCCCCGGTACCGGGTGGGCCACGCCCGCCGGGATCCCGCCGGCCTCGACCCGGGCCCGGACCTCCTTAAGCCGGGCGCGCTCGTCGTCGGTGAGCGGCCGGGTGACGACGTTGCCGTCCTCGCACCTGACGACCAGCACGTCCGCCTCGGGCGGCGTGTCGTGCGACGGGGTCGCGCCGGCCGCGCCCGTCAGCGTGACGGACAGGCCCGCGGCCACCAGCGCGGCGCCGGCCAGCGTTCGGATACGCATCGGTTCCTGCTCCTCCTCGATCGGGACCGTGACGGGAAGGAGGCTCGCGCCACGGGCCTGAACCGGGACTGAAGATCGCCGAACGCGTCTTCAGGTTCACCTCAGGCGCGCCCGTCAGACTTCCGGGCCGTGCGGTTGCTGCTGGTCGACGACGAGAAGAGGCTGACCGACGTCCTGGCGAGCGGGCTGGCGGGCGAGGGCTTCGCCGTCGACGTCGCCCACGACGGGCGGGACGGGCTGTGGCTCGCGACGGAGAACACCTACGACGTGATCGTGCTCGACGTGATGCTCCCCCGGCTGAACGGCTACGCGGTCTGCGGGAAGCTGCGGGCGGCGCAGAACTGGACCCCGATCCTCATGCTGACCGCGAAGGACGGGGTGCACGACGAGACCGAGGCGCTGGACACCGGCGCGGACGACTACCTCTCCAAGCCGTTCTCCTACGTCGTGCTGCTCGCCCGGCTGCGGGCGCTGGTCCGGCGGGGCGGGCCGGCGCGGCCGGTGTCGATCACGGTGGGCGACCTGGTGCTCGACCCCTCGGGCCTGCGGTGCCGCCGCGGCGAGGTCGACATCCCGCTGACGCCCAAGGAGTTCGCGGTGCTGGTGGGGCTGGCGCGGCGGCCGGGCGAGGTCGTCTCGAAGCGGGAGCTGCTGGGGCAGGCGTGGGACTTCGCGTACGACGGCGACCCGAACATCGTGGAGGTGTACGTCAGCGCGCTGCGGCGCAAGATCGACGCCCCGTTCGGGCGGACGTCGCTGGTCACCGTGCGCGGGGCCGGCTACCGGCTGGAGGCGTCGTGACGGGCCTGGTCCGGCCGCGCCTGTCGGTGCGGCTGCGCACGACGCTCGCCGCCACCGCGATCGTGGCGATCGCGCTCGGCGCGGCGTCGGCCGTGCTCGTCGGCGTGCTGCAGGGCAGCCTGCGCGACAGCGCCGAGATCGAGGCCACCCGGCGGGCGGCGATCACCGCGGAGATGATCGAGGCGGGCGCTGCCGTGGGCACGGCGCCGGGCCGCGCCGTCGAGCGGATCGAGCCGGACGTGATCATCCTGTCCGACCCGGGGCTCGCGGCCCGGCTCGTGCGGGAGAAGGCCGTCGTCCAGCAGGTGCAGCCCGGGGAGCCGGTGCTCACGCAGTGGGCGCCCGACGGCGCGTACGCGGTGGCGGTGCAGCCCGTCCGCACGGCCGACGGCGACGTGCTCGTGCAGGCCAGGCGTCGCTGGAGCCGGTCGCCGCGGCACTCGCGAGCCTGCAGGCCGTGCTGCTGCCGGGCGTCCCGGCACTGCTCCTGCTCGTCGCGGTGCTGACGTGGGTGGCGACCGGGCGGGCACTCGCGCCCGTGTCCGCGATCAGCCGCGAGCTGGCCGACATCACCGCCAGCGACCTGCACCGGCGCGTCCCGATCCCGGCCGCCCGCGACGAGGTGACCCGGCTGGCCGAGACCACGAACCGGACGCTCGACCGGCTCGAACGCGCCGTCGGGCGGCACCGCCGGTTCGTCGCGGACGCCGCGCACGAGCTGCGCAGCCCGCTCGCGGTGCTGCGCACCCGGCTGGAGGTGGCACCGCCGCAGCCGCTCACGGCCGAGGCGCTCACCGACGTCGAGCGCATCCAGCGGCTCACGACCGACCTGCTGCTGCTCGCAAGGCTCGACGCGGGCGAGCCGCCCGAGCACGAGGAGGTGGATCTCGGGCAGGTCGCCGCCGAGGAGGCCGCCCGCACCCGTCCGCGCACGGACGTGCGGGTCCGGCTGCGGATCGAGAACGGCCTGGTCGTGCGCGGGTCGGCCGACCAGCTGCGGCGGCTCGTCGCGAACCTCGTCGACAACGCGGTGCGGCACGCGGGCGCGGCCGTCACCGTCCGGCTGGAGAAGCGGGACGCGGACGCGGTGCTGGAGGTCGCCGACGACGGGCCGGGCATCCCGCCGGAGCACCGGGAGGCGGTGTTCGACCGGTTCACGCGGCTCGACGAGGCCCGCGACCGGGACGCCGGCGGGTCCGGGCTCGGGCTCGCCATCGCCCGCGACATCGCGACGCAGCACGGCGGGACCCTCGTCGTCGCGGGCGGGCCGCCCGGCGCGTGCCTGCGCGCGTCGCTCCCGATCGGGTGACGCAAGGCCATAACGTTCACGGCATGGCGCCCCGGGGGGACCGATCGTGAACGTGCTGCGCCCGAAACCACACCTTCGGGGGTGGCCGGCGCGGCGCATCCCCCGCCGGGCCCGCGGCGGCCCGATCCTCTCCGGCGTGCGGGGGAGATGGCTGGTCGCAGCGGTCCTGGTCGGCGCGGCGCTCGCCGCGTGCTCGGCGCAGGCACCACCCCCTCCGCCGCCCGCCCCCACGGCCGGGCCCACCGTCGAACCGGCCGCCGAGACGCTGCCGACCCCCACCGCGCCGGCACGGCAGCGGATCGTCGTGCACGGCACGGGCGACGTCAGCCTCGACCCCGGCTACATCCCGGCGCTGCGCGCGAACGGCTACGCGCACGCGTGGTCCGGGCTGGACGGCCTCTTCGCCGAGGACGATCTCACGATCGTCAACCTGGAGTGCCCGGTCTCGACACGCGGGACGATCGTGCCCAAGACGTTCAACTTCCGGTGCGACCCCGCGGCGCTGCCCGCGGCCCGAGAGGCCGGGGTGGACGTCGTGAACCTCGCCAACAACCACGTGCTCGACTACGGGCCCGACGCGCTGCTCGACTCGATCACGCACGCCCGGGCCGCGGGCATCGCCCCGGTCGGCGTCGGGCCGGACCTCGCCGCCGCCTCGGCCCCCGCGTTCCTCACGCGCGGCGGCTGGCGGATCGCGGTGCTCGGCTTCGGCGGGGTCGTGCCGGCGCCCGACTGGCTCGCGACCAGCCGCTCCCCCGGGATGGCGTCCGGCGACGACACGGCGCGGATGGTCGCCGCGGTGCGCGCCGCCGCCGCGACCGCCGACCTCGTCTTCGTGACGATCCACTGGGGCGCCGAGCTGGAGACCGTCCCGCAGCCCGACGACGTCGCCCGCGCGGAGGCGATGATCGAGGCGGGCGCGGACGGGATCTTCGGCCACCACGCGCACCGGCTGCAGCCCCTCGGCACCCACGAGGGCCGGCCGATCGCGTGGGGCCTGGGCAACTTCGTGTGGCCGATGCTCTCGGAGGAGTCGTCGCGGACGGCCGTGGCGCAGTTCGTCGTGGAGCCGGACGGGTCGGTGCACGGCTGCCTGCTCCCGGCCCGCATCACCGCGCCCGGCCGGCCGGAGCTGACCGGCGGGCGGACCTGCTAGACCGTCAGACCGTCAGACCGTCAGCACGAGCTTGCCGGCCGTGCGGCCCAGCTCGCCGGCGCGGTGCGCGTGCGAGGCCCGTTCCAGCGGGAACGTCTCGGCGACGAGCACGCGCAGCCGGCGCTGGTCGGCCAGCCGGGCCAGCTCGGAGAGCCCCGCGCCGTCCGGCTCGACGAGCATGCCGGTGGCGCGCAGCCCGCGCTCGGCGGCCGCCGCGGCCACGGCCGGCGGCAGCACGGCGGACAGGGTGATGAGCCGGCCGTGGGGCTCCAGCACCTCCAGCGAGCGGACGGCGACGTCGCCGCCGACCGGGTCGAGCACGACGTCGACCGGCTCGACGGCCTTCTCGAACGGCTCGGTGCGGTAGTCGACGGCCTCGTCGACGCCCAGGTCGTGCAGCAGGTTGTGCTTGCCCACCGAGGCCGTCCCGATGACGTAGGCGCCGCGCGCCTTCGCGATCTGCACGGCCAGGTGCCCGACGCCGCCTGCGGCCGCGTGCACCAGCACCCGCTGCCCGGGCCGCACGTCGGCGATGTCGACGAGGCCCTGCCACGCGGTGAGCCCGGCGAGCGGCAGCCCCGCGGCCTGCACCTCGGAGAGCGCGGCGGGCCGGCTGGCGAAGTGCCGCGACGGCGCGTCACGAACTCGGCGTAGGCGCCGGCCTGGCGCGGGAACCACGGCATGCCGAACACGGCGTCGCCGACGGCGAACCGGGTGACGCCGGGCCCGACGGCGTCGACGATGCCGGCGACGTCCCAGCCGATCGTGAACGGCGGCGGCCCGATGGTCGCGGCGACCCCGGCGCCGGCCCGGGTCTTCCAGTCGACGGGGTTGACCCCGGCCGCGCCGACGCGGACGCGGATCTCGGTGGGGAGCGGTGTGGGGATCTCGGCCTCGCCGATCTCGAGCACCTCCGGCCCGCCGGTCGCCAGCTGCGTGATGACGCGCATCTCTCCCACGCCCGATAACTACCACCGCGGGCCGACACGCACCCGGTGGGGCGACGGGTCCGCCGCCGCTTCACCGGAACGCACCCGCCCGCTCGCTACGGTGACGGCGTGCCCACGCTTCCCGAGAGCGCCAGAGCCTCATCGAGTCCGGCCGGCTCGCGCACTGCGTCACGCTCAACCCGGACGGAAGTCCGCAGGTCAGCGTCGTGTGGATCGGGCTGGAGGGCGAGGAGATCGTGATGGCCCACATCCCGGAGCACCGCAAGGTGCGCAACCTGCGCCGCGACCCGCGGGTGGTGCTGTCGCTCGACGCGGACGAGCGCAACGCGATCGGCATGCAGTACAACCTGGTGATCCACGGGACGGCGCGGGTGACCGAGGGCGGCGCGCCGGAGCTGCTGCAGCGGCTCGCGAAGGTCTACGCCGGCCCGGACGCCAGTTCCCGCTGCCGCCGGAGCCGCCGCCGGGGTACGTCGTGCGGATCACCGTGGACCGGGTCGGCGGCGTGGGGCCCTGGTCGGGCTAGTCCTAGCTGACGCTCAGCGGGCTGCGCCGGCCCGATCCGACCGGCGCGCCGCCGACGGCCCAGTCCTCCGGCTGCACCGGGATGATCCGGCCGTGGACCAGCCTGCGGTCCACCCCCAGCACGTCCACGAGCAGGTCGGTGAGCGCGCCGAGCAGGCGGCGGCGTTGCTCGGCGGGGCTGCCGGCGAACATCACCGCGGTGAAGTAGGGCGCCGACCGGCCGGACGCCGGGATGGCACCGGTGGCCCACAGCTCCGGGCGGTGCAGCGTCAGATGGGCCCGCACCTGGTCGCGCGGCATCTCCAGCACTTCCGCGTACCGGGTGCTGATCGCGGTGAGCAGCTCGGCGTGCTGGGACGGGGAGTGCGCCCCCTCGACCAGGTGGATTTCGAGGATCGGCATGCGCACACCGTAAGGAGCAGGCCAAGGGGCGACAAGATCGGAGTCGGCGGGCGGGCCGATCAGGCGGGCGGAAGGCCGTCGACGACCTTCGGCTGCTCCCGCTCCCACGCCAGGTACCGCTCGGTCTCGGCCAGGAACGCCCCGCCGAGCCACAGCGCGACCACCGCGTCGTCGGTGAGGCCGAGCAGCGCGAGGAACGCCTCGGGCACGATGTCGACCGGCGACACGAGGTACGCCAGCGCGAGCACGATCAGCGCCAGCCGCCCGCGGCTCACCTGCGGGTAGCCGCCCCGGAACGACGCGCGCACCATCCTCGGCAGCGCCCGCACCCTGTCCAGCAGGCCGGGGGCGCCGGCCCGGCGGGCCTGGGTGATCGCCCGCCAGAGCGCCTGGAAGGCAGCGATGCGAGCCGGTCCGAACCGCTGGGGACCGCGCTGGGGACCGACCGTCACGAACCGGACAACGAGCAGGTCGGGTCGAAGGTTCCCGGAACCGGACGCTTACGGGGACCATCCGTCGCGCCCGCTATGGTCGGCGCCTGCCGTAGGTCCGTTCAGGGGAACGTCGATGGGTTTGATCATGCGCGCCGCCGCCTTCGCGGGCGCGCTCGCCGTCGGGGCGAGCCTGGTGGCCTGCGGTGGCTCGGTCGCCGACGCGGACCGCCGCGAGGTCCCGCGCACCACCGCGCCGCCCCGCACGCCGTTCTGCGCCGCGGCGCAGGCGAACGTGGACGCGCTGCGCCCGCTCAACAGCCTGGTGGCGCGGGGCAACGTGCCGCCGGCCGAGCTGTCCGACACGGTCGCGGCCGTGCGCCGGGCCGGCGCCGAGATGCTCAACACCGCACCCGACGACATCCGCACGGACGTCGAGCGCACCGTGCAGGCCGTGGAGCTGCAGCTGGAGGTGCTGGAGGCCAACGGCGGCGACGCGTCCGCACTCGCCCGCGACCCGCAGCTCAGCAGCCGGCTCGGCTCGGCGGAGTTCGCCGGCGCCGGCGACCGGGTGCGCACCTACGTGGAACGGACGTGCTCCCCGCCGGCCCCGACCCGCTGAGCAGGGGCTAGCGGCCGATCGAGCGCCGGTCGCGGTTCTTGAGCACCGAGTAGGTGCCGACGCCGAGCGCGACCACGGCGCCGATCACCAGCGCCCAGGTGAGGAACTGGAACACGGCGCCAGCAGCGACACCGCCAGCCAGATCACCAGCACGATCCCGAGGACCCTCAGCAGCATCGGCCCCGCCTCCTCCGTCCCCCGTTGGACGAGCGGGCCGCCGCCGGAGTTCCCGGTCCGGCTCGTCGGGCCGCTGTGGGGCAGGAGCGCTACAAGAGCGTCGCCTGGCCGCCGTCGTAGACGAGCCGGCCGTCCTCGCGCAGCCGGGCGGTCGCGGTCACGACGTGGTCGGCGACGTGCCCGTCGGGCAGCAGGTGCCGGACCGGCACGCCCCGGACCAGCACGACGTGGTCGGCGATCATCCGGCGGTGGCAGCGCCGCCAGTCGCCCTCCGAGCACAGGACGGCCGCGGGCGCGGGCCCGCCGAGCAGGTCGTCGACCGCCGCGGCGAACTCGGGCGTGCGCATGTGGGCGGCGTACCCGGCGAGCGCGCGGTGCGGCGGGGCCGTGTCGGGCGAGCCGGGGACGTCCGGGCGGCGGCCGCCGAGGCGCACGTCCCACCGGTAGGCCACACCCTGCTCCGGGAGCCACCGCGCCAGCGCGTCCCGGGCCGCGTCCGGGTTGCGCCGGCTGCCCGGCTCCCGGCGGACGTCCACGACGAGGACGACCCCGGCCCGGCTCAGCAGCTCCGCCAGCCGCCCCGCGTTGGCGGTGCCGTGGCCGAGCGTGAACAGCGGCATGCGAGTGGCCTACCGCCCCCGCCGTCGTCCCGCACAGTGAGCCGAATCACAGTGCTCGTCCGACTATCGCGATATATCGTGATGACACACGGACGACACCGAGCTATCCCGACAGGAGGCTCGCGACGACAAGGAGCACATCCATGAACGGCATGAACGCAGAGTTCGGACCCCAGCGCTTCGGCTTCCGGGTCCGCGGCCAGCGGCTGCGCGAGGCGCTCGCCGAGAACGCCGTACGCCCGCCCTTCGCCGGCCCCGTGGACGGCGAGGACGTCCGCAGCCGCCACGGACACCGCGGCCGCCGCGGTTTCGGAGGCGACTTCGGCCCCGGGTTCGGGCCCGGGTTCGGCCCCGGGTTCCCCGGGCGCGGCTTCGGCGGCCCGCGCGCGCGGCCGCCGGACCAACCGCGGCGACATCCGCGCGGCGGTGCTGGCGCTGGTCGCCGAGCAGCCGCGGCACGGCTACGAGATCATCCAGGAGATCGCCCAGCGCACCGAGGGCGCGTGGCGGCCGAGCCCCGGCTCGGTCTACCCCACCCTCTCCCAGCTGGAGGACGAGGGCCTGGTGCGCGTCGAGCAGAGCGACGGGCGCCGCGTCGTGCACCTCACCGAGGAGGGCACCCGCTACGTCGCGGAGCACCGCGAGGAGCTGGACGCGTCTGGACCTCGGTCGACGGCGACACCGACGACGGCGTGACGGAGCTGTGGTCGCAGCTGCGCCAGCTCGCGGCCGCCACCCAGCAGGTGGGCGCCGCCGGCACCGCGGAGCAGGTCACGGCGGCCACCACCGCGCTGGCGGAGGCCCGCAAGACGATCTACCGCCTGCTGGCGGAGTGACGGCTACCCGCTGACTGCCGGAAAAGCCACGTTCAGGACGCCTACCGCCCTGAACGTGGCTTTTCGCGTTTCGGGGCGGCTCAGCAGTCGCGCATCTCGGGGCTCTGGTTCAGCACCTGGCTGCGGGGGCTGATGAACGCGTGCCAGGTCGGGCCGTCGACGTCGGCCGGCACGAACGCGGCCACCTTGTGGCAGTTCTGGAACGCCAGCACCACGCCGAAGTGGCGTTCGAGGGCGCCGCGGATCGCGCTGCTGGCCAGCGCCCGCAGCAGCTGGCCCCGTTCCCGGTCGGACGGCGGCGGCTCGTCGTGCATGCCGTAGGGCGCCGCGGGCCGGGCCCAGCGATCGTCCGCCGCGGCCGCGATCGCGTGCCAGGCGTAGGGCAGGGAGTCGCGCACGATCACCACGAACTCCGCGTCGTCCAGGTCACCCCGCTCGGCGGCGGCGAGCGCGTGGGTGGGGACGTCGAGGGACACGGGTACTCCAGGTTCTTGCAGGGACTACGTGGTGATCATGCCGGTACCGCGTCAGCGGGGTCGGAGCCGGGCACGAAATCGGGGTCGACCTGGGCGGCGAGGTCGACCCCGACGGCCTCGTTGGCCCACGCCGCGGCGTTGCGCAGGTGGAACTCCACGGTGCCGCGGTGGTAGGCCGCCCAGTCCCGGCGCCGCGCGTCGAGCGCGGCGAGCAGGCCGTCGAGCACCGCGAGGTTGGCCGGCTCCAGGTCCGCGACCGGCGCGACGTCACCCCGCTCGGCCGCCCGCACCCACGCCGACTGGCCGAACCAGCCCAGCAGCGCGTCGCCGACCTGGTCGCGCAGGTAGCGCACGTCGTCGGCGTCGGTGACCTTGTTGCCGAGCACGCGCAGCTCCACGCCGTGCCCGGCGGCGTGCTCGGCGTACTGCCGGTAGACCCCGACGCCGCGCCGGGTCGGCTCGCTGACGAGCACGGTCAGGTCGAACCGCGTGAAGAGCCCGGACGCGAACGCGTCGGCGCCCGCCGTCATGTCGACGACGACGTACTCGCCGGGCCGGTCGACGAGGTGGTTGAGGTAGAGCTCCACGGCGCCGGTCTTGGAGTGGTAGCAGGAGACGCCGATGTCGGACTCGTCGAACTCGCCGGTGACGAGGAACCGCACGCCGCCCGCCACGGCGCTGTTGCGGCGCAGGAGATCGCCGTCCGGGTTGAGGTCGAGCAGCCGCGAGCCGGCGCCCGGCGGGGTGGTCTTGATCATGGCGGCGGCCGAGGCGATCCGCGGGTTCGTGCCGCGCAGGTGGTCCTTGAGCCACGGCAGGTCGGCGCCGAGCGCGCGCGGCGGCGGGCCGTCGTGCCCGAGCGCCTGGCCGAGGTGCTGGTTGATGTCGGCGTCGATGGCAAGGACCGGCCGCCCCAGCTCGGCGAGGTAGCGGCTGAACACCGCGGCCGACGTGGTCTTTCCGCTGCCGCCCTTCCCGACGAACGCGATCCGCACCCTGGGCTCCTCCCCTGTCGCCTCCGAACTGACGAAGCAGATGATAATCGTTCCCACTTATGGGTGACGGGGTGACCTCCCGGTGCCAGGCCCTCGCAGCTCAGGGCCGTCCGGGCGCGCCGATGACCACGGGAGCCGCGCGCCGGACCCGGCGCCGGGCGCCGAGCACGCCGACGACCGCCACCGCCCACACGGCGTACAGCACGGTCCACGCGCCGCGGAACGCCTCCGGCGTGTAGGCCCCGCCGCCGGCCCCGAGCAGCACCCCGACCGCGAGCGTAACCAGCACCGACACGCTGAAACCGCCCGCGTTGACGATTCCCACGGCGGTGCCGCGGCGGTGGCCGGGATTGAACGTACGGGCGTAGTCGAACGCGACCACGGACGCCGGCCCGCCCAGCGCGAGCACCGTGACGAGCACCCCGAGCAGCCAGTGCGGCGCGGGCGGCGGGACGAGCAGCACGGCCGTCCACGCGGCGGCGGTCGCCCCCATCACGGAGAGCACCAGCCACGACCGCCGCAGCGGGTAGCGGGCGGTGAGCTCGCCGAAGACCGGGCCGGCCACGATCCCGACCGCGACGAGCAGCGTGAGCAGGCCGCCGGCCGCCGTCGCGGTCAGGCCCTGCCCGGCGACGAGGTACGGCACGCCCCAGAGCAGCGCGAACACCGTGCCGGGCACTGCGTGGCGACGTGCGTCCAGACGCCGAGCCGGGTGCCGGGCTCGCGCCAGGCCGCGGCGAGCCCGGCCCGCAGCTCCCGCGCGGACGGCGCCCGCGGCGGAGGCGGGCGCCCGGCGGGCGGTCGCGCACCACGGCGAAGGTCGCGATACCGACGGCCGTGCCCAGGCCGCCGCGGAGACGAACGCGGGCGCCCAGCCGGCGGTGTGCAGCACGGCGGCCAGCGGCACGGCCGACAGCACCTGCCCGAGCTGCCCGACCAGTCCGGTGAGCTGCGTCATCACCGGCACCCGGCGGGCCGGGAACCACGCCCCGACCACCGCCAGCACGCTGACGAACGTCAGCGCGTCGCCGCTGCCGACGAGCACCCGTGCGGTGATCGCGAGCGGCAGGCCGTCGGCGAGCGCGAGCATGAGCTGACCCGCCGCCATCGTCGCGGCGCCCGCGGTGAGCAGCAGGCGCGGGCCGAACCGGTCGAGCAGCGCCCCGGCCGGGACCTGCAGCGCGGCGTACACCACCAGCTGCAGCACGACGAACCCGGAGAGCAGTGCCGGGCCGGCGTCGAAGCGGTCCGCGGCGTCGAGCCCGGCCACCCCGAACGAGGTGCGCTGCATGACGCCGACGAGATAGGTGGCCAGTCCGGCGGCCCACACGAGCCAGGCGCGAAGATGGGGCGTCATGTCGCGTCCCATGGTGCGCGCGGGCGCCGCGCAGCGGGATGCTGTGCGGGGAGACTCACGTTGCACACGGCGAGGCGTGTGACGGGCGGGGTCCGCGGGGCCCCGTCGACCGAGGCGGAGGTGTGCCGTGCTGGATCCGGCGGAGCTGTACGAGGTGGAGCCGGACGCGCCGCAGCCGGACGATCCGGTGCTGCTGGTGGCGCTGGACGGCTTCGTGGACGCGGGCAACGCGGCGAAGCTCGCCGTGGAGGCCCTGATGGAGGGCCAGGAGCCGGAGCGGGTGGTGCGGTTCGACACCGACCAGCTGGTGGACTACCGCTCGCGACGGCCGCCGCTGCGGTTCGAGACCGACCATTGGGCCGCGTACGAGCGGCCCGAGCTGGACGTCGTGCTGATGCACGACACGGGTGACACCCCCTACCTGCTGCTCACCCGGCCCCGAGCCGGACTCCCAGTGGGAGCGGTTCTGCGCGGCGGTGGAGCAGGTCGTGCGGCGGCTGAACGTGCGGCTGGTGGTGAACATGTCGGCGATCCCGATGGCCGTGCCGCACACGCGCCCGATCGGCGTCACGGCGCACGGCACGCGGCCCGAGCTGACCGAGGGCCACGAGGCCTGGTTCGCGACGGCGCAGGTGCCGGGCAGCGCGCTGGCGCTGATGGAGTTCCGGCTCGGCGAGGCCGGGCACGACGCGATGGGCTTCTCCGTGCACGTGCCGCACTACCTGGCCCGCGCCGAGTACCCGCAGGCCGCGCGCGTGCTGCTGGACCACATCGGGCTCGCGGCGGGGCTGTACCTGCCGACCGAGTCGCTGTCGAAGGCGGCCGAGCGCACCGAGGCGGAGATCGCCGAGCAGGTCGAGGGCTCCGACGAGGTACGCCAGGTCGTGCAGGCGCTGGAGCGCCAGTACGACACGGTGTCCTCCGGGCGCGGCGAGCGCGGGCAGCTCGGCCTGGCCGGCGCGCTGCCGAGCGCGGACGAGCTGGCCGCCGAGGTCGAGCGCTTCCTCGCCGACCAGGACGGCAAGGACGACCCGGGCCTTCCGGGGGCCTGACCCGCTACGCGAGCAGGTCCAGGGAGGTGCGCACCACGCGTCGGCGTCGATGCCGTGGTGCCGGTAGACGGCGGCGAGGTCGCCGGACTGCCCGAACCGGGTCACGCCCAGGTGCGCGGCCCGCACCTGGTTGATCCCGGCGAGGAACGCGAGCGTGTGCGGGTGGCCGTCGAGCACGGTCACCATCGGCGCCGCCCGCCGGGCCGGGAACGCGGCCTCCAGCACCCAGGACTCGCCGGTTCCGGTGCCGCTGCGGGCCTGCACCGCGTCGAAGACGAGGCCCGCGCTGGTCACGACCACGACGTCGGCCGGCACGCCCTGCGCGGCGAGCCGGTCGGCCGCGGCGAGCGCCTCGGGCACCACCGCGCCCATCGCGGCGATGGTGACGGCCGGCGGGCGGGCCGCCCGGTGCAGCAGGTAGGCCCCGGCCACGACCTGGCGCCTGCGCCGCTCGCGGGCGGCCGGGTCGGCGGGCACGGCGGCGAGCGTCTGGTCGACGGGCCGGGTCGACAGCCGCAGGTAGGCCGACGTCCCGTCGGGGCGGCCGAGCCGGGCCAGCGACGCCAGCAGCGTCCACTCGACGTCGATCGCGAACGCGGGGTCGTAGCTGACGCAGCCGGGCTGCTCCAGCCCGACCGACGGGGTGCTGATCGACTGGTGCGCGCCGCCCTCCGGGGCCAGCGAGACGCCCGACGCGTGCCGACGAGGATCGACTGCCCGCCCGCGTAGATCCCGAACGACCACGGCTCCAGCGCCCGTTCGACGAACGGGTCGTAGAGCACCCCGATCGGCAGCAGCGGCTCGCCCCAGCGGCTCCACGTGGCGCCCAGCTCGCCGAGCAGCCCGACGAGGTTGGTCTCGGCGATGCCCAGCTCCAGGTGCTGGCCGGCCGGGCGCTCGCGCCAGTGCAGGATCGTCTCGGGGTCGTCGGCGAACCAGTCGACGCGCTCCCGCGGCGACCACACGCCCACCTTGTTCACCCAGCCGCCGAGGTTCGTCGAGCTGCTGACGTCCGGGCAGAGCGTCACGACGCGGCCGGCGACGTCCGGGGCGGAGCGGGTGAGGTCGAGCAGCGCGCGGCCGAGCGCGGCCTGCGTGGTCGCGGTGCCGGACGGGGTGCGGCCGATGTCCGTGGGCACCGGGCCGACGTCGTGGCGGGTCACGGGCGCGCGGCGCAGGCGGCGCGCCACCGCCGCGCACAGCTGCGCGGCGGGCGAGCCGTCCGGGAAGCGCGCCCAGGGGTCGTCCACGTCCGCGCCGACGGCCTCGGCCAGCTCGGCCATCTGCTCGTGGCCGAGCAGCGACGAGTGGTTCTGCGGGTGCCCCTCGGTCGCGAGCCCGTGGCCCTTCACGGTGTACGCGAAGATCACCGTGGGGCGGGTGTCGTCGATCGCGGCGAACGCGGCGCGCAGCGCGGCGAGGTCGTGCCCGCCGAGGTTGCGCACGGCCGCGTGCAGCGCCCGGTCGTCGGTGCCCGCGACGAGCGCGGCGATCTCCGGGTTGCCGTCGGGAAGGCGTTCCCGCAGCTGGGCGGGGGTGCAGCGGAGCAGCCGCTGGTACTCGGGGTTGGGCATGTCGTCGATCCGCCGGCGCAGCGCCTCGCCGCCCGGGCGCGCGAAGAGCTCCTCCAGCAGCGCCCCGTACTTGACCGTGAGCACCTGCCAGCCGGCCGCCGCGAACATGCCCTGCAGCCGGGTGACGCCGATGTCCGGCACGACCCGGTCCAGCGACTGGCGGTTGAGGTCCACGATCCAGACGACCTCCCCCAGCTCCTGCACCAGCGGGTCGAGCACCGCCTCCCAGCAGGCGCCCTCGTCCAGCTCGGCGTCGCCGACGATCGAGTACTGCCGTCCCGGGTACCGGCGCCCGTTCCCGGCGTCCACGCCCTTGGACGCGACGTAGCGGCGGGCCAGCGCGCCCCAGATCGGCGCCGTCGCCCCGATCCCGACCGACCCCGTGGAGTAGTCGACGGGGTCCGGGTCCTTCGTGCGCGACGGGTAGCTCTGCAGCCCGCCGAACGCCCGCAGCGTCGTGAGGTAGCGCTCGTCCAGCTCGCCGAGCAGGTAGTTGACGGCGTGCAGCACGGGCGAGGCGTGCGGCTTCACCGACACCCGGTCCTGCTCGCGCAGGTGCTCGAACCACAGCGACGTCATGATCGTCACGAGCGACGCGCTGGACGCCTGGTGCCCGCCGACCTTGAGCCCGCCGGGGTTGGGCCGCACCCGGTTGGCGTGATGCACGATCGCGGTCGCGAGCCACAGGACCCGCTGCTCGATCTCCCGGAGCACCTCCGGGTCGTGCCCGGTGCTCTCCGGCTGCGCCACCGCGCTGGTCATGACACCCTCCCAAGCCACGATGCCCGTGCCGATGCCGGGCATATGGCAGCACCACGCGGCGGTCTGCACAACCGCCGCGCTGATCCTTGAGCAGAATGCTCTCCTTTGGATGCATGCCGACCGGGAAGGAGAGCACCGTGCGCAACACCCGAGCCGTCGACGAGACGGACGCCCGCCTGCTCCTCGCGCTCGCCGAGAGCCCGCGGGCCACCGTGCTCGCGCTGGCCGAGCGCGCGGGGCTGTCGCGCAACACCGTGCAGGCCCGGCTGGCCGCGCTCGAGGCCCGCGGGGTGCTCACGTCGTTCGAGCGCCGCATCGACCCGGCCGCGCTCGGCTACCCGCTCACGGCGTTCGTCACCGTGCAGGTGACGCAGCGGATGCTCGCCGAGGTCGCCGCGGCGCTCGACCGCATCCCCGAGGTCGTCGAGGTGCTGGGCATCTCCGGCCAGGCCGACCTGCTCGTGCAGGTCGTCGCCCGCGACGCCGACGACCTCTACCGGATCTCCGGGCAGCTGCTCGCCACGGGCGGCGTCGAGCGCACGGCGACGTCGCTGGTGATGCGCCGGCTCGTCGAGCACCGGCTGGCCCCGCTGCTGGAACGGATCACGCGCGGCTGACTCGACCAGGCAGCGGTCACGCTGCGGGCGCGCCGCCCGCCATCTCCTGCACCGCGGACCGGGCCCGGAACGCCCACACGATCGTGGCGACCCCGGCGATCAGCATGAAGATCCCGACCAGCCACACCAGCGCCAGGATCCCGGTGACCGGCCACACCAGCAGCACGACACCGAAGATCACGTTGACGACGCCCGCGGCCAGCGCCCAGCCCCAGGTGCCCGACCCGTCGCGGCGGGCGGTGAACGACTGCACGACCTCGGCGATGCCGAGCACGATCGCCCAGAACGCGACGATGAACAGCAGCGCGAGCGCCGTGACGCCCGGCCACGCCAGCGCGATGACACCGGCGATCACCGACACCACGCCCTGCACGATCTGCCAGCCCCAGTGGCTCTCGCCGCCGCGGCTGCGCACGCCGGCGACGATCGCCGCGATGCCCTCCAGGATCGCGTAGATCCCGAAGAGGAACACCAGCGCGAGCAGCGCGATGCCGGGCGACACGAGCGCGATCACCCCGAAGATCACCGCGAGGATGCCGCGGACGAGCAACATCCACCAGACCGTCTTCACGGCCGACGACACGTTCGTTGCCATGGCCACTCCGTTCCCGGAACCGGCCCCCCGAACCGGCCATCGTTCTCCCGGATCGGTGCGAGCGGAAGACCGGTGGACACCGGTGCCACCGTTTGACGGAACGGCCGTGCCGAAAGAGGGTGACCGGGGAGATCGACGACACGCCGAGTCACGGGAGGGGGACGGCTCCGGGCGTCCCCGGGGCCACGCCGCAATGGCCGTTCACGAGAAGCCAGGAGACACGTCCGAACCCGGTGCCGTTCCGGACGCCGCACCACCGGCGGCCGAGCGGCGCCGGCCGCTCGACCGGTGGGTCTTCGGGATCGCCGCGGCGCTGGTGGTCGGGTTCGTCGCGTGGGGCGTCGCCGCCACCGACACCCTGAGCGGCGTCTCCGGCGCCGTCCTCGCCGGCGTGATGACCGGGGGCGGGTGGGCGTTCGTGCTGGTCGCGAGCGGTTTCGTGGTGTTCGCGCTGTGGGTGGCGTTCAGCCGCTACGGCAAGGTGCCCCTCGGCGCCGACGAGGAGCCGCCGGAGTTCCGCACGGTCTCGTGGATCGCGATGATGTTCAGCGCCGGGATGGGCATCGGCCTGATGTTCTACGGCGTCGCCGAGCCGCTCGCGCACTTCACCAGCCCGCCGCCGGGCACCGTCGCACCGGGCGATCCGGCCGCGCTCGACGTCGCGATGGCCACCACGCTCTTCCACTGGACGCTGCACCCGTGGGCGATCTACGCGGTCGTCGGGCTCTCGATCGCCTACAGCACGTTCCGCCGCGGCCGGCGCCAGCTGATCAGCTCCGCGTTCGCGCCGCTGCTGGGCGAGCGGCGCACCGAGGGCCCGCTGGGCAAGGCGGTCGACATCCTGGCGATCTTCGCGACGCTGTTCGGCTCGGCCGCCTCGCTCGGCCTCGGCACGCTGCAGATCGGCGCGGGACTGCAGGCCAACGGGCTGCCGGCGCCGGTGATGGGCCTGCTCGTCGCGATCATCGCGGTGCTGACGGTCGCGTTCGTCGCCTCGGCCGTGTCCGGCGTCGCCAAGGGCATCCAGTGGCTCTCCACCATCAACATGGTGCTGGCGGGCGTGCTCGCGCTGGTCGTCTTCGTCGGCGGCCCGACGATCCTGATCCTCAACCTCATCCCCACCGCGATCGGCGACTACCTCGGCGACATGGCCGAGATGGCCGCGCGCACCGCGGCGAGCGGCGGCGACGCCACCGCGGAGTGGCTGAGCGACTGGACCGTCTTCTACTGGGCGTGGTGGATCTCCTGGACCCCGTTCGTCGGCATGTTCATCGCGCGGATCAGCCGCGGCCGCACGATCCGGCAGTTCGTCGTCGGGGTGATCCTCATCCCGAGCGCGGTCAGCCTGGTGTGGTTCGCGATCTTCGGCGGGGCCGCGATCGACCTGCAGCGCAGCGGCACCGACCTCGCGTCGCTCGGCACCGAGGCGCAGCTCTTCGGCCTGCTCGACGCGATGCCGCTCGGCGGCGTGCTCAGCGTGCTGGCGATGGTGCTGGTGGCGATCTTCTTCGTCTCCGGCGCCGACGCCGCGTCCGTCGTGACGGGCACGCTCTCGCAGGGCGGCACGATCTCCCCGGCCGCTGGGTCGTGGTGTTCTGGGGCGTCGTGATGGGCGCGATCGCAGCGATCATGCTCGTGGTCGGCGCCGGCCAGGACGACGCGCTGGCCGGCATCCGCGACATCACGATCATCATGGCCGCACCGTTCGCGCTGGTCATGGTGCTGCTGTGCGTCGCGCTGGCCCGCGACCTCTACCACGACCCGATGATGCGAAGAGCCCGCCGTTCCGAGCAGGCCGTCGACCAGGCGGTGGAGTACGGCACCCGCACGTACGGCGACGAGTTCTTCGTGCCGGTCAAGCCGCACCCGCCGGCCGACCGGGACGGCTGACCGTCAGCGGACCTGGAGCACGACCTTCCCGGTGCCGCGGCGCTCGTCGATCACGGCGAGCGCCGCGGCCGCGTCCGCGAGCGGGAACGTGGCGCCGACCAGCGGGTCCAGCGCGCCGGAGCGGACGTGCGGGAGGATCTCGGCCCACTGCCGCCCGAGGTAGCCGGGCCGGGCGAACGCGTAGGCGCCCCACCCGACGCCCACGACGTCGACGTTGTTGAGCAGCAGGCGGTTGACCCGCACCGTCGGGATCTCGCCGCCGGTGAACCCGACGACCAGCAGCCGGCCCTCCGGGGCGAGGCAGCGCAGCGAGTCGGTGAAGCGGTCGCCGCCGACCGGGTCGACCACGAGGTCGACGCCCGCGCCGCCGGTCAGCTCGCGCACCGCGTCCTTGAAGCCGTCGGCGGGCACGGTCTCGTGCGCCCCGGCGGCGCGGGCGACCGCGGCCTTCTCCGGACCGGACACCACCCCGATCACGCGGGCGCCGAGCGCGACGGCGAGCTGGGTCGCCGCGGTGCCCACCCCGCCCGCGGCGCCCTGCACGAGCACGGTCTGCCCGGCGCGCAGGTGCCCGCGCACGAGCAGCGCGAAGTGCGCCGTCAGGTAGTTCAGCGGCAGGCCCGCGCCCGCGGCGAACCCGACCGCGTCCGGCAGCGGGAGCACGTGGTCCGCCGGCACGGTCACCACCTCGGCGAACGCCCCGAGCAGGCAGAACGCGGCCACCCGGTCGCCCGGCCGCAGGCCCGAGCCCGCCGGCGCCGTGCGCACCACACCCGCCACCTCGGAGCCGAGCGTGAACGGCGGGTCGGGCCGCAGCTGGTACCGGCCCCTGGTCAGCAGCACGTCGGGGAAGCTCACCCCGGCCGCGTGCACGTCCACGAGCACCTGACCGGGCCCGGCCACCGGTTCCGGCACGTCCCGCACCTCGACCGCCGCCGGCCCGTCCAGCCCCACCACCTGCACCGCGCGCACCGCGTGACCCCTCGTCGCCGACCCTGCGCCCCCACGTCGCCTACCGGGGAACGCGCAGCCCCCGCGCCGCCGAGCGCTCAGGCGGGCACGCCGTCGTCGTAGGTCATCGGGTCGTTGTAGCGGACGGGGTGGACGCGCCCGTGCGTCAGCTCCTCGACCAGCGTGACGAGCCGGCGGTCCAGCCGCTGCTGCACGCGCTCCAGCCCGTCCAGCTCGACGGCGAGGTCCACCGCGCGGTCGGCGCCGTCGCCGGACAGGGCCTGCTGCAGCTCCGCACGCACCCGCTCGGCCCGGACACGGCAGCCGTCCGAGGCCCGGACGTGGGCCAGCAGGCGCGCGCGTTCGTCGGCCCCGATCCCCTCCGGCACGGACGCGACGAGCTGTTGCAGACGGTGCGGGTGCATGGTGACCCCCCTCACGTGACGGTCGTCACCGCTGACCGTAAAGGGTGCGCACGGCGGCGCGGAAGACCGCCCGGCTACGGTGGCGATCATGTCGGCGTGGGCGGACACGGGCCGCTTCATCCGGGAGTTCGTCCGTGACCCGCTGCACACGGCATCGGTCACGCCCAGCTCGCCCGCCCTCGCGGCGGCGATGACGGAGTGCGTGCCGGCCGCCGGGGAGCCGGTGGTCGTCGAGCTCGGGCCCGGCACGGGCGCGTTCACCCGCGCGATCCAGGACCGCACCGGCGGCCGGGCGCGCCACCTCGCCGTCGAGCTGAACCAGGGCTGGGCCGGCCTGCTGCGCGAGCGCTACCCCGCCGTCGAGGTGGTCGAGGCGGACGCCCGCGAGCTGCCGCGCCTGCTCGCCGACCGGGGCCTCGGGAACGTCGACGCGGTGGTCAGCGGCCTGCCGTGGGTCGCCTACGCCCCCGGGCCGGACGGGCGCGGCCTGCACGCGATGATCGTCGAGGCGCTGGCGCCGACCGGCGTGTTCACGCAGTTCGGCTACACGTGGACGAGCTGGATGCCGCCGGCCCGCCAGCAGCTCGCCGACCTGCGCGCCCACTTCGCGGACGTCACGACCAGCCGCACGGTCTGGCGCAACTTCCCCGCGGCGATCGTCCACACCGCCCGCGCTCCACGACGCTGAACTACACCTGTTGTTCGTGGGACTACAGCTGTAGTCTCGTGGCGTGTCCACGCGCCGTGACGACCTCCTCGACGCCGCCATCGGGCTGCTCGGCGAGCAGGGGCTCCGCGCGCTGACGCACCGGGCCGTCGACGCCGCCGCCGGCCTCCCCGCGGGCTCGGCGACGAACCACTTCAGCACCCGCGACGCGCTGCTCGAAGGCATCACCGAGCGGATCGTCGTGCGCGAGCGGGCCATCTGGGACGACATCGCCGGCGCGGCCTGCCCCACCACCGCCGCCGAGCTGGCCGCGGCGATGATCACCCTCGCCCGTGCGGCGACCGGCCCCAACCTGGCGCTCACCCGCGCGCGCTACGCGATCCTGCTGGAGGCCGGCCGGCTGCCGCAGCTGCGCGACCGGCTGCTCGCGCTCGGCGCCAAGGTCGACGCCTCCTTCACCACCTGGATGCGCATCGCCGGCTCCCCGGAGCCGCTGCGCGACGCCCCGCTGGTCATGAACCACTGGACCGGCGTGGTGCTGCACCAGCTCTCCGTCCCCGACCCGGCGTTCGCCGCGGCCGGCCAGATCACCGACCTCATGGAGACCCTGGAGGCGTCATGGACCGCGACACCGCCCCGGACGAGGTCTGGCGGGCGATCGACGCGGGGCGGCTGAGCGTCGCGGCGCTGCTCGACGACCTCACCGAGGACGAGTGGCGCCGGCCTCGCTCTGCGCCGGGTGGACCGTGCGCGACGTGGCGGCGCACCTCACCCTGCAGCAGCTCGGGGTGCGCGACGCCTCGGCGAACTGGCCCGCGCGCCGCGCCTGCTGACGTCCGGCGGGCTCGACGGGCTGACCCGCGAGCTGGCCCGCCGGCACGCCGCCGCCCCGACCGGCGAGCTGGTCGCGCGGATCCGGGCCACGGCCGGGTCGCGCCGGCCCAACCTCGGCGTCACGCCCCGGGACGCGCTGATCGACACCCTCGTCCACGGCCAGGACATCGCGGTGCCACTCGGCCGGCGACTCGACGTGCCGCCCGCCGCCGCCGCGGTCGCGGCCACCCGGGTGTGGCAGCGCCCCGGCTTCCCCTTCCACGCCCGCACCCGGCTGGCGGGCCTGCGGCTCACCGCCATCGACCACCCCTGGTCGGTCGGCAGGGGATCCGACGTCACCGGGCCGATCGGCGCGCTGCTGCTCGTGCTCACCGGCCGGCGGGCGGGCCTGCGCCACCTCACGGGAGACGGCGTCGCCGCGCTGGCCAGGACGCTGCCGTGACCGCTTTTGCGACGAGGACGACGAGACCGCTGCCGCGGGCCTGCCCCCGCTGCCGACGCATCGCCGCGGCCGCCGACGAGCAGCGCCGCCGCGTCGAGCGCGACCTGCACGACGGCGCCCAGCAGCAGCTGGTCACCGTCGCGCTGATCCTGCGGCTGGCCCGCAGCCGGCTCGGCCCGGACCCGTCCGACGTCCACGCCCTGCTGCAACGGCCGCCGACGGACTCGACGCCGCACTCACCGAGCTGCGCGAGTTGGCCCGCGGCATCCACCCCGCCGTCCTCACCGAAGCCGGGTTGCTCCCCGCGCTGCGCGCCCTCGCCGCCCGCTCCGCACATCCCGTCGAGATCCTCGACGGACCGCCACTGCCCCCGCTCCCGGACCGGGTCGCCGCCACCGCCTACTTCGTCGCCGCCGAAGCCGTCACCAACGCCGCCAAACACGCCCACGCCGACCACGTGCACATCCATGCCCACGTCACCACCGACCGGCTGCACCTCACCGTCACCGACGACGCATCGGTGGCGCCGACATGACCGCGGGCACCGGACTGCTCGGCCTGCTCGACCGCGTCACCGCCCTCGACGGCGAGCTCGTCGTGCACAGCGGGCCCGGCGCCGGGACGTCGGTGCACGCGGAGCTGCCCCTGCGCGTTCAGAGGTGCGGCTGCACCAGCTCGACGTAGCGGCGCGCCATCGTGGCCAGCACGTCGGCGCCCGGCGCCGCCCACACGTCGGCGTGGAAGATCTCGACCTCCACGTCGCCCGCGTAGCCGGCCCCCGCGACCGCCCGCGTGAAGGCGGCGAAGTCGACGTGGCCGTCGCCCATCATCCCGCGGGCGAGCAGCGCGTCGGCCGGGAGCGGGGTGATCCAGTCGCACACCTGGTAGGACACGATCCGCTCCCCCGCCCGCGCGATCTGGGCGTGCACGCCGGGCTCCCACCACAGGTGGAACGTGTCGACGACAACCCCGACCTCGTGCGGGGCGAACGCCTCCGCGACGTCGAGCGCCTGCGCGAGCGTGGAGATCACCCCGCGGTCGGCGGCGTAGATCGGGTTCATCGGCTCGATCCCGAGCGTCACCCCCCGCTCGACGGCGTGCGGCACCAGCGCGGCGATCGCCTCGGCGGCCCGCACCCGGGCTCCGACGAGGTCCCGGTCGCCGGCCGGCAGCCCGCCCGGGACCAGCACCAACGCCCGTGTGCCGAGCGCGGCGGCCTCGTCGACCGCCCGCAGGTTGTCGTCGTGGGCCGCCGCGCGGGCGGCGGGGTCGGTGGCGGTGAAGAACCCGCCGCGGCAGAGCGACGACACCCGCAGCCCGGCGTCGTCGACCCAGCGGCGGGCGGTCCGCACGCCCACCTCGGCGACCGGCTCGCGCCACAGCCCGATCGCCGGCAGCCCGGCGGCGACGGTGCCGTCGACCGCCTCGCGCAGCGTCCAGTGCGCGGTGGTGCGCTGGTTGAGCGAGAGCCGCGCGAGCCGCGGGTCGCCCGGCTCCGGCGTCCCGACGCGGGCGGGTGCGCCCGAGGGGACGTCGAGCACGGCGGTCGCGGTCATCGCACCGCCCCGGCCACGTCGAGCAGCCCGCGCAGCTTCGCCGCGGCCCGCTCCGGGTCCGGGAACAGCCGCGCGGCGTTGGCCAGCGCGAACACCTCCGACAGGTGCACGACCGAGCGGGCCGACTGGAGCCCGCCGACCATCGTGAAGCCCGGCTGGTGCCCGGCGAGCCACGCCAGGAACGCGATGCCGGTCTTGTAGTGGAACGTCGGCGCCTCGAAGACCGTGCGCGAGAGCGGCAGCGTCGGGGCCATCTCGGCCTCGTAGCGGGCGGCGTCGCCGTCGTCGAGCGCGGCCAACGCCGCCGACGCCGCCGGGGCGACCGCCGAGAACGCGCCCAGCAGCGCGTCGGAGTGGTGGGTGCCGTCGCCGGCGGATCAGCTCGGGGTAGTTGAAGCGTCGCCGGTGTAGAGCCGCACGCCCGCCGGCAGCGCCCGGCGCAGCCCGGTCTCGTGCTCCGCGGAGAGCAGCGAGACCTTCACCCCGTCGATCTTCGCCGCGTGCTCCGTCACGAGCCGCACGAACGTCTCGGTCGCGACGTCGACGTCGGCCGAGCCCCAGTAGCCGCGCAGGTTCGGGTCGAACGCCTCCCCGAGCCAGTGCAGGATCACCGGCTCGCGCACCTGCCGCAGCAGCACGTCGTAGACGCGCAGGTAGTCGTCGGCGCCGCGGGCCGCCGCGGCGAGCTGCCGCGACGCCATGAGGATCACCTGCGCGCCGGTGCCCTCCACGAACCCGACCTGTTCGGTGTACGTCGCGACGACGTCGTCGACGGTGGCGGCGTCCGGCCGGTGGTCGGTGCCCGCGCCCGCGGCGATGCGCGCCCCGGCCGCCGCGGCCTGCTCGGCGCTGCGGCGCACCAGCTCCTGCACGGCCACCCAGTCGAGGCCCATGTTGCGCTGCGCGGTGTCCATCGCCTCGGCGACGCCGAGGCCGTAGGAGAAGAGGTGCCGGCGGAAGGCGAGCGTGGCGTCCCAGTCGAGCGCGGCGGGCGCGCCCGGCACGTTGTCGCCCCAGGGGTCGGCCACGACATGCGCGGCCGCGAACGCCACCCGGCTCGTGTACGGCTGCGGGTGCGGCTCCCACGCCCGCGGCTCGGTCAGCTGCACGGTGCGCCAGCCACCGCCCGCGACGGGCAGGTCGATGCGCGCGTCCACCCGGGTCATCGGGCCGCTCCCGCGAGCTCGACCCGCACGCCCTCGGCGGACGAGCGCAGCGCCGCGTCCACCAGCTGCAGGCCGCGCACCCCGCTCGCGAAGTCGTACGGGTGCGGCCGGCCGGCGTCGACGTCGAGCAGGAAGCGCTCCCACTGCGCGCGGAACCCGTTGCCGAACTCCTGGTTGTCCGGGACCTGCTCCCACTGGGCGCGGAAGTCCTGGTCGGTGGGCACGTCCGGGTCCCAGACCGGCTTCGGGGTGCGCACCCGCGGCTGCACCCGGCAGCCGAAGAGGCCCGCGACGGCCGAGCCGTGCGTGCCGTCCACGTGGAACTCCACCAGCTCCTCGCGGTCCACCCGGGTGGCCCACGAGGAGTTGATCTGCGCGATCACGCCGCCGGCCAGCTCGAAGATCCCGTACGCGGCGTCGTCGGCGGTGGCCTCGTAGGGCCTGCCCTGCTCGTCCCAGCGCCGCGGGATGTGCGTGACGGCCTTGGTCGTGACCGCCTCGACCCCGCCGAACAGGTGCTCGAGCACGTAGTTCCAGTGCGCGTACATGTCCAGCACGATGCCGCCGCCGTCATCGGCGCGGTAGTTCCAGCTGGGCCGCTGGGCCGGGAGGAGGTCGCCCTCGAACACCCAGTAGCCGAACTCGCCGCGCACCGACAGCACCCGGCCGAAGAACCCGGAGTCGACCAGCCGCTTCAGCTTGACCAGCCCGGGCAGGTAGATCTTGTCGTGCACCACGCCGTTGACGATCCCGGCGGCCTCCGCGGCGGCGACCAGCTCCTGGCCCTCGGCCACCGACTCGGCCAGCGGCTTCTCCGTGTAGACGTGCTTGCCGGCGGCGACCGCGCGCAGGATCGCCTTCTGGCGCTCGCTCGTGACCTGCGCGTCGAAGTAGACCGACGCGTCCCCGGTGGCGAGCGCGGCGTCCAGGTCGGTGTGCACGGACTCGACGCCGTGGCGGCGGGCGATCTCGGTGAGCTTCTCGCGGCTGCGCCCCACGAGCACGGGCTCGACCTGCAGGCGTGAGCCGTCCGGCCGCAGCACGCCGCCCTCGTCGCGGATGGCCAGCACGGACCGGACGAGGTGCTGGCGGTACCCCATCCGGCCGGTCACCCCGTTCATGACGATGCGGACGGTGCCTCCTGGCATCGGCTCCCTCTCTCTCAGGCAAGGCGTGTAAGCGCTTTCCCAGGATAGGCAGGCCGGCCGCCCGGAGACAAGGAAACGGGGTCGCGGCGCTATGCGCCCTTCTGACCAGCCCGATCCGGTGATCATTGCCCCCCGCCTCAGCCGGGACGCGCCGGGGCTGAGAGGGTCCGTGAGTGCGACTCGTGTTCGGCCCCGACGACCTGGAGGAGTACTCCGCGGTACGCGACCGCCTGAGGCTGCACATCGTGGCGTGGGCCCGCCGGCGGGGGATCGAGGTGGAGCCGTCGCTCGTCGCGGCGGCGCTGGACCACAAGCACAGCGTCGACGGCCGGCTCGGGCACTGGACCCGCCGGCACGTCGCGGACGCGCTCGCCGTCTGGTTCCCGCGCACGGTGGCGCTGCTGGAGGACGACCGGGAGGCCGTGCCCACGGCGCTGCACGCGCTGATCGGCTTCCTCGCCGAGCACGACTGGCTCGACTCCCGCTCGGCGCCCGCCGCCGAGCTGCACCGGCAGGTCACGGACTCGACGCCGGCCCTGCACGACGCGCTCGACGACGAGCGCAACCACGACCTCGGCACGTTCTGGGCCGTGCAGATGCTGCGCCACGGCGTGCCGACCGCCGACCCGGGCGCCGTCGCGCGGTTCCTGGAGCAGGTGCGCCGCGGGGAGCTGCAGGTGGACCGGGCCGCGCTGGCGGAGGTCCGGCGCCGGCACGAGATCGAGACGACCGAGCCGCCGCGGCGCGAGCTGCCGCCGATACTGCCTCCGAACGCCGCGCAGCTGCTCGCCGCCGCCGACTCGTCCGTGGCGCTCTCCCGGCTGCGCGCGTTCACCCGCTGGGTGCGGGCCGGGCGCGCGCTCACCCGCGACGGCCGGCTGCTGCTGAGCGACGCCCGCGCCGTCGCCGACCAGCTCGACCTCGACCACTTCTCCCGCGACCGCGCCCGCACCAGCGACGAGCTGCCGGAGATCACGCTGCTGCTGCACTGGGCCCGGCAGGCCCGGCTCGTGCGGATCACCCGCGGCCGGCTCGTGCAGGTCCGCAGCTCCGCCGGGCTGCTCTCGCGGCCGATCGAGCTGTGGCGGCGGGCGTTCGAGGCCGTCGGCGGGATCGGCGAGCACTTCGGCGGCAGCAACGTGTTCGGGGCGCCGTCGCTCTTCGGGATGAGCCTCGGCGAGGCGTTCCCGATCCTGCTGCACCAGCTCTACCTCGCCGGCGGCGACGCGATCCCGGTCGAGATGTTCCACCGGGCCGTGCGCGACACCGTGAACGAGCGCATGGGCTGCGTGGTCGACGACCTCGCCGGCGACGTCGAGCAGCGGCTCTGGCGGCGCGACGTCACGGCCCTCCTGGACGCGCTGGAGCTGCTGGGCGCGTGCACCTCTCGGAGAACCTCGACGGCGACAACCACGAGGAGCTGGCCGCGCT
Organism: Pseudonocardia sp. CNS-139; assembly: GCA_001942415.1. Lineage (GTDB taxonomy): Bacteria > Actinomycetota > Actinomycetes > Mycobacteriales > Pseudonocardiaceae > Pseudonocardia. Next base: position 83,043 of record MKJX01000044.1, read on the forward strand.
GGCCGGGCGCGACGACCCCGACCCGACCCTCGTCGCCCTCACCCCCATCGGCGTCTGGGCGGTGCAGGAGATGCTCACCGAGCAGGGCGTGCACGCGCCGCTCGTCGGGGAGCTCGCCGAGGAGGACATCGAGTACGTCTGCGTGCGGATGAGCGGGGTGCGCCGCGAGGTGGCCGAGGAGGAGCTGGGCGCTGGTGCTCGCCCGCGGCGGCCGCAGCGCTACCCACGAGATCATGCGCTACCTGCAGCGCGTCGAGGACCCGCGGCACCGCGAGCTGGCCCTGTTCGCGCTGGCCCGGGCCGGGTCGCCGAGCCGCGAGATCTCCCGCTGGCGGGCCCGCGCGAGCGCCGCGCTGCGGGCCCCGGCCAGCGGCGCACAGCCCCGCGTCGAGTGCGACGCGCGGGTCGGCCGCGCCTGAGCCGGCCGCCCCGGAACCGGTCACAAACCCGGCCGCGGACCTGTTCGGGTGAAGCATCCGCCACACCTGTCACACCCACCCCGCCGCAGTCGAGTACTCCCACAGGCGTCCGTCACCGTCCGGAAGCGGGAGTTGGTCGTGGCCCAGTCGAACCCCTACCAACGGTGGTCCGGGGCACCCAAACACTGGGTGGAGATCCCTGCGCAGCGGCAGGGCTCCCCGACCGGCCCGCCGAACGGCCCCGTCACCCCGGCCGAGCAGCGGGCCGAGCGGCCGGCCGCGGCGCCGTCGCCGCGACCCGGGTTCGTCCGCCGGCACCGCGACGTGATCGTCGTGGCGATCGCCGTCGGCGCCGCCGTGCTGCTGCTCACGCTCGCCGGACCCGGCACCGCCGTGACCACCCGTCCCGAGCCGCCGCAACCGGCCACGAGCGGCTCGGGCTGAGCGTCAGCCCAGCGCGGCCGCGACGACGTCGCGGGCCTCCTCCTGGATGCGCGTGAGGTGGTCGGGGCCGCGGAAGCTCTCCGCGTACACCTTGTAGACGTCCTCGGTGCCGGACGGGCGCGCGGCGAACCAGCCGCCGCCCGTGACGACCTTGAGCCCGCCCAGCGGGGCGCGTTGCCGGGCGCGGACGTGAGCCGCTCGGTGATCGGGTCGCCGGCCAGCTCGGCCGCGGTGACGTCGCTCCCGGAGAGCCTGCCCAGCCGGGCCTTCTCGTCCGGGGTGGCGGCCACGTCGGTGCGCGCGTACACCGGCTCGCCGAACCGGGCGGTGAGGGCCCGGTAGCGCTCGCTGGGCGTCTCCCCGGTGACAGCGGTGATCTCCGACGCCAGCAGCGCGAGGATGATGCCGTCCTTGTCGGTGGTCCAGACGCTGCCGTCGCGGCGCAGGAACGACGCCCCCGCGCTCTCCTCCCCGCCGAAGCCGATCGAGCCGTCCAGCAGGCCGGCGACGAACCACTTGAACCCGACGGGCGTCTCGACGAGCTTGCGGCCCAGGTCCGCGGCCACCCGGTCGATCATCGACGAGCTCACGGCCGTCTTGCCGACCCCGGCGGCGCCCGACCAGCCGGGCCGGTGGGCGTACAGGTAGCCGATCGCGACGGCCAGGAAGTGGTTGGGGTTCATCAGCCCGTCGGCGGTGACGATCCCGTGCCGGTCGGCGTCGGCGTCGTTGCCGGTGGCGATGCGGAACTCGGCGCGCCGCTGCACGAGCGAGGCCATCGCGTAGGGCGACGAGCAGTCCATCCGGATCTTGCCGTCCCAGTCGAGCGTCATGAACCCGAACCGCGGGTCGACGGCCGGGTTGACGACGGTGAGGTCCAGCCGGTGCCGCTCGGCGATCGCCTCCCAGTAGGCGACGCTCGCGCCGCCCAGCGGGTCGGCACCGACGTGCAGGCCCGCGTCGCGGACCGCGTCGAGGTCGACGACCGAGGGCAGGTCGGCCACGTACTCGCCGAGGAAGTCGTAGCGGCCGAGCGCGTCGCGGTCGAGCGGGCTGCGCCGCACGCCGTCGAGCTTGGCCGCCAGCAGCTCGTTGGCCCGCGCGGCGATCCAGCCGGTGGCGTCGGTGTCCGCCGGCCCGCCGCTGGGCGGGTTGTACTTGAAGCCGCCGTCGGCCGGCGGGTTGTGCGACGGCGTGACGACCACGCCGTCCGCCAAGCCGCTCACCCGGGCGCGGTTGTGCGTGAGGATCGCGTGCGAGACGGCAGGCGTGGGCGTGAACGCGTCGTCGCCGTCGGCGAGCACGTGCACGTCGTTGGCCTGGAAGACCTCGATCGCGGTGACCCACGCGGGCTCGGAGAGCGCGTGCGTGTCGCGGCCGACGAACAGCGGGCCGTCGACGCGTGCGCGGCGCGGTACTCGCAGATGGCCTGGCTGGTGGCGGCGATGTGGTCGTCGTTGAAGGTGGTGCGCAGCGACGAGCCGCGGTGGCCGGACGTGCCGAAGGCGACGCGCTGGCCCGGGTCGTCGGGGTCGGGGTGGCGCTCGTGGTAGGCGGCGAGCAGCTCGCCGACGTCGACGAGGTCCTCGGGCAGCGCGGGCGTTCGCGCGGGGTGGTCGACATGCTCTGGCTCCGGCGGTGCGTCGGGTGCGACGAACTCACCTTGCCATCGGGCGCCCGGCCGGCGCAGGGGGGCCACTCCGCCGGGTCGGGGTGGGGCTATGCCGACATCGGCCCGCGCTGCTGCGGGATGCGCAGGTGCAGCGGGAGGTGCGCGGCGCGGGCCGCGGCCTCGCGCGCGTGGTCGGTGGTGAGGTGGAAGTGGCCGCCGCGGGAGCGCCCGCACAGGTACGAGCGCAGCGGGCGGGAGCCGAGCGACTCCAGCTCGCGGGCCGCGGCCTCGGCGTCCTCGCGTGTCGAGTAGATGACCTTGCCGTCGGAGCCGGGGCCCTGCCGCGGGATCACGGAGCCCTCGATCTCGGCGCGGCTCGGCCGGCAGAAGATCGGACGTCCGTTCTTCGTCAGCCGGGCGTGGCGGTGCAGTACCTCACCCCGGGCGTGGTCGCGCACTCCGCGCTGCTGGGGGATGACGGGTCCGGCGGCCGCACCGCACATGTCCGCACCGTTCTCGGTGCCGCCTTCCGCGCCCAACGTCGGCCCCTTCCTCCAGGTCGTGTACCAGGAGATCGCGCAGGGGCCAGCTTGCCGTTAGCAGGACCGGGTGGCGATGACACCATCGTGTCCTTTCCTGGTGCACGTGACGCTGCGTGCAGGGGTCGCGGAGCTTGTGGACAACTCGGCGGCGGGCGCCCGGAACCGTCGGTGCGGTCTGTTACGCCCGCGCGCGGGCGCGCGATCGGTACGGCCCGACCGTCGGCCCCGCGCGGGCGGCACACCCGCGGACGTACTGCCGGGAGCCGGCGAAAACGCTGTTCAAAGGGGTCTCCTGGGCCGAATCGTGATCACGCCGGGTGATCTGTGGACAGCTGCGCGCCCGCGTCACGAACCGTCGGGCCGGGGCCCTAACGTTGGTGCCGTGACCGAGGAGGTGAGCAGTGCTTCACGTACATCGCGCAGAGCGGGCCGACACGCTGGCCGACGCGCTGGGTGAGCTGCTGGCCTCCCCCGCCGACGACCCGTTCGCCACCGAGGTGGTCGCCGTCCCGGCCAAGGGCGTGGAGCGGTGGCTCGCCCAGCGGCTCTCGCACCGGCTCGGCGCGGCCGGCGGGCGCGGCGACGGCGTGTGCGCGGGCGTCGCGTTCCCGTCGCCGGGGCAGGTGGTCGCCGCGGCGGCCGGCGCCGCCACCGGCATCATCCCCGACGACGACCCGTGGCGTCCGGAACGGGCGGTCTGGCCGCTGCTGGAGGTGCTGCTGGAGGTCACCGCCGGGGGCGCGCAGGAGGAGTGGGCCGCCCCGCTGCGCGCACACGCGGGCGACGGGCGCCGCTACGCCACGGCCCGGCACCTCGCCGACCTCTTCGCCTCCTACGCCACCCACCGCCCGGAGCTGCTCATCGCCTGGCACGAGGGAGCCGGCGGGCCCGGCGAGCACGCCGCCGACCTCGCGTGGCAGCCGCGGCTGTGGCAGCGGCTGCGGGCCCGGATCGGCGCGCCCGGCCCGGCCGAGCGGCTGCGGGCGCCTGCGCGGTGCTGCGCGAACGCCCCGGGGTGGCCGGGCTGCCCCCGCGGATCTCGCTCTTCGGGCCCACCCGCTCCCGGCCGAGCACCTGGCGGTGCTCGCGGCGCTGGCCGAGCACCACGACGTCCACCTCTGGCTCCCGCACCCCTCCCCCGCGCTGTGGACGGCCGTCGCCGGGCGCCTCGCCGGCCTGCCCGCCGTCCCCCCGCGGCGGGCCGACCCCACCTCGGCCGCCGCGCGGCACGCGCTGCTGGGCTCGCTCGGGCGCGACGTCCGGGAGCTGCAGGTGCGGCTCACCGCCGCCGCGCCCGCCCTGGCCGACGTGCACCACCCCGGCGCGAGCGGCCGCCCACGCTGCTCGGGCGGCTGCAGGCCGACCTGCGCGACGACCGCCCGCCGGCCGGCGACCACGTGCTCGCCCCGGCGACCGCAGCGTCCAGGTGCACGCCTGCCACGGGCCGCAGCGGCAGGTCGAGGTGCTGCGCGAGGTGGTGCTCGGGCTACTCACGGCCGACCCGACGCTCGAGCCGCGCGACGTCGTCGTGATGTGCCCGGACATCGAGACGTTCGCGCCGCTCGTCTCGGCGAGCTTCGGGTTGGGGCCGGCGGGCGCGCACGCGCACCCCGGTCAGCACCTGCCCGTCCGGCTCGCCGACCGGGCGCTACGGCAGGTCAACCCGCTGCTCGACACCGTCGCGCAGCTGCTGGAGCTGGCCGGCTCCCGGCTCACCGCGGCCCAGGTGCTCGACCTGCTGGGCTCCGGGCCGGTACGCCACCGGTTCCGGCTCGACGACGCCGACCTGGAGCGGCTGCGCGACCTGGTCGTCCGCTCGGGCGTGCGGTGGGGGCTCGACGGCGCGCACCGGGCGCCGTTCCACCTCGACGGGTTCCCGCAGAACACGTGGGCCGCCGGGCTCGACCGGCTGCTGCTCGGCGTCACGATGGCCGGCGCCGACGCGCGCGGCCCGGCGTGGCTGGGCACCGCGCTGCCGATGGAGGACATCGAGTCCGGCGACGTGGACCGGGTCGGGAAGCTCGCGGAGTTCGTCGACCGGCTGGCCGCGGTGCTCGCCGAGCTGGCCGGCGCGCACCCGCTGGACCACTGGGTGAAGGCCCTGCTCACCGGCCTCGACGTGCTCACCGACGTGCCGGGCGCGACGCGTGGCAGGCCGTGCAGGCCCGGGCCGAGCTGGCCGACGCGGCGCGCGCCGCCGGGCCGCGGGCCGCGGCCGTCCCGCTGGAGCTGGGCGACGTGCGCGGGCTGCTCGCCGAGCGCCTGCGCGGCCGTCCGACCAGGGCGAACTTCCGCACCGGCACGCTCACGTTCGCCACGCTGGTGCCGATGCGGTCGGTGCCGCACCGGGTGGTGTGCCTGCTCGGGCTCGACGACGGCGTGTTCCCGCGGGCCGGGCTGCCCGACGGCGACGACCTGCTGGCCCGCGACCCGCTCGCCGGCGAGCGCGACCCGCGCAGCGAGGACCGCCAGCTCCTGCTGGACGCGATCTGCGCAGCCGGCGAGCACCTGGTCGTCGTCCACTCGGGCGCCGACGAGCGCACCGGGGCGCGGCGGCCGCCCGCGGTGCCGCTGGGCGAGCTGCTCGACGCGGTCGAGGCCACGGCCGGGCCGGCAGCCCGTGAACAGGTGGTGGTACGCCACCCGCTGCAGCCGTTCGACGCCCGCAACTTCACGGCCGGGCAGCTCGGGCCGGGGCCGTTCAGCTTCGACCGCGCCGAGCTGGCCGGTGCGCGTGCCGCGAAAGGGCCGAAGGCGCCGCCCCCGCCGTTCCTGGCCGCGCCGCTCGCCCCGGCCGACGCGCCGGTCGTGAGCCTCGACGACCTGGTCGCGTTCCTGGAGCACCCGGTGAAGGAGTTCCTGCGCCAGCGCGTCGGGCTCTCGCTCTCGCCGGCGAGGACGACCCGGCCGACGCGCTGCCCGTCGACCTGGACGGGCTCGGCCGCTGGGCCATCGGCGACCGGCTGCTGCGCGACCGGCTGGCCGGGCTCCCGCTCGACCGCTGCCGGCAGGCCGAGTGGCGCCGCGGCGAGCTGCCGCCCGGCGCGCTCGGCGACGCGCTGCTCGCGCAGGTGCTCGACGACGTCGAGCCGCTGGTCACGGCGGCCGCGCCGTACCGCACGGGCGAGCCGGGCGACCGCGACGTCGACGTGCCGCTGCCCGACGGCACCCGGGTCGTGGGCACCCTCGGCGGGCTGCACGAGAGCGCCGGGGGGAAGGTGTTGCTGCGGGTGGAGTACTCCCGGCTCGCGCCCAAGCAGCGGGTGCGGGCGTGGGCCCGGCTGCTCGCCCTCACCGCCGCCACCGGGGAGCCGTGGCGGGCGGTCACCGTCGGGCGCGGCGCGCGCTACGGGTTCGCGGTGGCCACCGCCGGCCCGGTCACCGCGGCGCAGGCCGTCACCACGCTGGCCGAGCTGGTGGCGCTGCACCGGGCGGGCATGCGGGAGCCGCTGCCGCTGCCCGTCCAGTCGGCGCACACCTACGCCACGGTCCGGCGCGGCGGGGCCGAGGCCGCCGTCGCGCTCGACGAGGCGCTGCGCAAGTGGACGGGCGGAGCCGGCGCCGAGCGCGCCGACGACGCGCACGTGCGGGTGTGGGGCCCGGCCGCGGGCCCCGAGGTGCTCGCCGGCCCGGATGCCGGCGCCGGTCCGGGGCACGAGCCCACGCGGTTCGGCACGCTCGCGCTGCGGCTGTGGTCGCCGCTGCTCGCGGCCGAGGAGGTGGTCCGGCTGTGACGGTCACCCCGATCGGCGCCGCCGTGCTCGCACCCGCGGCGTTCGACGTCTGCGGGCCGCTGCCCACCGGCACCACCGTGCTGGAGGCGAGCGCCGGCACCGGCAAGACGTTCACCATCGCCGCGCTGGCGGCGCGCTACGTCGCCGAGGGCGCCGCCGCGCTGCCCGAGCTGATGCTCGTGACGTTCGGCCGGGAGGCCACCCAGGAGCTGCGCGAACGGGTGCGGGAGCGGCTGGTCTCGGCGGAGCGCGGGCTCGCCGACCCGGTGGCCGCCCGGGCGGGGGCGGACTCGGTGCTCGCGCTGCTGGCCGGCGCGTCCGACGACGAGGTCGCGCTGCGCCGGGCCCGGCTGCGGCAGGCGCTCACCCAGTTCGACGCGGCCACGATCGCCACCACCCACCAGTTCTGCCGGCAGATGCTGGCCGGGCTGGGGGTGGCGGGCGACGGCGACCGGGACGCGGTGTTCGTCGAGTCGATCGACGACCTGGTGGCGGAGGTGGTCGACGACTTCTACGTCCGCAAGTACGGGGCGCACGGTTCGGGCACCCCGGCGTTCGGGCGGGCGGAGGCGATGGCGCTGGCCCGGCGGGCGGTCGACGACGGGCAGGCCCGGCTGGAGCCGGCGGGCGCGGAGCCGGGCAGCGTGGCGCACGTGCGGCACCGGTTCGCGGTGGCGGTGCGGGCGGAGGTGGCCCGGCGCAAGCGGGTGCGGCGCCTCTACACCTACGACGACATGCTCACCCGGCTCGCCGACGCGCTGCGCGACCCGGCCCGGGGCGCGGCCGAGCGGCTGCGGGCGCGCTACCGGGTGGTGCTGGTGGACGAGTTCCAGGACACCGACCCGGTGCAGTGGGAGATCCTGCGCCGCTCGTTCCACGGACGATCCACCCTGGTCCTGATCGGCGACCCCAAGCAGGCGATCTACGCGTTCCGCGGCGCGGACGTCGTCTCGTACCTGGAGGCCACGGAGGCGGCCGCGCACCACGCCACGCTGGCCGTCAACTGGCGCAGCGACGCGCCGCTGCTCGCCGCGCTCGACACCGTGTTCAACGGGGCCGCGCTCGGCGACCGCCGGATCACCGTGCACCCCGTCGAGTCGGCGCACCCGGGCAGCCGGCTGCGGGGCGCGCCGGTGGACACGCCGCTGCGGGTGCGGGTGGCCGGCCGGGTGGGGCTGCCGCGGGCGCCGCGGCGCGACCTCGCGATCGTCGGCCCGGCCCGGGAGCTCGTCGTCCGCGACCTGGCCGCCGACGTCGCGACGCTGCTGGCGAGCCCGGCCACGATCGCGGGGCGCCCGGTGCTGCCCGGCGACATCGCCGTGCTGGTGCGCACCAACGACCAGGGCGCGATGATCCGCGAGGCGCTCGCCGCGGCCGGCGTGCCGGCGGTGCTGTCGGGCACGGCCAGCGTGTTCGGGGCGCCCGTGGCCCGCGAGTGGCTGCTCCTGCTGGAGGCGCTGGAGCAGCCGCGGGCGTTCCGGGTGCGGGCCGCCGCGCTCACGTGTTTCGTCGGGCACTCCGTCGCGCAGCTGTGCGGCCCGGCCGCCGACGCGCTGCTCGACGACGTGGGCGCCACGCTGCGCGCGTGGGCCGTGGTGCTGCACGAACGCGGGGTGGCGGCGCTGCTGGAGGCCGTCACCACCGGCACCGACCTGCCGGGCCGGCTGCTCGCCCGGGCCGACGGGGAGCGGCTGCTCACCGACCTGCGGCACGTCGCGCAGGCGCTGCACGCGGCCGCGGTGGCCGACCACCTCGGTCCGGCCGCGCTGGTCGACTGGCTGCGCCACCGCATCGCCGACGCCGCCGCGGACGTCGTGGTCGAACGCAGCAGACGGCTGGAGTCCGACACGGCCGCCGTGCAGATCGTCACGATCCACCGCAGCAAGGGCCTGGAGTTCCCGATCGTCTACGTGCCGTTCGCGTGGGACCGCAACGTGCGCGACCCGGACGTCCCGCTGCTGCACGACGAGTCCGGCGCGCGGGTGCTCGACGTCGGCGGCGAGACGGGCGACGGGTGGAAGGACCGGGTGGCCGGGCACCGTGCCGAGGAGGCCGGCGAGGACCTGCGGCTGCTCTACGTGGCGCTCACCCGCGCGGGCTGCCAGGTGGTGACGTGGTGGGTGCCGGCCACCACCACGTCCACGTCACCGCTGCACCGGCTGCTCGTCGGGCGGCCGGCGCCGGGCACCGAGCCCGCGGAGGTCTACCGGGTGCCGCCCGACCAGGCCGCGGTCAGCGGGCTGCGCGAGCTGGCGGGGGCGCACGTCGCGATCGAGGAGATCGGTGCCGCCGCGGGCGACGGGCCCGGGTTCGTCACGCGCGCGGCGGCGCCCGGCGAGCTGGGCGCGGCCGAGTTCACCCGGCGGCTCGACACGGCGTGGCGGCGCACGTCCTACAGCGCGCTGACGGCCACCGCGGGCCACGGGCCGGTCGGCGGCAGCGAGCCGGAGGAGCCGGGCGTCGAGGACGAGGCGGACGTCGAGGTCGATCCCGAGGACGTCGCCGCCGGGGAGGCCGGGCCGGCGGCCGTCCCGTCGCCGATGGCGGACCTGCCGCTGGGCGCGGGCTTCGGCACCCTCGTGCACGCGGTGTTCGAGGCGGCCGACCTCACCGCGCCCGACCTGCTCGCGGAGCTGACCGGGCACGCCCGGGACCAGCTCGCCCGCCACCCGACGGCGGGCGTCGACGCGGAGGGGCTGGCCGCGGCGCTGGTGCCGGTGGCCGGCACCCCGCTCGGCCCGCTGGCGGGCGGGCTGCGCCTGGCCGACATCGCCCCGCGCGACCGGCTCGCGGAGCTGGAGTTCGAGCTGCCGCTGGCCGGCGGCGACACCCCCGGCACGGCCGTGCCGCTGGCGGAGCTGTCGCCGCTGCTGCGCCGGCACCTGCCGCCCGGCGACCCGCTGGCCGCCTACCCGGACGCGCTGGCGGCGCTGCCCGACCAGCAGCTGCGCGGCTATCTGACGGGCAGCATCGACGCGGTGCTGCGGCTGCCGGGCGCCGGTTCGCGGTGGTCGACTACAAGACCAACTGGCTCGGCCCGGTCACCCCGGAGGGCCGGGAGCCGCTCACGGCGGCGCACTACACGCCCGCCCGGCTGGCCACGGCCATGATCGCCGCGCACTACCCGCTGCAGGCGCTGCTCTACGCCGTGGCCCTGCACCGCTACGTGCGCTGGCGGCTGCGCGGCTACTCCCCCGACCGGCACCTCGGGGGCGTGCTCTACCTGTTCGTGCGCGGGATGTGCGGGCCCGGCACCCCGGCCGTCGACGGGATGCCGTGCGGGGTGTTCGGCTGGACCCCGCCGCCCGCGCTGGTCACCGCGCTGTCGGGGCTGCTCGACGGGCTGCGCGACGGGGAGGCGCGATGACTCGATGACAGCTGCCGTGGAGGCGCTCGCGGACCCGGGCGACGCGCGGCTGGCCCGGTCGGCCGTCGGGCTGCTCGCGGAGTTCAACGCGGCGGGTGTGCTGGACCCGTCCGACGTGCACGTCGCCGAGCGGGTGGCGCGGCTGGGCGGCGAGACCGACGAGCGGGTGCTGCTCGCGGTGGCGCTGGCGGTGCGCGCGGTGCGGCTGGGCTCGGTGTGCGTCGACCTCGGCGCGTGAGCCGGACGGTGCTGGGCGAGGCCGACGAGCTGGTCGACGTGTCGGCGCTGCCCTGGCCGGAGCCGGCGGCGTGGCTCGCCGCGTGCACGGCCGGGCCGCTCGTCGCGGACGGGCCGGACGCGCCGCCGGGCGCCGCCTGGCCGGCTGGTCGGACGGGCTGCTCTACCTGGAGCGGTACTGGGGGCGAGGAGGAGGAGCGTGCGGCCGGAGTCGCTGGGCCGAGCGGGCGGCCACCGACCCCCGGCGGCCGACCTCACGACGCTGCGGGCGGGCCTCGACCGGCTGTTCGCCGCGCCGGGGTCGGAGCAGCAGCGGCTGGCGGCGGCGGTCGGGGTGCTGCGGCGGGTCACCGTGCTCGCCGGCGGTCCGGGCACCGGCAAGACCACCACCGTGGCCCGGCTGCTCGCGCTGCTGCACGACCAGCCCGGCCCGCCGCCGCGGGTGGCGCTCGCGGCGCCCACCGGGAAGGCCGCGGCCCGGCTGCAGGAGGCGGTCGCCGCGGAGCTGCCGGCGCACCTGCGGGAGAAGGTGCCCGAGGCCGCCACGCTGCACCGGCTGCTCGGGTGGCGGCCCGGCGCCCGCCGGTTCCGCTACGACCGCACGCAGCGGCTGCCCTACGACGTGGTGGTGGTCGACTCGATGGTCTCGCTCACGATGATGGCGCGGCTGCTCGACGCCGTGCGCCCGACGGCGCGGCTCGTGCTGGTCGGCGACCCGGACCAGCTCGCGTCCGTCGAGGCGGGGGCGGTGCTCGGCGACCTCGCGCGGGCTCCGGGCCGGCCCGAGCCGGCAATCGACGCGGCGCTGGCCGCGTGCGGCGGGCCCGCCGCGGAGCCGGTGGTCAACGGGGTGGTCACGCTGCGCCACGTGTGGCGGTTCGGCGGCACCATCGCCGAGCTGGCCGCGGCGGTGCAGGCGGGCGACGCGGACGCGGCCGTCTGCCTGCTCCGCAGCGGGCGGCCCGACCTGGTGTTCGAGGAGGTCGCGGAGCCGCGGGCCGGGCTCGCTGCGGCGCGGGCGGACGTCGTGCGGGCCGGCCGGGAGCTCACCGAGGCCGCACTGGCCGGCGACCCGGAGGCGGCACTCGCGGCGCTGGAGCGCCACCGGGTGCTGTGCGCGCACCGGCGCGGCCCGTTCGGCGTGGCGCGGTGGAGCGCGGAGATCGAGCGCTGGCTGCGGCCGGGCCCGGCGGCCGGCCCAGGAGGTGGCGCCGGCCCGTGGTACCCGGGGCGGCCGGTGCTCGTCACCGCCAACGACTACGACACCGGGCTCTTCAACGGCGACACCGGTGTGGTCGTCGACCTCCCGGAGGGGCTGCGGGTGGCGTTCGCCCGCGGCGGCACACCCACGCTGCACCCGCCGTCGCGGCTGTCCGAGGTGGCCACGGTGCACGCGATGACCGTGCACCGCGGCCAGGGCAGCCAGTTCCGGCGCGTCACGGTGGTGTTGCCGCCGGCCGAGTCGCCGCTGCTCACCCGGGAGCTGTTCTATACGGCAGTCACAAGGCGCGGGAACTCGTGCGCGTCGTGGGAACGGAGGATGCTGTGCGAGCTGCGGTGGGACGTCCGGTCAGCCGGGCGAGTGGCCTGCGGCACCGGCTAGCCGGCTGAAAGGAGGAGGCGCCACATGGCCGAGTCGGCGCACCAGCGGGTGCTCGACTGGCTGTCCGCCGACGGGCGCGACCCGGCGGACTGCAGCCAGGCCGAGTTCCAGCAGTTCGCCTGGCACACCGTGCCGTACCGGGGCGACGGGCCGTCGGCCGACGTCGCCGAGGCGTGCGCGCAGCTGCTGGACCTGAGCGGGCGACCACGGGCGGCGGCGGCGATGCGCCGGCACAACCCCGAGGTGCTGGCCGCGTGGGAGCGGTCGGACTCGGCGGGCTTCCGCGCGTTCGTGAAGGCCAACGACGCCACCGGGATCACGCCGCCCGACACCCGCCTGCTGACGTGGGCCGGCGTGTTCGGCAGCGTCGAGGCCGAGGTGCTCGACGGCGCCGAACGGCTGCTGGAGGCGGCGGTCGAGGACGGCCGGCTGGTCCCGGGCGGACGGCGCTGGCGGCACGCGCAGCGCGACCTGCTGCAGCGGTGGCTGAGCGCCCCGGTGGCCGCGCACGGTGGCGCGGTGCCGGTCGACGCGGTGCGGGCCGAGCGGCGAGAGCGGTGGCTGGAGTCCGGCACCGAGATCCGCGGCGACATCCTGCGGCGGGCGCTCGGCGTGATCGAGCCGCCGCCGGAGCGCCCCGAGCCGCTGCAGGCGCTGCTGGACGTCGCGGTGCACACGATCCCGCTCACCGAGGCGCACCGGGTGCCGCCCGCGGTGATCCGGCAGATCGCCGCCCGCCTCGACTGGACCACCCCGGGCGGCACGGTGCGCAGCGAGCGGCACGTCCCGGCGTTCGTCACGCTGCGGCAGCTGGCCACCGACGCCGGGATGCTCGTCCGGCGCGGCCGGGAGCTGCGGCTGGGCCCGGCGGGCCGGGCGGCCCAGTCGAGCCCGGAGGTGCTGGCCGAGATGGCCGCGCGGGCCTGGTTCGGTGTGGAGGAGTTCGCCACCGAGGTCTCCGAGATCGCGGCGTCGGTGCTGCTGGAAGGGCCGGCGGCGGCGAGCCGGATCGCCGACGTCGCCCGGTCCGCGGTGCTGCCGGCCTGGCGCCGGATCGACGGCCTGCCGCCCGACCCGGAGGAGCTGCACGACGCCGTGCACGCCTGGCTGCGCAAGGGCCTGGTGCTGGGCTGGGTGGAGCTGTCCTCCGACGAGGACGCGGACGACGACACGGGGATCGACCGGGGCACGCCCGGCATCAGCTACCGGCTCACCACCGCCGGCCGCCGCGCCGCGATCGCCGGGCTGATCGGCTGCGCGCACGCGCCGCGCTCGCGGCCCTAGCCGACGTTCGGGGCAGCGGTCAGGCGGGCAGGTTCGGGATCACCAGCTCGACGGCGCGGCGCACGGTGTCGCAGCTGCCGGGCGCGATCAGGCTCACCACGTTCCTGTCGACGCCGACGAACACGCTGCAGATGTCCGCGCCCGCCGGGGCGCCGCCCTCCAGCGCGGCGCCCGGCGATCTGCGTCTCCCGGTACTCGCCGACGCTCGCGCCGGCCGCGGCCACCGTCTGCAGGTCGATGTCCCGGTAGTACATGAGGATCACGGGGGCGAAGGTGCCGGGCACGTTCCAGTAGCAGGACGAGACCGGGCCGCCGTCGGTCGCCTCGCCGACCGCGCCGGCCAGGCCGACCTCCGCGAGCTGGTCGGGGCTGAGGGTGTCGCACAGCGAGCCGCCGCCGGACGGGGACGGGTCCGGCCCGAGCGGGCCGTCGGGCAGTGCCTGGCCGAACGGACCCCCAGCCCGCCGAGGCCGCTCGCCGTCTCCTGGGGCGTCCCGCCCTCGGGGAAGGCCTGCCCGGCGACCACGCTGCTGCATCCCGCCAGCCCCAGCACCGCCGCCGTCACGATCGCCGCGGTCGACGCCACCCACCGCATCCGGCCCATCCCGTTCCCCCTCGCCCACGGGCGGTTTGTCACCCGTTCGAGGGATGATGCTCCACGCCGTCCGGCGGGCCGCACGGAGGGCCGGGAGCCGGACGCGCCGGCCCGGCTATGCGGCGACGGCGGCCCGGCGCAGGGCCCGGTAGAGCAGGTTGGGCTCGCCGAGGCGGCGGCGCAGCTCCCGTTCGAGCCCGGCGATCGGGTAGAGGTTCTGCGGGGCGCGGGAGTCCTTGTACTCGGTGGACGCGAACCGCCCGAGCGTCGCCTGGCTGCGCGCGGCGAGCGCGACGGCGTCCGCGGCGGTCAGCTCGGCGCTGCACTCGACGCGCACGATCCCGGCCCACGGCGCCCCCGGCCGGCACGGCAGCCGCAGGTACCAGGTGTGCCGCTGCCACGAGCTGCCCAGGCGGAACACGGGCGTGCGCTGCCCGGAGCGCAGCTGCGCGACGACGGCGCCGAGCTGGGGCGGGAGGTACTGGCTGCGGTGCGTCTTCACGAACCCGATCGTGCGCGGGAGGTGCTGGCGCCCGCGCAGCGCGTCGACGACGAGCAGGTCGTCGGTGTCGCCGTGCCCGGAGCGGGCCGCCGCGGCGGCCGCGAGCTCGGTGTCGCCCAGCTCGCGCTGGACGGCGAGGCTGAGCACCTGGCCGGGCGCGACGTCGGGCAGGGCGGCCGTGCGCGTGGCGCGGTACACGCCGGCCGGCGTCGGGACGTCGGTGGCGCCGTGGGCGGTGGTGAACAGCCCGCGCCGGACCTCGGCGGCGACCAGGTACGCCCCGCCGTCGGAGCAGCGGACGACCCCGGCCGCGTACGAGGCGCAGAGCGCGGGCGACGCCTCGCCGCTCGGGGACGGCTCGTCGACCCACACCTGCGCGTCGACCCGCCGCACGCCGTCGACGAACAGCACTGCGGCCGGCGGGACGGCGGCCGGGTCGGGGTCGACCGGCGCCCACTCGGCCATCGGCCGCTCCACGTCGAGCACGACCTCGGCGGCCGACTCCCCCAGCTCGGAGTCCAGGCTCGTGCCGTAGGAGGGGTCCCACGGATCCACCGCGAACTTCACAGGCTCTCCCTCGTGATCGAGGACGACCGTTGGTCACGGCTGACGGCGAACCGCACCGGCACCCGCTCGGCCAGCGCCGGCACGTGGGTGATCACGCCTACCAGGCGGTCGCCGCGGGTGGCGAGCGCCTCCAGGGTGCTCGCGACGGTCTCCAGGTTGGCCTCGTCGAGCGTGCCGAACCCCTCGTCGAGGAAGATCGACTCCAGTCGCGGCGCCCCGTGCGCGGCGAGCCCGGCCATCTGGTCGGAGAGGGCCAGCGCGAGCGCGAGGCTCGCCTGGAACGTCTCGCCGCCCGACAGCGTCTTGACGGGCCGGCGGGCGTCGGCGTCGGCGTGGTCGACGACGAGGAACTCGCCGCCCTCGTGGGTCAGCTCGAACTGGCCGCCGGACAGCTCCGCGAGGCTGCGGGAGGCGTCGGCGACCAGCGTGTCGAGCGCCGACGCGACGAGCCAGCGCGGGAACCCGTCGGAGCGCAGCAGGTTGCCGAGGAGCCTGGCGACCTGCTGCGCGGACTCGGCCTCGTCCCGGTCGGCGCGCAGCCTCGCGGCGGACGCGCGGCGTTCGGCGACGCGCTCGCGGGTGGCGCGGGCCGTCGCGAGCGCGGCGGCGACGGCGGCGGGCGCGGTGCTCCCGACCGGCGGGCCGCCGTGACGCCGTGGGCGGTGAGGTCGTCGGCGACGGCACGTTCGACGCCGGCGAGCGCGGCGCGGGCGCTCGCCGCGTCCGCGGTGGCCGTCGCGAGCTGCGCGGTCCGCCCGTCGGCGGCGTCGCGGGCCCACGCGACGAGCGCCTGCCACGCGGCGAGCAGCTCCACGCCGCCGACCGCGGGCGCCCCGAGCGGGCACGAGCGGGTCGCGCGCGGCGCGCAGCGCGTCCCAGGCCGCCCTGCTCTCGTGCGTGACGTCGGCCTCGGCGCGTTCGGCCGTGCGCAGTGCGGTGCGGGCGCTGCGCAGCGCGGCGTCCGCCGAACGGACGGCGGCCTCCAGCGCGTCGATCCGCTCCAGCTCGACGGCGGCCTCGCCGTCGGAGGGGCCGCCGGTCAGCGCCGCGGTGAGCCGGTCAGCGCCGCGGTGAGCGCTCGATGGTTCTGCAGCACGGCGTCGAGCGCG
>MKJX01000045.1 GCA_001942415.1 Pseudonocardia sp. CNS-139
GCCGGGCCGTGCCGCGACCCAGCCCGGCGATCGACCGCCGACCCGGGAGGCGACGGGCTCGCACCCGACGACGCCCGGACCCGAACCGGGCCGCTCCGGCACGGGGCCCGGCGGACCGACCGGCGACGAGGGCCCCGCCGCCGGTCCTGACCGGGTACCGCGCCCCTGGCCCGGCGGCGGAGCGGGGTGCGGGCTCCCGCCCGGTCCCTCCGACGCGCGAACCCCCGGACCGGACCGCCCCGGCACAACCCCGGGCCGATCGACCGGCGGCCGCGGGCTCGCACCCGACGAGCCCGGCCCCGGACCGGGCCGCTCCGGCAGAGTCCCCGGCGGATCGACCGGCGTCCCGGGGCGCGGCGCGGGCGGGCTCTCGTCCGACAACCCCGACCCCGACCCCGACCCCGGTCCGCGCCGCTCCGGCACAGGGCCCGGCGGCGGCGCCGCATGCGGCGAGGGCTCGCGCGAAGTCCACGAACCCGATCCCTCCGAGCCGCGAGACCCCGGCTGATCGACCGGTGGCGCCGACCCCGTCGCCGGACCTGCGGAAGGGCCGCGTCCGGGTCCTGGTTGCGCCGGACCCGGCGCCTCCGCAGCGCGAGCCCCGGGCGGCTCGCCCGAGGACCCCGACGCCGGCACCCCGTCCCCGGGGCCGGGCGGGCCGGACTGCCCCATCGGCCCCGCCAGGTGCCCGGCGACCCGCGGCGGCCCTCCGGCGCGGGGAACGCGGGCCGGGCCAGACGCGCGGTGGGTTCGGGCGGGGGCGGTGGCGGGGCGAGTGCGGTGCCGCAGCCGTCGCAGGTCCGGGCCCGGTCCGGGTTCTCCCAGGCACAGCGGTCGCAGACGATCATCCGCCGGCCCCGTCGTCGGGCACGAGATCGCGGTCGATCGCGTACGGGTCCACGCCGACGCCCGGCGCCGCGTAGCCGAGGTCGTTCGGGTCGGGCAGGCCGAGGAGCACATCGACGGCGTCGAGCCGGGCGTCGGACGCGGCGCGCACGCCGATCTCGACCGGCTCGCCCACCCCGGCGCCGACGATGTCGCCCGCAGCCACCGCCGCGCCCTCCCGTACGCCCGGACGGACGCCCGCGTAGTCGGTGCGGCTGCCGTCGGCCGCGCGGATCGCGATGCCGGCGGCGGAGGTCCCGATCACGGTCCCGGACATGACGGCGTGCACGGGCGTGCCGGGCCCGGCGGGCACCCGCGCGATCCCGTCGCGGTCGGCGCCGCGCACCGGCTGCGCGTTGGGGACGGGCTGGAAGCGGGCGCGATCGCGACGGCCGGGTCGCCCGCCACGGGCGCGGCGGGCGCGGGCGCGGGCCCCGCCCCGGACTCCGCGAGCGGCGCGCCGCAGTCCCCGCAGCGCTGCACGCCGTCGGGGTTCTCCCACTGGCACCGCGGACACGTCCTCATCGCGCCGGATTGTGGCACCGGGGCCGCCCGCCGGGACGGGAATTGCCTGATCGGGCCCGGTGTTCGACCCGTTCCGCCCTGTCGGGCCCGGCCGGCGCGGACCTACCGTCGCGGCCATGGCGGTCTACTCCGCGCGGGAGATCTACCGCTTCGCGGTGCTGGCCGGGTTCACCCCGGACCAGGCCGTCACGATGACGGCGATCGCGCTCGCGGAGTCCGGCGGCGAGAGCGGCGCGCACAACGCGTCCGGCGAGGACTCCCGCGGTCTCTGGCAGATCAACGTCGACGCCCACCGGACGATGGCCGGCCGCGACCTCACCGACCCGCTGGAGAACGCGCGGGCCGCGTACGAGGTGTCGCACGGCGGCCGGGACATCTCGCCGTGGACCACCACGCACGGCCTCGGCGACGCGAAGTACCTCGCGTTCCGGGCGGAGGCACAGGCCGCGGCGACGGAGACCGGGTCGGGGCGGGGCCTCGGGATGTGGACCGGCACCGAGGGGTACGGGCACCCGGCCGCGGCGAGCGACGCCGGCGGGTCCGTCCCGAGCGGCGCCCGGACGGGGGCGGCGGAGTCGTTCGTGCAGGCGGCGCTCAGCCAGACCGGCGACAGCTACCGGTTCGGCGCCGAGGCGATGTCCGCCGACCCCGACCCGACCACGTTCGACTGCTCCGAGCTGACGCAGTGGGCGGCCGCGCAGGCCGGTGTCGACCTCCCGGACGGCTCGTGGCAGCAGTACCTCGCGCTGCGCGACGAGGGCTCCGCGATCAGCGTCGACGAGGCCCTGCGCACCCGGGGCGCGCTGCTCTTCTCGTTCTCCAGCCCGCCGAGCGAGACGGGCGGGCGGCCGGGCCAGGCGCACGTCGCGATCAGCCTCGGCGACGGGCGCACGATCGAGGCGCGCGGCACGCAGTACGGCGTGGGCACGTGGTCGGGCGAGAACCGCTTCAACTACGCCGCCGTCGTCCCCGGCCTCGCGGACGGGGCGCTGCCACGCACGCAGCTCGACGACCCGGCGGTGCTCGCCGCGGTCGGCCCGGCCGTCGACTCCGACCGCGACGGGCTCATCGACGCGCTGGAGATGCAGATCGGCACCGACCCGAGCCGGGCCGACACCGACCTCGACGGCACCTCCGACGGCTACGAGATCGCCGTCGCCGGGACCGACGCGACCACCGGCGACTCCGACCGCGACGGGCTGCTGGACTCGATCGAGCGGGTGCTCGGCACCGACCCGACCAGCCCCGACTCCGACCGGGACGGCCGGGTGGACGGCGTGGGTCGCGACGCGACCGGGACGCGGACGGGCTCGCCGACTCGCTGGAACGCCTGCTCGGGACGAACTCGTACTCGCTCGACTCCGACCGCGACGGCTTCGCCGACGGCATCGAGTACGCCGGCCGGACCGGCGTCGCCGACCCGGCGAGCACGCCGCTCACGTCGTCGCCGGGCGGCTCGGTGGCCGGGTCGGCCGCGCTCGACCGCGACGCACCGGGCGCCGCGGACGACTGGGGTCCGGAGGGCTGGGGTCCCGACGACGTCCACCCGTCGTGACGGAGGCCGATCCCGCACCGCAGCCGGACCCGGCGGGCACCGCGCTCGACGACGCGCTGGCCGAGGCCCGGCGCCGGGGCCGCGAGGACCTCGTCGCCCGGCTCGCCGCCGCCCGGGCGCGGATGCAGGAGTCGACGTGCACGGTGCTCGTGGTCGGCGAGTTCAACAAGGGCAAGAGCTCGCTGATCAACGCGCTGCTCAACGCGCGGGTGTGCATCACCGACGGGGACATCGCCACCGCGGTGCCGACGTCGGTGCGGTACGGCGCGGCGCTCTCGGCGGTCGTCCGGTCCGACGCCGGGGAGGGCCGGCCGGTCGCGCTCGACGACGTCGAGGCGGTCGTCACCCAGCGGACGCCCGGCCCGGCGGTGCGGACGGTCGAGGTGACCGTGCCGCGGGAGCTGCTGCGCGAGGGGCTCGTGCTGGTCGACACCCCGGGCGTCGGCGGCGGGCTGAGCGCCGCGCACGCCACCAACACGCTGCGCGCGCTCGCCGGCGCCGACACGGTCGTCTTCGTCACCGACGCCAGCCAGGAGCTGACGGCGGCGGAGCTGGCGTTCCTGCAGCGGGCGGCGGTGCTCTGCCCGCGGCTGCTGGTCGCCGTTGCCAAGATCGACTTCTATCCGGAGTGGCGGCGCATCGTCGACCTCGACCGCCGGCACCTGCACGGGGCCGGGCTGGAGCCGCAGGTCGTGCCGCTCTCGGCGCCGCTGCGCCACCACGGCCTGCGGACCGGGGACCTCGCGCTGACCGCCGAGTCGGGCTACCCGGTGCTGGCCGCGGCGCTGCGCCGGATGCTGCGCACCACGGGCCGGACGCACGCCGTCGCCGCGGCGGCGTCGCGCACAGCGCGCTGAGCAGCGTGGTCGCCGAGCTGGCCACCGAGCACGACGAGCTGGCCGACCCCGCGGGGCACCAGGCCCGGCTGGCCCGCTGGACGGAGGCCAAGCAGGCCGCCGAGGGGCTGCGCAGCGCCACCGCGGGCTGGGCGCAGACGCTCAACGACCGCGTCGGGGACATGGCGTCCACGGTGGACCTCGACATCGGGGTCCGGCTGCGCGCCGTGCGCAAGGACGCCGCCGACCGGTTCGCCGAGACCGACCCGAGCCGCGGCTGGGTGGATCTCGAACCCTGGCTCTACCAGCGCACCAACGAGGCGCTCACCGACCACTACCTGCTGATCCGCCAGCAGGCCGACGTGGTCGCGGACGCCGTCGCCGCCCGGTTCGCCGACGGCGCCGACGCGGCGGCCGCGGACGTCGCGGGGGTGCTGACCGGCGGCACGGTCGCCGGCCAGGAATCGGGTCTCGCCGCGCTGGCCGCGTCCCGGGCGTCGAAGGTCGAGCTGGCCATCGCCGCGGCCCGGGGCGGCGCCGCCGGGATGCTCGTGCTGCACGCGGTCGCGCTGGTCGGGCTCGCGGTGCCCGTGACGCTGCCGATCGCCGCGGTGCTGACCGGCCTGCTCGCCCGCCGCACGTGGAAGACGGCGAAGACCGCGCAGCTGCGCGCGCTGCGGGCGGAGGCCGACCGCGTGGTGGCCGCCTACCTGGAGGAGGTCGAGATGCTCGCGCGCAAGGACACCCGCGACGCCGTCCGCCGCGTGCAGCAGTACCTCCGGGAGACCTACGCGGCGCACGCGGCCGAGCGGCAGGCGTCGGCGGCGCGCAACCTGGAGGTGATCGCGCGCGCCGTGCGGGACGCCGAGCTGAGCGGCCGCAAGCGGGTCGCCGAGGTCGCCGCCGAGCTGGAGCGGGTGCGCGCGCTGGCCGAACGGGCGGAGCGGGCCGTCGCCGAGCTGACCGGCGAAGGGGTGCGGGTTTCGTGACCGAGCTCGCGAGGTCACCGTTCAGCGCAGCACCGCCGGGCATGGCACCGACGAGCGTCGGCGAGGAGGTGACATGACCGCGTTCGGCGACGGCGTGCGCGGGCTGCTCGCCGACATGGCGCGGGCCTACGCCGGGCACCCGCGGGCCGGCGCCGTGCGCGCGGCGGCCGCGCGCCTGGACGGCCCGCTGCACGTCGCGTTCGCCGGGCGGGTCAAGGCCGGCAAGTCCACGCTGCTCAACGCGATCGTCGGCGAACGGCTCGCCGCGACCGACGCGGGCGAGTGCACGCTCGTGCTCACCTGGTACGTCAACGGCGTGGCCGCGCGGGCCTGGGCGCACCCGCGCACGGGCCCGCCGCGGCAGGTGCCGTTCGACCGGGTGGACGGGCGCACGGTGCTCGGCCTGGGCCCGTTCCGCGCGCAGGACCTGGAGCGCATGGTCGTCGAGGTGCCCGCGTCGCGGCTGGCCCGGCTGACGCTGATCGACACGCCGGGGATCGGGTCGGTGCACGCGGACGTCTCGGCCCGCACGGACGCCGCCATGGCCCACACCGAGGACGCCGGGCCCGTCGCGGACGCGGTGCTCTACCTCATGCGCCACCTGCACACGTCCGACGTCGGGTTCCTGGAGGCGTTCCGCGACGAGCAGTTCGGCGAGCCGACGCCGGTCAACGCGATCGGCGTGCTCTCCCGGGCCGACGAGGTGGGCCCGGGCCGGACCGACGCACTCGACCTGGCGCGGCGGGTCGCGGCCGGCTACCGGCGGGAGCCGCGCATCCGGGCGCTGGTGCAGACCGTGGTCCCGGTGGCCGGGCTGATCGGCGAGGCGGCCGCGATCCTGCGCGAACGCGACTTCGCGGCGCTGGCCGCGGTCGCGACGTCGGGCGCCGCGGGCGACGCGCTGCTGCTCTCGGCGGACCGCTTCGGCGCCGAGCACCCGGGGTTCCCGGTGCCCGCCGCCGAACGCCGCGCGCTGATCGGGCTCATGGCCCTCTCCGGGGTGCGGCTCTCGGTCGCGCTGGTGCGGGCGGGTGTGGTGACGGACGCCGCCGGGCTCGCGCGCGAGCTGCGCGCCCGCAGCGGCCTCGACGAGCTGCAGGAGGTCCTGCTGACCCAGTTCACCGAGCGCCGCGACCTGATCAAGGCGCAGAACGCGCTGCAGACCGCCGAGCGGATCCTCACCCGCGACCCCGTCCCCGGCACCGACCGGCTCCGCATGCGGCTGGAGGCGATCCTGGCCGGCGCGCACGAGCTGACCGAGCTGCGGGTGCTCAACGACCTGCGCACCGGTGTGATCGCGCTCGCCGACGAGGACGTGCGCGACGACGCGGAGGCGCTGCTCGGGCTGCACGGCGGCGACGTCCGGGCCCGGCTGCGGCTGCCGCCCGACACCCCGGCCGCGGAGATCCGGCCCGCGCTGCTCGACGCGCTGCGCCGCTGGCAGCGCCACGCCGTGCACCCGGCCGCGACGGTGTCGCACCGCCGGCTCGCGGACGTGCTGCGGCGCACGTGCGAGGGCCAGCTCGCCGCGACCCGGCCGACGCCCCGGCCCCGGCCGCGATGATGAGCCCCGATCCGCTCGTGGAGCTCGCCGGACGCACGGCGTGGGCGCCGCCCGGCGGCGAGAGCCGGGTGCGGGTCACCGTGCACAACCCCGGCGACCGCGACGAGCAGTACCGCCTCGACGTGCTGGGCGACGCCGCGCGCTGGGCGCAGCTGGAGCCGCGGCTGCTGGCCGTCCCGGCCGGGGAGTCAGGCGTCACCGACGTCGTGCTGCGCCCGCCGCACGGCACCACCGCGCCGCCGGGGACGGCGCTGGGCGTGCGCTGCGTGCGGGTCGGGGGCGCCGAACAGGGCGTCGTCGCCGAGGCCGACCTGCTCGTGAGCCCCGTCGCCGACCTGGACGCCCGGATCGAGCCGGCCGTCGGGTCGGGCGCGCGGCGCTCCCGGCACGTGGTGACGCTGCACCGGCACGGCTCGGCGCCCGCGCCCGTCGTGATCGAGACCGGCGACCCGCGGCAGGCGCTGGGGTTCGCGGTCGCGCCGCGGGAGGTCACCGTCGAGCCGGGCGGCACCGAACGCGTGTACGTGACGGCCCGGACCCGCCGCCCGGTGCTGCTCGGGGCGCGGCGCACGCACCCGTTCACGGTCGGCTACCGGGTGCGCGGCGCGCCGGGGCAGGGCGAGCTGGCCGCCCGGTTCGAGCAGCGGCCGGTGCTCGGCGTCGCGGGCGTGCTCGGGATCGTGCTGGTGGCGCTGGGTCTGGTCGCGGGCCTGATGTTCTGGGCGTTCCGGTACCCGCTCCCGGCCGCCCCGCCCACGTCCGCGGCGCCCGCCACCGCGGCGTCGGGCGATCCCGTGCAGGGCCACTTCGTGATCTACGGCCCGCCCACCCCCATCGACGACGTCGCCAACCTGGGCGCCGCGGAACGGCTGCTCTCGGCGCTGCAGGCGGGCGGCGTGGACGCCCGGCTCGTCGACAGCCGCGACTCCGACCAGCTCGCGGACGGGCTCAGCGGCCTGTGGGTGGTGCTGCGCGACGGGTTCCCCACGGCCGAGGCCGCGCACGCCGAGTGCACGGCGCACCGGGACCTGGCGCCCTACTGCTACGCCGTCGCGCCCCGGTAGGGCCTGCCCGATCGGCTGCCCGAACGGCACTGGCCCGTCCGGCGCCAGGCGCCGGAAGATCGACTGCTGACCGCACACCGAGACTGGGGAACGCGTGGAGCCGCTGCGGCCGTCCGATCCCGCCCGGATCGCCTCCTACCGCCTCATCGCCCGGATCGGCGCCGGTGGGATGGGCCAGGTCTACCTCGCGCGGTCGCCCGGCGGCCGGCCCGTCGCCCTCAAGGTCATCCGCCCGGACCTCGCGGGCGACACCGAGTTCCGCGACCGGTTCGTCCGCGAGGTGACGGCCGCCCGGGCCGTGAGCGGTGTGTTCACCGCCCCCGTCCTGGACGCCGACCCGCACGGCACCCCGGCCTGGCTCGCCACCGGCTACGTGCCCGGGATCCCGCTCGACGAGACCGTCACCCGGTTCGGCCCGCTGCCGGCCGCGCCCGTCGTCACGCTGGCGGCCGGGCTCGCGGAGGCGCTCGCCGCCGTGCACGCGGCCGGCCTCGTGCACCGCGACGTCAAGCCGTCGAACGTCATGCTGTCGGCGGACGGCCCGAAGCTCATCGACTTCGGCATCGCCCGGCCCACCGTCGGGGCCGAGACCAACACCCAGTCCGGGTTCCTGATCGGCTCGCCGTCGTTCCTCGCGCCCGAGCAGATCACCGGCGCCGACCTCGGGCCCGCCGTGGACGTGTGGGCGCTGGCCTGCGTGCTCGTGCACGCCCTCACCGGACGCCCGCCGTTCACCGGGGACGGCCAGATGGCCGTGCTGTTCCAGATCGTCGAGTCGGAGCCGCGGCTGGACGGGGTGCCCGCCGACCTGCTCCCGATCGTGTCGGCGTGCCTCACGAAGGCCCCGGACCGCGCCCGACCCCGCACCAGCTCCTGGAGCTGCTCGACCGGACCGGCCTCCCCGACGCCGAACGCGGCTGGCACCTGCCCGAGCCGGTCTCCGCGGAGATCGTGCGCCGGTCGGCGGCCCTCTTCGCACCGGCCGCGCCCCGCCCACCGGCGCCGCCACCTCCCCGGCCGCCGGCCCCGCAGCCGCGCCAGGCCACCGGTCCGCGGCCCCGGCCGCCCGGCCCGCCCGGCGGTCCCGGCTACGGGCTGGGCGTCGACCTGGGCACGACCCGCACGGCCGCGGCGCTGTGGCGCGACGGGCTCGCGTCCTCGGTGCCACTGGGCGGGCGGGCGCACAGCGTGCCGTCGGTGCTCTACCTGCGGGACGGCACGGTGCTGGTCGGCGACGCCGCCGCGCGCCGCGGCATCACCGAGCCCGAGCACGTGGTGCGCGAGTTCAAGCGCCGCTTCGGCGACGACGTCCCGCTGCTCGTGGGCGAGCAGGAGGTCGGCGCCGACGAGCTGACCGCGCACCTGCTGCGGTGGGTGCTCGCCACCGTCACCGAGCAGGAGGGCCGCCCGCCCGCGCACGTCACCCTGACCCACCCGGCCACCTGGGGCGAGCACCGCCGCCGGCTGCTGCTGGCCGCCGCGGAGTCCGCGGGGCTGGGCGGCGCGGGGCTGCTCCCCGAGCCGGTCGGGGCCGCCGCCTACTACGCGTCGACGCAGCGGCTCGCGACCGACGACCTGCTCGCCGTCTACGACCTCGGCGGCGGCACCTTCGACGCGACCGTCGTGCGCAAGACCGCCGACGGGTTCGCGATCCAGGGCGAGCCCAGCGGCGACGAGAACCTCGGCGGCGCGGACTTCGACGAGCTGCTCATGGAGCACGTCGCGGAGACGCTCGGGATCTCGTGGCCGTCCCTCGGGGCCGACGACCCGGCGGCGCTCGCCGCGCTCGCGCAGGTCCGCGACCACGTCACGGCCGCGAAGGAGGCGCTCTCGACCGACACCGAGGCGGCCGTCCCGGTGATCCTGCCCGGCCACTCCCACCAGGTGCGGCTCACCCGCGCCGAGTTCGAGGACGCGATCCGCGAGCCCGTCCTGCGCACGATCGCGCGCCTCGGCGACACGGTCACGAGCGCCGGCGTCACGCCCGGCGACCTGACGGCGGTGCTGCTCACCGGCGGCTCCAGCCGGATCCCGCTGGTCTCGCAGCTGATCGCCCGCGAGCTGGGCACCCCGGTCGCCGTCGACGCGCACCCGAAGTACGCCACCTGCCTCGGCGCCGCCATCGCCGCCGGCGCGCGCCTCGCGCCACCAGCGGGCCGCACGGCCGGCG
>MKJX01000046.1 GCA_001942415.1 Pseudonocardia sp. CNS-139
TCATCGTGATCACAAGAGGCACCCCCCTTCCGGGTCCGGCCGTGGCAGAGAACGGGCTGGTGAGGTCCGTCGACGTCCAACCTAGAGACACCCCGACGGACGGCACAACTGATTTACGGGAAGCTTCTTGGATCAACTACCCGAGTCGGCGACGAGGCCCAGCACGGCTGGCCCGTAGCGGTCGAGCTTGCGGGCGCCGATGCCCGGGATGCGCACGAGCGCGGCGTTGTCGGCGGGGCGCTGCTCGGCGATCGCCGTGAGTGTGGCGTCGGTGAACACCACGTACGGCGGGACCTGCTGCTCGCGGGCCTCCTCGCTGCGCCAGCCGCGCAGCCGGTCGAGCAGCTCGACGTCCACGTCGGACGGGCAGTCCGCACAGCGGCGGAGCTTCATCGCGTCGGCGCCGATCAGCGGGGAGCCGCAGACCCGGCAGCGCGGCTTGGCGGCGCCGCGCCCGGACGACCCGTTCGCCACGCGCGAGGCCGGGTGCTCCTCCGGGATCAGCCCGTAGAGGAACCGGCTGCGCCGGCGCCGGCGCGGGCCGCCGGGCTGGCGGGAGAGCGCCCACGACAGCGCCAGCCGCTGCCGGGCCCGGGTGACGCCGACGTAGAGCAGCCGCCGCTCCTCCTCGATCGCGGCCTCGTCGCCGTCCGCGTGCTGGATCGGGAGCGTCCCGTCGACCAGCCCGACGAGGAACACGACGTCCCACTCCAGGCCCTTGGCGGCGTGCAGCGAGGCGAGCGTGACGCCCTGGACGGCGGGCGGGTGCGCGTTGTCGGCGCGGGTCTCCAGCTCGGCGGCGAACCGGGCCGTGTCCGCCTCGGGCTCGACGGCGACCAGCTCCTCGGCCAGCTCGACGATCGCGAGCAGCGACTCCCACTGCGCGCGCTGCGCCGAGCCGCCGGGCGGTTCGGCGCTCAGCCCGACCGGGGCGAGCACCGCGCGCACGGCGTCGACCAGCGGCACACCGGCGGGCACCGCAGCGGCCCGGACCGCGGTCATCGCGCGGCGCACCTCGGGGCGGGAGAAGAACCGCTCGCCGCCGCGCACCTGGTACGGGACACCGGCGTCGGTGAGGGCCTGCTCGTAGACCTCGGACTGCGCGTTGATCCGGAACAGCACGGCGATCTCGGCGGCCGGGACGCCGTCGCCGATCAGCCGCCGGATCCGCGTCGCGACGGCCGCGGCCTCGGCGGGCTCGTCGTCGTGCTCGGCGAAGTCGGGGTCCGGGCCGGACGGGCGCTGGCCGACGAGCGTCAGCCGGGCCCCGGCGACCCGCCCGCGGGCCGCGCCGATCAGCGTGTTGGCCGCGGCGACGACCTGCGGCGTGGAACGGTAGTCCCGCTGCAGCCGGACGACGACGGCCTCGGGGAAGCGGCGGGAGAAGTCCAGCAGGTGGCGTGGGGTGGCGCCGGCGAACGTGTAGATCGTCTGGTTGGCGTCGCCGACGACGGTGAGGTCGTCGCGCTCGCCGAGCCACGCGTCGAGCACCCGCTGCTGCAGCGCCGTGACGTCCTGGTACTCGTCCACGACGAAGCAGCGGTACCGGTCGCGGAACTCCTCGGCCACGGCCGGGTGCTCCTCCAGCGCGGCGGCGACGTGCAGCAGGAGGTCGTCGAAGTCGAGCAGCTCGGCGCGGTTCTTGAGCGCCTCGTAGCCGGCGTAGACGGTGGCGACCTGCTCGGCCGGGCCCGGGGTGTCGCGGTGCCGCCGCGCGGCCTCGGCCGCGTACTCGTCCGGCGCGACGAGGCTCGCCTTCGCCCACTCGATCTCGCCGGCGAGGTCGCGCAGCGACGCCGCGTCGGTGCCGGCCTTGGCCCGGGCGGCGGCCTGCCCGACGAGCCGCAGCTTGCCGTCGAGGAGCTGCCACTGGTCGCCGCCGACCACCCGCGGCCAGAAGTAGCGCAGCTGGCGCAGCGCCGCGGCGTGGAACGTGCGGGCCTGCACCCCGCCTATCCCCTTCGCGCCCACCCCTTTCGCGCCGACGCCGAGCGCGCGCAGCCGGGTGCGCATCTCGCCGGCCGCCCGCGCGGTGAACGTGACGGCGAGCACCTGGCCGGGCGCGACGTGCCCGGTGCTCACCAGGTGCGCGATGCGGCAGGTGATCGTGCGGGTCTTGCCCGTGCCCGCCCCGGCCAGCACGCACACCGGGCCGCGGGGGGCGGTGACGGCGGCCAGCTGCTCCTCGTCGAGTCCCCACCCGGTCGGGTTCGAGCGGCCGGGGGCGTCGTCGAGAACGGGAGCACGCACCGCGCCATCCTGACACCCCGTGGGGGAAGATCCGCGGACCCCCGATGGTTGCACCGGTCATGTCTCAGGTGACGATGTACTCGACCACGTGGTGCGGCTACTGCCGGCGGCTCAAGCTGCAGATGGACCAGGCCGGGATCGAGTACGTCGAGGTCGACATCGAGCGCGACCCCGAGGCGGCGAAGTACGTCGAGGGCGTCAACGGCGGCAACCAGACGGTTCCGACCGTGCGCTTCGCCGACGGCACCGCGATGACGAACCCGCCGTTCGCAGCGGTGGCGGAGAAGCTCGCCGACCTGGCCGCCTGAGCGCTCGGACAGCGCTAGAACAGCGCTAGACGTCAACGCACCACCGCTCGCCGTCGTAGGTCAGGCCGAGCGGCACGGCGAACTCGGGGCTCCCGCCGACGATCAGGATGTCGACGATCCCGCCCCGGCCCCCGAACACCTGCACCTCGCCCACGAGCCACTCGTCGTCCGGCGAGGTGACGGCCACCTCGAACATGGCGCCGGGGCCGCTCCGCGAGCAGAGCAGGGCGGTGGCCGCGGCCGCGTCGCCGGCGTTGACCGCCTCGACGTAGGCCTGGCCGGCGGCCCGCAGCCCGTCCTCCGTCGCGCCGGCGGCGGGCGGGGCGGCGCCGCCCGGCGCGAGGCCGCCCCCGGAGCGGCCGATGGGGGCGGGAGTGCCGGCCACAGTGGTCGTGCAGCCCACGACGGCCAGCGCCGCCAGCGCGAGGGCGGCACCCCTCACCACGTGCGATCCCATTCGTCCCCCCGACGACCGGTGTGCGACTCGCGCACACTTTTCCAGCGACTCGCGGGTCAGGGGGAGGCGGCCCAGCTCTCCAGCATCGACCGGGCGATCGAGACCCGGCCCGGCAGCAGCAGGCGCCGGGCGCCGTCGGTGCCGCTCCAGTCGCCGTCGGCCAGCGCGAGGCGCAGGTCGGCCTTGGTCACCCACATCGCCTCGGCGATCTCGCCGTCGGCCGGGCGCAGCGGCGCGTCCGGGTCGGCGAGGGCGTGGAAGCCGAGCATCAGCGAGCGCGGGAACGGCCAGGCCTGGCTGCCCAGGTAGGTCACGTCCCGGACGGTGACGCCGACCTCCTCGTGGATCTCCCGCGCGACGCACGCCTCCAGTGACTCGCCCGCCTCGACGAACCCGGCGAGCACGGAGAAGCGGCCCTCCGGCCACACCGGCTGGCGGGCCAGCAGCACCCGGGCGTCCTCGCCCGCGCGGCCGTCGTGCACCAGGCAGATCACGGCCGGGTCGGTGCGCGGGTACTCCTCGTGGCCGTTGGCCTCGCAGACCCGGTGCCAGCCGGCGGCCCGCGGGTGCATCGGGGAGCCGTCGCGGGTGCAGAAGAGCGCGGCGGCGTGCCAGTTCAGCACGGCGACCGCGCCGGTGAGCAGCCCGGCGCCGAGCGCGTCGAGCGCGGCGCCGACGGTGCGCAGGTCGGCCCAGTCGGTCGGGTCCTCGCCCGCGACGAGGTCGACCTGGCCGCGCACGGCCCAGTACGCGACGCCGTCGTGCTCGCCGAGCAGCACGGCGTCCTCGGGCGGTGCGTCGCCCTCGGTCGGGCGGGTGAGCAGCCGCGCGCCGGAGCCGGAGATCATGTCCCAGCGGTCGCGCGGGCGGCGCAGACCGCCCCAGTCGACGGGGGTGCGCCCGCCCTCGTCGAGCACGACGAGCTGCGCGGACGGCCAGGCGGCGAGCTGGCGCGCGCGGTCGGCGCGGATCGGCTCGTCGCGCATCACCACCGTGCGGGACAGGACGGGCGGGGTGTCGAGCGTGAAACCCACGCCCCCGCCGAGCGTGGAGCAGTCCGACGCGGTCACGGTCCGGTGACCCCGCCCAGCGCCCGCACGCCGGCCCCGACCACGTCGCGTCGCCGACGAGCACGCCGGTGAACGCGCTGGGGGCGAAGAACTCCAGCGCCACCGCGGCCACCTGCTCGACGGTGACGGCCTCCAGCCGCGCCGGGTGCTCGCGCAGCCAGTCGATGCCGAGCCCGTCGATGGCCAGCGCGGAGAGCGTGGACGCGAGCCCGCCCTGGTTGTCCAGCGAGATCAGCAGCGACCCGACGGCGTAGGCGCGGGCGGCGTCGACCTCGGCGGCCGTGGGCGGCACCGCGCCGAGCCGGCCCATCTCGTAGCGGGTCTCCAGCAGCGCGGCGGCCGTGACGTCGCTCGCCACGTCCGTCTCGATGCCGAGCACGGCGCCGCCGGGGACGAACTCGACGCCGGAGTACGCCCCGTAGGTGTAGCCCTTGTCCTCACGGATGTTCTCCATCCAGCGCGACGAGAAGTAGCCGCCGAAGACGAGGTTGGCCAGCTGCAGCGCCGCGTAGCGCGGGTCGTGCCGGGGCAGCGCGGGCGCGGAGAGCCGCAGCTGCGACTGCACGGAGCCGGGACGGTGCACGAGCTGCAGGTCGCCCGGGACGATGCGCGGCGGCGGCGCCAGCTCACGGGCCGGGACGGCCGCGACCCAGCCGGAGAGCGCCTTCTCGACCTCTTCGAGCGCCGCGGCGGTGTCGATGTCGCCGACGAGCGTGAGGATCGAGCCGCCCGGGACCAGCGAGCCGGCCTGCAGCGCCCGCACCTGCTCCGCGGTGACGGCGGCGACCTCCTCGCCGGTGGGCATCTCGCGGGTGATCGGGTGGTCGCCGAAGCGGCGGCGCTGCAGCGCCTCGCGGGCGATCGTGCGCGGCTGGGCGCGGGCCACGGTGATGCGCTCGACGAGCCGGTCACGCTCGCGGGCCACCTCGGCGTCCGGGTGCGTGGCCGCGGTGAGCACGTCGGAGAGCACCCCGAGCAGGTCGGGCAGCCCGGCCGAGAGCCCGGAGCCGCCGATCTGGAGCCGTTCCGGGTCGACGGTGACGCCGAGGTCGGCGCCGACGGCCGCCAGCTCGTCGTCGATGCCGACGCGGTCGCGCGTCGCCGTGCCCGCGAGCAGCGTCGACGACAGCAGCTCGGCGACGGCGGGGTGGGCGGGCTCCTCGCCCGCGAACGGGATGCGCAGCCGCAGCTCGACCATCGGGACGCCCGGCCGGTGCGCGACGAGCACGCGCAGGCCGCCCGGCAGCGTGCGCTCCTCCACGTCGGGCAGCGGGACGGCGCGGGTGGCGCCGAGCGGCGGCAGCTCCCGCGGGCCCAGCTCGGTGCGGCCGATCTCCTCGGCACTGCGGTGATCGTCACTGCGGTGATCGGTACTGCGGTGTGTGTCGGAAACCACGGCGGTCACGCCTCCTCGCCCTCGGGGCCCTTGGGCTCGAGCAGCAGTACCCCGCGGCCCGCCGAGCACAGGCCGGCGGCGGCGGCGCGCACCTGCTCGGGTGTGACGGCCGCGAGCTGCGCCGGCAGCTCGGCGCTGATCTCGGCGCGGCCGAACAGGAGCTCGCGGGCGCGAGGCCGAGCATCCGGTACATGACGCGGTCGTTCTCCTGGTGCAGCCCCGCCGACCAGCGCGCCACCAGGCGGGCCAGCTCGCCGGCGGTCGGGCCGTCGGCGGCGAGCCGGTCCAGCTCCTCGTCGACGGCCGCCAGTACCCGGTCCGGGTCGACGGCCGCCGGGTGCACGGCGGTGATCGTGAACATGTCGGGATCGCGTGCGTCGAGGGCGCCCATCAGACCCGCGCTCGCCGACACGTCAGTGACGAGCCCGTCGGCGTGCACGAGCCGGCGCTGCAGCCGGGCCGCCTCGCCGTCACCGAGCACGGAGCCGAGCAGCGCATGGCCGAGGTACCCGGGCAGGTCGGTGCCGGGGTCGGGCAGCCGGTAGCCGAGCGCGAGGGCGGGCAGGGGGGCGTGCGCGTCGGAGACGAAGCGCCGCCGCTCCCCCACCGGAAGCGGCTCCCCGAACGACGCCCGGACGGGCGCGGGCCGCGCCGGGATGTCGCCGAAGTGCTTCTCGACCAGCCGCAGCGTCTCGTCGACGTCGAGGTCGCCGGCCACCGTGACCTGCGCGTTCCCCGGCGCGTAGTAGGTGTCGAAGAACGCGGCGGCGTCGTCGAGCGAGGCCAGCTCCAGCTCCGAGAAGTCGCCGTAGCCGTTGTGCGCGTTCGGGAACGTGTCGTAGAGGACGGGCGGCAGGAGGATCCAGGGGAACCCGCCGTAGGGCCGGTTCAGGACGTTGAGCCGGATCTCCTCCTTGACCACGTCCACCTGGTTGCGCAGGTTCTCGACGGTCAGCCGGGGCGCGCGCAGCCGGTCGGCCTCCAGGAAGAGGGCCCGCTCCAGCGCGGCGGCCGGGAGCACCTCGAAGTAGTCGGTGTAGTCCTGGTGGGTGGAGCCGTTGAACATCCCGCCCGAGCCCTGGACGTGGCGGAAGTGGGCGAGCTTCTCCAGGCTCTCGCTGCCCTGGAACATGAGGTGCTCGAAGAGGTGCGCGAAGCCGGTGCGGCCTTCGGGCTCGGAGCGGAACCCGACGTCGACGTGCACCGCCACGCCGACGACCGGGGTGGACGGGTCGGGGACGACCAGGACGCGCAGCCCGTTCGGGAGCGTGGCGCGGTGCAGCTGGACGGCAGGCGCTTCGGCGACAGGCACGGCCCGAATCTAGCTGCCCGCGGGGGTGTCCTGCGCGGAGGCGGCCGGGGTGTTGGCCCGTCGGCACCCGTGCCGGCGACGCCCGGGCCCGCGCTGCTCAGGCCGGCGGCAGCACCACGAACTGGCGCAACGACAGGTCCGGGTAGGTCACCGGGCCCCGCGGGCCGGGCGTGTGGTCGACGTTGATGCCGGTCTCGGGCAGGCCGAGGAGCTTGTAGCCGTCGAGCAGGCGGGTGGTGGTGTTCCAGAACACACCCGTGCCGGTGTAGGCGTCGATGAACGTCGTGGCCGCGGCCGCGTCGGTGGCGCACACCGTGGCGGCCAGCCCGGACGTCTCGCGCACAGCGGTGCGGGCGGCGTCGACCGGGCCGTCCACCGCGGCGACGGTGACGTGCGCCTCGGCGCCGGAGTCCAGCGCCCACTCGTGCCCGAGCGGGTGGGCGTACGGGGGCAGCGACGGCGCGATGCCGCGCTCCCGCAGGGCGCGCTCGGCCACCGGCCACAGCCGGTCGTACGCGGGACGGTCGACCAGCAGCAGGTTGAGCCGGTTGCAGACGCCGAGCCGGTCGGTGCTCTCGGTGACCAGCCGGGCGACGTCGGCCTCGGCGGCGCTCGCATCGAGGTAGAGCACGCCGCCGCCGTCGGCGTGCGCGAGCACCCGGGTGCCGGCGGCCGCGCCGAGCGCCGCGAGCTTGCGCGTCACCTCGCCGCTGCCGCGCACCACCACGAGCGGGACGAGGTCGGGCAGCCCGACCAGCGCCTCGGCGCCGGCGTGGCCGGGCGTCGGGACGAGCTGGACGGCCGCCGCGGGCACCCCGTGCTTGTCCAGCGCGGGCGCGAGCACCAGGTCGACGAGCGCGCGGGCCGAGCCGAGCGCGGCCGACCCGGTGCGCAGCACGGCGGCCGAACGGGCCTTGAGCACCTGCGAGGCGACGTCCACGGTGACGTTCGGACGGGCCTCGAAGACCGCGCCGATCACGCCGACCGGGACCCGCCGCTCGAACACCCGCTCGCCGGTCGGGAGCGTGCGCACCGGCCGCTCCTGCGGCGGCTCCGGCGTCCCCGCGAGCACGTCGAGCTGGTGGGCGATGTCGGCCAGCCGGGCGTCGCCGAGCCGCAGCCGGTCGAGCAGCCCGGCGGCCATCCCGTTGCGCTGCGCGGCCTCGACGTCGGCGGCGTTGGCGGCGAGCAGCTCCCCGGCGCGTTCGCGGATCAGCTCGGCGGCGGTGCGCAGCGCGGCGTCGATCGCCGCCCCGCCGGCCGCGCGGACCCCCGGCGCCGCGGCGGCGGCGCGCTGGGCGGCCTCCCTGACTGCGACGGCCTCGGGAGATGCGGCGGCGCTGGTGCTCACGCTGCAAGGTTGCCACGGGACGGACCGCGCCGGCAACCAGATTGACCTCCACCGGGGTTCAGGTAGCACCATCCCTTCCGTGAGCAGTCCTCCGGCGTCGACCGAGCCGCTGTCCGTGCGCAACGAGCTGTTCGGGGCTGGCCGGCTCGGCACGACGATCGGGCTGGTGCTGCTGATCAGCCTCATCGGCTTCGAGTCGATGGGCGTCGGCACGGCGATGCCGGCGCTGGTCGCGGACATCGGCGCCGTCTCGCTCTACGCCTGGCCGTTCGTGGTGTTCATGGCGGCGGCGTGTTCGGCACGGTGCTGGGCGGGCGGTGGTGCGACCGGGCCGGGCCGCGGGTCGCGCTCGTCGTCGCCCCGCTGCTCTTCGGGGTCGGGCTGGTCGTGGCCGGCACCGCGGCGACCATGCCGCAGCTGCTCGTCGGGCGCGTGCTGCAGGGGCTGGGCTCCGGGGTGCAGGCCGTGGCCATCTACGTGCTGGTCGCGCTGGTCTACGCCGAACGCGCCCGGCCGGCCGTCTTCGGGCTCATCTCCTCGGCGTGGGTGCTGCCGTCGCTGCTCGGCCCGCCCGTCGCCGGGATCGTCACCGAGGCGTTCTCGTGGCACTGGGTGTTCCTCGGGCTGGTGCCGTTCGTGTTGCTCGCGGTGGGTCTGGTGGTGCCGGCGGTACGCCGGATGGACCCGCCGGACCCGGGCCGCGCGACGGCCCCGGCGCGGCGCGGGCTGGTGCTCGCGGCGTTCGGGGCTGCGGCCGGGGTGTCCGCGCTGAGCTGGGCGGGGCAGCACACGGACGTGGTCGCGGCCGTCGTCGCGGCGGTGGCGCTGGCCGTGCTCGTCCCCTCGGTGCTGCGGCTCGTGCCACGTGGGGTGTTCCGGGCGGCCCCCGGCATCGCGACGGTTGTCCTCGCGCGGGGACTGCTCGCGGGGGCGTTCTTCACCGTCAACTCGTTCCTGCCGCTGATGCTCAACGGCACCCACGGGTGGTCGCTCGCGGCGGCCGGCGGGCCGCTGATCGTCGGCGCCTGGGCTGGTCGGCGTCGTCGGCGTGGCAGGGGCGGCACCCGGACCTCTCCCGCGCCGTGCTCATGCGCGTCGGGTTCACGCTGCTCGCGGTGGGGACGGCGGGACTGCTGCTGGTCGCGCCGCGTGGGGGCTGCCGTGGCTGGCGTTCCCGTTCTGGGTGGTCGCCGGGGTGGGGATGGGGCTGGGCTTCTCGTCGGTGTCGTTCCTGCTGCTCCAGCAGTCGGCGGCGGGCGAGGTCGGCTTCAACTCGGCCGCCGCGCAGACGCCGACCAGCTGTCACGCGTCCGACGCCGTCTACGCCGAGCTCGGCCAGCACCTCCCGCTCGCCCCCG
>MKJX01000047.1 GCA_001942415.1 Pseudonocardia sp. CNS-139
CCACCCGCGCACGCCGGTCCAACCATCGCGGAACCGGCCCGGGGCCTGCCCGAACTCGGCCTGCCACCGCGCACCCAGGACGGCCGGCCACCCGCGCACGCCGGTCCAACCATCGCGGAACCGGCCCGGGGCCTGCCCGAACCACGCCTTCAGCGCACCCGCCGACCAGCGCCCCGTCAGCGCCCGCACAGCCGCCCGCACAGCCGCCCGCACGGCGTAGTACGCGGCGACCGCGCCGAGCACGGCGAGCACCCCGCCGCCCACGGTCCCCCACGGGAACCCGCGGCCCGGCTGCGGAGCCACCGGCGGCGGGGTGGTGGTGGCCGGCGCGGGGCTGCTCGGGGTCGGGTTGGTCGGCGTGGGCGTCGGGGTCGGGGTCGCGGGCGTCGGGTTGGCCGGGGTCGGCGTGGGGTTCGCCGGGGTCGGCGCCACACCCGGCACGGCGAACCGCTCGCCCGCGTCGATGTGGTCGCGGCTGCCGCCGTCCGGGAACCGCCCGCCCTGCGCCTGCGCCAGCACGTCGGGTCGACGCCGAGGCGCGCCGCGATCGCGTTGAGCGTGTCGCCCGGCTGCACGTGGTACGCGCCGTCCCAGCCCGCCGGGACGGCCAGCCGCTCGCCGACGTCGATCGCGTTCCGGCTCGCCGCGGTCGGGAAGCGGCCCGGGTTCGCGTCGGCCAGCGCCGCCACCGGCACGCCGAGGGCGCGCGCCAGCCCGATGAGGGTGTCGCCCGGCTGCACGGTGACGTAGTGCCGGTCGACGACCTGCACCGTCACCGTGTTCGGCGCCGCCTCCGCCGGCCGGCCGAGACCGCCCATCACGGACGCACCCAGCGCACCGAGCAGCGCGACGGTCGCCGCGCCGGCCCCGATCCGGCGCACCAGGCCGTTCGACGCGGGCGGCGCGCGCGGCGCCCCCGGCCGGACGAGCCGGTGCACCACCCCGGCCGTGACGGCGGCGAGCACCGTGCCCGCCAGCGTCAGCCCGGCGGCGACCCCGTGCCCGGCGACCGCGAGCCCACCGGCCGCGAGCACCGCGACGGCAGCGGCCGCGATCCCGGCGTGGCGGGCGGTCGGCAGGAGCGGCCGCAGCACCGGCAGCACCGCCGGCAGCAGGCCGACGACCACCGCCGCGACCGCCGCACCGACGGCGACCAGGCCCGCGCCCGGCACCCCGAACGGCATGAGCTGCGCACCGAGCAGGCCCGCGCCGATCAGCGCGCCCAACGCCCGGTCCTGGGTGACCAGGTCCGTCAGCAGCGGAGCGCCGATGACCACCCGGTCCGTCCACCGCCGCGCGGCCAGGCCGGTGGCGGTGGGTGCAGTGGCGTTCGCGACGGCAGGCGGCCCGCGGTTGCGGACCATCCCGAGCGCGGCCGCGGCCCCGCGGCCCACCGCGGCGCCGGCCAGCGCGAACACCACGCTCAGCGGCCCGCCGCCGGACAGGAGCACCCCCAGCAGCCCACCGGCGACGCCCGTCGCGACGACGGCGGCGCCCAGCAGCCGGGCCGGCGGCCCGTGCACCCGGGCCGGGTTGTGCGGCGCGGCGGCCGGCCGGGTGAGCGTCGCGCGCAGGTGCGCGTCGAGCACGAGCAGCGCGACCTGCTGGGCCGCCCGCCCGGCCGGTCCCGGCGTCCGCAGCGCGCCCGAGCCGTACGCGACGAGGGTCGGCAGCTCGGCGGCCGTCAGGCCACCGGCGCGGGCCCGGGTCAGGACGTCGAGCGCGCCGGCCGGCAGCAGCGCGCGCTCGGCGGCCGGGAGCGTGCCCGCGTCGAGCCGGGCCAGCAGCGCGTCGGCGAGCACGGCGAGCCGGTCGATCCCGGCCGCCGTCCGCAGCTGCGCGAGGCCGGCGGAGGTGACCGGCGCGGCCGGGTCCTGCGGGAGCCCGGCCGCGACGCGCAGCGCCGCGGCGAGGTCGGCGTAGGTCCAGCCGGCCTTGCCGGCGAGCGCGGCCGCGACGTCCGCGCCGAAGGTGTCGCCGCGGACCGGGACGGTGACCCCGGCCAGGGCACCGCGCAGCGCCCGGGTCGCGGCGGCCGGCAGGCCCAGGTCGGCCAGCTCGCCGACGGACCGGGCCGCGAGCTGCGCGACCGAGGTGACGCCCGCGTCCACGAGCGCCCGGTACACGGGGTCGCGGTACCGGACCGGGAGCCGGTCGACGATCTCCTCGACGCGGTCCGCGCGCTCCCAGAGCGCGGCCTGCTCGGCCGGGTGCAGGCCGTGCAGCTCGACGGCCCGCAGGTGGTCGCGGACCTGCTCCCACGTCGCGTCCGGCACGGCGGCGCGGAACGCGGCACGCTCGGCGGCCTCGGTGCGCACGCCGCGCCCGGCCGGCTCGCGGACGCGAGCGGCGCGTTCCGCTCGGCCCGGGTCAGCTTGTCGACGACCACGCCGAGGTACCGGTCGAGGCCCGCGGCACCCTCGGCCGGGACGCCCAGCCGCTCGGCGACCTGCGCGCGCGGCAGCCCGTCGGCGTAGTCGACGAACGCGCGCAGCTCGCGGTCGCTCAGGCCGGCGAGGCGCAGCCGCTCGGCGGGGTCGGCGACGGCCGGGGCCGCCGGGGCGCCCTGGCCGCGCCCGGCGAGGACCTGCGCCGCCACGGCGACGGTCGCGGCGAACGTCGCGCGGTCCATGCCGAGCGCCGCGCGCAGCTGCTCGCCGCGCTCGAACGCCTGGACGCCGGCGGCCATCGCCTGCAGCCGCGCGGTCGCGGCCGCGATGTCGGCCTCGGTGTAGCGGTAGGGCTGGTAGGACCGGGCGGGGATGAGCGCCGCGACGGCGCGGGCCGCGCGCTGGGTCCTCGCGGACCGCGTGGCGTGCTCGACGCCGCGCGGCGCCAGGGCCTGCAGGATCGCGTTGGCCCGGTCGTCGAGGCCCGGGATCCGCTCCCCGCGGCGGGCGGCGGCGAGCTGCGCCAGGTCGATGCCCTCCGGGTTGGCCGGCAGCGCCAGGCCGGGCGCGGCCCGGTTGCCCAGCACGGCCCGGGCCGGGCGGCCGCCGGGCCGGAGCCCGGCCTGCCCCGGCCGGTCGACGGCCGTGGCCACCGGCCCGCCGGCGCCCCGGTCCCGGCCGGCGAACAGCTCGGCCTCCCGGCGCGCGGCCTCGAAGAGCGCGTCCACCGCCGCGCCGTCCAGCACGACGTCCGGGGCCGCCGCGCGCGGCCCGGCGCGGCGTACTCGCCCCGGCCCGGCGGCTGCAGGAGCGGGTCCTCCAGCGAGCGGTGCAGGGTCGAGGTGCCCTCGTCGTCCTGGCGTGCGGCCCGGCCGCGGGCCTGCATCTCGATCCGCTGCGACTCGGGGAACTCGGTGAGCACGACGTGCAGGCCGCCGGCGTCGTTGAGCGCCGCGCGCTCCTGGTCGACCAGCGTGCGCGCCTCGGTCCGCGCCTCGACGAGCGCCTGCCGGTAGGCGGCGCGGTCGCGGCCGGCGAGCCCGGGGTGCCGGCGCTGCACGAGCCGGTTGGCGAGGAACTCGACGTCCCCGCCGAGCTTGATGTCGACGCCGCGGCCGAGCCGGTTCGTGGCGACCGTGACCTGCCCGCGCTGCCCGGCCCGGCGGATGAAGTTGATCTCGTCGGCGACCGCGGTCCTGGCGGTGATCAGGTTGTGCCGGACCCCGGCGTCCGCGAGGCGCTGCGAGAAGGCCTCGGCCTCGAAGACCGACCCGGTCATCACCAGGACCGGCCGGTCGGGCTGGTTGCGGATCGTGTCGACGACGTCCTGGAAGACGCCGTCCCACTTCTGGTCCGCGGTCAGGTAGGTCACGGTGTGGTCGCGACGCCGGTCGCTGCGCGGCGCGATCTCGACGACGTCCTTGCCGTAGGTCTCCCGGAACACCGCCCGGTCCAGCGCACCGCCCGCGGTGCCGGTCATCCCGGCGAACCGGCGGCCGGCGAGGTGCTCGGCGAGGGTGATCGAGCCGAACATCCTGGTCGGGCGCCCGACCATGCCGGGGCCGCCGACCGCGAACTCGATGGCCTCGTGGAGCCCGCCGTCCCAGCGCCGGCCCTCGAGGCGCTCGCCGGCCTTGTCGACGATGACGATCTCGTCGCCCTGCCGGATGAACTGGTAGCCCTCGCGGACCAGCCGTTGGTGCATCAGCGCGTTCTGGACGCGCCCGACCAGCGGGCGGTTGCGCCACGAGCCCAGATCGCGGCCGTTGACCGGGTCGCCGTTCCCGGCGCGCATCGCCTCGATGCGCTCCAGGCCGGCGGCCGTCAGCTCCATCCCGAAGCGGGTGGGCGTGAAGTGCAGGCCCGGCTCCAGCACCGAGGCGACGCGGGCCGACCAGGCGAGGTCCGCGAGCGGGGCCCGGCCGCGCGCGTCCGTCGCGAGGACGTGCGGCGTCAGCGCCTCGTCGAGGAGCATCTGGTCGACCTCGTCGAGCAGCGTGAACCCACCGCGGTTGCCGTGGACCGGCTGCCCGGTGCCGCGCCGGCTGCGCAGCTCGTCGAACAGGTACTCGCCGACCGGGCCGATCGAGATGTCGGCGTCGTACGCGGCGCGCTTGCCCGCCACCGACCGCTGCGGCAGCACCTCGCCGAAGGAGATGCCGAGGCGCCGGGCGATCGGCCGGAGCTCGAGCACCGCCTCGCGCACGAGCTTCTGGTTCGGCGTCATCCACTGCACGCCCCGGCCGGGGAGCGGCCGGCCCTGCAGGTCGCGGGCGTCCAGGCTGAGGACAACCGCGGCGAGCGACCCGGTGAGGGACTTGCCCTCGCCCGTGAGCATCTGGATGAGGTCCTCGCGACGAGCGCGAGGCACCGGCTATCTGTTCGTCATGGGGCGGCTTCCGGTTGCGTCGTGACGCCTCGCAGGCGATCGCCGTGCACTCGAGCCTGACGTCGGCGATCGTGCGTTCTCCCGAGCGCACCGCGCGGGCGAGCTCGGCGTACCTGGCCCGCAGCGCCTTGCGGCTCAGCGACCGCAGCCCGTCCCAGATCGCCTTGACCTGGGCGACCGGCGCCACGAGGGC
Organism: Pseudonocardia sp. CNS-139; assembly: GCA_001942415.1. GTDB lineage: Bacteria > Actinomycetota > Actinomycetes > Mycobacteriales > Pseudonocardiaceae > Pseudonocardia. Next base: position 4,973 of record MKJX01000047.1, read on the forward strand.
ACTCGGTACCCGCCCGCCGTCCGGCGTGGCCGGACTGCTCCGGACGTTCTGCGGTGTCGTCGCGCTCGTGGCCGCGGGGCCCTGTGCGCGGTTCGTGGAAGTGCTGTCCTGGCTCGCTCCTGGCTGCGGCTCCTCGTGGGTCGTCGTGGCGGTCGGGTTGTCGTGCGTGGCGTTCTGTCGGGTCCCGCCCTGCGCGGCAGGGCTCTCCTGCGTCCGAACCGGGTTCGGGGTGGCCGGCTTCGGGGGCGACGGGCCCACGTGGTCGACGGCCGGGTCGGGCGGGGGTGCCTCCCCGCGCCGGGTCGGCGCGGGCGCCGACTCGTCCAGGTGGGTGCGCGCCCCGCCGTCCGCGGCCGCGCGGCCGGAGAGCTGGTCCGGCCCGCCGCCCGTGGTCGCGCGGGCGCGTTGCCCATCCGCTCGCCGGTCGGCAGGTGCGCGGGCGGCACCGGCTGCGCCGGGTCCCCGGGGCGGCCCGGGCCGTCCCCACCGGGACGCCCGCCGCCCGGCTCCGCCGACGGCACCGGCTCGCCGCGGGTGGCCACGGAGCCGTCGCCGGCCGTCCGGGCCCCGCCGTTCGCGACGGGCCCGTCGGCGCCCATCCACTCCGCGGCGTTCGCCACCACCGTGTCGTCCGGCGCCGCGGCGCGGTAGGCGTTGGCGAGGTCGTCGGCGAGGGGCGTGAGGTCGGGCAGCGGGTGCATGTCGCGGAACCCGCGCCCGCCGCGGTCGAGCTGGTCGAGCTGGTTGCGGACGAGGTCGGCCAGCGCGGCCGGGGTGAGCCGGCCGTCCAGCAGCGCGGACAGGATCTCGATGTCCATGTGGATGCGGCCCGCGCGGGCGTAGGCGACCAGGCCGTCGGGCACCCCGCCGTTCGCGGCGACGTCCCGGTTGAGGCCGTCGACCCCGCAGACGCCGCGGCAGCCCAGCGCCTCGATCTCGCGCAGCGGGATGCCGGTCATGTCGGCCAGCTGCGCCGGGGTCAGCTCCACCATCGTGGCGCCACGGGCGATGGCCTGCTCGGTGGCGACGCGCTGCTTGGCGGTGAGGTCCGGCGCGAGGAGCCCGCCGACGAGGGCCGGCCCGCCGGCCCCGAACCCGCCGACCTTCGCCTGGTCGACGGCGACGACCTGGTAGGCGCGGTCGATCCGGTACTGCCGGAAGGAGCTCACCAACCGCTCGGCGAGCGTGAAGTGCGGCCGCCCGGTGGCCGCGCCGGCGTCGAGCTCGTCGAGCGCGCCCCGGTGCAGCACCGCCAGATCCTCGGGCGCGATGGCCCGGCCGAACGGCTGGCCGAACCGGCCGTAGGCGCGGGCCGTGCCGATCAGGCCGCTGAACCGCTCCGGCCGGGCGGCCGAGATGCGCTGCCACAGCGTGCCCGTGAAGGCGGTGCGGCCGAAGATCCCGCCGCGGCCGATGACCCGCCCGGCGTGGGCCGAGGTCTCCAGCACACCGCCGGCCCGGCTGAGCATCCCGGCGCCGGCCAGGTACGGCACCGCGGCGCCCGGCCGGCCGGCCTCGACGGCGGTGACGGCGCGGCCCAGCAGCCCGGCCGAGCCCTTCAACGCGGCGCGCCCGGCGGCCCCGGCGACCGGCGCCAGCATCCGCCCGGCGAGGGCCCGGCCACTCGCGAAGTACAGCTTGTACGGGGCGAAGGCCACGTTGCCGGTCGCGTACGCGACGCGGAGCGTCCCGCCGGCGACGGTGTTGAGCACGGGCGCGGCGCGGCCGACCCCCCGGCCCATGGTCGCCAGCGCACCGCGCAGCCCGGTGCTCGCGCTCGCGCCGGCCGCCAGCGCGCCGGCACCCTTCGCCCCCATCGAGATGAGCTTCACCACCGCCCCGGCGCCGGCGGCCAGCAGCGCCACCGTGCCGACGTCCTCCAGGAGCGTCGAGACCGGCGCGTAGTAGTAGTCCTCGCCGAGCCGGCTCCAGTCGTCGGTGATCCAGCGGTCCCAGAAGTTCACGGCGCTCTGCGCGACGCCGCCGGTGAACGGCCGGTTCTCGGCGTACTCGGCGAGGTTGTCGCCGAAGTCCGCCCAGGTCACCCAGCTCCACAGCTCGGTGGCGACGCCTCGACGAGGCCCGGGATCGCGTAGACGACCACCTCGCCCGCGTCGCGGGCCAGGTTCTTGAGAACCCGCCGATCGTCTTCTGGGTGTTGGCCGTGTGGCTCCAGAACCGGCCGTCGACGCCTTCGACCGACTCCCGGGCGCAGGTGTTCGTCCCGGGCGAGCAGGTGACGTCGGCGGGCTCCTGGCCCGGGGCGACGGAGTGCATGTGCAGCTCCCCGTCGGCGTCGCCCCAGGAGCGGGCGTGCTGCGGCACGGCCTCGCCGAAGCAGACGCCGTTGGCACCTGACCAGCAGTCGGAGAGCGTGTCGCGGTTCGAGTCGACGTGCGTGCGGAACTCACCGGAGCACGTGCTGCCGCCGCCGTCGCCACTGTCGTTGCAGAACCCGGCGGCCGACGCCTGTCCGGAGCGCTCCCGGTCGCCGCCGACGGCGAACGCGGAGACGCTGAGCGAGCAGGTGCCCCGGGTCTCCCGCCCGCAGCGCTTGTCGGAGTCGGCGTTGTTCTTGCCCGACTCGGAGGTGGCCGAGGCGTCCGCGGCGTAGGAGCAGCGCACCCCGTCGCTGCCCTGGCACCAGGCCACGGCGTCGGCCCGGTGCGTCATGTTGTCGTCCGTCTCCTCGGAGACGGCCGTGGCGTGCGCGGCCACCGAGCACCAGCCGGCACCCGTGCCGGCGCCCGAGTAGGAGCAGTCCGACCGCGCGTTCGCGACCAGCCGGTCGTCGTCGGCGGTGGCGCGGTCCTCGCCACGGGCGGAGAAGCTGTAGGCGCACGTCCCGTTGTCGTCGCTCATGGCGCACGACGCGCCGGACTCGACCCGCGGCGGCACCGGGACCATCTCGCCGTTCTCGCCGGGCATCTCGCCGGCACCGTGGTACTTCGCGATGGCGAACGTCCAGCAGCGCCCGTCCTGGCGCACGCAGTCGGCGCGGCCCTCGCCGGTGAGCCCGTCCTCCATGCCCCGCACCCACGCCTCGGTGTGGGACTCGACCCGGCTGCAGGCCGTGCCGCCGTCGCCGGTGCAGTCGGAGAACGCGTCCACCCGCGGTGGCGGGTCGGTAGCCGATGCCGGCGGCGACGGAGCAGGAGCCCCAGGTGCCCGCGCAGTCGGCGACCGAGCTGCCGACGTGCCGCTCGTTCTCGCTCTCCTGCGAGTACTCGCCGCGGGCGTGCGCCTCCTGGGTGCACCCCGCGCCGGCCGGGTAGCAGTTGGTCTGGACGACGACGTGCGCCGGGACGTTGACGGTCTCGCCGTTCTCGCCCTGCTGCGTCCCGGCCGGGGCGTAGGTGAAGACGCCGGACGCCGCGCAGGTGCCCGAGGTCTTCACGCAGTCCACGAACCCGTCGCCGGAGACCGTGCCGCCGGTCGGGCCGTTCGGGGTGGCCTGGCCCGGGCCGGCGACCTCGCCGCGGATGTGCACCTCGGACCGCGAGCAGGCCGAGCCCTCGCCGCCCGCGCAGTCGGAGTAGACGTCGATCCGCCCGGCCGCCGGGTCGAACGCGCCGCCGACGACCGTGGAGCACCAGCCCTCGCCGCCCGCGCACCGGGACGCCGCGGTGCCGGTGATCCTGCCGTCCGGCGAGACGATGTTCGCGTTGCCGCCGGAGGTCTGCGTGCAGGTGCCGCCGTCGCTCGCGCAGCCGGTGCCGATCACCAGCGTCGGCGGGACCGGGTTGCCCTCGGCGTCGGTGCTCGCGCCGTGGTACTTCGCCACGCCGACCACGCCGCAGGAGCCGACCCCGCCGGAGCAGCGGACCTGGCCCTGGCCGGTGAGCTGCCCGTTCGGGGACGCGGCGTCGATGTCCAGGTTGGCGTAGCGGCTGCAGGTGCCGTTCTCCGTCGCGCAGTACGAGGACAGCTCCAGCCGGCCCGTCTCCGGGTTGTAGACGGCCCGCGAGCCCGTGGCGCAGGCTCCGCCGGCCGCGCCGCCGCCCGAGCAGCTGCCGCCGGAGTCGCCGCTGATGCCCTCGCCGGCCGCCGACGACGCCGAGCGCGTCGCGTAGTGCGTGGAGCACGCGCCCGTGCCGGAGCAGCCGGCCTGGGCCAACGCGTGCTCGGCGTCGACGTCCACCGTGGCGTACGAGCCGCAGGACCCGCCCGCGCCGCCGCCCGAACCAGCGCGACCACGCCTCGGCGTGCTGGCCGCCGACCGTCTTGGCCGCATCCGCGCTGGTCGAGTAGCCGGCCGAACAGTTCGCGGCACCGGCGCAGCCCGCGGCGGCCTGCGCGTAGCCCTTGCCCGCGACGGCCTGCGCCCAGACCGAGAGCCCGCCGCCGCCCGGGCCGCGGCCGCCGCCCGAGCCGGACGCCCACGCGTGCGCGGAGCTGCGGTGCGTGCCGTCGTCGTACGACGCCGAGGACGCCGCGTCGGCCGAGTAGGAGTAGCGAGTGCGTGCCGTCGTCGTACGACGCCGAGGACGCCGCGTCGGCCGAGTAGGAGTAG
>MKJX01000048.1 GCA_001942415.1 Pseudonocardia sp. CNS-139
TTGCAGCAAAGCCACCCTCATGCCGTCCCGTTGCGTGAGGGTGGCTTTGCTGCAACCGCGGCCGGACGTCAGGGGCGTGGACGTGAGCCGGCTCGCGACGGCGGTGGTCTGGGCCGCCGAGGCGGCCGGCGACCCGGAGGCGACGCCCCACCTGATGAACCTGGTGTTCGAGGGCCTCACCGGCAAGTGACTCAGAGGCCGTGCGGCGTGCCCTCCGTGAAGCCCGCCGTCGTCTGGACGCCCACCGCCGCGCGGTCGTGCAGCTCCTCCAGCGTGCGGCGCCCACGTAGGTGCAGGCCGAGCGCACACCGGTGCAGATCCCGTCGAGCACGTCCTCGACGCCGGGACGGGCCGGGTCGAGGAGCTGGCGCGAGCTGGAGATGCCCTCCTCGAAGAGGGCCTTGCGGGCCCGCTCGAACCCGCCGTCGCCGCGCGTGCGGGCGCTCACCGCGCGCTTCGACGCCATCCCGAACGACTCCTTGTAGGGCCGCCCGCCCTCGTCGCGCAGCAGGTCGCCGGGCGACTCGTAGGTGCCCGCCAGCCACGAGCCGATCATGGCGGCGGACGCGCCGGCCGCGACGGCGAGCGCGACGTCGCGCGGGTGCCGCACCCCGCCGTCGGCCCAGACGTGCACGCCGTGGTCGCGCCCGGCCGCGGCGCACTCCAGCACCGCCGAGAACTGGGGGCGCCCGACGCCGGTCATCATGCGGGTGGTGCACATCGCGCCCGGCCCGACGCCGACCTTGACGATGTCCGCGCCCGCCTGCGCGAGGTCGCGCACGCCCGCGGCCGTCACGACGTTGCCGGCCACGACCGGCACCGGCGCGCCGGCGTCCCGCACGGCCGCGCGCACCGCCCGCAGCGCGTCGAGCATCTTGTCCTGGTGGCCGTGCGCGGTGTCGACGACGAGCACGTCGACCCCCGCCGCGAGCAGCGCCTTCGCCTTCACCCCGACATCCCCGTTGATCCCGACGGCGGCCGCCGTGCGCAGCTTCCCGGCCGCGTCGAGGGTGGGCGTGTAGATCTCCGCGCGCAGCGCGCCGAGCGCCGTCAGCAGGCCGGCGACGCGCCCGTCGGCGTCCAGGCCGAGCGCGACGCGGCGCGTCCCGAGGGCGTCGAAGACCTCGTGCGGCGGCGTGTCGAGGGGAAGCGCCAGCGGGGCCGCGTCGAGCACCTCGGCGAGGCGCGTGAAGCGGTCGACGCCCGTGCAGGCGGCCTCGTCGACCGTGCCGACCGGCCGGCCGTCCTCGTCGACGACGACCACGGCGCCGTGGGCCCGCTTGGGCAGCAGGTTCAGCGCGTCCGCGACGGCGTCCTCGGGCGTGAGCACGAGCGGGGTGTCCCAGACGGGGTGGCGCGACTTGATCCACCCCACGATCTCGGCGACCGCGGACGGGGCCACGTCCTGCGGCAGCACGGTGAGCGCGCCGCGGCGCGCGAGGGTCTCGGCCATCCGCCGCCCGGCGACGGCCGTCATGTTCGCCGCGATGACGGGCACCGTGGCGCCCGAACCGTCGGCGGTGGTCAGGTCGACGTCGAACCGGGAGGTCACCGAGGACGGCCGGGGACGAGGAACACGTCGTCGTAGGTGAGGTCGGCGTGGACGTCGGACCGCGGGTCCTGCCCGTCGAGGAAGCGCACGGTATCGGAAGGGTACGCGCCGAAACGCCCGAATGCGTGCCGCGGAGCACCGTGCTTCCAGAACGGCGTTCCAGTGATCGCTTCTAGTGCAGCAGCGCGCGCACCGCGTCGATCGTGTCGGCCTCGGCGGGCGTCTTGTCGGGCCGGTAGCGCAGCACCCGCGCGAACCGCAGCGCGACGCCGCCGGGGTAGCGCGGGCTGCGCTGCACCCCGTCCAGCTCGATCTCGACGACCAGCTCCGGCCGCAGCAGCACCACGTGCCCGTCGTCCTCGCGGGCGAGGCCGGGGAACGTGCTGGTCTGCCACGCGAGCAGCTCGTCGGTCATGCCCTTGAACGTCTTGCCGACCATGACCGGCTCGCCCCCGTCGGGGTCGCGGGCGCCGAGGTGGATGTTGGAGAGCGAGCCCGTGCGCCGGCCGTAGCCCCACTCCGCGCCCAGCACGACGAGGTCGAGCGTGTGCACCGGCTTGACCTTCTGCCACGCCCGCCCGCGCCGTCCGGCCGCGTAGGGGGCGTCGAGCGACTTCACCATCACGCCCTCGTGGCCGGCCTCCAGCGCGCGTTCCAGCAGGTCGGCGGCCTCCTCCTGGCTCGGGCGCAACGCGCCGGGCATCCGGTGACCGCCCGCGACTCGGCTCAGCGCGTCGAGCCGGACGTGCAGCGGCTCGTCGAGCAGGTCGGCGCCGTCGAGGTGCAGGCAGTCGAAGAAGAACGGCCGGAGCAGCAGCTCGCCGGCCGCCGCGCCGAACCGGCTCATGGTGTCCTGGAACGGGCGCGGGCGGCCGTCGTCCTGCAGCGCGAGCGTCTCGCCGTCGAGCACGACCGACCGGCACGGCAGCCCGCGCACCAGCTCCACCAGCTCGGGGACGGCCGGCGTGATCTCGCGCAGCGTGCGCGTCCAGACGTGGACCTCGGCGCCGTCGCGGTGCACCTGGATGCGGGCGCCGTCGAGCTTGAACTCGACGCTGACGTCGGGCGCCAGCTCGGCGAGCGCGGCGTCGAGCGTCTCGGCCGGGGACGCGAGCATCGGCCGGACCGGGCGGCCGACCTCCAGCCGCACGGCGTCGAGGCCCGCGACGCCCTCGGTGAGCGCAAGCCGGGCCGTCGCGGGGAGGCGTCCGGAGAGCATGAACGCCCGCCGGACGGTGGCCGCGGGCACCTCGGCGGCCGCGGCGACGGCCTCCAGCATCACGCCTTCCAGCGCGCCCTGGCGCAGCTCGCCGGTGATGAGCCGGACGAGGAACGCCTGCTCGTCGGCGGTGGCGGCGCCGAAGAGCGCCTCCAGCAGCTCCGTGCGCCGGGCCGTGGAGCCGGCGCCGGTGGTGGCGGCCAGCTCGTCGAGCGCGGCGTCGACCGCTGTGACCTGCAGGCCCGGCTCCGCGGCGGGTGGCACGTCGAGCCGGGTGAGGGTGCGCCAGCCGGCGCCCAGCCGGCTCTGCCGCGGCTCGCCGGCCAGCCACGCCGTGGCCGGCTCGATCTCGGGACCCGCGGCCCGGCGCAGTAAGGCGGCGAGGGTGGCCGTCTTCGCCGTGCGGGCGCGGGTGGCCCCGACCGCGGCGGAGGCGGCGACGACGTCGGCGAGCAGCACAGCCCCATCGTGGCAGCTCACCCCGACATTCGCGGCCCGCACGAATCCGGCGACTCGCGCGCATTATTCCAGCGACTCGCGGGGAGGACGCAGGCCGTTCCCCGCGAGTCGCTGGATTTGTGTACGCGAGTCGCTACGCGGCCAGGGCGACCGTGTGGGGTCGCCGATGGCCGGGAGGCCGGGGCGGCTGGTGGCGTCGACGACCAGCTCGCCGACCTCCGTCGTCAGCACGAGCCGGGTGACGGGCCCGAGGAACGTGCTGGTCAGGACGGTGGCGGCCAGCCCGTCGGGCACCCCGACGGCCAGCCCCTCCGGCCGCACCTGCCGGGTCTCGCCGCCGGGCGTGATGCGCCCGTCCGCCACCGGGACGTGGTTGGTGGTGCCCACGAACTCGGCGACGAACGGCGTGGCCGGGTGCGCGTACACCTCCTGTGGCGTGCCGACCTGCTCCAGCTTCCCGGCGTTCAGCACCGCGACCCGGTCGGCGACGGCGAGCGCCTCCGACTGGTCGTGCGTGACGAACAGCGTGGTGATGCCCTCCGCGAGCTGCACCCGCCGGATCTCGTCGCGCAGCTGCACCCGCACCCGGGCGTCGAGCGCCGAGAGCGGCTCGTCGAGCAGCAGCACCGAGGGCGAGACGGCCAGCGCGCGGGCCAGCGCGACGCGCTGCTGCTGCCCGCCGGACATCTCGTGCGGGTACGAGCCGCCGCGCTCGCCGAGCCCGACGACCTGCAGGAGCTCGTCGGCCCGCCGCTTGCGCTCGGCCGGGCCGACCTTGCGCATCCGCAGCCCGAACGCGACGTTCTCCGCCGCCGTCATCGTCGGGAAGAGGCTGTAGGCCTGGAACACCATGCCGGTGTCGCGCTTCGCGGCCGGGACGCCGGTGACGTCGCGTCCGCCGATCAGCACCTCGCCGGACGTCGGCGTGTCGAACCCGGCCAGCAGCCGCAGCGCCGTGGTCTTCCCGCAGCCCGACGGCCCGAGCAGGGCCAGCAGCTCGCCGGGCCGCAGCGCGAGGCTGAGCCCGTCGAGCGCGTGGGTGTTCCCGTAGCTGCGCCGCAGCTCGCGGAACTCGACCGCGACGCCGCGCTCGGTGGCGACGGGTGCGTCGGCCGTACTCGTCATGAGCTCGCCTTCCTCGAACGGCGGCCGCCGGCGAAGGACACCAGCAACAGCAGGACCCACGTGAACACCAGGCTCGCCAGCGACAGCGCCACCGAGACGCCTGCCGCGCTGCGCCCCACCTCGACGACGGCGATGGGGAAGGTGTCGGTGTAGAGCAGGATGCGCGCGATCACGATCTCGCCGAGCACCAGCGCGAGCGTCAGGAACGCCGCACCGAGCACGGCGCTGCGGATCGCCGGGAGCACCACCCGCAGCAGCGCGGACGCGAGGCTCGACCCGAGGTTGCGGGCCGCCTCGACGAGCGTGCGCAGCGGGATCGCGGCCAGCCCGTTGTCGACGGCGCGGTACGCGAACGGCAGCGCGAGCACCACGTAGAACGGCGTCAGCGCCGTGGCCGACGAGGCGAAGAGCGCCCGGAACACCGGCCCGCCCAGGTTGGCCTGCACGAACGCGATGCCGGCCGCCATCACGACCGGCGGCACCACGATCGGCAGGATCGTCGCGCTCTCCAGCAGCCCGGCCACGGACGGGAACCGCAGCCGCACCCACACGGCCGTCGGCACCACGAGCACGAGCACCAGCACCGCGGTGAACACCGCGATCTGCAGCGACGTCAGCAGCGAGGTGAAGAGCACCTCGTCGGTGACGATCGCCAGGTAGTTGCCGACGCCGTAGCCGCCGCCGGGCGTGCGGAGGCTGAACTCGGCGGCCGACAGCAGCGGCACCAGGAAGTAGACCGCCGCGAGCACCAGCACGACCACCCGCCAGCGCCGGCCCCTCACCGCGCGCTCCACCGGGCCGCGCGGCGCTGCAGGACGAGGTAGCCGACCATCACGACCGCGATCACCACCACCATGTCGAAGCCGAGCGCCAGCCCGACGTTCTGCTGGTTCGCGAGCACGTTCCCGGACAGCGCCGACGCGATGGCCGTCGGCAGGAGCGGGATCGAGCCGCTGGTCAGGGCCAGCGCCGTGGCGTACGCGGCGAACGCGTTGCCGAAGAGCACCAGCGTCGCGCCGCCGAACGCGGGCGCGAGCACGGGCAGCGCCACGTGCCGCCAGTACGCCCACGCGGACGCCCCGAGGTTCTCCGCGGCCTCCCGCCACTGCGGGAGCAGCCCCTCCAGCGCCGGCGTGATCAGGATGACCATCAGCGGCACCTGGAAGTAGACGTAGGTGAGGCCGAGCCCGGTCAGCGAGTCGATCCGGAACCCGAGCCCGTAGAGGTCGACGCCGACGCCGCGCAGGAACGCCGTCGCCAGGCCGGTCTGGCCCAGCGCGGCGATGAACGCGAACGCGAGCGGCACGCCGCCGAAGTAGGCGAGCACGCCGGACGCCGTCGAGACGATCCGCTGCAGCGGCCCGTCGCGGCGCCCGGTGAGCACCGCCTGCGCGAGGAACGCGCCGAACACCGCGCCGACGAGTGCCGTCACGGCCGACAGCACCAGGCTCGACACGAACGCCGCCTGGTACTGCGGCGACGTCACCGACGCGACGAGGTTGTCGAGGGTCGGCTGCCCCTCGGGCGTCGACAGCGCGCCGCTGATCACGAAGAACAGCGGCCCGCCGAGGAACACGACGAGGTAGCCGACGAACGGGAGCAGGCCCAGCGCCGCGCCCCACGACCGGGTGGGTCGCACCCGGTCGGGAGGCGCGGCGGGAGCCTCGAGCAGCTCGCTCATGCCGTGGTCAGGCGGTCGCCGCGGCCCAGCGCTCGGCGACCACGCGCTGCGCGGCGTCGGTCTGGGCCTGGGTCGGGTACTCGGCCTCGCCGCTGACCGGCGGCAGCGCGGCGGACAGCGCGGCGTCGGCCGTCCCGGCCTGCGTCATCGCGGTGAGCCGGACGGGCCGGGCCTTGCCGGCGAGCCACAGGTTCTGGCCCTCGTCCGAGTAGAGGAACTCCTGCCACAGGCGCGCGGCGGCCGGGTGCGGCGCGTTCCTGTTGATCGCCTGCGTGTAGTACTGCGCGAACAGGCCGTCCGACGGCACGTTGACCTGCCACTGGAACGACGCCGCGACCTTCTCGGCCTGCGCGACGTTCAGGTAGTCCCAGTCCAGCACGATCGGGGTCTGGCCGCTCTCGATCGTCGCCGGGGTCGGGTCGATCGTCAGCAGGTTGCCGCTGCGCTTGAGGTTGCCGAAGAACGCGACGCCCGGCGCGATGTCGTCCAGCGAGCCGCCGTTGGCGAGCGCACCGGCCCACACGCCGGCGAACGCGGCCGCGGCCTGCGTCGGGTCGCCGTTCAGCGCGACCTTGCCGGCGTAGTCCGGCTTCGCGAGGTCGGCGAACGTCGTCGGGCAGACGGGCACGAGCTGCGCGTTGCAGCCGATCGACATGTAGCCGCCGTAGTCGTTGACCCACGCGCCGCCGGAGTCCTTGTTGGCGTCGGGGATCGAGTCCCAGGTCTCCACCTGGTAGGGGGCGAACAGGTCGACGTTGCCCGTCGCGAAGGACTGGCCGAGGTCGAGCACGTCGGCGCCCGGTCCTGCGTGCCCAGCTGGCGGACGGCGTTGATCTCGTCCTGGCTGCTGCCCTCGGGGTTCGCCGAGTTGACGGTGATGCCGTACTTCTGCTGGAACGTGGAGATGATCTCGCCGTAGTTGGCCCAGTCGGGCGGCAGGGCGATGACGTTGAGCTGGCCCTCGGCCTGGGCCGCGGCGACCAGGGCGTCGAGCCCGCCGCCGGCCTCCGCCGACGTGGCCGTGCTCCAGTCGGTGCCGTCCGCTGCGGGCGGGGCGGTGTTGCCGCCCGAGCTCACGCAGCCGGCCGCGCCGAGCGCCAGTGCGGCGACGGTGGCGGCCACGATGACGCGGCGTGCGGTCATGGTGCTCCTTCGTGCTTTCTCGCTTCGGTTCCCCCGACGGACGCCGCAGCGTGCATTGTTGAGCTGTCCACTACGTGGACCGTGTGAGTCCGGTGGATTGACCGGCGGACTCGGTCAGGTCACGACACGGGACGGACCGCACGTTCGGGAACGGACGGCGTGGTGATCTTTGCAGCAAAGCCACCCTGCCGCCGCGAGACGGCATGAGGGTGGCTTTGCTGCAAGTGGTCGGGGCCTCTCAGGCGGCGGATGAGCTGCCGGCGGCGGACGGGCCGGGTGTCCCGGTCGCCTCCTGGAGCAGGTCCGTCACGCGCACGATGCCGGCGCAGGCGCCGTCGGCGTCGAGCAGCACGAGGTCGTCGTAGCTGCGGTCGCGGTCGCTGGACAGGCAGAACTGCAGCGCGCCGCGCACGTCCGCGCTCACCGGCACCGTGCGGGGTGCCTCGGCGAGCCCACGGGCCGGGCGGTCGGCGTACAGCGCCCGGCCGAACGGGCCGGAGATCGCGAGCATGAAGCGGTTGCGGTCGAGGAACCCGGTCGGGCGGCCGTACTGGTCGAGCAGCACGACGCTGCCGGCCTGCGGGTGGTCGGCCAGCGCCTGCCGCACGTTCTCGGCCGGGACCGAGTCGGGCAGGCTGACCGCGGCCTGCGCGAGGTCGCCGACCGTGGGCTGCGGGGCGCTGGGCACGACCGGCTGGAGCGTCGTGGCGTCGGACGGCCCGGCCGGGGCCGCGGCCCGGGCCCGGGGGAGCAGGTCGACCGGGAGCAGGATGCCCGCCGTCGACGGGCGGCGGCGCGGCTCGGCGAGCAGCGGCCCCTGCGCCCACGTGATCCCCTGGTCGCGGACGGCCGCGAGCTGGTCGGGCGTGGCGACGCCGACCGCCGCGACCCGCACGCCGACCGCCCGGCACACGTCCATCAGCGCGTGCACGACCGTCCGGGCCCGCGGCGCCTGCGGCAGCCGCGCGACCAGACCGGGGTCGATCTTCACGAGGTCCGGCTCGATCTCGGCGATCAGGTCCAGGCCGAACCCGCGCCCGGCGCCGTCGAACCCGATCCCGAACCCGTCGGCCCGGAGCTCGGCGACGCCCTCGGCCAGCGCGTCGGGGTGCGCGGCCGACAGGGCGGGGTTGATCTCCAGCAGCATCGGCGGCGCCGGGTGGCCGTTGTCGCGGTTGCGCAGCGAGGCGCGCAGCTGCCCGATCCGCCGCCGGGCGGCGACCACCGTGTCGGCGAGGACGTCGATGTGCAGCGGGACGGTCACGTCGTAGCCGGTGCCGTAGAGGACGGACGCGATCGCGACTCCCGAGTCGAACTCGGCGAGCTGCCGCGTGCCCCAGACCGTGTTGCGGGCGACGACGGTCACCTGGTCACGGGCCTGGCAACGGAGCACCTCCAGGCCGACCGGGCGCCCGTTGACGAGGTTCAGCAGCGGTTCGAAGGCGAACCGGCCGTAGTCACTCATCGTGGAGGCTCCTTCCGCGGTCGTCGGAATGCAACCACGACAGGGGCAGTCAAGAGATGAACAAGGGGTGAATCATTACCGGCTGTGAGCGGGATATCCCCTGATCGGAGGGGGTGTGTCCGCTTTCAAGAACTCGTCCGGACAACCCCGTCGGCGCCGCGCCGCGCGGGTGCGGCGGAGCGTCGCTCGTTGTGATCATCCGGGGGTGCGCCGGGGGCCGGCCGCACCCCGTCCGCGGCCGGCCCCGTCGCCGTTCGGAACTGCCCGCGGCGAGCCCGGTCACTCCTGGAAGCCCCGTCTTCACTCGAAGGAATGATCGATGGAACGCTGTGTGCCGGGTAGAACCTTGAAGCAGCCGATCGATGGAGTTCACCGTGCGCTCGATCTCGACCGTCCGGACGCTGCTCGCTGCGGCGGTCGGAGCAGCCATCGTCGCCGGTGTGAGTGCGGTGCTTCACCTCGCGCCCGGCCGAGCACGGCGTTCGCCGCGCAGCCGCCCGCCGCGGCCACGCCGGCCGTCAGCACCCAGGTGGTCGAGCCGGCCGCCCCGCCGGCCCCGGCCGAGCCGCCGCCCGCTCCCGTGCCCGCCGCGCTGCCGGTCCCGCCGCCCCCGGTGCAGCAGCTCGCCGCACCGGCGCCTGCTCCCGCCGAGCGCCCGCGGAGCCGCGCCGGCAAGCGCGCAGCGCGCCGCAGGACGAGCCCGCCCGCCGCCGGCGCCGCCGCCGTCGACCGCCGCACCGCG
>MKJX01000049.1 GCA_001942415.1 Pseudonocardia sp. CNS-139
CGGCGCGACTCGCGTGCCCTCAGAGCGCGACTCGCGCGCACTTTTCCAGCGACTCGCGGGCCGTTCCCGCGAGTCGGGGGCTGGGTGCGCGCGAGTCGGGGCCTGGGTGCGCGCGAGTCGCACGCGTGGCGGGCGGCGGGGCGGCAGGATGTGGCCATGTACCGCGTGGAGTCCGAGGTCGGCGCGTTGCGGCAGGTCATCCTGCACCGCCCCGGCCTCGAGCTGAAGCGGCTGACGCCGGGCAACAAGGACCGCCTGCTCTTCGACGCGTCCTGTGGGTGGCGCGGGCGCAGGAGGAGCACGACCGGTTCGCCGCGCTGCTGCGCGCCCGCGGCGTCACCGTGCACCTGTTCGGCGAGCTGCTGCGCACGGTCGTCGACGTCCCGGAGGCCCGCGCGTACGTGCTCGACCGGATCTTCGACGACCGCGTGTACGGCCCGCTCGCCATCGACGCGCTGCGCAACTGCTTCGACGCCATGGACGCCGCGACGCTGACCGACCACCTCGCCGGCGGCATCACGAAACGCGAGGTGCTCGACCGCATCCCCGAGCCCCGCTCGATCGCGTTCCACGTGCTCGAGCCGGACGACTTCGTGCTGGAGCCGCTGCCCAACCACCTCTACCCGCGCGACACGTCCGCGTGGATCCACGGCGGCGTCGCGATCAACAGCATGCGCAAGAAGGCCCGGATGCGCGAGACCGTGCACTACGAGGCCGTCTACCGCTGGCACCCGCTCTTCGCGGACTCCGGGCACGCGGTCTGGTCCGACGGCGCGGTCAACGGCCCGGCCACCACGGAGGGCGGCGACATGCTCGTGCTCGGCGGCGGCGCGCTGCTCGTCGGGCTGAGCGAGCGGACCACCCCGCAGGGCGTCGAACGGCTCGCGCGGCGGCTCTTCGCGGGCGGCGAGGTCGACCGGATCGTCGCGCTGCGGATGCCGCAGGCGCGGGCGTTCATGCACCTCGACACCGTGATGACCATGGTCGACCCGGAGACGTTCGTCGAGTACGCCGGGCTCGGGCCGCTGCCGGCGTACACGATCCGGCCGGGCGACACCGAGAAGGAGCTGCACTTCACCGACCACCGCCCCGACGACATGCACGCCGCGATCGCCGCCGCGATCGGCGTGCCGGCCGTCCGGGTGCTCACGCCCGAGCAGGACGTGCACTCGGCGGAACGCGAGCAGTGGGACGACGGGTGCAACGCGCTCGCCGTCGCGCCCGGGGTGGTCGTCACCTACGAGCGCAACGTCACCACCAACACCCACCTGCGCAAACACGGCGTCGAGGTGCTGGAGGTGCCCGGCGGCGAGCTGGGCCGCGGCCGCGGCGGGCCGCGGTGCATGAGCTGCCCCGTGGACCGCGCGCCCGCCTGGACCCCGGACCGGCCTCAGGGCCCGGCGGCGTCGGCGAGCCGGTCCAGCACGGCGACGAAGACGGCCCGTTCTCGCGGGTCGAGGTCGGCGAGCAGGTCGGCCTCGACCTCCCGGATCCCGGTGCGGCACGCCGCCGCGAGCGCGCGTCCGTCGTCGGTCAGCGCGACGACGCGGTTGCGCCGGTCGGCGGGGTCGGGCGTGCGGCGCAGCAGGCCGCGGGCCTCCAGCCGGTCGAGGATCGGGATCAGCCGGGTCTTGTCCCGGCGCACGGCCGCGGCCAGCTCGGACTGGGTCGGCGCCGGCCCGTCCGCCAGCGCGCTCAGCACCGCGTAGTCCCACATCTCGACGTCGTGCGCGGCCAGCACCGGCGCTCGGCCGCGATCAGCGCGCGCGTCAGCCGGGCGAACGCCGCGCCCAGGTCGTGGCGCTGGTCGGGAGCCTGTCCGGTCACGTCGGGAAGATAGCCCTTGACCAATCATAAACGTCGGTAGACGATCTACCCGTGCAGAATATTGTCGAGATCCACCGGCGGGCCACCGGCTCCCTCGCGGACGTCGTCGGCGCGGTCCGGCCCGCCGATCTCGCCCGCCCCACCCCGTGCGCGGCCTGGGACCTGCGCGCCCTCCTGGAGCACATGACCGGCCAGGACCACGGGTTCGCCGCAGCCGTGCACGAGCCCGCGGACGTGCCGGTGTCCGCGTTCGCGCCGCGCCCGCTCGGGCCCGACCCCGGCGCCGCGCTCGCGGCCGGCGCGGCCGCCGTCACCGCCGCGTTCGCCGCGGCCGACCTCGACCGTGAGGTGCTGATGGGCGAGATGGGGATCCGGGTGCCGGTGCGGGCCGTCGTCTCGTTCCACCTCGTGGACACGCTCGTGCACGGCTGGGACGTCGCGACCGCGCTCGGCCGGCCCGTCGCCTACGCGGACGACCTGGTCGCGGCCGCGCTCGCCGTGGTGGCGCGGGTACCGGCCGGGCCGGAGCGGGAGCTGCCGGACGCGTGTTCGGACCGCCCGTCCCGTACGAGGACGGGCCGTGGGAGCGCGCGCTCGCGCTGCTGGGCCGCGACCCCGCCTGGACGCCGCCTACGACCCTCGCACCGCGCGGCGCAGCTTCGCCAGCCGCTCGCTGATCACCCGCTCGCCGCCGCGGGTGGTCGGCTGGTAGTAGTCGCGCGGACCAGGTCGTCCGGCGGGTACTGCTGCTCCAGCACGCCGTCGGGCGAGTCGGGCGGGTAGCGGTAGCCGACGGCGTTGCCGAGCTTCTGGGCGCCGGCGTAGTGCCCGTCGCGCAGGTGCGGCGGCACCGTGCCGACCGCGCCGCCCCGGACGTCCGCCATCGCCGCGTCGATGCTCGTGACGACGGCGTTGGACTTGGGCGCGGTGGCCAGGTGCAGCGTGGCCTGGGCCAGCGCGATGCGGCACTCGGGCAGCCCGACCAGCTGCACCACCTGCGCGGCCGCGACCGCCGCCTGCAGCGCGGTCGGGTCGGCGAGCCCGACGTCCTCGCTCGCGTGCACCATCAGCCGCCGCGCGATGAACCGCGGGTCCTCCCCCGCCACCAGCATCCGTGCCAGGTAGTGCAGCGCGGCGTCCGCGTCGGAGCCGCGGATCGACTTGATGAACGCGCTGATCACGTCGTAGTGCTGGTCGCCCTGGCGGTCGTAGCGGACGGTCGCCTCCGTGACGGCCCGCTCGACCGCAGGCACGTCGATCACGGTGGCGCCGGTGCCCTGCACGCCGTCGGCCGCCGCCTCCAGCGCGGTGAGCGCCCGGCGCGCGTCGCCCGCGGCCAGCCGGACCAGCGCGTCCTCCGCGTCGGCGGCCAGCTCGACGCGCCGCCGAGCCCCCGCGGGTCGGCGACGGCCCGGCGCAGCAGCCCGCGCACGTCGTCGTCGCCGAGCGACTGGAGCTGCAGCACCAGCGACCGCGACAGCAGCGGCGACACCACCGAGAACGACGGGTTCTCCGTGGTCGCCGCGACGAGCAGCACCAGCCGGTCCTCGACGGCCCCGAGCAGCGCGTCCTGCTGGGTCTTCGAGAAGCGGTGCACCTCGTCGATGAACAGGACCGTCTGCTGGCCGAGCCGGTCGCGGCGGCGCCGCGCGTCGTCGATCACCGCACGCAGCTCCTTGACACCCGACGACAGCGCCGACAGGGCCACGAAGTGGCGGCTCCCGACGCCCGCGAGCAGCCGCGCGATCGTGGTCTTGCCGGTGCCGGGCGGGCCGTAGAGCAGCACGGACGCCGCCGCGCCGCCCTCGACCAGCCGCCGCAGCGGGGCGCCGGGGCGCAGCAGGTGCGCCTGCCCGACCACCTCGTCGAGCGTGCGCGGGCGCATCCGGACGGCCAGCGGCGCGGTGGCCGGCGCCGCGGGGCCGGCGGAGACGCGCTGCTCCTCCGGCTCGTCCAGCTCGAACAGCCCGTCGACCTCCGGGCCCATCCCCGCACTCATCCGCACCAGCCTGCCACCGGGCACCGACACGGTCCGAACGGCCCATGACGGTCGGGGTGCCGTGGGACGATCCACCCGCGTCGGAAGTAGACCACCATGAGCCTGCCGTGGCCGGACCACATGCTCACGCTCGAAGAGTGGGAGGGGTTGCCGGAGCACGACGAACTTCGGCTGGAGGTTGCCGAAGGGATCCTCGCGATGTCAATCACCATCCCCGACGCCGAAGTGCTCGTCGACCGCGATCCGCTCACGATCCGCGTGCCCGACGTCATCGTCACCGGCACGACGGCCTACCGGCGCAATCCGGCGCGGTTCCACGCATCCGAAGTGCTGCTCGCCGTCGAGGTCCTCTCCGACGGCACGCGCCGCGTCGACCGCGTCATGAAGTTCTCGGAGTACGCCGAGGCCGGCATCCCGCAGTACTGGATCGTCGACCTCGACGAGCCGGTGACCCTCACGGCGTACGTGCTGGTCGACGGGGACTACGAGCTGTCCGGCGAGCTCACCGGCGACCCCGTCCTGACCGTCGCCGGCCACCCCGTCCGCATCGACCTGGCCGCACTCACCCCGCGCTGAGCGCGTTCGCACATCGCACGCATCGGCAAGTGTCTGTGCACGGGCGCGTTCGCACCGCGACATGACCGACCACGAAGCTCTCGTGTGACGTGGACAACGCCGAGGCGGCCGCCGGACATCCGGCCGGCCGTCGGGGGACCGGCGGCCGGCAGCACTCGACGAGGAGTGAGGACATGCGGTTGCGATCACGAACGGGCCGCCGCGCGGCGGCCCTCGGCCTGCTCCTGTGCGCCGCCCTGGTGGCGGCGTGCGGGCAGGCCCCGGCCCAGCAGGGCGGCGGCGACGGCACCGCCCTGCTCCAGACCCGCGACCCCTACGGCGGCGACCCGGCCCAGGAGGGCACGCCCAGGACCGGCGGCACGCTGGTCATCGGCAACGACCGGGAGATCATCAGCTTCGACCCGACGCGGCAGAACTCCAACCTCGCCGCGACGATGGTCTACGACTCGCTGATGAAGCTCGTGCCGGGCGGCGGCGCGGAGCCGTACCTGGCGCAGTCGATGGAGACCACCGACGGCGGCACGACCTGGCGGCTGGGCCTGCGCGAAGGCGTGCAGTTCTCCGACGGCACCCCGCTCGACGCCGACGCCGTCGTCTTCAACGTGCAGCGGCACATCGACAAGCAGGCCTCGCCCGCGCACCTGTACGCGTCGCGGATCACGTCGATGCGCGCGGTCGACCCGCTGACCGTCGAGTTCGTGCTGAACGCCCCGATGGGCGACTTCAACGTGCTGTTCGCGCAGCCGATGTCGCAGGGCACGCTCGGGATGATCGTCTCCCCGGCGGCGGTCCAGAAGTACGGCGACGACCTCGGCAACAACCCCGTCGGCGCCGGGCCGTTCATGCTGGCCAACTGGGTGCGCGACAACAAGATGGCGCTGGTCCGCAACCCGAGCTACTGGCAGCCGGGCAAGCCGTACCTCGACGGCATCGAGATCCGGCCTCTTCCCGACACCGAGAGCCGCTACCAGACGATGGCCAACGGCGACGTCGACATGATCAACGGCGGCTTCAACTCCGAGCTGGTGCGCGCGTTCCAGAACCCGGACCTGCGGATCTACTTCGCGCCGGGCAACGGCGGCGTGCTCAACTACTTCAACTTCACCCGCGCCCCGTTCGACGACCACCGGATGCGCGAGGCCGCCATCGCCGCGATGAGCCAACCCGCGCTGGGCGCGGCGTTCTTCAGCAACAACCTGCTGCGCTCGGAGAGCCTGTTCGACCCGGCCAGCCCGTACCACTCGCAGGCCGCGATCGACGCCTGGCCGAAGTACGACGTCGAGCACGCGCGCCAGCTCGTGGAGGACTACCGCGCCAGTGGCGGCAACCCCGACTTCGTCTACTGCACCGACCGCAGCTCCGTGCCGCTGGGCGAGTGGCTGCAGGCGGCCATGGCCGCGGTCGGCGTGAACGTCGACGTCCGCTACTTCGACCTCGCCGAGTTCAGCGGCCGCGTCCTGCAGGGCGGCGACTTCGACATGGCCAGCCAGATCGCCGCGTTCGACTACCCGGTGCCCGGCATCTACCGCGTCTTCACGACGGGCGGGTCGACGAACTTCGGCAAGTACCAGAACCCCGAGGTCGACCGGCTCGCGCAGGAGGCGTCGGCCACGGCCGACCCGGCCCAGCGCACGCGGAACTACCAGCAGATCGAGCTGATCCTCAACCAGGACATCGCGGTCCAGTGGCTGTCCCGCAGCTACCTGTCGACGATCACGAAGCCCGAGGTCAAGGGCATCGACCGCTACATCACGCGGGACCTGTTCGTCGCGGGCACCTGGCTCGACCGCTCGCAGTGACCCGCGTGGGCACCGACTGAGGAAAGGAAGCGGCACGTGCGGAAAGTGGCCGAAGGCTCCAGTTCCCGGAGGGACCGGTCGCGCTCGAGGACGGCAGCGTGCTCGTCGTCGAGATCAAGCGCGGCACGGTCACCCGGATCGCCGCCGACGGGACGACGTCCGTGCTCGCCGAGACCGGCGGTGGCCCCAACGGGGCCGCCGTCGGCCCGGACGGCGCGCTGTACGTCTGCAACAACGGCGGGTTCTCGTGGTCGGTGCGGGGCGGGATGACCGCGCCCGGCCCGCAGCCGGAGGGGTACATCGGGGGCCGCATCCAGCGGGTCACGTTCGACGGCGAGGTCACCGACCTGTACACGCACGTCGGCGAGCACGGCCTGCGCGGCCCGAACGACCTCGTCTTCGACGCGCACGGCGGGTTCTGGTTCACCGACATGGGCAAGTCCCGCCCGCGGGACACCGACCTCGGCGGCCTCTACTACGCGCGGGCCGACGGGTCGGAGATCGTCGAGGTCGTCCACCCGCTGCAGGCGCCGAACGGGGTCGGGCTCTCCCCCGCAGGCGACCGCGTCTACGTCGCGGAGACCATCACGGGGCGGCTGTGGGCGTGGGAGCTGACCGGGCCGGGGCAGGTCCGGCTCGACCCGGCGTCCCCGGCCCGGCACGGCGGCACGCTCGTGCACGGGTTCCCCGGCTGGCAGTGGCTCGACTCGATGGCCGTCGACGAGGACGGCAACGTCTGCGTGGCCACCCTCTACTCCGGCGGCGTCAGCGTCGTGTCGCCGGACGGGGAGCTGCTGGACTTCGTGCCGGTGCCGGAGGAGGACCCCTTCGTCACCAACGTCTGCTTCGGCGGGCCCGACCTGCGCACGGCGTACGTCACGTCGTCCGGGCGGGGCGTTCTCTACGCGGTGCCCTGGAAGGCGGCCGGGCTGCCGCTCGCCCACACGGCCTGACGGGACGGCGGCCGGGGAGCCCGTGGTCAGCGCGGCTCCCCGGCCGCCGCCGTGCGCCGGGCGTCGCGCGGGGTGATGCCGAACTCGCGGCGGAACGCGTGCGAGAAGTGCGTGGGCTCCGAGAAGCCCCA
The DNA here is from genome assembly GCA_001942415.1 of Pseudonocardia sp. CNS-139. GTDB lineage: Bacteria > Actinomycetota > Actinomycetes > Mycobacteriales > Pseudonocardiaceae > Pseudonocardia. Next base: position 7,286 of record MKJX01000049.1, read on the forward strand.
CCGGTAGGCGATCTCGGCGATGGTGTCGCTGGAGCGCACCAGGTCCTCGCGGCTGCGCGCCAGCCGGGCCGAGCGGATCAGCCCGGCCACCGACTCCCCCGAGTCGGCGAACGCGCCGTGCAGCGTGCGCACCGAGACCGCGAGCGCGGCGGCGATCGACACCGGCCCGAGCTCCGGGTCGCGCAGGTTCGACCGGACGTAACGGCGCGCCCGCGCCCGCAGCGCCTCCCGCCGCGCCGCCCGGGCCGCCGGCATGTGCGGCTCGACGGCCGCCCGCAGCAGGTCCAGCACCACGTCGACGGCCACCTCGGTGGTCCGCTCGTCCATCAGCGGTAGCTCGTCCACCAGCGCGTCCAGGTAGCGGGTCAGCAGCCGGGCGGCCGCGCTCTCCGGCACCCGGAAGCCGCGGTCGACGTTGCCCAGCCGCGGGCAGGTCGCGTGCATGACCGCGCGCGGCAGCACGAGCGTCCGCTTCACGAACGGCTCCACGATCTCGATGCCGCCCGGCCGCGAGCCGTCCCAGATCGTCATGCGCCCGCGCCGAGCAGCGTCTCCCGGCCGCCGGACCAGGCCCGTTCCCGCCCGCGCAGCACCAGCTGGACGCCGACATGGTCGTGCGCGCCGTCGTGCAGGACGGCCGGGCCGCGCTGCCCCACGAACGGGGTGCAGCGGCAGTCGACGAGGCTGAGCGCGCCGAGCCGGTAGCGCCGCACGGCGCCGGTGAAGCCGTCACCGGAGGGCAGCCGCACGTCGAACGCCGCGTGCGTCTGCGCCAGCGTCTCCTCCCAGCGGCCGGCCGAGCCCGGGCCGGACCGGCTGTCCACCCGCCAGCGTTCGAGGCCGAAACCGGTGGGGTCATCGACTGCCGTCATCGCCTGCTCCTCGTCGAGCGACTCTTCCGGGTCTCATGAAACAGCGGAAACCGCCACCGCGGACATGACGATTCCGGCTCGCGGGCCATAAGCAGAGCTGATCGGTCCGGTCCGTCCGCCGGATCCCGTCGATTCCGGCTCGTCCCGTTCGTCGTCCTGGTGTGGAGATCGGAGTGGGGCTGCCCAACGGCGGCCGTGACGTGCGGACCGAGGACCTCGTCCGGCTCGGCACCGGTGCCGAGGCCGCCGGGCTGGACGGGGTGTGGACGATGGACCGCTGGCTGCGGCCACGCCACGGCGTGACGATGCCGGGCGTGCCGGTGCCCGTGGAGCTGCCGGCCGACGGCTACGCGTGCGTGTTCGACCCCGTCGACGTGCTCGCGCACCTGGCCGCGCTGACCAGCCGCGTGACGCTGGGGACGAGTGCGGTGCTGGCGCTGCTGCAGCCGCCGGTGCTGCTCGCCCGCCGCCTCGCCACCCTCGATCAGCTCTCGCACGGGCGGGCCGTCGCCGGGCTCGTGCCGGGATGGATGCGCGAGGAGTTCGCGGCGGCCGGCGTCGCGGCCGACGGCGCCGGCGACCGGTTCGACGCGTACCTCGCCGCGCTGCGTCGTCTGTGGGCGCCGGACCCCGTCGAGGTGGACGGGCCCTGGCCGGTGCCGGCGTCGGACGTCGGGCCGAAACCGTACGGACGCGCGGCGATCCCGCTCGTGCTCGGCTACAGCAGCGCGGCCGGGATCCGGCGGGCCGCCCGGCTCGGTGCCGGGCTGCACCCCTACCGCAGCGACCTCGCCGAGCTGGCCGCCGACCTCGCCGTCTTCCGGGACGCCGCGACCGCGGCCGGGCACGACCCCGCCGCGTTGCCGGTCGTGCTGCGCGGGGACGCCGTCCCCGACCCGGACGCGGGCGCCGGGCGCCCGCTCTTCCGCGGGACGCCTGCGCAGTGGGCCGAGGACGCGCACCGCGTCGCCGACCTGGGCGTCCGGCACCTGGTGCTGCAGGTCGCGGCCCCTCCCGACGCCGCCCTCGACGCCCTGCACACGCTCCGCAGCCGGGTCTGACACCGGCCACTCCCCGCCCCGGCAGCACGCGATCGCGGTCTGGCAGCACGCGAGTCGCGCCCTCGGCAGCACGCGAGTCGCGCCCTGGCAGCACGCGAGTCGCGCCCTGGCAGCACGCGAGTCGCGCCCT
>MKJX01000050.1 GCA_001942415.1 Pseudonocardia sp. CNS-139
AGCAGATGCGTTGGGGGGTGGGGTGGGCTACTCCTGCTCGAACGTGTGGACGGCCGCTGCCGGGACCCACAGGGTCAGCTCCTCGCCCACCCCGGGGTGGTGGCCGGGGGCGAGGAGGGCGGAGAAGGCCGTGCCGGTGGGGGTGACGGCCGTCAGGAGGCGGTCCTCCCCCAGGTTCTCCACCACGTCGACGCGGCCGGTCACCCGCAGCCCCGGGCCGCCGGCCCGCCGGCGGGCACCGACCGGCCGGGCCGCCAGCCGACCGTGCGCGGGCCGGCGCCGGCCGGGTCGAGCAGGCCGCTCACCCCGTCGCCGGTGACCACGCCGGTCGCGGACACGGTGACGTCGGCCAGGTTCATCTGCGGGCTGCCGATGAACCGGGCGACGAACGTGCTGACCGGGTGCTCGTAGACGTCCTCGGGCGTGCCCTGCTGGACGATCCGCCCCCGGTTCATCACGACCAGGTGGGTGGCCATCGACATGGCCTCGACCTGGTCGTGCGTGACGTAGAGGAACGTCGTGCCCAGGGTCCGGTGCAGCCGGACGAGCTGGGTGCGGGTCTGGGCGCGCAGCTGGGCGTCGAGGTTGGAGAGCGGTTCGTCCATGAGGAACGCGCGCGGCCGCCGGACGATCGCCCGGGCGAGCGCGACCCGCTGGCGCTGGCCGCCCGACAGCTCCGAGGGCCGCCGCTTCTCCAGCCCGTCGAGCTCCAGCATCGCGAGCACCTCGGCGCAGCGCCGCCGGATCTCGGCCTTCGACGGCCCGCTGCGGCGGTCGTGCCTGGCCTGCAGCGACAGCCCGAACGTCACGTTCCCCTCGACGGTCATGTTCGGGTAGAGCGCGAAGTCCTGGAACACCATGGAGAGCCCGCGGCTGCGGGCCGGCGCCGCGGTGACGTCGGCCCCGTCGATCAGCACCTGCCCGGCGTCCAGCGTCTCCAGGCCGGCCAGCGCCCGCAGGCACGTCGACTTCCCGCAGCCGGACGGGCCGACGAGCACGGTGAACGAGCCGTTCGCCACGCCAGGTCGAGGCCGGTGAACACCGGCTCGGTGCCGAACCGCTTGGTGGCCGCGCGCAGCGCGAGCCCGGCGGAGGCGCCGCGGAGGTCCCCGTCGACGGGCGGGGTGGCGGGCGGAGCGGCGGTCTCGGGGTTCTCGTCGACGTTCGTGGTCATCGGATCCCGGCTCTGAGGAAGGCGTCGGTCACCCGGCGCTGGTTGAACAGGTACACGACCAGGACGGGCACGGTCGACAGCGTCGCCGCCGCCATCATCGGCCCGTACGCCGAGCCCTCCTGGGTCTGGAACAGCTCCAGCCCGACCTGCACGGTGCTGTGCTCGGGCGCGGCGCGATCAGCAGCGGCCACAGGTACTCGTTCCAGGTGCTGATGAACACGAGGATGGCGAGCGCCGACAGCGCCGGGCGCACGGCCGGGGCCACGATCCGCCAGAGGATCTCGTGGTGGCGCGCGCCGTCCATGCGGGCCGCCTCCAGCAGGCTGCGCGGCACGGCCTCGATGTGCCCGCGCAGCAGCAGGATCCCGAACGCGCACGTGGCGCTGAGCGGGATGACGAGCCCGAGGTAGGTGTTCAGCCAGCCCAGCCGCGCGGCCATGATGTAGCTGGGGATCATGAGCACCTGCTGCGGCACCAGGATCGTCGCGATGACGGCCAGGTAGAGCACGTGCCGGCCGGGGAACCGGAACGCCGTGAACGCGTAGCCGGCGAGCAGCGCGACGAACACCTGGATCACGGTGACGGCCGCCGCCATGAGCGTGGTGTTGAGCAGCATCCGCAGCAGCGGCAGGTCGACCAGGGCCACCCGGTAGTTCTCCAGCGTCGGGTTCTCGGCGACCGGCGCGAGCGTGAAGAGCTCGTTCGGCGGCTTGAACGACGCGACCAGCGCCCACAGCACGGGGAAGACCATGAACACCACGACGGCGACCGCCACCGCGTGCACGAGGACGGAACCGCGCCGCGTGCTCATCGCACCCTCTCCCGGGCCGAGCGCTGGTAGAGCAGGCTGATCGGGACGAACACCAGCACCAGCAGCACGGCGGCCGCCGACGCGATGCCGGTGTCGAAGAACGTGAACGCGTAGTCGTAGAGCCGGTAGTAGACGTTGTCGGTGGCGCCGCCGGGCCCGCCCTGCGTCAGCACCCCGACGTTCACGAACGCCCACTGCCCGGCCAGCACCACGCAGAGGAACGCGACCAGCGCCGTCGTGCGACCGAGCAGCGGCACGACGAGCCGGCTCGTCACCTCCCACTCGGTGGCCCCGTCCACGCGGGCGGCCTCGATGAGCCGGCGGTCGATGGCGGCCAGCCCGGCGAGGTAGAGCAGCGTGTTGAGGGCGAAGACCTTCGTGCCGGTGATCACCACGATCACCCAGACGCCGGCACGCCGCTGCCGAGCCAGTTGACGGCCGGCAGCCCGACCACCCCGAGCAGGGCGTTGACCAGGCCCTGGAGCGGGTCGAGCAGGAACCGCCACGACACCGCCGTCGCGACGGGGGCGAGCACCACGGGCAGGAAGAGCAGCGCCCGGTAGACCCGCATCGCCGGGCCGTCGTGCTTCCACAGCAGCACGGCCATCGCGAGCGGCGCGACCGTCGCGAACGGCAGCAGGCCCGCCGCGTAGGCCACGGTCTGGACGGCCGCCGACCGGAACTCCGGGTCGGCGAGCAGCCGGCGGAAGTTGTCGAGCCCGACGAGCTCGCCCTCCCACCGGACGAGGTGCCAGTCCAGGAAGCTGAGCAGCAGCGTCAGCACGACCGGCAGGTACACCCACACCGCCAGCAGCCCGACCGCCGGGGCGAGGTAGGGCCAGTGCCCGAACCGGCGCGCGACACGGCCGCGCAGCCGGGCGACGGTGCCCGGCTGCGCGGCCGTCGGGAGCGTGCGCTCCGCGGAGATCGTCACGAGCCGAGCAGCTCCGTCATCCGCTGCTGGACCGTCGCGGCGGTGCTGGCCGGGTCGGCGCCCTGGAGCATGATCGGCCCCACGGCGTTGTCCTGCATCAGCTGCCGGGCCTGGTCACCGCGCTGGCCGGGCATCGCCTGGTACGGGGTGACGTTGGCGAGCTGGCTCAGCGCCGGCTGGATGGACGGCTGGGTGCTGAGCAGCGGCGTCAGCGCCGGGTCCTGCAGCGAGTCGTTCCGCAGCGGGAGGTAGCCGATCTTCTGGGTGATCACCGTGAAGGCCGGCGCGCTGACCAGGAACTTCAGGAACTCCCACGACGCGGCCTGCTTGGCCGGGTCGTCGGTGAGCACCACCAGGCCGGCACCGGAGTACGTCGGGCGGGCCGGCTGGGTCCCGAACTGCGGCAGCGCCGCGGTGCGCAGCTCGAAGCTGCCCTGCGCGGCGTTGCGGAAGCTCGCCATCAGCGCGGTGCTGGTGACGTACATGCCGAGCTTGCCCGCCTTGAACAGGTTGACGGCGTCGTCGTCCGGGATGGAGGGCTGCGCGCCGGACGCGGTGAGGTCGCCGAGCATGCTCAGCGCGCCGACCGCCGCCGGGGTGTTCAGCTGCACCGAGCCCGCGTCGGACAGCAGCGTCCCGCCGTTGCTGTTGATCAGCGACTGGGTCAGGAAGTCCGACTTGGCCGCGTTGGCCGCCGCCACGTAGAAGCCCTGCTCACCGGTGCGCTCGTGGATGGCGATCGCCGCGGTCTTGACGTCCGCCCAGGTGGTGGGCGGGTTGGCCGGGTCGAGGCCGGCGGCGCGGAAGAGGTCGGCGTTGACGAACATCGTCGGGGTCGACATCGCGAACGGCATGGCCACCAGCCGGCCGTCGATCCGGCCCGCGTCCAGCGCGGCGGGCACGAGCTCGCCCGTCGTCGCGGTGATGTCGGCCGCGTCGGCCAGGTCGTCGATCGGCACCAGCCGCAGGCTGTCGGCGGCCGCCGCGAGCTTGCTCCAGCCGATCTGCGCGATGTCCGGCGGGTCGCCGGCCGCGGCCTGGGCCTGCACGCGGGTGTACAGCTCGGCGGAGCTGCCGCCCTCGGGGGCGATCGTGATGTTCGGGTGCTCCCGCTGGAACTGGTCGATGAGCTCCTGGACGCCCTGCCCACCGAGGTCGGGCGTGCCGTAGTTGTAGGAGGCGAAGCGGATCGTGACGGGCTCTGCCGGGGCGGCGGGCGCGCTCGTCTCGGGGGCGGCGGGCGCGGTGGAACCACAACCGGCGAGCCCGAGTACGGCGAGGGCGATCAGCGCGGTGCCGAGGCGGCGCCAGGCACGTGCTGAACCGGGGCTGGTCATTCCTGTGGTGTCCTGTCTGTCCGGTGGAACGTGATCGTGGTCCGGGGGGTGGCGAGCAGGATCGGCCCGTCGAAACAGGCCGCCGCGTCGGCCTGCAACGCGGAGAGGTGCTCCTCGTCGGTCGACGAGAAGTGCGTGAGGACGAGCGTCCCGACATCGGCGAGCGCGGCGAGCCGGCCCGCGTCGGCCGCCGAGAGGTGTCCGTGCGAACCCGTGTCGGGCTGCGCAGCGTCGCCTCGCACAGCAGCACGTCGACGCCGAGCGCGAGGTCGATCAGCGCGTCGGTCCAGCCGGTGTCGCCGGTGTAGGCGAGGCTGCGGCGTCCGACGCGACCCGGAACCCGCAGACGGGCACCGCGTGCCGCAGCCCGACGGCCGTCACCGTGGCGCCGCCGACGGCGTAGCTGCCGCCGGGCGCCGTCTCGACGGGCCTGAAGACGAGGTCGAACGCCTGGTCCAGCGGCGGGGAGCTGCGCACCGGGAACAGCTCCTGCACGGTCCGGAAGGCCGCGACGCCGTCCGCCGGCAGGTGGCAGGGCACCTGCGGGACCGGACCGGTCAGCAGCCCCTCCCGGCCGTGGCTCGGGTACGAGACGTGCGGGCTGAGCAGCGTCTTCGCGATGGGGATCAGGTCGTAGCAGTGGTCCAGGTGCAGGTGCGAGATGAAGACGCCGTCCAGCTCGCCGCCGCCCAGCGCGCCGCGCAGCTCGCCGGCCACCCCCGGGCCGCAGTCGAGCAGCAGGGTCGCGTCGCCGGCCCGCACCAGGTAGCCCGAGCTCGGCTCGTCCAGCGCGGGCATGCCCGAACGGCGGCCGAGCACCTGCAGCACGAGCGTGCCGGTGCCCGCCACGTCCGGGCTCTCCTCGCCGGGCCCCTCGACCGCCCGGACGTGCACCTCGCCGCGGCGCGTCGCGTACCTGCTCACCTGCGATGCGTCGACCGTCATGGGCCGAACGAAACCGGACGGGCGGACGGGCGGACAACGTCCAAACCCGTCGCCGTCGATAGGCGGAGCCGCACCCCCGCCGCCCTAGCGTCCGGGCCCATGGAGCAGTCGGAGGGACGGGTGGCGCTCGTCACCGGGGGCAGCACCGGGATCGCGCGGCGTGCGCGCAGGCGCTGCTCGCCTGCGGTGACCGGGTGGCGGTCGCGAGCCGCGGCGGGCAGGCCGCGCCGGGCCTGCACGGGGTGCGCTGCGACGTGACCGACCCGGCGTCGGTGGACGCGGCGTTCACCGAGGTCGAGAAGGCGCTCGGGCCCGTCGAGGTGCTGGTGGCGAACGCCGGGATCGTGCGCGACGCGCTGCTCGCACGGATGACCGACGAGGCGTTCACCGACGTCGTCGGGACCAACCTGACCGGCGCGTACCGGGTCGTCCGGCGAGCCTGCCGCGGGATGGTGCGGATGCGCCGCGGGCGCATCGTGTTCGTCTCGTCGGCGGCCGGCCTCTCCGGCTCGCCGGGGCAGGCCAACTACGCCGCGTCGAAGGCCGGGCTCGTCGGGCTGGCGCGCTCGATCGCGAAGGAGTTGGCCCCGCTCGGGATCACGGCCAACGTGGTCGCGCCCGGCCCGGTCCGCACCGCGATGACGGACGCGCTCGACGACCGCCAGCAGGCCGCGCTCGTCGCCGCGACCCCGCTGGCCCGCATGGCCGAGCCGGCCGAGGTCGCCGCCGCCGTGAGGTTCCTCGCGTCCGCCGAGGCGGGGTTCATCACCGGGGCCGTGCTGCCCGTCGACGGCGGGGCCGGGATGGGGCACTGACCCGGCCGATCGCGGGTAACCCGCGATCGGCCACAGCACGAGCGGAGGAGGCAGGTCCCATGGGCAACGTCGACACCCACCGGCTGGAGCACGAGGCGTTCAACCGCCGCGACTGGGACGCGATGGCCGCGCGGCTCGCCCCGGACTTCGCGTACGTCGACCATCCGCGCGGCGTCACGACCAAGGGCGTCGGGCAGTTCGTCGACTACCTGCGCGGCGGCTGGGTCACGGCGTTCTCCGACGCCACGATCGCCAACGCCCGCTACCTCGACGCCGGCACGCACACCGTCGCGCAGTTCGACGGGACCGGCGTGAACGATGGGAGCCTGGGCGCGATGGCCGCGACCGGGCGCACCTTGAACCTGCCGTTCTGCGAGCTCCTCGGCTACGACGCCGCGGGCCGGCCCACCCGCGGCGAGCTCTACTACGACCAGGTCGGCATCCTGGTCCAGCTCGGCCACATGCCCCCGCCCAGCGGCTGAACGGGCCGGGCGCCTCGCGTCAGTTGGCCCGCCGGCCCGGGCTCTCCGCCTCGCGCAGCGCGGTGATCAGCTCGTCGCGGCGCGGGACACCCGGGAGCGGATCGTGCCGACCGGGCAGCCGCAGACGTCCGCCGCGTCCGCGTACGACAACCCCAGCCGCTGCGTGAGGACGAACGCCTCGCGCTGGTCGTTCTGCAGGGCGTCGACGAGGGCGGCGAGCGCGATGCCGTCGGCGAAGCCGGAGCCGGCGGGCTCGGCGCGTTCGGCGGCGGTGCGCCAGTCCGCCAGGTCGGCGGCGCGCGGGCGGGTGCGCAGGGCCCGGATGTGGTCGGCGACCGTGCGGCGGGCGATGGCCAGCAGCCAGACCCGGGCCGACGAGCGCCCCTCGAAGCGGTGGATGCTGCCGAGCGCCCGCAGGTAGGTGTCCTGGGCGAGGTCGTCGGCGGTGCGGGTGTCGAACAGGTGCGCGACGAAGAGCCAGACGTCGCGCTGGGTCGCCCGCACGAACCGTTCCAGCGCGGACCGGTCGCCTCGCGGGCGGCGAGCGCCCATGAGGTGATGTCGGCGTCGCTGGTCCGGGGCGGGCTCACAGTCCGGGGAACGTAGGTCCGTCGTGGGGCGGCCGGGAAAAGCGCGCGTTTCGGGCACGGCGCAAGGCGCTCTCATCGCCGCCGCCACCGTCGTGAGGGAACCGGACGCCCCGCGCGTCCGACAGGGGTTGCATGACCGTTTCGATGATCACCGCCCCCACGCCGCGCGCGGCGCCGGTCCGCGTGGGCGGGCTGCCCGTGGGATACCTCGTGCACGTCGCCGGGCCCGGCGACCCGGCGCAGGTGTACCGCGAGACCGTGGAGCTGGCGGTCGCCGCCGAGGAGCTGGGGTACGCGTCGTTCTGGGTGGCCGCACCGCAGCGCCGCGGCCGGCGGGGTGCTGCCCTCGCCGCTGGTGCTGCTGGCCGCGGTCGCCGCGCGGACGTCGACGATCCGGCTGGGGACGGCGGTGATCGCCGCCGCGCTGGAGGACCCGATGCGCCTCGCCGAGGACGCGGCCGTCGTCGACACGCTCAGCGGCGGGCGGCTGGAGCTCGGGTTCGGCGCCGGGTCCGACCCGGCGGCGTTCGCCCGGTACGGACGCGACCACGGCACGCGGCACGCCGACTGCACGGCCGTCGTCGACGCGGTCTGCCGCGAGCTGGAGGGCGACGGGCTGGTCCCGGGCGCGCCCGGGCTGCGGGAGCGGATGTGGTGGGCGACGGGCTCGCCGGCCGGGGTCGACGCGGCCGCCGCCCGCGGGATCGGCGTGCTCTCCGGCCGTCCCGACGAAGGGGCCGCCGCCGGGCTCGCCGGCTACTGGACCCGCGCGTCCGGGACGCCGCGCGCCGCCGCCTGCCGCATCGTCCCGGCCGGGGCGCCGGCCGCCGACCTGCCCGGCCGCTGGGAGGGGGACCCGGCCCGGCCGTGGGCCACCCACCTCGTCGTCCAGACCCAGCCCGCGGCCGCCGGCTTCGCCGCGCACCTCGCGACGCTGCGCGGGATCGCCGCCCTCGCCTGCGCCTGACCGACCGTTCGGCTACGCCGGACGGTCGAACCCGACCGATCCGGATGCGCCGGGAACCGGTGCGGGTCCGGTGACGACATGTTGCCCAAACCGGCCCGTTCACCCCCGAGAGGACGTCATGCAGCACATCGCCACCTTCTGCGGCCAGTGCAACTGCGGCTGCCCCGAGCTGTTCGTCGACGAGACCGCCGCGCCCGAACGCCGGATCGTGATCACCGACGACTTCGGCCAGCGCATCCAGATGAGCGTCGAGCAGCTCGCCGACCTCGTCACGGACGTGCGTCGCGGGGTGCTCGACGAGCTGGTGGCGCCCGTCGCCGCCCACAGCTGATGTTCTCCCCGCCGCTCGTCGCGGTCTTCACCGTGGTGTTCGCACTGACCGGGCTGCACGCGCTCACCCGGTTCGCGGCGCTCGTCTCCGCCGCCGCCCCCGGCAGCAGCGGGGCCGGCGACCGGATGGCCGAGCTGGCGCACCTGCTGATGAGCGTCGCCATGGTCGGCATGGCGTGGGCGCGGCCGGCAGCCCGCCGGACAGCGGGGGCGTCGTGCAGCTCGTGGTGTTCGGCCTGCTCGCCGCCTGGTACCTCGTGCGGGTCCGGCGCCCCGGCGCCGTCTACCACCTCGTCGCGCTGGCGGCCATGGTCTGGATGGTCGTCGCGATGCCCGCACTCATGGGCGTGGCCGCCGGCGCGGACGGCGCGTCCGGCCACGGTCACAGCCACGGCGCCGCCGACGCCCACCCCGTCGCCCCGGCCCTGGCCGGGCCGGCGCCCGAGTGGATGCGGCTGGTCACCGTCGCGTTCGTGGTGGTGCTGTGCGCCGCCGCGCTCGCCTGGGTCGTCGCGGCGGCCCGGCGCGCACCCGTCCTGCGCAACGACGCGTCCGTCCACGTCCTGATGAGCCTCGGCATGGCCGGGATGCTCTTCGCCCTGCTCTGACGCTCCCTGCCGGCTCCCCTCGGAGGACGACGTGTCCGACATCCTCGATCCCAGCCCGCCCCGCGCACCGGAACACCCGCCCGCCCCCGAGCCGCGCCCGTCCGGGGCGTGGT
>MKJX01000051.1 GCA_001942415.1 Pseudonocardia sp. CNS-139
TCCTCGACGACCACCGGGCCGCGCAGGACCGCGAGCGCACCCACGCCGGGACCGAGTGGCACGACGAAGGGTGGATGTTCGCTCAGGAGAACGGCCGGCCGATCGACCCCCGGCAGGACTACGAGGAGTGGAAGCAGCTCCTCAAGGACGCCGGAGTCCGAGAGGCCCGGCTGCACGACGCCCGGCACACCGCCGCGACCGTGCTCCTCCTGCTCGGCATCCCGCCCCGCCTGGCGGAGGCCCTCATGGGCTGGTCCAACGGCGCCATGGCCAAGCGCTACCAGCACGTGACGGACGTCATGCTCCGGGACATCGCGAGCCGCATCAACGGGCACCTGTGGGAGGGCAACTGAGACGGAGACTGAGACGGACCAGCACCCCGTCGCGGCGACGATGCGGGCATACGTGCTGGTCAGACGTGGTGGCCAGGGGCGGGGTCGAACCGCCGACCTACCGCTTTTCAGGCGGTCGCTCGTACCAACTGAGCTACCTGGCCGAGAACCCGGCCGATGAGCCAGGTGGTGAAGCGACCCAGACGGGACTCGAACCCGCGACCTTCGCCGTGACAGGGCGACGCGCTAACCAACTGCGCCACTGGGCCTTGCGTACCCCCAACGGGATTCGAACCCGCGCTGCCGCCTTGAAAGGGCGGAGTCCTAGGCCGCTAGACGATGGGGGCTTGGACCCGGGAGTCCCCGCCCGCAACGGCTGTCCGTTGGGAGCACGACAAGCATAGGGCAGGCCGGTGGTGGCCCCCAAATCCGGGGGGCACCTGCCGGCGCGGCCCGCTGCTTGCGCTGGTCAGCGGGTGACCGGGGGCGGGAGGTCGGGGTTGGCGGAGATCAGGCCGAGCATGTCGAGGAGCTCGCGGAGGTCCTCGGAGTCGGCGGAGTTCCGCGCGACGACCATGCGCGCCCGGTGCAGCTGTTCCTCGGAGACCCGGTAGGCGTCAGCGGCGCTGCGCTGATTCGGGATCGTCCCGCTCGACGCGAGCCGTTCCTCGCCGATCTCCTGACGCGCGCTCCCGATACCGCTCATCGACGCCTCCCCGTGCGGTCGTCTTCCGGCAATGGCCGTGCGGGGGCGCACTTCCCGCGGACCGCGCCGTCCACCGGAGACCGGTTGCCTTCACCCGTCCCGGGAACCCCACCCCGAGCCGGAACGCCCCGCAGCCACCCCCGTGGCCGTGACCGGCACGTTACCTTTTCGGGACCACGCCCCGCACCCCTCTTCCCGGGTGAGGGTGACCGCACGTGGTGACGCAGGGAACACACCGGCCGCGGAGACCCGCGCGCCGCCAGGTACCCGGGGCGGGTATCGTCGCCGCCGTCCCCCACCGAGCCCGCGTCCGAGGAGACACCGGCATGTCCGTCGAGGCACCGTTCCGCACCAACGTCACCGTCACCGTCACCGGCATGACGTGCCAGACTGCGTGAACTCCGTGAGCGAGGAGATCGGCGAGATCGACGGTGTGAGCGGGGTGGACGTCACCCTCGAGACCGGGGCCGTCACCGTCCGCTCGGACCGGGAGATCGCGCGCACCGAGATCGCCGCCGCCGTCACCGAGGCCGGCTACCAGCTCGCCGACTGAGGTCGCCCGCGCCGGTCGGGCCCGCGGGGAACGGCCGTACGCTGGCCGCATGGCCCAGCTCCCCAAGGCCCAGCCCGCCCGTCCGCGCCACCGCGCGCCCGAGGCCGCCCGCGGCGGCGCGGAGGAGGAGGTGGTGGCCGACCCGGAGCTCGACTCGTACCTCGCCGCCCTCTCCGGGGGCGGCGACCACCCCACCGAGCTCACGGGCCGGTTCGGCCACGCGCAGGTGTTCCAGCTGCGGCTGCCGGCACTGCGCATCGAGCAGCTGCGCCGGCTCGCGGAGGAGCGCGGGGTCTCCCCCGGTGCCCTCGCGGTCGACTGGGTGATCGAGCGTCTCGACCGCGAGGACACCCCGACGGGCCCGCTGCCGGTCGTCGAGGAGGAGCCGTCACGCTGGCGCAACCTGCGCCGGTTCGGCCGCCGCTGACCCGGTACCGACCCGTTAGCCCTGGTCGAGGTCGCGGCGGGTCAGCCCGGCGAGTCCGGTGACCACGAGCACGGCCGCCACCAGCGTCATCACGGCGAGCGAGACGGCGAGCCCGCTGCCGGCCGTGAGCGGGGTGAGCGTCCGGACGAACGGCGAGAGCCCGAGCACCCACCCGTCGGCCAGGCCGAACTCGCCGACGAGGTCGATCAGCAGCACCAGGCCGAACACCGTCCACGTCACCGGGGCGGCCAGCCGGGGTGCCCAGCCGAAGAGGGCCACGGCGAGCCCGGCGAACAGCAGGCACGCCGGCACGTAGCCGAGCGTCGTCCCGAGCAGCGCGAACGGGGTGCCGAAACCGATCCCGGCGCCGAGCCCCAGCCCGAGCAGCGCGACGACCACCCCGACGACGGCCACCGCGACGTGCGCGAGCGCCCACCGCGTGCGCGGCACCGGCGTCACGAGCACGGCCTCGGCCAGGCCGTCCGTCTCCTGGCCGCGCATCCCGAGCACGATCACCACGCCGAGCGCCGTGACGACCTGCGCGAGCACGTAGAGGACGAACCGGAAGAAGACGTCCGCGGGGTCGCCGCCGCCGAGCGCGGCGGTCAGCTCGCGGAAGGACGGGGTGTCGAGCTGGTCGCCGATCGAGCCCATCGCCGCCCCGAGCAGCAGGCCCAGCAGCAGGAAACCGGTCGTCCAGCCGGCGACGGAGCCGCGCTCCAGCCGCCACGTCAGCGTGAGCACGCTGCGCAGGCGCGGGCGGCCGTCGCCCGGCCCGGGCGGGCCGGGAAGAGCCCTGCGCCGACGTCGCGGCGTCCGGACAGCGCGAACGCCAGCGCCGTCAGCACGGCTGTGACCAGCAGGAACAGCCCGATCACCGCCCACTGCTCGCCGGGAACGCTGCACCCGCCGGGCCCAGCCGAACGGCGAGAGCCACACGATCCAGGACCGCGCGACCTCTCCGGCCGCGGCCACCGCGAAGAACGCGCCCAGCACGGCGACGGCGAGCCCGTCGGCGCCGCCCGCGCTCTCCGCGAGCTGCGCCGTGACCGCCCCGACCGCCGCGAACAGCAGCCCGCCCGCGGCGAGGCCGAGCCCCAGTGCGAGCTCCCGGCCGCCGGCAGCCCGGACGCCGTCAGGCCCGCCGTGACGAGCACGGCGATCGCGAGGTTGCCGCCGGCCGGCACGGCGAGCGCGGCCGCGAGCGGCGCGTACCGCCCGAGCACACCGGCCCCGACCAGCTCGCGGCGCCCCGTCTGCTCCTCGCTGCGGGTGTGCCGGACGACCAGCACGATGTTGACGCGCCGCTGAGCAGCACGGCCGACGACGCGACCGTCCACGCGACGAGCCCGCCCACCGTGGGCGCGAACACCGGCCCGCGGGTGGCCAGCTCGGCCGGGTTGACGGCCGCACCGGCCGCGAACGCGACACGGTCGGCCTCGGTCGGGTAGCCCTGCCGGACCGCGGACACGAGCCCGACCGGCAGCAGCGTCATGACCAGCACCCAGACCCCGAGCGCGATCCGGTCCCGGCGCACCACCAGCCGGGCGAGCGGGCCGCGCCGGTGAACGCGCCGACCCGGCTGGTCGCGAGCGCGGCGGTCATCGCGTCGCCCCGACCGGGGTGTCCTGCCGGTAGTGGGCCAGGAACAGCTCCTCCAGCGACGGCGGGCGGCTCGTCAGGCTGCGTACCCCAGCCGCGGTGAGCACCCGCAGCACGTCGTCGAGGTGCGCGGCGTCGACGCGGCAGGTCACCGCGATGCCCTCGGCGGACCGCGCGACCTCCAGGTCGTGCACACCCGGCAGGCCGTCCAGCCCGGCGGGCGGACCGGCCAGCTCGGCGCTGACGACCGTGCGGCGGGCCCGGCGCAGCTCCGGCAGCGTCGCGGACTCCACGGTCCGCCCGGCGCGCACGATGCTGACGCGGTCGCACAGCGTCTCGACCTCGGAGAGGATGTGGCTGGAGAGCAGCACCGTGCGGCCGCGGTCGCGCTCCTCCGCGACCGCGGCGCCGAACTCCGCCTCCATCAGCGGGTCGAGCCCCGAGGTCGGCTCGTCGAGCAGGAGCAGCTCGGCGTCCGACGCGAGCGCCGCGACGAGCGCGACCTTCTGCCGGTTGCCCTTCGAGTACGTGCGGCAGCGCCGGCGCGGGTCCAGCTCGAAGCGCTCCAGAAGCTCGGCGCGGCGCCGCGCGTCCGTGCCGCCGCGCAGCCGGCCGAGCAGGTCGATCACCTCGCCGCCGGTCAGCGACGGCCACAGCGTCACGCGCCCGGCACGTACGCGAGCCGCCGGTGCAGCGCCGTCGCGTCGTCCCACGGGTCGCCGCCGAGCAGGCGCACCTCGCCCGCCGTGGCCCGGAGCAGGCCCAGCAGGATCCGGATCGTCGTGGTCTTGCCGGCGCCGTTGGGTCCGAGGAAGCCGTGCACCTCGCCGGTCCGCACGTCGAGATCGAGCCCGTCCAGGGCCCGGGTGCGACCGAACGTCTTGACGAGCCCACGAGCCGTGATGGCCCTACTCATCGTCCCTCTTCTCCCTGTTCTCCTGCGCGTACCGGGCCTGTGCGTATCTGGACAGGCCCGCGCGAACCCGATCGGCGACGCCGTCGGGGACGATCTGTGGCGCGACGACGTCGAGCGTCGCGAGGCCGACCCGGCTGCTGCCCTCCGGCGAGAACATCTCCACGCCGAGCGCGCGCGATACGTGCTCGTGCAGCACGGTCAGCCCGAGGCGCATCCCGGTGAAGACGACGGCCCGGGTGTGCGCGTCGGAGTTCGCCGGCACGCCCTGGAGGTACTGCTCAGTGATGCCGACGACCTCGTCGAACACCTGGGCGGCCGTCGGCGAGCCGTCGACGAGCGCCCGCGTGAGGTAGCGCAGCACCGGCGGCGCCGACGCGTAGACGGCCGCGATGAACGACGGCTCGCCGATCTGGCCGCGGTCGATGCCCTCGGTCACCCCGGCGCGCAGGTACTCCAGCACGAACCGGTCGCAGGCCTCGCGCAGCCCGTCCTTGGTGCCGAAGTGGTGCTGGACCAGCGCCGGGGACGTCCCGGCTCGTTCGGCGATGCCGCGGATCGTGGCGCCGCTGACGCCGCGCGCCGCGAACTCGGCCATCGCCGCGTCGCGGATGCGGGCACGGGCGGTGAGGTCGTCGGTTCGGTCGGCCACGCCGGTACAGTACGCCTGTACAGCAATCTGTACAGGCGTACAGGGCTACTCGTTCGTGTGAGCCGCGGCGCAGGCGGAGCGGCCGAGCCCGGCCGGGTCGACGGCCGCGGCGAGCGCCGCGGCGAGCGCCGTGACCCCGCGGGCCGGAGAGGTGCAGCCCGTCCGCCCGCGTCGAAGCCGGGGCGCAGCCGGTCCGGGTCGGCCGGGTCCGCGACGGCGGCCGCGAAGTCGAAGACCCCGTCGGCCTGCGCCCGTCCCGGCCCCAGCACCCACGCGTTGACGGCGTCCCGGACGGCGGTGGCCTCCGGCGTCCCGTGCGGCCCCGACGAGGCCGGCGTGATCGTCGTCAGGAAGACGCGCTTCCCGGCCGCCCGCGTCCGCGCGGCGAACCCCGACAGCCCGGCGACGATCTCCGCAGCGCCGCGACCTGCGGCGATGTCGTTGGTACCGATGTGCAGCAGCACGCCGGTGACGCCCGCCGAGGCCGTGACGTCCCGGTCGAACCGGGCGAGCGGCGCCGTCCCGCCGTCGAGCAGCCGGTCGCCCGCGATGCCCGCGTTGAGCACGGCCGGACCCCGCCCGCCGAGGTCGGCGGCGAGCGCGTCGGTCCAGCGCTCGTCCGCGTCCGTCCCGCTCCCGACGCCGTCCGTGATCGAGTCGCCGACCGCGACCACCGCGTCCACCGGCCACGGCGCGAGCACGTCGACGCCCGTGAGCACCAGCCACGAGCCGACCTCCTCGCGCGCACCGCCGCGGATCACCTCGGACGTCTGCAGCGCGACCTCGTGCCGCGCGACCAGCTCCGGCACGTCCGTCAGCACGATGCCGACGGCCAGCGGGTGCCCGGCGTCGACGGGGAACGGCAGCGGGTCGCTCACGGCGTCGGCGCCGGGAGGCACCCGCACGCCGGGCCGCCCGCCGAACCGCAGCCGCGCTCGGTGATCGCCGGCCGCGACCGTCGCCGCGCCGACGACCAGCGGCGACGCGCCGAACGCATTGGACAGGCGCACCCGCACCTGCGACCCGCCCGCCTGCGGCCGCACGACCATCCGCAGGGTCGCGCCCGCCAGACCCGGGCCGCCCGGCGCGGGCTGCGGCGAGGCGTGCCACGCGGTCACCCAGGACGGCCCGCACGCGGCCGGGGCGCCGGCCCGGGCCGCTCCCCCGACCGCGACCGTCAGCCCGAGCGCGCAGGCGAGCACCACGAGCAGGGCGAGGCCGGATACTTTCGGTGCGTAACCCATGACGCACTGTCGAACGAGCGGACCCAAGTCCGGGTTGTCGGCCGAACGGGTGGTCACACCACGGTCCGTGTCCGTTCGTGAGCTGACCGCCGCGCACCGCACGGCCTACTGTCAGGCAGGCGATGCCGCAGCAGGTCCCCGGGGCGAGGAGGCCATCAGGTGGGCGAGTACGAGGACGTCTTCCGCGCCAGCACGGCCGACCCCGAGGGCTTCTGGCTCCGCGCGGCCGACGCGATCGACTGGCACGTCCCGCCGACCCGCGCGCTGGACGCGTCCCGCCCGCCGTTCTACCGCTGGTACCCGGACGGCGAGCTGAACGTCTGCCACAACGCGCTGGACCGGCACGTCGGACCGCGCGGCGACCAGCCGGCCCTGGTGTACGACTCCCCCGTCACCGGCACCCGGCGCACCTACACCTACCGGGAGCTGCGCGACGCGGCCGCGGCGTTCGCCGGAGTGCTGGCCGGGCTCGGCGTCGGCCGCGGCGACCGCGTGGTCGTCTACATGCCGATGGTCCCGGAGGCCGCGATCGCCATGCTGGCCTGCGCCCGCATCGGCGCCGTGCACTCGGTGGTCTTCGGCGGGTTCGCCCCGCGCGAGCTGGCCGTCCGCATCGACGACGCGACCCCGAGCGTGGTCGTCTCGGCGTCCTGCGGGATCGAGGGCGCACGGGTGATCGAGTACAAGCCGCTGCTCGACCGCGCCGTCGAGCTCGCGACGCACAAGCCGGCCAAGCGCGTGATCCTGCAGCGCCCGCAGGCCATGGCCGCTATGGGGCCCGACGACGTCGACTGGGCCGAGGCGGTCGCGGCCGCCACCCCGGCCGCGTGCGTCCCGGTGCGGGCGACCGACCCGCTCTACGTCCTCTACACGTCCGGGACCACCGGGAGGCCGAAGGGCGTCGTCCGCGACGGCGGCGGCTACGCGGTGGCGCTGGCCTGGTCGATGGCCGGCGTCTACGACGTGGGCCCGGGCGAGACGATGTTCACCGGCTCCGATGTCGGGTGGGTCGTCGGGCACTCCTACATCGTCTACGCGCCGCTGCTGGCCGGCGCCACCACCGTGCTCTACGAGGGCAAACCCGTCGGCACGCCGGACGCCGGGCAGTTCTGGCGGGTGGCCGCGGAGCACGGCGTCAAG
The DNA here is from genome assembly GCA_001942415.1 of Pseudonocardia sp. CNS-139. Classification (GTDB taxonomy): domain Bacteria; phylum Actinomycetota; class Actinomycetes; order Mycobacteriales; family Pseudonocardiaceae; genus Pseudonocardia. The sequence goes on from MKJX01000051.1 coordinate 7,570, forward strand.
ACGATGTTCACCGCGCCCACCGCGTTCCGGGCGATCAAGAAGGAGGACCCGGACGGCGAGCACGCCCGCAAGTACGACCTCTCCGGGCTGCGCTACCTGTTCCTGGCCGGCGAGCGGCTCGACCCGGAGACCCAGCGGTGGGCGTCCGACCTGCTCGGCATCCCCGTGATCGACCACTGGTGGCAGACCGAGACCGGCTGGCCGATCGTCGCCGACCCGGCCGGGATCGAGCTGCTCCCGATCAAGCCCGGCTCCCCGACCAAGCCGCTCCCGGGCTGGGACGTGCAGGTGCTCGACCCGGCGGGCACGCCCGCGCCGCCCGGGGTCGACGGCGCGATCGTCGTGCGGCTGCCGATGCCGCCCGGCTCGCTGCCCACCCTCTGGAACGACGACGAGCGGTTCGTCGCGTCCTACCTGTCGGCGTACGACGGCTACTACCTCACCGGCGACGGCGGGCATCTCGACGAGGACGGCTACCTCTACGTGATGGGCCGCACCGACGACGTGATCAACGTCGCGGGCCACCGGCTGTCCACCGGCGGGATGGAGGAGGTGCTCGCCGCGCACCCGGCCGTCGCGGAGTGCGCCGTGATCGGCGTGGCCGACGCGCTGAAGGGGCAGGTCCCGCGCGGGTTCGTCGTGCTGAAGGCGGGCGCGCGGTCGGCGAGGACGGGCTGCGCGCCGAGCTGGTGCAGCTCGTGCGCGGCAGGTGGGCGCCGTCGCGTCGCTCAAGGACGTCGCGGTCGGCCCGGCGCTGCCCGAAGACCCGGTCCGGGAAGATCCTCCGCAAGACCATGCGCGGGATCGCCGACGGCCTCGACGAGCCGGTGCCGAGCACCATCGACGACCCGGCCGTGCTCGACGCGCTGCGCCCGGTCCTGCGCCGCGGGTAAGGGTCGCCTGGCTATCGACGCGTCGCGATCGGGTAGACGATGGGCCCATGAAGGTCGTGGTCGACTTCGATCTCTGCGAGTCCAACGCCGTCTGCATGGGCATCGCGCCCGAGGTGTTCGAGGTGCGGGAGGACGACTTCCTCTACATCCTCGACGACAACCCTCCCGAGGCGCTGCGCCCGAAGCTGGAGGAGGCCGTCGCGTCCTGCCCGCGTGCGGCCATCAAGCTCGTCGACTAGGGGGCGTCCGGCGCGGTTGCGGGAACGTG
>MKJX01000052.1 GCA_001942415.1 Pseudonocardia sp. CNS-139
CGACGAGCATCCGGATGCTCCGGGACGGGTGCGAGGGTGCGCGGGGTCGAGCTCGTCGGCGGGGTCGGGCGGGCCCGCGACCTTGATCGTGTACTCCTGCACGCCGGACCAGAACGCGGCGGTCAGGCGGGGGTAGCGGTGGGTCACCCGGCTGAGGGCTTTGACCTGGTCGCAGAGGGCGTCGACGACCGGCCGGCCGATCGCCACGTCGCGGCGGGCCTGCCCGATCAGCGGGTGCACGAGGGGTCCGAACACGTGCCCCACGAGCGCGTGCTTGGACGGGAAGTGGTTGTACGCGGTGGCGGCGCTGACGCGCGCCGCGGCGGCGATGTCCTCCATGCGCGTGTTGCTCCAGCCACGGGTGCTGAACGCCGCGTCGGCGGCCTCGAGGAGGGCCCGGCGGGTGCGGTCGCGCTTGGTCTGCGCCGCACGCAGCCGCGGGTCGTCCGGCTTCGCCCGATCGGTCGGATGCATTGATCGCAGAGTAACCAACCTTTGGCCGAAGTTCGCTTGACTCCAAGTTGGCCGCCCCTCCAGACTCCGTGCTTGAACGTCGAACGAAGTCCCGCCACGGTTGGGCACGGCCGAGGTCGGACGCACGGAGGGGACCGGGGCGCAGACCGCAGTCGGGGGACGAGCGGTATCTGCGAGGAGCTCTCAGGTCTCTTGAGCACGACCGCATCGCGTGACCGGATCGGGTGAACGGGCCGGCGCGCATCCGCGTTCAGGCCTGCGGCGACGTCGCAGGCAGGGGAGGGGAACCCGAACGATGTCGCATTCCGTCGATTGCCGTGCCGTGCGCGCGGCGTCGCGCCGATGAGCGCGTTGGCAGGGGCCGAGCCCGCGCCGGAGCCCGCCGAGCTGCGCGGTCTCCGGGCGGACGCCGAGCCGGCGCCCGGCCTCGACCAGGACGACACCGCCGCAGGCACGGCGGCCCAGCCGCTGCTGGAGAGCCTGGTCGGAGCGGCCGTCGAGGGCGACCTGGCCGCCCGCGAGCGCCTGCTCGCCGAGATCCACCCGCTGGTGCTGCGGTACTGCCGCGGCCGGCTGGGCCGGCAGGAGACCGTCAGCGGCTCCGCCGACGACGTCGCGCAGGAGATCTGCCTGGCCGTCGTCAACGCGCTGCCCGGCTACACGCTGCGCGGGCTGTCGTTCCGCGCCTTCGTGTACGGGATCGCGGCGCACAAGGTCACCGACGCGTTCCGCGCGATCGGGCGCAACCGCGCGGAGCCGATGGCCGACCTCCCGGACGCGCCGGTCGTGCACGACGGCCCGGAGCAGCACGTCCTCACCGGGGAGCTGACCGAACGGCTGGGTGCGTTGCTCCACCGGCTCACGCCGCGCCAGCGCGAGGTGCTGGTGCTGCGCATCGCGGTCGGGCTGAGCGCGGAGGAGACCGCCGCGGCGGTCGGTTCCACGCCCGGCGCGGTGCGCGTGACGCAGCACCGCGCGCTCAACCGGCTGCGCCGGATGGTCGTCGGGGCGGCGGGCGCCGAGGACGAGCCCGAGGCCGACTGACCCCCGGTCCCGGAACACGCGGGAGCGGTCGCCCGTCCGGGGCACCGGGCGGGCCCGCTCACGTGTCCGGGAACGCACGGGGAGTAGCCTGGAGACGATCACGGCGGTCCGTGGGGTCCGGCCGTGTCGCAGCTGTTCATGTCGCGGTTGTTCATGTCGCGGTGCGACCACCGAGGAGGCTTCGTGTCGGCTGGCCAGATCGCGGCGCTGGTCGCGGCGGGGGCCTTCGTGGTCCTCGTGGCACTGCTGGCCGTCCCGCTGCTCAAGCTGGGACGCACGCTCGACGAGGCCACCATCGCGATCCGCAAGGCGCACGAGGGCAGCGCCCCGATCCTCGACGGCGCGCAGACCACGCTGCACCAGGTCAACACGCAGCTGGAGCGCGTCGACGGCATCACGTCCAACGCGCGCACGGTGTCGAGCAACGTCTCGGTGCTGACGTCGCTGTTCACGGCCACGCTCGGCGGGCCGCTGGTGCGCGCGGCCGCGTTCACGTACGGGCTCAACAAGGCGATCAAGGCCCGCCGGGCGGGCCGGGACGCCGGTGCGCACTCGGCGGGCCGCGGCCGCCGCAGGGGGCGCAGGTGAAGCGGCTCTTCTGGCTCGGCATCGGGCTCGCCGTCGGCGCGTACGTCACGCACCGCGCGAGCGCGGCCGCCCGCGACCTGACGCCCGCCCACCTCGCCGACGGGCTGCGCGAGCTGGGCGCCGGGATCGGCGCGTTCGGCGCGGAGGTCCGGGCCGGGATGACGGAGCGCGAGCGGGAGCTCGCGGAGCTGGTCGAGCGCCGCACGGGCGCCCCGCTTCCGTCCTACTCGGACGTGCTGTCCGAGTCGCTCACGGAGCCGATCCCCGTCGTGCGGCCGGGCGCGCGAGCTCGCCGGGCAGGGGCACCGCGCTAGTCCCCGCGCCGGCGCCGTCCCCCTGCCGTACCGCCTCCCCGCCCGTGCGGGAGACTGCCTCGACGCGCCCTCCCGCTCCACGTCCTACCCAGGAAGCACCGCCGTGCAGACCCACGAGATCACCCGTCGCTTCACCCAGTACTTCGTCGACCACGGCCACACGCGCGTCCCGAGCGCGTCGCTGATCCTCGACGACCCGACGCTGCTGTTCGTCAACGCCGGGATGGTGCAGTTCAAGCCGTACTTCCTCGGCCAGGCGCCGCCCCCCTGGCCGCGCGCCACCTCGATCCAGAAGTGCGTGCGCACCGGCGACATCGACGAGGTCGGGCGCACCACCCGGCACAACACGTTCTTCCAGATGGCCGGCAACTTCTCGTTCGGCGACTACTTCAAGGCCGGCGCGATCGAGCACGCCTGGAACCTGATCACGACGAGCCAGGACGCGGGCGGCTACGGCTTCGACCCGGACACCGTCTGGGTCACCGTCTACAACGACGACGACGAGGCCCGCGCGCTGTGGCGCGAGATCGCCGGGCTGCCCGACGAGCGGATCCAGGACCGCGGCGGCGAGGACAACTACTGGGACATGGGCGTGCCCGGTCCCGGCGGCCCCAGCTCGGAGATCTACGTCGACCGCGGCCCCGAGCACGGCCGCGAGGGCGGCCCGGTCGCCGACGAGGACCGCTACCTGGAGATCTGGAACCTCGTCTTCATGCAGGACGAGCGGGGCGAGCTGTCGCCGAAGAAGGGCCACCCGCCGATCGGGTCGCTGCCGAAGAAGAACATCGACACCGGCATGGGCGTCGAGCGCGTCGCGTACCTGCTCCAAGGCGTCGACAACGTCTACGAGACCGACCTGGTGCGGCCGGTGATCGCGCGCGCCGAGGAGCTCTCCGGGCGCCGCTACGGCGCCGCCCCCGAGGACGACGTGCGCTTCCGCGTGATCGCCGACCACGCGCGGTCCGGCGTGATGATCATCGGGGACGGCGTGACGCCCTCCAACGAGGGCCGCGGCTACGTGCTGCGCCGGCTGCTGCGACGCATCGTGCGCTCGGCCCGGCTGCTGGGTGTGCACGAGCCGGTGCTGCCGGCGTTCGCCGAGGTCGTGCGGGACGCGATGGCTCCGTCGTACCCGGAGCTGGCCACCGACTTCGAGCGGATCTCCGCGGTCGTGCGCGCCGAGGAGGAGGCATTCCTCGCCACGCTGACGGCCGGCTCGCGGATCTTCGAGATGGCGGTCGCCGACACCAGGGCGGCGGGCGGTGCCCGGCTGGCCGGCGACAAGGCCTTCCAGCTGCACGACACCTACGGCTTCCCGATCGACCTCACGCTGGAGATGGCGTCCGAGGCCGGGCTGACCGTCGACGAGCAGGGTTTCCGCACCCTGATGGAGGAGCAGCGGTCCCGCGCGAAGGCCGACGCGGCCGCACGCAAGACCGGCCACGGCGACGGCTCCGCCTACCGGGCGGTGCTGGAGACCCACGGCGCGACGGACTTCCTCGGCTACACCGACCTCGCGGCCGAGGCGACGGTCATCGGGCTGCTGGTCGACGGCGTGCCGTCGGCGGCGGCGCGGACGGGGGAGCACGTCGAGGTGATCCTCGACCGCACCCCGTTCTACGCGGAGGCCGGCGGGCAGCTGGCCGACACCGGCGAGCTGCGCGGTGGCTCGTTCACGGTGCGGGTCGAGGACGTGCAGTCTCCGGTGCCCAGGCTGCGGGTGCACCGCGGCACGGTGACCGCGGGTGAGGTGTCGCTGGACGCCCCCGTGGTGGCCGAGGTGGACGGCGGACGGCGGTCCTCGATCTCCCGGGCGCACACCGCCACCCACCTGGTGCACGCCGGGGTCCGTTCGGCGCTCGGGCCGTCCGCGGCGCAGGCCGGTTCGCTCGACGCGCCCGGCCGGCTGCGGTTCGACTTCACCTCGCCGGGCGGCGCGGTGTCGCCGGCGGCGCTCGCCGACATCGAGGACGAGGTCAACTCGGTCCTGCAGGAGAACCGCGAGGTCCAGGCGTACGAGACGTCGATGACCGAGGCCCGCCGGCTCGGCGCGCTCATGCTGTTCGGCGAGAAGTACGGCGACCGGGTCAGGGTCGTCGACATGGGTGACTACTCCCGCGAGCTGTGCGGTGGCACCCACGTCGGGCGCACCGGCGAGATCGGCATCATCAAGGTGCTGTCCGAGGCGTCGATCGGCTCCGGCGTGCGGCGCGTGGACGCGCTCGTCGGGCTGGACGCGTTCCAGCACCTGTCCCGGGAGCACGTGCTTCTCACGCAGGTGGCCGACCAGCTCAAGAGCCGCCCCGTCGACCTCCCCGACCGGATCAGCGGGCTCGTGGAGCGGCTGCGGCAGGCCGAGCGCGAGCTGGAGAAGGTCCGCGCCGACGCCGTGCTGTCGTCCGCGGGCGCGCTCGCGGACGCCGCCGAGGACGTGGACGGCGTCGCGCTCGTCGCGGTCGCCGCGCCGGACGGGGTGAGCGGCAACGACCTGCGCGCGCTGGCGTCGGACGTGCGCGGCCGGCTGGCGCCCGGCCGGGGGTCGTCGCGCTGTTCTCGGCGGACGGGGACAAGCTCGCGTTCGTCGTGGCCACCACCGCCGCGGCGCGCGACCGCGGGCTCGCGGCCGGGAAGCTCGTGCCGGCGTTCGCACCGGCCGTCGGCGGGCGCGGCGGCGGCAAGCCGGACCTCGCGCAGGGCGGCGGCACGAACCCGGCGGGCGTCCCCGAGGCCGTCACGGCGCTGCGCGCCGCGCTCCGGGCAGCGTGAGCAGGGGGCGGCGGCTCGGGATCGACGTCGGCGCGGTCCGCGTCGGCGTCGCCGTCTCCGACCTGACGGGGTGCTCGCGACGCCGCTCGTCACCGTCGCCCGCGACGTCGACGGTGGCGCGGACGTGCGCACCATCGCGAGCCTGGTGGCCGAGCACGAGGCTGTCGGCGTGGTCGTCGGGCTCCCGCGCACGCTGGCCGGGCGCGAGGGGCCGGCGGCCGAGGCGGCGCGCGCGTTCGCCGCGCAGCTGGCGGCCGCGCTCGCGGTCCCGGTCGAGCTCTCGGACGAGCGGCTCACCACGGTGGTGGCGACGCGGCAGCTGCGTGAACGCGGGGTGAAAGGCCGACGGCAGCGGGCCGTGGTCGACCAGGCCGCGGCCGTCGCCATCCTGCAGAGCTGGCTCGACGCGGCGCGCGGGCGTTGACCCGGAGGTGCGATCCGCTGCCGGCTCTGGTTACGCTCCGGTCTCGTGAATCCGGACGGATGGGACCCGCGTCGCCCGCCCCACCCTGGTCCGGTGGACGCCAGGAGCTCCGGCCCTGGTCAGGGGCCACGTCCCGGCCGGGGTCCAGGCCGTCCGGCTCCCGGTTACGGTCCGCCGCCGGGTGGTGGCGGACCGGGACCGGTGCCCGGTCCGGCCCAGGGCCCCGTACGCACCCGGTGTCACCCGGTACGGACCGACGGGCGCCCCCGTCGGCCCCGAACGGCCCAGCCGCGCCCGCGGCCGGCGGCCCGTGCCGCCCGTCCCTCCCGGTGGCCCGCGTCCGTGGACGGCCCGCCGACCGCGCCGCACCGGCGCCGTCCCACCGCCCCGCCCGAGCCGCCCCGCCGCGCCCCGGAGCCGGAGGCGGCCGACGACGACGAGGACGAGGAGCCCGCGCGGCCCGGCGGCGTGCTGCCGGCGTGGGCGGCCCGCCGCACGGGCGCGCTGGTCGTCGCCGTCCTGGTGCTGCTCGGCACGGTCGTGGGCGGCGGCCTGTTCGTCTACAACACCTACTTCGTCACTCCCGACTTCCCGGGCGAGGGCACCGGCACCGTGATCGTGCACGTCGCGCAGGGCGACTCCGGCATCCAGATCGGCAACGAGCTGGTCGAGCGCGGCGTGATCGCGAGCGTGCAGGCGTTCATCGAGGCGTCGGACGCGGACCGCCGGTCGCGGTCGGTGCAGCCGGGCTACTACCAGCTGCGGCAGGAGATGTCGGCCGCGGCCGCGATCGCGCTGATGGTCGACCCGGTGTCGCGCGTGGGGCAGCTGGAGATCCGCGGCGGCGTCCAGCTCGACGACACGAGCGCGCCGGACGGCACCGTCGCGCCCGGCGTCCTCAGCCTGATCTCGCAGGCGACGTGCGTCACGCAGGACGGCGTGCAGCAGTGCGTCTCGGTGGACGACCTGCGCCGGGCGATGGCCGAGACGGACCCGGCGGCGCTGGGCGTGCCGAGCTGGGCGCTGGAGGCCGTCGCGGCCGCCGAGCCCAACCGGCGGCTGGAGGGACTGCTCGTGCCCGGCCGCTACGACGTGCCGCCGGGCACACCCGCGGTGGACGTCCTGCGCGGGCTGCTGGCCACCTCCGGTGAGCGGCTGGACGAGTCGGGCATCGTCGCGGGGGCCGAGCAGATGGGCTTCTCCACCTACGACGTGCTGACGATCGCCTCGCTCGTCGAGAAGGAGGCGATCACGCCGGACATGCCGCGGGTCTCCCGGGTGATCTACAACCGGCTCGACGCCGGGCGCGCCTGGAGCTGGACTCGATGGTCAACTACCCGCTCGACCTGCAGGCGCTGCGCACCACCGACGCGACCGCGCACGTCCCGGCCCGTACAACAGCTACCAGGTGACGGGCCTGCCGCCGACGCCGATCGCGGCGCCGGGGCGGGAGGCGATCCAGGCGCGCTCGCGCCCGAGCCGGGCCCGTGGTTCTACTTCGTGCGCTGCCAGCAGGACGGCACGTCGTGCTTCGCCGAGACGTTCGCCCAGCACACGGCGAACGTGCGGGAGGCGCAGGCCAGCGGCGCGTTCTGAGCCCTGCCGCGGCGGGGTCAGCCGGCCGGCGCGAAGAAGCCGGGGGGCGGCGTCGGGGACGGGGTCGCGGTGCGGTCGGCCGGGGCGGCGGCGGTGCCGGCGAAGCGGCGGGCGTCGGCGCCTGCGAGCACCCGGGCCGGGAACGGGTCGGCCGCCGCCCGGCGCGTGAGCTCGGCCGCCGGGAGCCGGTCGGCGGCGAGCAGCACGAGGTTGCCGAACCCGCGCCCGTGCAGCAGGCCGGGGGCCGCGATCACGGCGACGTCCGGGAACCGGGCGAGCGCGGCGGCGACCTGGGCGCGCGCGAACCGCAGCTCGCCGCCGTCGGCCACGTTGGCGGCGTAGGTGCCGCCCGGGGCGAGCGTCGCGGCCGCGGCGGCGAGGAACTCGGTGGACGTGAGGTGCGCCGGGGTGCGGGCGCGGCGAAGACGTCCAGCACGAGCAGGTCGACCGAGCCGGGTGGCACGCGGGTGAGCGCGGCGCGGGCGCCCCGACCGTCACCTCGATGCCGAGGCCGTCGGCCGGGAGCCGGGAGCCGACGAGGTCGACGAGCCCGGCGTCCAGCTCGACGACCTGCTGCGCCGCCCCGGGCCGGGTCGCGGCGACGTAGCGGGCGAGCGTCCAGGCGCCGCCGCCGAGGTGCAGCACCCGCGGGCGGGGGTCCGGGATCAGGTCGACGACGTGGCCGAGGCGGCGGACGTACTCGAACTCCAGGTGCGTCGGGTCGTCGAGGTCCACATGGGACTGGGCGGTGCCGTCCAGCAGGAGCGTCCAGCCCTGGGGCCGGTCGGGGTCGCCGACGAGCTCGGCGAGCCCGTGGTCGACCTCGGCGCGGACGACGGCGCGCGCGACGCGGCCGATCGGGCGCGGCGCGTGGGCGGGCGGCCCGGTACGTCGTCCGGGCTCACGGCGTCGGCCTCATCGGTGCGCTCCTCGCGGTCGGCCTCTGCCCGTAGCACAGCACACCGACAATCCTCGTCCCCCCGGGCGTCTCCCGGCCGACCTGTCCACCTCGCCTCCCACCCATCCACAGTTTCCCCACCCCGGCCTCATCGGTGCGCTCCTCGCGGTCGGCCTCTGCCCG
>MKJX01000053.1 GCA_001942415.1 Pseudonocardia sp. CNS-139
GGTGGCGCCGGGACGTGAGCTGGCGCAGCGCCGGCCCGTCGAGCGTGCGCTGGCGCGCGGAGGCCGGCGGCGAGCCGAGCAGCCGTCGAGCTGCGCGGGACGAGCCGCCCGGCCCTCCCGGGCCATGGCCGCGACGAGCTGGTGGCGCCGGGACGTGAGCTGGCGCAGCGCCGGCCCGTCGAGCGTGCGCTGGGCGTCGGCGAGGCCGGCGGCGAGCCCGAGCAGCCCGTCGAGCTGCGCGGGACGCTGCCGGGCCAGCAGGTTGGCCAGCCACGCCGCCCGCGTCGCCGGCGCAGCCGCGCGATCGCCCTGGCCAGCTCCCGGTCGCCGCGCTCACGGGCCGCGGCGGCCGCCGCGTCCCGGCCGCCGACGAACTCGTCGGGCAGCAGCCCGTACAGCTCGTCCGCGACGGCGTCCAGCGCCGCGGCCCGCTCCGTCGCGGCCTCGTCGGCAGCGCTGTCCGGGACGTCCTCAGGCACGCCCAGCACTGTAGGGCGTCACAGCGGGAAGATCCGCCTGTTGTACGCGCAACGGTTACCCTCGAGTAAGCGCGGATCCGGCGGCACCCCCGGGTCGTCAGCCGCGCCCGGCGGCCGCTTCCCCACCCCTCGAGAGGCGGCCGCCGGCCCATCCTTCCGGGTCCCGGATCGGTGACGGCGCCCTGCGCAGGGCACTCTCGGCAGGTGATGGCCGACAACGTGATGCCGCCCGCGGTCGCCCCGATGCTCGCGACGCCCGGGCGGCCGCCCGCCGGCCAGGGCTGGGCGTTCGAGTTCAAGTGGGACGGGGTGCGGGCCGTCACCGGGGTCGCGGGCGACCGGGTCCGGGCGCAGAGCCGCCTCGGCAACGAGATCACCGCCGGCTACCCCGAGCTGGCCGACCTCGTCGCCCAGCTCGACGGCCGGCCCGTCCTGCTCGACGGCGAGCTGGTGGCGCTCGACGCCGCCGGCCGTCCCGACTTCGGCACGCTCCAGCACCGGATGCACGTCCGGCAGCCCGCGGTGGAGCTGGTGCAGCAGGTGCCCGTCGCGTACCTGCTCTTCGACCTGCTCTACCTGGACGGGAGACGCCTGGTCGGGGAGCCGTTCGACCGCCGACGCGAGCTGCTGGAGGGGCTCGGGCTCGGCGGCGGCGCGATCCGGGTGCCGCCGGCCAACCCGGGCGTGCCCGGCCAGCAGCTGCTGGACGTCGCGCGGGCGCACCGGCTGGAGGGCGTCGTCGGCAAGCGGCGGACGGCCCGCTACGAGCCCGGCCGCCGCTCGCGGCGTGGGTCAAGACCGCGGTCGTGCACCGCATCGACGTCGTGGTCGGCGGCTGGACGTCGGGGGAGGGCCGGCGCGCGTCGAGCATCGGCGCGCTGCTCGTCGGGGCCTACGACGGGGCGGGCGGGCTGCGCTACCTCGGCCACATCGGCACCGGCTTCACCGAGGCCGTCCTGCAGCGGCTGCACGCCGAGCTGTCCTCGCGGGAGCAGCCGCACAGCCCGTTCGACGAGGAGGTGCCGGCCGCCGAGGCGCGCAAGGCCCGGTGGGTGCGTCCCGAGCTGGTCGGCGACGTCGAGTATCGCGTGCTGACGGCCGACGGCCGGCTGCGGCACGCGTCCTGGAAGGGGCTGCGGATCGACAAGGAGCCGGCCGACGCCGTCATGCCCGGCTGAGTGCCCGGCCGACGGGAGGAATCCGTTGCTCCAGGCCCCGAAACGGCGACCCATCCGGTGCGTAACGGCCACCGAGTGGTGCGCGACTTCATGCCACGAAGTGCGGGCCGACCATTCACGAGGGGCGGACATGACCTCGAACCGGAGCAGGTCCGTTGTCGTTCTGTTGGCCGGGCTGCTGATTTCCGTCCTGCTTCCCACCGCGTCCGCGGCCGCCGAGCCGCCCGGCGCCGGCACCTACCGGATCGCCCGCCAGCTGCATTCGAGCGCGACGTGGTTGCTCACTCTGACGACGGTCGACGTGTCCGCCGACGCGATGACCGTCAACGTGGTGTACCGGAACGTCGGATCCGGACCTGCGGAGCTGTACTGCCCGTCCGTCACGGGGAACGTGATCGTGGCGGGCCAGGACGTGCTGGAGGAGCGCGGCTCGTACTGCGCCGGTCGACGTGAGCAGCGGTGGTCGGTGTCCCCGGGTGAGGAGCTCACCATCTGGGGAGTGTTCCCGAGGCTGCGCGACGGGGAAGTGCCGTTCTCGCTGAGGTGGTTCAACTGGGGGACGACCTCGGGCATCTCACTCCTTCCGTTCGACCCGGACGCGGGCGAGCGCGCCGCGCGGTACTGCGTCGATGCGATCATGGACGAGCTCAGGAGCGGCGTGCTCGAGATCAGCGTTCCCGGCGGCGACAAGATCGTCAGAGCGATGGACTACGTCGGCACCGGGATCGAGGTCGAGTACGCCACGCGCACCGGCGACGTGCAGAACGCGATCTACGGCTACGCGGAGTTCTTCACGTTGATCGTCGGAGAGCTGAACGACCCGCGGGCCAAGATCTTCGGGCGGGTCGGCCCCGCTTACCTGTCGTGCGTCAAAGCGGCGCAGTACTACCTGCAGGAGAAGGCCAAAGAGACGGCCCGCGATTTGCGGAGCTGGGTGTTCAACCCGACGGCGAACGCCGTACCACCCAGGATCGAGGGCGTCGAGACGTACACCGACGGTGCCCTCGTCCATCTCAGGGTGTCGTTCGCCGACCCGAACGGTGACGCGGTCGGATTCGGGTTCCGCGGTGTCGACGGATCGGGGTGGGCGCCGGAGAGCCACCCCTTCGCGAGCCCGTCCTTCGGCCGCGTCGAGCCCGGCAGCGTCTCCTATCCGTTCAACCACGGCTGCGGAACGAGCAGCCCGGTCGAGACGGACGTGGAGATGTGGGTCTACGACAGCGGTGGCAGGCGCAGCCCGGCGGTGACCGCCCACCTGGCCTGCACCTGACCGGCCTGCGGCTCGCCCGGTCAGGGCTCGTCGGGCGGGTTCCAGTCGTTCGCCACGTCCATGGCGTGCCGGAGCGTCTCGGCCAGGGTCTCGGCCTGCACCTCGTCGTCGTCGGCCTGGTCGGCCGGCAGGGTGGGGTCGGTCCTATCGTCCATCGGGCTCGTCCTTCCCACGTCGGCGGCGCCACAGCATGCCGACCGCGCCGATCAGCAGGAACGTGCCGGCCACCGCGATGCTGCTGACGAGCGCGGGCCGCTCGCGCAGCGTGCTCTGCACGACCGGGGCGGTCTCGGCGAGCGACTCGGCCACCGAGTCCCCGGCCCGGACGACCCGCTCCCGCACCCGCCCGGTGACGCTCCGCGTGCTCCTCACGGGTACCAGGGTCCCCGCTCCCGGGTGGTCGGCGAACACGGCCGATCGGGTGACCGTTACCGTTCCGACGCTGACAGCGCGTTTCGTCGCACGGCCGAGCGTGGAAAGCGAGGGCCATGGAGCAGGACGTCCCCGGCCACATCGAGTTCGTCCACCGCAGCTGGCCCGCCGACCCCGCCCAGCTCGTCCTGATCCGCCGGGAGCTGAGCGGCTGGCTCGCCCCGCTGCGGCTCACCGAGAACGAGGTCGCCGACGCGTGCTCGCCGTGGACGAGGCCGCCGCCAACGCGGTGCTGCACGCCTACGGTCCCGACGAGTCCGGCGTGGTGGAGCTGACCCTCTGGACGGAGGAGGGCACCCTCTGGATCGAGGTGGTCGACCACGGGAGCTGGCGCCCGCCCGTCGAGAAGCCGAAGACCGGCGGGCGCGGCATCCCGCTGATGCACCACATGGCGGAGTCGGTGCTGATCCACTTCGACGGCCGCGGCAGCCGGGTGCTGCTGCGCCACCGGATCCCGGCGGGCCGCGCCGGCGACGCGTGACCCGGCTGCCCCGACCGGGTACCCGCCCGGCGTGGAACGGCGGCGACGGCCCCGGCGCACCCGCGCCGACTACGCACGCGGCCTGCCCGGCTACCACGACCCGCTGTCCGGGTTCGGCGGCGCGTCGCCGGCGCAGAGCGCGCTGACGCTGCGCGCGGTGCTCGCGGCGTTCGGGCTCGTCTTCGCCGGGGGCGCGGCGTGGCTCGGTTTCGCCGCGGCGATGCCGGTGCTGGGCTGGGTGATGGTGGCCGTCGCGGTGGTCGCGCTCGGCGACCTCCTCTGGGTGATCCACCGCAAACGCCGAGGTGAACCGGGCTGACGCAGAACTCCCTCTTGAAGTTAGCCTCACCTTACGTAGGGTGCCCTCTCGGAGGTCCGCGCACCGGCGCGGCCGGGAGAGGGAGACGATGCACGGGGGATCCGGGGTCCACGACGTTGTCGGAGTCGGGTTCGGCCCGTCGAACCTCGCGCTCGCGATCGCGCTGGTGGAGCGGAGCGGCGACCCGCTCTCCGTCCGGTTCGTGGAGCGGCAGGAGCGGTTCGGCTGGCATCGCGGGATGCTCATCGAGGACGCGACGATGCAGGTCTCGTACCTGAAGGACCTGGTGACGCTACGCAACCCGGCCAGCGCCTTCGGGTTCCTGTCCTACCTGCACGAACGCGGCCGGCTGGTCGACTTCATCAACTACGGCAGCGCGTTCCCCACCCGCATCGAGTTCCACGACTACCTGGAGTGGGCGGCCGCGTCGTTCACCGGGCAGGTGGACTACGGCACCGAGGTGCTCGGGGTCGCCGCCGTGCCCGGCGAGCCCGGCCTGCTGGAGGTGCACACCAACCGCGGCGCGCTGCGCACCCGCAACGTCGTGCTCGCCACCGGGCTCGTCCCGCACCTGCCGGACGGCGTGGTGGCCGGCGAGCGGGTCTGGCACAGCCGCGACCTGCTGCTGCGCGTCAGCACGCTGTGCGCCCCGCGCCGGCTGATCGTCGTCGGGGCCGGGCAGAGCGCCGCCGAGGCGGTCGACCACCTGCACCGGACGTTCCCGACCGCGCAGGTGGACGCCGTGTTCGCGCGTTACGGCTACAGCCCCGCCGACGACACCGCGTTCGCCAACCGGGTGTTCGACCCGGCGGCCGTCGACGACTTCTTCCGCGCGCCGCCGGACGTCAAGCACATGATCCGCGGCTACCACGCCAACACGAACTACTCCGTGGTCGACCCCGAGCTGATCGAGGCGCTCTACCGGCGGCACTACCACGAGAAGGTCAGCGGGCAGGAGCGGCTGCGGTTCCACAACGTCAGCCGGGTCTCCGACGCCGTCGAGGTGGACGGCCGCGTGGAGCTGGCCGTCGAGTCGATGATCGACGGGAGCCGGCAGGTGCTCACCGCCGACGCCGTCGTGTACGCCACCGGCTACCGCCCCTCCGACCCGGCCGCGCTCCTGGGCCCGCTCGCCGACGGCTGCCCGCGCGACGCCGAGGGGCGCCTCGTCCTGCACCGCGACTACCGCGTCGAGACGGGCGACGGCGTCACCGCCGGCGTGTACGTGCAGGGCGCCACCGAGCACACCCACGGCCTGTCGTCCACGCTGCTGTCGAACGTCGCCGTGCGGGCCGGGGAGATCGTCGAGTCGATCGCGGCCGCGGTGGCGGCGCGGCCGGTCCCCGTCACCGGGTCGTAGCGGGGCACTAGCGGGCCCAGGCCGCCCACAGCGCGGCGTAGCGGCCGCCGGCGGCCACCAACTCGTCGTGGGTGCCGTGCTCGACGACCCGCCCGGCGTCGAGCACGACCACCCGGTCGGCCGCGGCGGCCTGGCTGAGCCGGTGCGCCACGACGAGCCCGGTGCGCCCGGCCAGCACCCGGGCCGCGGCGGCGTCGAGCACGCGCGACCCGGCGCTGCCCGCCTCGGCGGTGGCCTCGTCGAGCACGGCGATCGGCGGGTCGGCGAGCAGCAGCCGGGCCAGCGCGAGCTGCTGGGCCTGCACCACGGTGAGCGCGTGCCCGCCCTCGCCGACCACGGTCGCGAGACCGTCCGGGAGCGCCTGCGCCCAGCCGAGCGCGCCGACGGCGTCCAGCGCGGACCGCAGGTCGTCGTCGGACGCGTCCGGCCGGACCAGCCGCAGGTCGGCGGCCAGCGGGCCGGCGAAGACGTGCACCTCCTGCGTCACGAGCGCGACCGCGCGCCGGGTGCCGGCCGGACCGAGGTCGGCCAGTGCGGCGCCGCCGAGCCGGACGGTGCCGCGGGTGGGCCGGTGCACGCCCGCGACGATCGTGGCGAGCGTGGTCTTGCCCGCCCCGCTCGCCCCGACCAGCGCCACCCGGGTGCCGGCCGGGACGTCCAGGTCGACGGCGTCGAGCACGTCACGGCCCGGCTCGTAGGCGTGGCCGACGCCGTGCAGCCGCACGGACCCGTCCCGGGGCACGGCGGGGCGTTCCGGCTCGGGCTCGGGCGGCAGGTCCACCACGCCGACCAGCCGGGCGAGGCTCGCGAGGGCCGACTGCGCGGTGTCGAGCAGGAAGAGCGCCTGGTTGATCGGGCCGAACAGGTTGATGAAGTAGAGCGCCGCCGCGCTCGCCGCGCCGATCGTCACCGCATCGGCCCTGACCAGCAGGAACCCGACCGCCAGCACGGCGCTCGTGCCGACATCAGCTCGGCGATGTTGAGCCGCCCGAAGAAGCGGGTCTGCATGCGGACCACCCGCATCGCGAGGTCCACCACGGCCTGCGCGCGCCGCCCGACCCGCTCGGCGTGGTCCTCGCCGAGCCCGAACGCGCGCACGGTCGCGGCGCCGCCGACGGTGTCGAGGAGCTGCTGCTGCTGGGCGCTCCCGGCCACCCGCTGGGCCGCGTAGACCGGCGTGGACGTGCGCAGGTACCAGCGCGCGGTCACGACCTGCACGGGCACGGCGCACAGCGCGGCGAGCAGGAACCGCCAGTCCAGCACCGCGAGCCCGACCAGCGTCAGCCCGATCACCAGCACCGACCGCGTGAACTCCGGCAGCGCCCGGCGGACGGCCTCGCCGACCACGCCGACGTCCTCCGTCACGCGCGACGTCAGGTCGCCCGCGCCGGCCCGTTCGATCCGGCGAGCGGCAGCGCGAGCGCGTGCCCGACGAAGCGTTCCCGCAGCTGGGCGAGCACGCCCTCGCCCAGCCGCGACGTCAGCGCGGTGCCGGGACGGCGAGCAGCCCCTGCCCGACCGCGACGGCGCGAGCAGCACGACCGGCCAGGTGACGCCGCCGCGGCCCGCCCTGCGCGACGACGTCGACGATCCGGCCGAGCAGCGGGCCGCGAGCAGCCCCACCCCGGCCGACGCGGTGAGCCCGGCCAGCGCGACGAGCGCGAGCCTGCGATGCGGCCGCACCAGCTCCCCGACGACAACCCGCACCCTCGCGGCGGAAGCAACTGGAAGCAGCTCACCCACACCCCCACCCCCCACCGGAACCGCATTGTGGAGCCACAACGTCGTTCGGGACCCCTCGCTGACAGCGTTATGGAGCCATGTTGCGGATCGGGGGGCGTCACCCCAGCACCGCCTTCCGGTAGTCGGCGTTGGTGTGGAGGAGGTGGGTGTGGGTGCCTGTCGCCGTCACCGCTCCGGCCGTCACCAGCACGACGCGGTCGGCCACCGCGAGCAGTGCCGGGCTCGTCGTGAGCAGCAGGGTGGTGCGGCCGCTGCGCTGCTTGCGCAGCCCGTCGCGATCTCCGCCTCCGTGACGGTGTCGACGGCCGTGGTCGGGTCGTGCAGCACGAGCACCGGGGCGTCCGCGGCCAGTGCCCGGGCCAGCGCCACCCGCTGGCGCTGGCCGCCCGACAGCGCGCGGCCGCGTTCGCCGACGGGGGCGTCCGGCTCCTGGTCGGCGCGGGCCGCGGCCAGCGCGGGACCGGGGTCGGGGCCGACGTTCTCGGCGACCGTGCCGCCGAAGAGCGCGGCGTCGTGCGCGGCGACGAGCACCGCGGCGCGCAGGGCGGCGGGGTCCAGCTCCCGCAGGTCCCGCCCGTCCAGCCGGACGGTCCCGGCGTCGGCGGCCCGCCCGATCCGCTGCCCGAGCGCGGTGGCGTCGGCCGGGTCCGGGCAGACCACGCCCAGCAGCTCACCGGGCTCCGCGGCCAGCCCGGCGTCCTCGACGGCGAGCGCGCCGCGCACCGGTTCGGCCGGCCGCGCCTCCCCGCCCGTGACGGCCGGCGGCGCGGCGAGCACGGCCGCGACCCGGTCGGCCGAGGCCCGGCCGCGGGCCAGCGCGCTGTTGACGTAGCCGAACACCGAGAGCGGCCCGAGCAGGAACTGCGCGACCCGAGCAGCACGCTCCAGCCGAGGCCGGCCAGCGGCGT
>MKJX01000054.1 GCA_001942415.1 Pseudonocardia sp. CNS-139
CCTGGAATGCCACATTCATGTCAGCGGCGGCCCTGAACGTGGCGTTCCAGGCGTTTCGGGAAGCCGGCCCTCAGGCCGGGACGATCGTCCGCATCCAGGAGTGCGTGTCGGGGGCGATGCCCCGCTGGATGTCGGTGAGCAGCTCCCGCAGCCGCATGGTGACCGGCCCCGGCTGCCGTCCGCGACGGTGACCTCGCCGTCGACGTGCTTGATCCGCCCGATCGGGGTGATGACGGCGGCGGTGCCGCAGCCGAACACCTCGGTGATGCTTCCGTCGGCGCACCCGGTGAGCCACTCCTCGGCGGAGATCCGTCGTTCCGTGACCTGGCAGCCCAGCTCCTTGGCCAGCACGAGGAGCGAGTCGCGGGTGATGCCGGCGAGGATGCTGCCGCTGAGGCTCGGGGTGACGACCTCGGCGTCGTCGCCGGAGCCGTAGACGAAGAAGAGGTTGTTGGAGCCCATCTCGTCGACCCAGCGCCGCTCCTCGGCGTCCAGGTACGCGACCTGCGCGCAGCCGTGCTCGGCGCCCTGGGCCTGCGGCAGGAGCGACGCGGCGTAGTTGCCGCCGGCCTTGGCCGTGCCGGTGCCGCCGAGCGCGGCGCGGGTGTACTCGGTGGAGAGCCAGACGTCCATCGGCTTCACGCCGTCGGCGAAGTACGGGCCGGCCGGCGAGGCGATGAGCAGGTAGAGGTACTCGGCGGACGGCCGCACCCCGAGGCCGACCTCGGTGGCGAGCATGTAGGGCCGCAGGTAGAGCGACTCCTCGCCGCCGGCGGGCGGCACCCACTCGCGGTCGGCCGTGACCAGCTCCGTGAGCGAGGCGAGGAACAGGTCGTCGGGCAGCTCGGCCATCGCCATCCGCGCAGCCGACGCGCGGAAGCGGGCCGCGTTGGCCGTCGGCCGGAAGGACGCGATCGAGCCGTCCGGCTGCCGGTAGGCCTTGAGTCCCTCGAATATCTCCTGCCCGTAGTGCAGCACCATCGTGGCGGGGTCGAGCGTGAGCGGGCCGTACGGCACCAGGGCCGGGTCCTGCCAGCCGCCGTCCGCCGTCCAGCGGATGGTGACCATGTGGTCGGTGAAGTGCCGGCCGAACCCCGGGTCGGCAAGGATCGCCGCGCGGCGGTCCGCGGGCACGGGCGCGGGGTGGGGGGTGCGGGTGAACTGCGCGCTCATGCCCGTACGGTACTGGGCAGGGCAACGGTCGGACGTCCGAGCATCCAGGTGACGCGCGCGGTCACCGCACGTGCGGCTCCACGAACGGCGGCCTGACCACGGTGCACTCCAGCGCCCGGCCGCGGACGTCCACCGTCACGCGGTCGTCGAGGCCCACCCCGGAAGCGGAGTCGACGAGCGCGAGCGCGATCCCGGTGCGCAGCGTCGGCGAGAAGGTCCCGGACGTGGTGACGCCGACGCGGACGCCGTCCACGAGCACGTCCATGCCCGGACGGGGCACGCCGCGACCGGTCGCCAGCAGCCCGCGCAGCCGCCGCGCCGGGCCGGCCTCCTTCTCCGCGACGAGCGCCGCGCGCCCCCAGAACTCGGGCTTCGACCAGCCGACGGCCCAGCCGCTCCCGGCCTGCATCGGCGTGATGTCCTCGGAGAGGTCCTGGCCGTGCAGCGGGTAGCCCATCTCGGTGCGCAGGGTGTCGCGGGCGGCGAGCCCGGCCGGCTCGGCCCCGCCCGCGACGAGCGCGTCCCAGACGCCGCCGGCGTCCGTGGCCGGGACGAGCAGCTCGTAGCCGCGCTCGCCCGTGTAGCCGGTGCGGCAGACCCGCACGCCGCCGACGTCGGTGAACGCCATGTACTCCAGGTCGGCGAGGTCGGCCCCGGGCAGCACGCCCGCCACCACGCCGGGCGACTGCGGGCCCTGGACGGCGAGAACGGCCAGGTCGCGGTGCCGGTCGCGATCTCGACGCCCGCGGGGGCGGCCGCCCGCAGCAGGCCGGCCACCCGCGCCGCGTTCGCGGCGTTGGGCACGGCGAGCACTTCGTCGGGCCCGACGAGGTAGACGATCACGTCGTCGACCACTCCCCCGGACTCCGTGCAGCACAGCGTGTACTGCGCCCGGCCGGGGCCGATCCGCCCGAGGTCCGCCGTGAGGCAGCGGTCGACGAACGCCGCCGCGCCGGGGCCGGTGATCGCGAGCTTGCCGAGGTGGCTCACGTCGAAGACGCCGGCGGCCGTGCGCACGGCGGTGTGCTCGGCCACGGTGCCGGCCGGGTAGGAGATCGGCATCGACCAGCCGCCGAACGCGCCGAGGGTGGCGCCGAGCCGGACGTGCCGGTCGTGCAGCGGGCTGGTCAGGAGGTCGGAGTCGGCCACGCGCCCGGACGTTACTGCTCGGACCTGCGCTTGAGCCCCTCGGCCTCCATCCCCAGGTAACGCCGGGTGAGCCCGGCGGCCAGCAGCCCGACGAGCCGGCCGACCGGCCCGTTCTGGACCAGCCGCAGCCGCAGCGCCGTGCCCGCCCCCGCCCGGGCGATGTGGTGCTCGGCGACCGTGCGCACGCCGGGCCCGGTGGACTCCCAGGTGAACCCGGCGGCCGGGTCGAGCGTGGTGACCGTCCAGCGGGCCGCCGGCAGCCTCGGTTGCCGGATCTCCGCCGCGCTGCCCACGGCCAGCGGGCCGGCGTCCAGCCGGCGCACGGACGTCATCGACGCCGTGGTCTCCGGCCAGCGCTCGACGTCCGCCAGCACCTCCCAGACCCGCTCGATCGGGGCGTCGACCGTCACCGAGTGCTCGAACTCCATCACGCCTCCCGGGATGTACCACGTGGTACAGAAACGTAGCTGTACGGGCAGGCGCTGCAGGGCCGCCCGCACGCGCTGCCGCTGCTCGACGGGGTGGTGACGGACTGGCTGGAGCCGCTGGCCGCGCTGACCGTGCAGAGTGGGGTGCCGCCCGAGCAGGCCCGGGCGCACGCCCGGCTGCGGCTCGCCGTCGCGCGCGGGCTCCTGCTCGACCTGCTGGCCACCGGCGACGTCGACGGCGTGCGGGCGGCGGCCGAGGTGCACGCGGCGGCCTACCGCGGGCTGTGAACGAAAGCCCCGTGGCGGAGCGGGAGCGCTCACCGAGCGGCTGCTCGCCACCGCACCTGCTGGCGCCGCTGGTCCGCTTCGTCGAGGACGCGCAGGCGGCCGGCGAGCTGAGGCCCGCGGCTCCGGACGCGTGATCGACGCGGTGCGCGCGGTCGGGCTGCTCGTGCTGCACCGCGCCGACTTGGCGACGCCTGTCCCGAGGTGCTCGGCCTGACGGAGGTGCCGACGGCGCGGGCGCGAAGGGCATCTGCGGCGAGCGCATCCGGGCGACCGCCCGCGACCGGGTACCACAGCACCACCGTGCGGCGTTCCGGCCGGTCGCGGCCGTGGCCGGCATCGCGCTGGTCGTAGGAGGGCTGGTGGCGCTCGACGTCCGGCCGACGGTCACCGGCGCGGTGCTCGTCGTGCTCGCCCAGCTCCGGCGGATCGACCGGCTCGTCTGGATGTACGACGAGCTCGCCGGCGGCCTAGCGGCGCCGGCCGATCAGCGTGCACAGCGTCCAGCCGACGACCAGCGCAGCGGCCGTGACCAGCACCTGTGTGACCGGCAGCAGCACCGCGAGCCCGACGCAGAGCACCAGCCCGAGCCAGGACGTCCACATCGGCCACCGCCGCTGCGCGGCCGGCAGCCGCAGCGCCGCCAGGTTGTTGACGGCGTAGTAGACGAGCACCGAGCAGGCCGAGAGCGCGATGGCCGCGGCCGGCCCGGCCAGCACGGCGACGAGGATCGCGGCGAGCCCGCCGGCGACGTCCGCCCAGGTGGGCGTGCCGCGCGGGCTGACGGCGGCGAGCCGACCGGGAAGCTCGCCGCGGCGGGCCATGGCGAGGCCCGTACGGCTCACCCCGACCAGCACCGACAGGAGCGCCGAACCGGCCGCGGCCGCCGCGCCGATCCGGACGAGCACACCCAGCGCGCCCGTCCCGCCGGCGTCGACCACGGCGACGAGCGGGGCGGGCTCCTGCGCGAGCCGCTCGACGCCGAGCCCCGTGAGCAGGCGCCCGCGACCAGCAGGTACGTCACCAGCGTCACGCCGAGCGCGATCATGATGGCCCGCCGCAGCGTGCGCCGGGGGTCGCGCACCTCCTCGCCGAGCGTCGCGATGCGCGCGTACCCGGCGAAGGCGAAGAACACCAGGCCGGCCGCGGTCAGCACGCCGAGCGGGCCGCCGGGCACCGGCATCGGCGCGGCCGCCGGCGCGGTCGCGGAGGCCACCGGCGCGGCGCCCGGGCCGAACAGCCCGACCACGATGACGGCCAGCAGAACCGCCAGCGTGCCGCCGACCAGCGCGTACGCCCCGCGCGCCGTCCAGCGGACGCCTGCGGTGTTGAGCGCGGTGACCGCGACGATCACCGTGATCGCGGCCGGCAGCGGGTGCGACGGGAGCACGTACCGCCGAAGACCCCGGCGGCCGCCGCGGCCGACGCCGTCTTGCCGACGAGGAACGCGACACCGGCCAGCCGCCCCGCCGCGGGCGAGAGGCGTTCGCGCCCGTAGACGTAGCCGCCGCCGCTCTCCGGGTACGCGACCGCGAGGTCGGCGGTGGAGGCGGCGTTGCAGGCCGCGACGATGCCCGCGAGCAGCACGGCGAGCAGCAGCCAGTGGCCGGCCGCCGCGGCCGCAGGCGCCCAGACGGCGAACACACCCGTCCCGAGCATGGCGGCCAGCCCGAGCGCGACGGCGTCGGCGGTACCGAGACGGCGCTCGACGCTCGAAGACACGACGCCCAGCCTTGCATCCGGGCCTGCTCGATCCGGCCGCACGTGGGTGTCATTAGCATCTCGAAGCGGTCTCGCCGCCGGACCGGCCGCAACCCGCGACCCGGCATCCCCGGATGGTCCGTTCGCCCGGCAGGCCATCACCCCGAGAGGACGAAGCGTGTCGACCGATCTGCACATCGCGAACGGCTCAGCGGCCGCCGCCGACACCGGTGCCGTGGTGATCGGGCTGCTGCCCGCGTCCGGGGACGAGCGCGGACCGCGCCTGGCACCCGGTGCGGACGACGTGGCGGCGGCGTTCGGGGGTGCGGCCGAGCTGACGGCACTGCTCGCGGTCGCCGGGGCCACCGGCAAGCCCGACGACGTCGTGAAGGTCCCGACCCGCGGCGCGATCACCGCGCCGCTGCTGGTCGGGGCCGGGCTGGGCACCCCGGACGGCGACGGCCCGAGCGCCGAGCAGGTGCGCCGCGCGTCCGGTGCCGCGGCGCGCGCGCTCGCGGGCACCGCGGCCGCCGTCAGCACCCTGGGCCGGGTCGACCTCGCCGCGGCCGCCGAGGGCACGCTGCTCGGCGCGTACACGTTTACGGCCTATCGCTCCAACGGGAACGGGCGCGCGGCGGTCGAGCGGGTCGGGCTGCTAGCCGACGGCTCCGACGGGATCGACGGCGCCGAGGACATCCTGCGCACCGCGGTCGCGGTGGCGGAGGCCGTGCGCACGGCGCGCGACCTGGTCAACACTCCGCCCAACGACCTCTTCCCGCACTCGTTCGCCGCCCGCGCCCGCGAGCTGGCCGAGGCCGTGGGCGTCGGGGTCGAGGTGCTGGACGAGGGCGCGCTCACCGAGGGCGGCTACGGCGGCGTGCTCGCCGTCGGGCAGGGCTCGGTGCGCGGGCCGCGCCTGGTCCGGCTGATGTACGCGGGCGGGCCGACGCCGCGGGCCCGGGTCGCGCTGGTCGGCAAGGGGATCACGTTCGACACGGGCGGCATCTCGATCAAGCCGGCCGCGAACATGGACCACATGACCTCGGACATGAGCGGGGCCGCCGCCGTCATCGCCACCACGGTGCTGGCCGCGCGGCTCGAACTGCCCGTCGCGGTCACCGCGACCGTGCCGATGGCCGAGAACATGCCCAGCGCCTCGGCGTACCGGCCGGGCGACGTGCTGCGGATGTACGGCGGCCGGACCGTCGAGGTGCTCAACACCGACGCCGAGGGCCGGCTCGTCCTCGCCGACGCGATCGCGCGGGCCGCCGAGGACGGGCCGGACTACCTCGTCGAGACGTCCACGCTCACGGGTGCCCAGCAGGTCGCGCTCGGGCTGCGCACCGCGGGCGTCATGGGGAGCGACGACTTCCGCGACCGGGTCGCCGCGCACGCCCGCGCCACGGGCGAGGACGGCTGGGCGATGCCGCTGCCCCCGCACATGCGCGGCGAGCTGGACTCGCGGATCGCGGACATCGCGAACGTCGCGGGCACCCGCTGGGGCGGCATGCTCGTGGCCGGCACGTTCCTGCGCGAGTTCGTGCCGGACGGGCTGGCGTGGGCGCACATCGACATCGCCGGCCCCTCGTTCCACACCGGCGGGCCGTACGGCTACACGGTCAAGGGCGGCACCGGCGTGCCCGTCCGCACCCTGCACGCCCTGCTGGCGGACATCGCCGAGCACGGCTGAGCCCGACTCGCGCGCTGCCAGAGCCCGACTCGCGCGCACCCACGGCGCGACTCGCGTGCACCCACGGCCCGACTCGCGCGCACTTTTCCAGCGACTCGCGGGGCCGGGCGCGCAGCGCCCCGCGAGTCGGGGCCTGGGTGCACGCGAGTCGCTGGATTTGTGTGCGCGAGTCGCTGGATTCGGGTGCGCGAGTTGCGGCCGGGGACGATCCCGGCGGTCAGAGGCCCAGGTTGCGGCGGCGTTCGCGGTCGCGGAGGGCGCGCTGGCGGGCGTCGTGGTCGCGCATCCGCTGCGGGTAGCCGACGAGCTGCACGTCGTAGACCGGGATGCGCAGCGCGCGGGCGAGCTTGCGGGCGCGTCGGGACCGGCGATGCGCCGCCGCGTCCACACGCCGTCGCGGTCCACGAGCAGCATCGTGGTCTCGGTGACGGTGGTGCGCGGCTCGACGAACGCCTCCACACCCTCGTGCGTGGCCACCCACGCGCGCAGGTGCGCGACGTCGTCGGCCTCCGCGCCGCGCAACGTGCCCTTGCGCCGCCCCAGTCCCAGCCGGCCCAGCAGCCCCATACCGGACACCTCCCGCATCCACCAACGCACGGAACGTACGTTTTTCTCCCGGGAGCACCAGCCGCCACGTGCGCTCTCGGCAGATGACAAGATGACGGCTGCGGCGTCAGATCGCCGTTCGTCCATCGTGGCGCCCGATCGTTAGGGAGTTGAGCACGTGCCCGAGCACAACGCGGACCTGGTCGTTCTCGGCGGCGGCTCCGGCGGTTACGCCGCCGCGCTGCGGGCGGCCGAGCTGGGCATGTCCGTCGTGCTGGTGGAACGCGACAAGCTCGGCGGCACCTGCCTGCACTGGGGCTGCATCCCGACGAAGGCGCTGCTCCACGCCGCGGAGGTGGCCGACGCCGCGCGCGAGGGCGACAAGATCGGCGTCAAGAGCTCGCTGGCCGGCATCGACATGGCAGGTGTCAACGCCTACAAGGACGGCGTGGTCGCCCGCCTCTACAAGGGCCTGCAGGGCCTGGTGAAGAGCCGGAACATCACGCTCGTCGAGGGCACCGGCCGGTTCGTGGGACCGAACACCGTGGTCGTGGGTGACGATCGTTACGTCGGCGGCAACGTCGTCCTCGCCACAGGCAGCTACTCCCGGTCGCTCCCCGGCCTCGACATCGGCGGCCGGATCATCACCAGCAACGAGGCCATCCGCCTCGAAGAGGTCCCCGAGCGGGTCGTCGTGCTCGGCGGCGGCGTGATCGGCGTCGAGTTCGCGTCGGTGTTCAAGAGCTTCGGCGCCGACGTGACGATCGTCGAGGCGCTGCCCCGCCTGGTCCCGGCCGAGGACGAGTTCTCCTCCAAGCAGCTGGAGCGCGCGTTCCGCCGCCGCAAGATCGCCTTCAAGACCGGCGTGCGGTTCACCGGCGCCAAGCAGACCGCGGACACCGTGACCGTCTCGCTGGAGTCCGGTGAGGAGATCGAGGCCGACCTGCTGCTCGTCGCCGTCGGGCGCGCTCACCGCGGACCACGCGTCGAGGAGCGGCGTGCGGATCGACGCGGTCGTCTCACCGACGACCGGCTGCGCACCGACCTCCCGAACGTCTACGCGCTCGGCGACAT